>NZ_JBXAQU010000014.1:0-210250 GCF_058807535.1 Bradyrhizobium sp. GW821-FHT12B03
ATGTGGCTGTACTACTTCTCGCTCGCCGTCGTGCTCGCGATCTACATCTTCTCGGTGAACCTGCTGCGCTCCCGTTCCGGCCGCGCCTTCATGGCGATCCGCGACAACGAGATCGCGGCCTCCGCCATGGGCGTCGACGTCGCGCTGTACAAGACGCTGGCCTTCGGCGTCTCCGCCGCCATCACCGGCATCGCCGGCTCGCTCGGCGCCATCGCGGTGCAGTTCGTCGCGCCCGACAGCTACACCATCACGCTGGCGATCTCGCTGTTCCTCGGCATGGTGGTCGGCGGCGTCGGCTGGCTGCCCGGCTCGATCGTCGGTGCGGCCTTCATCATCTTCGTGCCGAACATCGCCGAAGGCATCTCCAAGGGCCTCTCCGGCGCCGTGTTCGGCGTGCTCCTGTTCGCCGTCATCTACCTCGTGCCGCACGGCGCAAGGCAAGTTATCGGCTGGCGCATCGGAAGATAAGTCCGAGCAGCCGAAAGCGAGAGCGGAGCGCGAATGCGCTGCGAGATGCGATGGTTCGCACGGATTTTGCATGTTGAACTCCACGCCGATCTTTGATCCGGCAATGCGCCGCATTTTCTGACAACGCCAGTGCATCACCGCGAACGTGGACAAATTCCGGCGGGCAGGGAAGCGCAAGCTTTGGGCTTGTCTACAAGGACTGTGACGCATGACCCGACGATGGATCCCGGCGGGAACCCATTGCGAGGACGTTTCAGGCGACTTGATGTGGCCCGATCGTGGCGCGGGCGAGGGTGACTTCGAGATGGGCCGCCATCGCTCGGGCAGCAATCCTCACTGCGCCGCGATCTTCCAGGCTGTCCAAGCGCGTCGTAATAAGGGACTACGATCGTGCGACGAATGCCTGGTAGCGGCCATATAAGGCCGGAGGTGCGATCGCCAAGCCATTGATTGTACTTGACCGGTGGCTGTCTCTTAATCAGCTGGTCCCAGGTTCGGGCCCTGGTGCGCCCACCACATAAAAGTACTTCGCTTTCGATAAGTTACCGGAAATAGTCGCCGAGAACAAAAGCGGTCTCATGCGACGTTTTTTGGTCGGTCTTCGCACGATGACATTGTTGTGCGACGTTTTCGTTTGTTTCCGCGTCTTCACCCATTCGATACAGCGCGCAGATCCGATGGTACAGGTCGATCACGTGCTCGTCGTAGAATAGGGTACTAGGGCGAGCAAAACGGACAATCTGGTTTGTCCACCGGCGCAGGGTACCGCTTGCCGCAGAACCAGAACCGGATCGTTCGAGCGTAGGTTGGATGAAAGCGGTTCAGCTCTTTGGGCCAGTGCCCCTCAGAGTGTCCCGCGCAGCCCGATTTGCTCGATCGAACGTCTTGCGGGACTCCGCCAACGCGGCACTGAGCACCGCCCAGGAATCGTTGCCTGCGTGTTTTAGCTTTTGCAAACGTGCGTCTGCTTCAGACGCGTCGGATTTGAGCTGCTTGAGCGCGGCGTCGACATCGATGGTCGCGGCCTCGGTCACTTTGCCCGCCGCCTTCCGAAACTGATCCGCCGCCTCACGCCAGGCTCTCGCTTGCGCTGCTGCTATGTCCTTGAACGTGGCCTGCTGCTGCTCGATCTGCTTGCCGGCGCTTTCGAAGTAGGTCCTCATCTGCGCTTCGAACCCGGCCCAGTGCTTTTCCAGATCCGTCTTCGCGCGCCCAGGCGGCTTCGCCGGCTTCCGCTTGCGTCTTGAGCACCGCCTGAAATTCATCGCGCCGTTTCTTCAGATCCGCGACGATCTCGTCGGCCTTGACCCTGGACTCGGCTTTAGCCTCCGTCGCTTTCACTTCGAACGAAGCCAGTGCGGCGTCCATTTCGTCGATCCGCTCCTTTGCCCAAGTGAGGTAAAAATGCATGCTGCTTTGCTCGGACATGACCATCTCCGTTGACTAGCCGATGTACTGGTAATCATGCTTTAGCTCTGCTTCTCTCGACTTGACCTGCGCCAAGCTTTCCTGAAAGCGAGACGTCTCAAGCAGCTGCTGTGGAGATGGTTAGAGAGTGGCGTGTGCACGACGCGTGCACCGGTAGATCAAGAAAAATCACATTCGGCGAATTAGGGCCCGTTGGCAGAGTTGGGTGAGTGCGGAGCAGCAATCGGCCGAACGCTCCGAGTCAATCACCCCGCGAGGAAGCCCCCATCCACGGCAACAACCGTTCCGGTCGCGTATTGCGATGCCGGCATGCAAAGAAATGCAACGGCGCCGGCGATATCTTCCGGCTGGCCCCACCGCTTGAAGGCGGTACGGTCGGCGATGCGCTGATAATGCGCGCGGTCGGTCCGGCCTGCGGCGTTGATCGCGGTTTCGATATAGCCGGGCGCAACGGCATTGACGCGGATGCCGTCCTCGGCCCACTTCAAGGCAAGCGCCTTGGTCAGCATCACAACGCCGCCCTTGCTGGCGCAATAGGCCGGGATTCGCGGCAGCGCCAGCGTCGCATTCATCGAGGCGATGTTGACGATCGAACCTTTCTGCTCCGCGAGCAGCGGGCGGAACGCCATGCAGGTCCGGAACGTGCCGGTGAGATTGACGTCGAGCACCCTCATGAAGGTCTCGATCTCGAATTCCTTGTCGCGCGCGAGAATGCCGGCGCAGTTGACCAGCGCGTCAACGCGCTTTTGCGCTCGCGCGAATGACGTCACAGCGTCGTCGTTCGTCACATCCAGCGTCGCGAGCGTGAGGCACGCACGCGGCTTGAGCAGGGTGCGCGCGAGATCGGCCTCGTTGGCACCGGTTGCGGTCACCGTCGCGCCGAGATCGCAGAACTGGTTGCTGATCGCCGCGCCAATGTCGCCGGCGCCGCCGATGACGACGGCGTGAAAACCGGACGCCAGAGAAAAATTCGAGCTCATCGCGAGGGTCTCATTTCAGGGATTTCGGAGGCGGAGCCGTGGATTCGCGGACCACCAGCGAGAAATCGATCTCGCGATGCATGATGGTCTGCTCGCCGGCGAGGCTGCGCACCAGATATTCGCCGGCGCGCTGCCAGGTTTCTCCGGTCGGAACGTGGATCGTGGTCAGGCTCGGCCGCAAATGGCGGCTCCAGTCGAGGTCGTCGAAGCCGATGACCGACAAGTCGTGCGGCACTGAAAAGCCGCTGCGCTCGGCCTCGAGCAGTACGCCATAGGCGATGACGTCGTTGCCGCACACCACAGCCGTCGGACGGTCCGTGAGGTTGAGGAGATAGCGGGCGGCTTCGCGCGCGTCGTCGAGCGTATAGGGGACCTCGACGTGCCATTGGGGAGGAAGTTCGATACCGTTTTCGGCCAGTGCGCGGCAAAATCCGGCGACGCGGGCGCTGGCGCGGTCGTTGTTGCGCTGGAGCGCCGAGACGATCCCGATGCGGCGGTGGCCGAGCTCTATGACATGGGCGGCGGCGCGATGGGCGGCGGCCTCGTTGTCGGTTCCGACGCAAGGGTAGGGCCGGTCAGGCTGGTAGATGCCGACATTGATGAAGGGTACCGCGTTGTCCGCGAGCAGCTTGCGCAATCCGTCGTGATGGCAGTCGCCGCGCAGCACGAGGCCGTCGACGCCGCGGCTGATCAAATTGCGGGCCTGCTGCAATTCGACGTCGAGATCGTATCCGCTCGTGGTGAGGAACAGCATGTATCCGACCGAAGACAGATATTGCTGGAGCGAGGCAATGCCGCGCGCGAACATCGTGTTGTCAATCGTCGGCACGATCGCGCCGAGAGTGCGCGAGCGCCGCGACGACAGGATGCGTGCGGGCGCATGCGGGATGTAGCCGAGCGCCTCGATGGCCTGTTCGATGCGCGCGCGCAAGGAGGGGCTCACCGCATCGGGATTGTTGAGGGCGCGTGAGACCGATGCCGTCGAGACGCCGGCCCGGGCCGCCACGGCGCGGATTCCCTGTTTCACAGACTTGGCGTCGTTCAGTCTCATAGATGTAACGTTACATCCGGATCAGGTAGCGCTCAATAGCGGGGATGTCGCAAATTTGCTGCAGATTGTGCCGCTTGTCCATCGCTTGACATGGCGGATGCGAGGCTTAGGATGTAACCGTTTTCAAAGAATGTTCAAAGTTCAAAATGGTCCGCCAGTTTAAGGCGGCCAGCCGGGAGGAGAGTTCGATGAAGGCCAGAATGCTCGCGACTCACGTCGCGTTGCCCGTTCTCGCGATTGCTGCCGTGAGCGCGCAGGCGCACGCGGCTGATTTCGACTGGATGAAGTTCAAGGGCAAGACCGTCACCTTTCTCGCCAACAACAATCCTGTCTCGCAGGCGCTGCTGACCTACAAGGCAGATTTCGAGAAGCTGACCGGCATGACCCTGAAGGTCGACGGCTATCAGGAGCAGCAGATGCGTCAGCGTCTGGTCACCGTCATGAATGCGAACAGCGATGAGGTCGACGTGTTCATGACGCTGCCCTCGCGCGAAGGCGAACAGTTCGCCGCTGCCGGCTGGTACGCCGATCTCACGGCGATGGCCAAGAGCGAGGTCGCCAAGGACTACGACCCGAACGGGCTGAGCCAGGCCCTGCTGAAGGCCGCGACCTTCGGCGGCAAGCTGACCAGCATGCCGATGAACATCGAGGGGCCTATCTTCTATTACCGCACCGACATCTTCAAGAAGTGCGGCCTCGAGGCTCCGAAGACGATCAAGGACGTCGAAGTCGCCGCCGAGAAGATCAAGACCTGCGACAGCTCCGTGACGCCGTTCGTCTCGCGCGGCCTGAAGCCCGCGATCGCCTACACCTTCAGCAACATGCTGCACAATATCGGCGGCAGCTACATTGCCAATGGCAAGTCGAATCTCTGCTCGGCCAAGGGCAAGGAGGCGCTCGACACCTACAGCCGGCTGCTGCGCGATTTCGGACCGCCCGGTGTCGTCAACTACAGCTTCCAGCAGATTTCGGCGCTCTACCGTAGCGGCCGTGCCGCGATGGCATTCGAATCGTCGAACGAGCTGCGCACCGTGATGGACGGCGGGGCGCGCCTCAAGGACACCGGCCTGTTGCCGTTCCCGGCGGGCGAAGCAGGGCAGGTGCCGACCACGATCGGCTGGGGCATGGCGGTGTCCTCGCGCAGCAAGCAGCCGGATGCGGCCTGGTACTTCGTGCAATGGGCGACCAGCCCCGATGTGCAGAAGAAAATGGCGCTTCAGGGCATTGCCCCGCCGCGCCCGTCGGTCGCCAAGGACCCCGAATATCGCAAGTGGATCGACGAGGAGCCGGTGCGCAAGGAATGGCAGGCCTCGCTCGATGTGCTCGCCACCAAAGGCTCCTCCGAGGTCGGCTATCCCATCGTCGCCAACCCGGAATCGCGCGAGTTCATCGGCCAGGCCGTGCAGGATCTGATCCTGAAGCAGAAGCCGGTCGACCAAGCCTGTGCGGACGCCGACAGGGCGCTCGATGCGCTGATCGCGCAGAAGTGACCGCTTGACGCCGGCTGGCTTCGCGCTAGCCGGCGCCTCACTGGATCGGGGAAACGGACGCATGTCTGATACGGCTGCGACACTCACGCAGGACCGGCAGAAGCTCGAGATGTCGGCGCTTTCGGCGCCGGCCGTGATCTTCACGATCGCGATGATCGCGTTTCCGGTCGTCTATACGATCTGGCTCGGTTTCCAGACGTTCTCCTCGACCGGTAAGCAGTCCTTTGCGGGTCTCGCCAATTACTCGAAGCTGGTGTCCGACTACGAGTTCTGGCACGGGCTGTGGATCACGATCGCGCTGTTCGTGCTGTCGCTGGTGCTCCAGCTCGTCTTCGGCGTCTGGCTCGCGCTGGTGCTGTTTCACGCCAAGCGCATGCCGGGCATCGTGCGTTCGCTGTTCATCTCGCCCTTCATGATGCCGCCGGTGGTGGCCGGCATGATGTGGCTCGTGATCCTCGATCCCTCGCTGGGGGCAGCCAACTATATCCTCCAGTCGTTCGGCCTGCCGCCGTCGGACTGGCTGGCTTCGCCGACATGGGTCATTCCGACGGTGGCGCTGATCGACAGCTGGCAGTGGACGCCGTATGTCGCCCTGATCGTACTGGGCGGCCTGCAATCGCTGCCGCCGAGTGTCTACGAGGCCGCGCAGATCGACGGCGCATCTCCCTTCAAGACCTTCCAGCGCATCACGCTGCCGCTGCTGCTGCCGACCATCGTCACCGCGGCCATCCTGCGCAGCGTCGATCTCCTGCGTTTCTTCGACATCATCTACATCACCACCCAGGGCGGCCCCGGCAACGCCTCGAACACGCTCAACATCTACGGCTTTCGCGTTGGCTTCGAGTTCTTCAACATCGGCTACGCCAGTGCTCTCATGCTGACGTTGACCGCAATCGTGTTCGGCGCCGTGCTCGCCTTCAACCGCCTGCGCGGCGCGGTGGCGTGGTGACCTCATGACCGACGCAGCCAACACCGACCGCTGGATCCGCTGGCTCAACACCGTGCAGTTGGTCCTCGCCGGCGTACTCATCATGGCGCCGACGGTCTGGATGGTGCTGTCCTCGTTCAAGCCCTCGTTCGAGGTCACCGCCTATCCGCCGACGCTGATCTTCTCGCCGACGCTGGAGAACTATGTCGAACTGACCAGGACCACGCCGTTCCTGAGTTATGCGCTCAACAGCCTGATTGTCACCGTCGGATCGACCGCGCTCGGGCTGCTCTTTGGCATCCCAGCTGCCTTCGCCGTTTCCTGGACGCGGATCTCGTGGCCGGCGATCCTGACGCTGGCTGCGCGCATGGCACCCGGCACGTTGTTCCTGCTGCCGTGGTACGTCATGTTTCGGCAGGTCGGCATGATCGGCTCCTATACCGCGCTGATCCTCAGCCATGCGGTGATCACCCTACCCATCGTGATCTGGGTGCTGCTGCCGTCGTTCGACGGCATCCCGCGCAGCGTCTTCGAGGCGGCGCAGGTGGATGGCTGCAGCGTCACACGCATCCTCTGGCGCATTGCGCTGCCGCTGGTGGCGTCCGGCGTCGCAGTGTCGGCGATTCTCGCCTTTGTCTTCTCGTGGAACTACTTCCTGTTTGCGCTGGTGCTCTCCAATGGCGACACCAAGACGCTGATCGCGGCGGCCTTCAACTTCATCGGCGAAGGCTCGACGCAATGGGGCGCCCTCATGGCCGCGGCGACGCTGATCGCATTGCCGCCGCTGGTGCTGGCCGCCCTGGTTCAGCGCTGGCTGGTGTCGGGACTGACACTCGGTGCGGTGAAAGGCTAGGTAATCTATGAACGTATCACCCCGTCCGAATTCGATCATGCAGGCTGCGGTCTTCCACGGCGGCGACCGCATCACCATCGAGCGCGTGGCGATGCCCGACGTCGCGCCGGGCGAGGTGCTGGTGCGTGTCTCGCGCACCGCGCTGTGCGGCTCGGACTTCAAGCTCTGGCACAAGGGCGCCGAGTTCACCGCGGGCCACGAAATCTTCGGCGTCGTCGCGCAGCCCGGCCATCGCCTGCACGGCCGCCGTTGCGCCGTCTACATCCCTTTGCATTGCGATCACTGCGCCGCCTGCAAGCGTGGCGACACCCAGATGTGCCTGGAGGTCTCCAGCCTGATCGGCTGGAACAGGCCGGGCGGCTATGCCGAATACGTGCCGGTGCCGGAGAACTGCCTGCTGCCGGTCCCCGACGACATCGAGGACAGTCTCGCGCCGTTGTTGCTCGACACCATCGGCACTTCCGGCCACGCCGTACGCTTCGTCAGTCGCGTGGTGCCGCCAAGCGAGGCCGGTCCGGTCCTCGTGATGGGCGCAGGGCCAGTCGGCCTCGGGGTCGTGCTTGTGCTCCGCGCGCTCGGCTATCACGACATCTACGTCGCCGATCCGAATGCAGCGCGCCTGAAGATCGCGCAATGCTTCGGTGCGAAGGCGCATCCGGTCGGCGATACCTCGAAGCGCTTCGTCCTCATCATGGAATGCTCCGGCGCACATGCGGCGCGCAACCTCGGCATCGAGCTGGTCCTGCCCCGCGGCGCGCTGGTGCTGGTCGGTGAGAACGCCGCGCCCTGGACCATCGAGGAAGGCAAAGTGTTCCGCCGCAAGGACTTCTTCATGATCCGGACCTTCTACTTCCCGGTCTCGGATTTCGAACCGAATGTCGAACTGCTGCGCAAGTACAAGGACGAATACCGCGTCCTCGTCGACGGCGAGTTCGGCCTGTCGGCTCTGCCCGAAAACTTTGCGCGCTTCGCCAAGGGCGAGCTGCTCAAGCCCGTCCTGGCGCTGGGTTGAGCAATCATGGCCTCGATCTCGATCCGCAACCTCGTCAAACGCTACGGCAATTTCACCGTGATTCCCGATCTCAATCTGGAGATTGCGGACCACGAATTCGTCGTGTTCGTCGGCCCGTCCGGCTGCGGCAAGTCGACCTTGCTGCGGATCATCGCGGGCCTCGAGCCGATCACGTCCGGCGAGATCTATATCGGCGACAAGCGCGTCAACGGCGTGCAGGCCGCTCAACGCGACATCGCGATGGTGTTCCAGGACTATGCGCTCTATCCGCACATGCGGGTCTACGACAACATGTCGTTCGCGCTGGAGCTGCGGGGAACGCCGAAGGCGGAGATCGATGCGCGGGTGAAACGCGCCGCCGCGCTGTTGCACATCGAGCCCTATCTCGACCGCAAGCCGAAGGAGTTGTCCGGCGGGCAGCGCCAGCGCGTCGCCATGGGCCGCGCCATCGTGCGCAATCCCAAGGCGTTCCTGTTCGACGAGCCGCTCTCCAATCTCGACGCAAAACTGCGCGGGCAGGTGCGGGCCGAGATCAAGGCGCTGTCGCAGCAGCTGAAGACCACCATGGTCTTTGTCACCCACGACCAGATCGAGGCCATGACCATGGCCGACCGGATCGTGGTGCTCCAGAGCGGCACGATCCAGCAATACGACACGCCGGAGACGGTCTACGAGCGGCCGACCAACCAGTTCGTCGCCGGCTTCATCGGCTCGCCCGCGATGAATTTCTTTCCGGTCGAATGGCGCGAGGAGCGCGCGATCCTCTCGCAAGGTGGAACGACGGTGCCGCTGGATGGCGAGACCGCGAGCCGTCTGCGTCAGGCCGGCAACGCCGTGCTCGGCATTCGCCCTGAACATTTTGTCGCGGCCACGCAGGCTGCCGATGGAATGGCCATCACCGTCAAGCTGGTTGAGCCGCTCGGCTCGGATACGCTGATCCATTTCGATCTCGCTGGCGTCTCCGCCATCGCGCGGGTCGATCCGTCGCTGCGGCCGAAGGTCGGCGACCGCATCACGCTGCGTCCGCAACCGGGCAAGACGCATTTGTTCGATGCCGCCAAGGGAGAGGTCTTGCGGTGAGCGCGGTGGCCGACATCGCAGATCTGTCGGCGCTGGCGGACGTGGCGTCCAGGGCCAGGCACGTCCATGTGATTTGCCTCGGGTTGTCCGCGCTCGATCAGGTCTGGCGTGTCGATCGTCTGTTAGCGGGCCAAAGCGAGAAGATCAGGGCCGTTGGCTACGGCACGCTTGGCGGCGGCATGGCCGCCAATGCCGCGGTCGCAGTCGCAAAGCTCGGCGCATCTGTCGCATTCTGGGGACGGGCAGGGAATGATGCCGCCGGCCAAGAGATGCGATCGGCCTTCGTCGCCGAAGGCGTCGATGTCGAGCATTTTCGTCTGTTTCCCGATGGCCGCTCCTCGGTCTCCGGAATCATCGTCGACAACTCCGGCGAGCGGCAGATCGTCAATTTCCGCGGCCTTTATCCCGAGGCCGCGGACTGGCTTCCGCTCGAAGCCGTCGCCCGCGCATCCTCCGTGCTGGCCGATCCGCGCTGGGTGGAGGGCGCCGCGACGCTGTTACAGGAAGCGCGTGCGCGCGGCATTCCGACGGTGCTTGACGGCGACATGGCCGATCCCGAGGTTTTCGAGCGGCTGCTGCCGCTAACGGACCATGCCATCTTCTCCGAGCCTGCGCTCGCATCCTTTGCCGGTTCGGCCAAGGACGAATTCTTGGCCGCGCTCGCGCGCTTCGGCTGCCGCGTCATCGCCGTCACGCGCGGCCAAGGTGGTGTGAGCTGGCACGAGAACGGCCAGCTGCACCGGCAGGCAGCCTATGCCGTCGACGTCGTCGACACGACAGGCGCGGGCGATGTCTTCCACGGCGCTTATGCGCTCGCGATCGGCGTCGGCCTGAACGTGCGCGACGCCATGGCGTTTTCGGCGGCGACGGCTGCGATGAAATGCCGCCACGCCGGAGGCCGTAACGGAATCCCCACCATCAACGAGTGTCTTGCATTCATGAGGACGAAGCCATGAGAACGATTGGAAAGAACCGCGGCCTGGCACGGCTTGCTGACGCGGACGGCCACTTTCGCATGGTCGCGCTGGATCAGCGGCCGCCACTGTTCGACGCCATAGCGAAGGCGAAGGGCATCACGCGGGATCAGGTCGAATATTCCGACGTCACGGCAGCGAAGCGCCTGCTCGTGGAGAACCTCGCGCCGCATTGCAGCTCGATGCTGTTCGATCCGAATTTCGCGGTGCCCGCCGCGATCGACCTGCTGCCGCCGCGCTGCGGTCTCATCATGACTCTCGAGGAGCACCGCGTCGAGGAAACCTCGGGCGGACGCAAGTCGAGGGCGATCACCAATTGGAGCGTGGAGAAGATCCGCGCCATGGGCGGCGACGCCGTGAAGGTGCTGGCCTGGTACCGGCCGGATGCCGATGCCGCGGTGAACGAGCATCAGAAGCGGTTCGTCCGCGAGATCGGCGAGGATTGCGCCCGCCATGACATCCCTTACGTCCTGGAGCTCCTGGTCTATCCGTTCCTCGGCAGTGCCAATCACACCGCCGACTACGTGGAATCGCCCGGAAAACTTCCCGGTCTCGTCATCGACAGTGTTCGCGAATTTGCGAAGCCCGAATACGGTGTCGATCTGCTCAAGCTGGAGAGCCCGCTTGCGGCCAACGGCCTGCCGGCTCGCGATGACAGCGCTGCAGCGAAAGCCGCACAGAAGGAGTTCGATGCGATCGGAGATATCTGCCGCGAACGGAACATCCCCTGGGTTCTGCTGTCGGGCGGCGCGGCGCCGGAAAAGTTCGAGCGCGTTCTCGATTTCGCCTATGCCGCGGGCGCCGGCGGCTTCCTCGCCGGCCGCACCATCTGGCTCGACGCCGTCCTGAAAAACTTCCCGGACCGGGCTGCGGTTTCGGCAAGCCTGCGCAAGGATGGTCTCGGCGTACTCGACCGGCTCAACCAGCTGACCACGGCCAAGGGCACGCCGTGGAAGGCGCGCTTTCCGGTATTCACTGATATCAAGCAGGAAGGTGACTTCGCGCGCGCCTACTGAGATGGTCGCGGCTCCGCGTGGCCTGGCAGGATCTGCAGCATGACGACTGACAGCTTCACCATCCGCTCGATCGAGGCGTTCTGCTATCGCTATCCCCTGGCGACCCCGGTAGTGACGTCGTTCGGCAAGATGTTCGACCGTCCCGCCGTCTTCGTTCGCATTGTCGACGAAGACGGCGTCGAGGGATGGGGTGAAGCCTGGTCCAACTTTCCAGCACCGGGTGCGGAGCATCGCACCCGGCTCGTCAACGAGGTGCTCGCACCGGGCCTCGTCGGGCGCAGGTTCGACGGTCCCGCCCAGGCCTTCGAAGCCCTGACCAAAGGCACCGAAGTGCTGGCGCTTCAATGCGGCGAGCCCGGTCCGTTCGCACAGGCAATTTCGGGCATCGATCTCGCGCTGTGGGATCTCTCGGCGCGCCGCCAGCGCCTGCCGCTGTGGCGGCTGCTTGGCGGACAGTCGAGCAGGATCAAGGTCTACGCGAGCGGCATCAACCCCGGCGGCGCGGCGCAGACAGCGGAAGCCGCGCTCAGGCGCGGCCATCGCGCGCTGAAACTGAAGGTCGGCTTCGGTGCCGAGACCGATCTCGCCAATCTGGCCGCGCTGCGCGGGATCGTCGGCGCGGGCATGCTGGCTGTGGATGCCAATCAGGGCTGGTCCGTGACGCAGGCGCTGACGATGCTGCCGCGGCTCGCCGAGTTCGATCTGCGCTGGCTGGAAGAGCCGATCCGCGCCGACCGGCCGCGTGAGGAATGGCGCAAGCTGCGGGAGAGCGCGGAAATGCCGATTGCCGCCGGCGAGAACATCGCGAGCATCGAAGGATTTAAGCAAGTCCTCGCGGAGGACGTGCTCGGCGTGGTTCAGCCCGATATCGCGAAATGGGGCGGGCTCAGCGCCTGCGCCGGATTGGCGCGTGACATTCTCGAGGCCGGCAAGTCGTTCTGCCCGCATTATCTCGGCGGCGGCATCGGACTACTGGCCTCGGCGCATCTGCTGGCCGGCATAGGAGGAGACGGGTGGCTGGAGGTTGATGCCAACGACAACCCGCTACGCGATCTATTTTGTGGTCCTGTCGCCAGCGTAAAAGGCGGAATGATCAGCTTGGGCGAGGGACCGGGGCTCGACCTTTTGCCTGACCTCTCCACGATTGTGAATTATCGTAGCCTCTAGATGGAGCCAATTTCGGATCCGATTTGCGCCGCATTGGAGGTGACCGAACCTGGCTCGCGGACAGCAAGATAACTCGATCTCGCCGCCAGAAAAATGGTGCCGACCTTCCAGCTCCGCGCCCATGGCGTGCCGGAGGGACGCATTGTCGTTGACGGCGCCCAGCGCAGGCTCAGATCGGTGCTGATGACGGCGAGCATCACCGCCTTGGGCCTGATTCCCCTCTTGTTTGCGACCGGTCCAGGATCAGAGATCCAGCGTCCGCTCGCGATTGTGGTGATTGGCGGGTTGCTCTCCTCGACCGCCTTGACGCTGATCGCCGGCCGATCTCTCCGCGACGAGCTGTTTGACTATCTCAGCGAACAGCGCGATCTCGTTTCCGGCTTTACGGCATCTGACGCTGCGGGACACGGTCCCGAAGTCCGATTGCAGACATCGGCCGAGAGGGTCAAGGGCCACGCCGACGAACTGATCGTGCAGACAATTCTCCAGGTGCAGGGCGCGACGGAGTTGCTCGAACGCCTCAAGGCAGGTGTTCGCTGGATCTAGGATCGTCTATTGGATCATGCCTGTCTCGGAATTTGGCGTGATCGATGCTCCGAATCGATGAGCATTTACCAACTGCCAGGCTTTGTGCGTCGGATCGTACTGGGCGTCATCTGGGGCACTCTGGCGCGGTAGCACTGGAAGGTAAGTGCCTCGGTTCGGCGAAGGTCCGTCTCCGCACCGGGTCCGTCACCAGACTTGCGATCTTGTACGAAGATAAGCAGTCGGTGTTTCGTCAGCGCCGGCGGATGGTGGTGACCCGGATGATGCGCTTTGTACAAGCGAGAAGGCCGCTCCCGCCCGGCACGCGGCCCTACGGCGGATTCGCTCTCGTTTGGGCACTAATCCGGCAGGCTTGCAGTTGGGCGAGGGCTGCGTCAGGTCCATGCTCCGAAGAGCCTTCGGATCGTCGGCCACCACTCCCCGGTCATCGTAAATTCGAGGCCGAGCCGCGCGCCGCAGCCAATCGCCAGCATTGTCAACGGGGCAGACACAGCAAGCGTTGAGAATGCACTCAAGCCTTGTCCGATGGTGCACCCCATCGACATTATTCCGCCGGTGCCCATCAGCAGCGCGCCGGCCATGTGCCGCTTCAATTCGCGCGCGTCGTCGCAGGCTTCCCAGCGAAAGCTGCGCGCCAGCGTCGCCGCGGCAAGCGAGCCGACGACGACGCCGGCGACCGAGCCGATGCCGAAGTTCAGACGCGCGCCGGAGAAGGTCGCGATGTAGAGGATGGCGTCGCCGAGCGGAGCGACGAAGGTCAGCGAGCTGACCCGGGCCGGATCGAAATCGTCGTCCGCGAGCCAGCCTGTCGCGAACCAGCCGAACGCGATCGCGCCGCCGACGGCGAGGCCGGACACCAGCAGTCGCGGCGAGTGGATGAGCTTGCCATCCGCCAGGGCCCAAAATCCGAGTGCACCGACGATGATTGCGACCAGGACGGGGCGTGCGGCGGCACCGGGACCCACACCGAACAGGGACATCAAACTCTGGTTGGTACCATCGGAAAGACGCAAAGTCAGCGGCTCGATCAGCGTCAAGCGCAGTATCCCAGTAAGGCCACGCATCGCGGCGAGCGCCGAGAGACCGAGCACGAGGAAAACGACGATTGCGCGCAGGTCGCCGCCGCCGATCCGCACCAGCGTTCCGAAACCGCAGGTGCCGACCAGCGCCATGCCGACGCCAAACATCAGGCCACCGATGATCGCGCCGCCGAGTCCGATGGACGGCGTCAGGTAGATCGAGCGCGACAGATCGACGATGCCGAACGCGACCAGCGTCTGGGTTACCAGCAGGGCAACGGCTGCTGCGAGCGCGAAGGACTTCAACCGGCGAAAATCCGCTCCGAAGAACGCGTCTTCCAGCATCGCGAGCGTGCAGAATCGTCCCGCCCGGCCCGCGACGCCGAGTACGGCGCCGGCAGCAAGCCCGCAGGCGAACGCGACGATCGAAGGGGTCAGCATTTCCTCCCGGACGTCTCTCTATTTTCCCGTTTCGGGAAGTCTGCGCCAGAAAGGTGCAAATATCCAGCGCCGCAGATCTAGCGGCGGCGCCGGCGCACTGGCTCGCAAAATACGTCGTAGATGGCGGTGAGGATCTTGCGTACGTCCTCATTGGCGAGACTGTAGTAGATTGCCTTGCCGTCGCGTCGGGTCGTCACCAATCGGTCGAGGCGAAGGCGGGCCAACTGCTGGGACACGGTCGATTGACGTTCGCCCAGGAACTGTTCGAGCTCAGTTACCGACTTCTCTCCCTCGGCCAGGATGCAAAGCAGCAGCAACCGCGATTCGTGCGAGAGCGCCTTCAACATGTCGCTGGCCTCGCGCGCCTTCTCGATCATGTTCTCGAGCTCGGCGGAACCCTCGATATCTTTGAGCTTTGGCAGTGGCATTGCTTCACAATCCTCAAGAACGGCTGGTCAGGACCGGCTGGACGTTGATCCTAAGCTGGTCAGGATCCGCCCCAACAGGCCGAAGAAGAAGGCATCCCCCGGATAGCCACGAATACGCCCAATCTCGCGTCCTTTATCTACCACAACGAAGGTCGGCGTGAAGGCGCCGGGATCGATCCGGGCGAGGTCCGCCGGCAAAGGATGGTCCCGGTCGACGCGGCGCAACGGCGCGGTCCGGCTCTCCTCGGTCTTGCTGTAGATCGGCGCGACCTCGGCGTCAAAACGCGCGCACCAGACGCAGCCGGCGCGCTCGAACATGACGAGCTCCGCAGCGCGCAAGGGAGCGGTTGAGAGCAGCGCGAAACCCGCGACAGTGGCGAGGGGGGCGGTGAAACGGAGCATCCCAGTGTGACAATCTCTGGACTTCTTTCGCCCTTTATATCATTAAATTCGCATATGTGATATAGATGAGGGCACCCAATGGGTTTGGACGTCACGCTCGGGGCGGCCTTTGTTGCCGGTCTGTTGTCCTTTCTCTCACCCTGCATCCTGCCGCTGGTGCCGCCCTTCCTCTGCTACATGGCTGGTGTTTCCGTGACGGACCTGGCGGGCGACCGGCCGGAACTGCGGCCGCATGTCCTGGTCTCGGCACTGGCCTTCGTAGCGGGCTTCTCCCTGGTTTTTGTCGCACTCGGTTCGACCGCCTCGCTCGCGGGCCGTCTCATCTCCTCCCATCTGTCGATGCTCGGCACGGTCGCAGGCGCCCTGATCATCGTCATGGGCCTGCATTTTCTCGGCCTGTTCAGGATTCCGCTGCTCTATCGGAGCGCAACCGTTCAGGTCGAGAACCGCCCGGCGGGTCTGGCGGGGGCGTTCATCATGGGGCTCGCCTTTGCGTTCGGCTGGACGCCCTGCGCCGGACCAATCCTCGCGGCCGTGTTGCTGATGGCAGGCGCCGAAGACACTGCGGGCCGGGGCGCGCTGTTGCTGCTTGCCTATTCAGCCGGGACGGGCGTTCCCTTCCTGATTGCGGCTGCCTTTACCGGCCGCTTCATGCAGGTGCTTGGCCGTGCGCGGGCGTATCTTGGCATCGTTGAAAAGACCATGGGCGCGTTCTTGGTCCTCACTGGGCTGATGTTCCTGACGGGTCTGATGCCCACAGTGTCAGAATGGCTGCTGGAGCGCTTCCCCGGCCTGACCAGCATCGGCTGATCTAACCGAAGCGAAAGTCGAGCAGTTGCGCGTACGACTGCAGCTCGATGAGATAGCGATGCACGAGCGGACCGTCGCCGGCCATCGCGCCATGGGCGATCTCGCTGGCGCTCGCGATAGCGCCATCGATCAGCCGGCGGAATTGAGCCTGCCGTGCGACTTGCGGGCCAGCCCAATCATTGCAGCGCTGAAGGCGATCGCGAAGCACACCCGCGGTGGAAACCGTATCCTCGGCGTGGGATGGTGCGGCCTGTTCGCCGTAGCGGGTCGCCGCGGCTCGCAGCTTCTCCATCGCCGGCGCGATCTCGAGGATGCAATCGCCGAGATCGTATAGTCCCGTTTTGCGACGAAGGTCATGGTACAACTGGCGGACCGCAAGCAGGTCGCGCCCTGCGACGATGCTCTCGCCGCGCTCGAGCCCGCCGATCGCGGTCGCGAGCCGCATCCGGCCCCTGGCGAGAAAATCGCCCAGCGCCGCCGGCTCGAAAGGAAGCAGTGGAGCGGCGCTGGCGCCGCCCTCAAGGGTCTTCCATATCGCTGCAGCTTCTTCGGTCTCGATCTGTGCCAACGCGATGTTGCCTGTTCGTGCATAGCTCGTTGCGGTCCGGAGATTTTCCATGATCGACCGGATTGCCGATGCGAAATCCGCAGGTTCGGCGGCCTCCGCACCGGCGCCTGCCCCGGCTGCTGCGAGCCACGCCAGCAGAACTATGATGCAGCGCATGATGGGAAATCCTTGTCACATTCTAGTATTTGAATATCATGATAGAAATGATCGATGCGCAAGCTCCTCAAATGCATGCTTCCCCGCTTTCGCCGCGGCGGCTGACGCGCCGCGGCTTTCTCGCCGTTGCGTCCGGGGCCGCCATTGCCGCCAGTCGCGGCGAGGCGCGAGCTGAGCCGGCGCTCGGCGATGATGGCCTCTATCATGAGCCCTGGTTCCTGCAGAGCTTTCTGGACCTGCGCGAGGACCTCGAAAGCGCCGCGTCGGGCGGCAAGCGCCTTGCGGTCATGTGGGAGCTGCGCGGCTGTCCCTATTGCCGCGAGACGCATCTGGTGAATTTCGCCGACGCCGCGATCACGGACTACATCCGAGGCAATTTTGAAGTGCTGCAGCTCAATCTGATCGGCTCCCGCAAAGTTAGGGATTTCGACGGCCAGGAATTGTCGGAAAAGGATATCGCCCAGAAGTACGGGATCCGGTTCACTCCGACCTTCCAGTTCTTTCCGCCGTCATCCGGCGGCATCGAGGCAAAAGCGCCGATGGCACGGGAGGTTGCGCGGGCGCCCGGCTATCTCAAGCCGCAGCATTTTTTGGCGATGTTCCGCTTCGTGCGGGAGCGCGCCTACGAGCGCGGCTCGTTCAAGGACTTTCTCGCCGTTAACGGCTAGGTCGCGGCGTCTTGCGAATTTGTCTTGACGCCCCCGTTCATATGAACATATTATAATAATTGAATTTGATGGCCTGTGGGTCCATCACAAAACGAGGCGGGCGTCACCTCGCCATCAAGGGTAGGAAACATGCGGCGCTCGCTCGCGGCTGCGTTTGCACTGTGTTTTTCGGCCGGAAGCGCCTGCGCGCAGGAGCCGATCAAGCTCGATGTCGTCGATGACGCCCTGCCCAAATCGTTGACCGGTACACTGGGCAATGCCGATGCCGGCAAGAAGGTGTTCTTGACGCGCACGCTCGGCAATTGCCTGGCCTGCCACCAGGTTACCAGCTTGAAGTCCGAGGAATTTCACGGCGAGTTCGGCCCGTCGCTCGACGGCGTCGCCGGTCGCTATACCGAGGCGCAGCTTCGCCTCATCGTGGCCGATCCCAAGCGCATCTTCACCGATACGGTCATGCCGGCGTTCTTCAAGAACGACGGCTTGAGCCGGGTGCGCCCGGAGTTCGTCGGCAAGTCAATTCTGACGGCCACTCAGGTCGAGGACGTGGTCGCCTATCTCAAGACGCTGAACTGACGGCGAGGAGGATCAAGGAATGAAAGCCATCAATCGACGGCAGGCATTCGCGCTCGGGGGCGGCTTCGTCATGCTGACCCTGATGCCGATGGCGGCCGATGCCGAAGTGAGCAACGACGCCGCCAAGTGGATCGAGAAGTTCACCGGCGGCAAGCAGCCGATCAAGGGCAAGATCGCGCTCGACCTGCCGGAGATCGCGGAGAATGGCAACACCGTGCCGCTCTCGCTCACGGTCGAGAGCCCGATGACGGCGGAATCCTACGTCAAGGAAGTCATGCTTCTCGCCGACGGCAATCCGAACGCCGGCGTTGCGACGCTGATGTTCACGCCGCTCTCGGGCAAGGCGGAAGCCTCGGTCCGGATCCGGCTCGCAGCCACGCAGAACGTGGTTGCGATCGCGAAGATGAGCGACGGTTCGCTGTTCACGGAGCAGAAGACCGTCAAGGTCACGATCGGCGGCTGCGGCGGCTAAAGCTAAAGGAGACGGACGATGGCAGAGAAACCGCGCCTCAAGCTTCCCAAGGAAGCGGCCAAGGGCGAAATCATCCAGATCAAATCCCTGGTCTCGCACGTCATGGAATCGGGCCAGCGCAAAGATGCGCAGGGCAAGCCGATTCCGCGCAAGATCATCAACAAGTTCACCTGCGAGTTCAACGGCAAGCCGGTCTTCAGCTGCGCGCTAGAACCCGCGATCTCGGCCAACCCCTACATCCAGTTCAATGCAAGGGTGGACGAGGCCGGGACGTTCAAGTTCGCCTGGACCGATGACGACGGCTCGGTGATTACGGCCGAAGAGAAGGTCGCGCTCAAGGCGTAGTGCTGTAGAGCTTCGAGGGAGAGGGCGGATGCTGTCGCGATATATTGGACTCGCCGTCGTGATCGCCGCGGCCGCATCGGCGGCGACGTGTGCCTCCGCGCAGGAGGCGGAACGCAAGGGCATCCCCGCGCCCCCCGGACACGTCTTCAAGACCATCATCTCCGGCTATCAGTTCCGCAGCAAGGAAACGCGAGCGCTGCAGGACGACGACCTGGAGAACCCCGGCTTCCTCGCGGTGGAGCGCGCCGCCGACGTCTGGAAAAGGGTCGAGGGCAACGAAGGCAAGTCCTGCATGAGCTGCCATGGCGAGGCCGAGACGAGCATGAAGGGCGTCGGCGCGGCGATGCCGAAATGGGACGACAAGCTGAAGAAGCCGGTCAATCTCGAGCAGCGCGTCAACATCTGCCGCACCGAGCACATGAAGGCAGAGCCCTGGAAATTCAAATCCAGGGAGCTGACCGACATGACCACTTTCGTGCGCTACCAATCGCACGGCATACCGGTGGCGGTGAAGACCGACGGTCCGATGTCGCCGTGGTTCGAGCGCGGCAAGCAGACCTACTACACGCGCTATGGACAGCTCGATCTCGCCTGCGCCTCCTGCCACGAGCGCAACAACGGCAAGTTCATGCGCGCCGATTTTCTGAGCCAGGGCCAAACCAACGGCTTTCCGACCTATCGGCTGCGCGATCAGCGTGTTGTGCCGCTTCATGAGCGCTTCGAGGGCTGCATGTTCGACGTGCGCGCCGAACCGTTCAAGCCGTTGTCCGACGACTTCCTCGCACTCGAACTCTTCGTTGCCTGGCGCGGCATCGGCTTGCCCGTCGAGACGCCGTCGGTCCGTAACTGAAACGACGAGCATGCAGGAGCATTGCGCATGATCTCGCGCCGCGAATTTATCCAGGTGGCTGCGGCAACGGCGGCGCTCTCGGCCGGCGTGGGCCCCGGCCTGACCCGGGCGGTCGCCCAGCAGCGTCTGACCGAGAAGGAATTGCTGGCCTTCGAGCCCGTCGGCAACGTCACGCTGGTGCATGTGACCGACATCCACGGCCAGCTGATGCCGCTCTATTTCCGCGAGCCATCGACCAATCTCGGGGTTGGCGAGGCGAAGGGGCTGCCGCCGCACGTCACCGGCAAGGAGTTTCTCGCGCGCTTCGGCATCCCGCCCGGCTCGTCGGCGGCCTACGCCCTGACCTCGGAGGGTTTCGAGGCACTCGCCAGGAGCTATGGCCGGATCGGTGGCCTCGATCGCGCCGCGACGGTGATCAAGGCGATCCGCGCCGAGCGCGGCGACAAGGTCGCGCTGCTCGATGGCGGCGACACCTGGCAGGGCTCATGGTCGTCGCTCAAGACGCGCGGCCAGGACATGATCGACTGCATGGCCTTGCTCAAGCCCGATGCCATGACCGGCCATTGGGAGTTCACCTATGGCACCGAGCGCGTCAAGCAGGCGATCGACGGGCTCGGCTTCCCCTTTCTCGGCCTCAACATCCGCGACACCGAGTGGAACGAGGCGGCCTTCGATGCCTCGACCATGATTGAGCGCGGCGGCGTCAAGATCGCGGTACTGGGCCAGGCGTTTCCGTATACGCCGGTCGCCAATCCGCGCTGGATGATCCCGAACTGGTCCTTCGGCGTGCGCGAGGAAGATGTCCAGGCGCAGGTCGACAAGGCGCGCAAGGGCGGCGCGCAACTCGTCGTGCTGCTGTCGCATAACGGCTTCGACGTCGACCGCAAGCTCGCGAGCCGCGTCAAGGGCATCGACGTCATCCTGACCGGACATACCCATGACGCGCTGCCCGAAGCCGTCAAGGTCGGCAAGACCCTGCTGATCGCGTCGGGCTCGTCCGGCAAGTTCGTATCGCGGCTCGATCTCGACGTTCGCGACGGTGAGGTCAAGGCGTTCCGTTACAAGCTCATTCCGCTGTTCTCCGATGTGATCACGGCGGACGCCGAGATGGCGGCGAAAATCGCCGAGGTCCGCAAGCCCTTCGCGTCCGATCTGGTCAAGGTGCTCGGCAAGACCGACTCGCTGCTCTACCGGCGTGGCAATTTCAACGGCACCTTCGACGATTTGATCTGTCAGGCCTTGCTGCAGGAGCGCGACGCCGAGATCGCACTGTCGCCCGGCTTCCGCTGGGGCACGAGTGTGCTGCCGGGGCAAGACATCACCTTCGAGGACGTCACCAACGCAACCGCGATCACCTATCCCGCGGTCTACCGCATGGGCATGACCGGCGCGCGGTTGAAGGAGATCATCGAGGACGTCGCCGACAATCTCTTCAACATCGATCCCTACTACCAGCAGGGCGGCGACATGGTGCGGATCGGCGGACTGTCTTACGCGATCGACGTCACGAAGCCGCAAGGCAGCCGCATCTCCAACATGCGGGTTCTCAAGACCGGCACGCCGATCGATCCCGCCAGGGAATACCAGGTTGCCGGCTGGGCCAGCGTCAACGAAGGAACCGAAGGACCGCCGATCTGGGACGTCGTCGCGAACTACCTGACGCGACAGAAAACCGTTCGGCTCGAGCCCAACAGGGCCGTCAAAGTTACCGGAGCGTAAGAAGCGATGTCGAAGATGGACAGTCCCCGGCAATCCCGACGCAGTTTCCTGGCCGCTGGTGCCGGCGTTGCGGCGTCGCTGCTCGCCAAGCCCGCCGCGGCCGGAGCCGGCAATCCTGCGAACCAGCCGCCCAACGTCCCTGAATGGACGAAGTCGCTCGGCGAGGGCGTCGCCGTCCGCCCCTATGGCAAGCCGTCGAAGTTCGAGAAGGACGTCGTGCGGCGCGACGTCGAATGGCTGACCGCCTCGCGCGAGTCCTCGGTGAGCTTCACGCCGCTGCATGAGCTCGAAGGCATCATTACGCCGAACGGACTCTGTTTCGAGCGGCATCACGGCGGCATCGCCGAGATCGATCCGGCCGATCACCGCCTGATGCTCCATGGGCTGGTCGAGCGTCCGCTCATCCTCACTCTGGAAGAGCTGAAGCGCTATCCGCGCGTCAACCGCATCCACTTCATGGAATGCGCGGCGAATTCGGGCATGGAATGGCGCGGAGCCCAGCTCAATGGCTGCCAGTTCACGCACGGCATGATCCATTGCGTACAGTATACCGGGGTGTCGCTGCGCACGCTGCTCGAGGAGGCCGGCGTCAAGACCAGCGGCAAATGGCTCCTGGTCGAAGGTGCCGATGCCGCCGCCATGGATCGCAGCCTGCCGATCGAGAAGGCGCTCGACGACTGCATCATCGCCTACAAGATGAATGGCGAGGCGCTCTATCCCGAGCAGGGCTATCCGATGCGGTTGGTCGTGCCGGGCTGGCAGGGCAATCTCTGGGTCAAGTGGCTGCGCCGGATCAAGATCGGCGATCAGCCCTGGCACACCCGCGAGGAAACTTCGAAGTACACCGACCTTATGCCGAACGGCAAGGCTCGCCGCTTCACCTGGTCGATGGACGCCAAGTCGGTTATCACGAATCCGAGTCCGCAAGCGCCGATCAGGCACGGCAAGGGTTTTACCATCGTTTCGGGCCTGGCCTGGAGCGGCAACGGCAAGGTCAAGCGCGTCGACGTCTCGCTCGATGGCGGCCGCAACTGGTCGCCGGCGCGAATCGACGGGCCGGTCCTCGACAAGGCGCTGACGCGCTTCTACTACGAGTTCGACTGGAACGGCGAGCCGTTGCTGCTGCAATCGCGCGTGCAGGACGAAACCGGCTACGTGCAGCCGAGCAAGGCCGAGTTGCGCAAGATTCGCGGCGTCAACTCCATCTATCACAACAATGGCATCCAGACCTGGCATGTGCTGGCCAATGGTGAGGTCGAAAATGTCGAAGTCGCTTAAGCTCGTTGCAGCAGCGCTGCTGGCTGCCGCGATCGCCACGACCGCGCTGGCGCAAGGCAAGATGGAAGGCAGGCCGGAAGCTAAACTTGGCCTGCGCTACAAGATCGGACGGGCGCCGACCGCTGACGAAATCCGCGGCTGGGACATCGATGTGCGGCCGGACGGCCAGGGTCTGCCCGAAGGCAAGGGCACGGTCGCGCAGGGCGAGAAGCTCTTCATGGACAATTGCGCGGCCTGCCATGGCGAATTCGGCGAAGGCAACGGCCGCTGGCCGGTGCTGGCCGGCGGCAAGGGCTCGCTCACCAGCGACAACCCGGTCAAGACGGTCGGATCCTACTGGCCGTATACATCGACCGTGTTCGACTATGTCCGCCATGCCATGCCCTATGGCAACGCGGAGTCGTTCTCGGTCAACGAATATTATGCGCTGGTCGCCTACGTCCTCTATCTCAACGACGTCATCACCGACCAGGATTTCGAGCTGAACAACAAGAATCTCGCCTCGATCAAGATGCCGAACGAGCAGGGTTTTGTGATGGACGACCGCGCGAATACCGAGAAATCCTTTTGGCAGAAGGATCCCTGCATGAAGGACTGCATTGCGCCGGTGAAGATCACGGCGCGTGCCGCCGCGATCGACGTGACGCCGGAGGATTCCAAGAGCGGGAAGTCCCGGGGCGTCGAGTGAACCCGGGCAGGGCGAGCCGCAGCACCCTGCTTCGCGCGGTGGTGGCCACCGGCTTGCTCATCGCGACATGTGCGGCTCCGGCGTCGGCAGCGGAGCCGCATCGGCTCGCGCTCCAGATCAGCGACGATGAGCCCTCCAAGATGCGTGCCGTGCTCGATGTGGCCGCGAACGTCTCGCGCCATTATTCCGGGCAGGGCGAGGACGTCGAGATCGTCGTGGTCGCCTTCAATGGCGGCCTCGACATGCTGCTCGAGGATCGCTCCGCGGTGCGAGAGCGGCTGACGAATTTCTTGAAGTCGATGCCCAATGTGAGCTTCGTCGCTTGCGGCAATACACTGGAAACACTTGCGGTCAAGGAAGGCAAGCGGCCGCCGCTGATGCAGGGCGTCAGCATCGCCCAGGTCGGGGTTGCGACCCTGATGGAGCTTGCGCAGAGGAACTGGACGATCGTTCGTCCATGAGGGGATTTTCGCCGATGCGATGGTCGATGGGACTGGCGCTGGTGCTGTCGTTGACGGGAACGGTCAGCGCCGCCGAGCAGGAACTCGAACTGTCGATCGGCGGCCGCACGGCCCTCGCGACGTTGCGGACGCCGGCATCGATGCAGCCAGACACCCCGCTCGTCGTGATGACCCACGGCACCCTGGCGCACAAGGACATGGATGCGATCAAGACGCTGGCACAGGCGCTCGCCGAGCGCGGCATCGCCTCGCTCGCGCATACGCTGTCGCTGGGACAGGATCGTCGCAAGGGTATGTACGACTGCGCGGCGCGGCACGATTACGTCACGGATGATGCCGTTGCTGAGATCGGCGCTTGGGTTCGGCGCGCACAGGGCATTTCACGGCGGGTTTACGCTGTCGGCCATTCGCGTGGCGGCAACCAGGTGGCGCGCTATCTGGCGGCAGGTTGGAACCCGCCGCTCGAAGGCGCGGTGCTGCTCGCGCCGGTGACCGCCGGGGCCGAGGCGACCTTGCGGGCCTCCTATGCCGCGAACTACGCCAAGCCGCTTGAGCCGTTGCTGGACAAGGCAATGAAGGCCGTCGCGGCAGGTCGCGGCGGCGAATGGATGGATGCGGCCGGCTTCATCTATTGCCGCAACGCGGTGGTCACGGCGCGCACCTTTGCTTCCTTTTACGGTGCCGATCCGGGCGAGGATACCGTGGGGCTCGTCGCGCAACTCAAGATACCCGTGCTCGTGCTCGCGGCGAGCAAGGATTCGGTCGTGCCCGACGTGGCCTCGTCCTTTGCGACGCTCGCGGGATCGAGCAACGGTCGCGTGCAGCTCGTCACGATCGAGGACGCCGACCATTTCTTCCGCGACCTGTTCGCGGAAGACGCGGCCGATCGTATCATCGAATTCATCAAGCTGACACGATAGGAGGAGACATGCGGCGTCGATCCATGCTTCGCGCGAGCCTTGCCGGGTTACTCGGTGCATTCGGGGTAGGAGAGGCGGTCGCGGCGACCGAGGCGCCGGCGCGGCAGCGCGTCGTGTATCACCTCGCGGATGCCGACCGCGTCGTTTTCGCTCTCGGCAATCTGCAGAATCACGTCGACGGTGTCGGCGGACCGGGCAGGGCCGACATCAGGTTGGTCGTGCATGGACCGGCGCTGCGGGCCTTCCACGCGCTGGCCGCTCGGGATCATATCGTTGCGATGATGCAGAAACTCGCGGCAGCCGGCGTTGGCTTTGACGCTTGCGCCAATACGATGAAGGCGCAGGGCGTGAAGCTTGACGACCTCACCCCGGGATTTGCGGTGGCCGAGAAGGGCGGCGTGGTCCGGCTCGCAGAACTGCAACAGCAAGGATACGCCTATCTGCGGCCCTGAGCGCGGGCTAGGGAGCGCCGTGCATCTCCGCGGTGTTTGATCTGGCTCATGGGCCAGGCCCGCGAAATCGGTAGATTCGCGGGCTCTGAGGGAAGCTGAGGCGGTCGTGCTGACGTCAGCCATCGATCTGTTGGGCGAAGACCGGCTATCCTGGCTCGGTGGCCTTCTGGTGGGCGCCGTGTTCGGGTTTTTCGCCCAGCGCAGCCGCTTCTGCCTGCGTGCCGCCGCGGTCGAATTCTCCCGCGGCGAAGGCGGGCCGCGGCTCGCGGTCTGGCTGTTGACCTTTGCCGCTGCACTCGTCGGCACGCAGGCGCTTGTCGCTGTGGGCGTGCTCGACGTCTCCGAGGCGCGCCAACTCGCGCAGCAGGGCAGTGTCTCCGGAGCGCTGGCGGGTGGTGCGATGTTCGGTGTCGGAATGATCCTCGCGCGCGGCTGCGCCAGCCGGCTGCTCGTGCTCTCAGCCAATGGCAATCTGAGAGCGCTGTTGTCAGGTCTGGTGTTCGCAGTGACGGCACAGGCCTCCTATCGTGGCCTGTTGTCTCCCGCGCGCGAGTGGTTGACCAGTCTCTGGCTGGTGGATGGCGGGCGGTCGCGCGATGTCCTGGCCGTGTTCGGCGCCGGCACGTCCGAGAAGCTGGCCTTCGGAGGGTTGTGGCTGCTCATGGGGCTCGCCTTCGCCTTCCGCAGCCGGTTGTCGCGCCGCCTGATCCTGTCCGCGCTGGCGACCGGGGCGGCGGTCGTCGGCGGTTGGCTCTTCACCTATCAGCTGTCCCAGGCGTCGTTCGCGCCGGTGACGCTCAAGAGCCTGACCTTCAGCGGCCCGTCGGCCGAGTTGCTGATGCTGGTGCTGAACAGCTCGCAGCTTCGGCTTGGCTTCGACCTCGGCATCATTCCCGGCGTGTTTCTCGGCTCGTTCGTCGCTGCGCTGGCTTCGCGCGAGCTGCGGCTCGAGGGGTTCTCGGACGGGCTCGGCATGAGACGCTATCTGTTGGGCTCGGTGCTTATGGGATTCGGTGCGATGTTAGCGGGCGGCTGCGCGGTGGGCGCCGGGGTGACCGGTGCCTCGGTGTTCGCGCTCACCGCTTGGCTGGTGCTCGGCGGCATGTGGCTGGGAGCAGGGCTCACCGACCTGCTCGTCGACCGCGGCGGCATGCCGCAATCACAGCGGGCGGGTCCGGCAGCATCGGGCGCCTGACGCGCTTACTTTAGAATTTGCTAAATTGCAATTTTTGAATATGATGTTCCATATGGTCGATCGTTCCGGAAGGACGCGGCCGTCCTGCTCTGACGGGGAAACGCACATGACCAACATCACGGAAAGCTACGTTCGCGAAGCTCCGCACGCCGCGCGGGTCGACTGGTCGCCCTATCTCGTCGGCGCCGGGATCGGGCTCTTGAGCTGGATCGCCTTCGCGGTGTTCGGTGATCCGCTCGGCGTCACCACTGCCTATTCACGTATCGCCTCGTTATTCGCCTTACCGGCGATCGGGCCCGAGGCGGTGGCACAGAACGCCTATTGGAAGAGCATGCCGCTGAAGTGGGACTATGGCGTCTGGTTTCTCCTCGGCATTCCGTTCGGCGCGTTCATCTCGGCCGTGATGTCGGGAACGTGGCGGCTCGAGCTTATACCGGACGTCTGGAGGGAGCGGTTCGGGTCGTCGGTCACGAAACGATTTGTCGCCGCGTTTCTCGGCGGCGCCGTGATCATGTACGGAGCTCGGCTGGCCGGCGGCTGCACCAGCGGACATGGCATTTCCGGCGGTCTGCAGCTCGCAGTGTCAAGTTGGCTATTCCTGGCGGTGATGTTTGCGACAGGGCTCGGCATTTCCGCGCTCATGTTCCGCAAGAACTGAGGAGGATGCCATGACCGCGATAATGACGATCCTTGGCCCGCTGCTGATGGGCGCAGCCTTCGGTTTCCTGCTGCAGCGTGGCAAAGTCACGAGCTGCAACGTGATCGAGAACCAGTTTCGCTTGCGCGACTTTACCGTGCTGAAGGTGATGGGCACCGCGATCGTCGTCGGCGGCATTGGCGTGCTGCTGCTCGTCGATACCGGCAATACAAAATACTACGTGAAGGACGCCAACATGCTGGCGGTCGCGCTCGGCGCCGCCCTGTTCGGCGTTGGCATGGTGGTGTACGGCTACTGCCCGGGAACGGCGCTAGGTGCCATCGCTACGGGCAGCATCCATGCTTTGGTCGGTGCGTTCGGCATGATCGCAGGCGCCATCCTCTACGCGCTGAGTTTCGACTGGCTGAAGGCTCACGTGCTGAACGTCTGGACGCTGGGCAAGGTTCGTCTTCCGGATGTGACGGGCGTTCCTGATATCGCCTGGTTCGCTGTGCTTGCAGTCGGTGCCGGGCTGTTCTTCTGGTGGGTCGAGTCCACGGAAGCCCGGCAGATGCGGAGCTAGGCCGCCGCGCCTGCTGGTCCGTGACCATCCGACGTTCCTACGAAAGCATCGATGCGATGGTCTGGATATGGTCGGTGGCCGCGGTAACGAGTTCGGCATAGTTGGTGTGCCCTTGGGCCGCGGCCTTGAGAATGCATTCGGCGAGAAGCGCCTTGGTTGATATCGTCGCCAGATCAGAAGGTACTCTCGACATCGCCTCTTCGAGTGCCGTCCTCATCGTGCGCACGAGATCAAGATCGAATTGGGGCATTGCTACGGCTCCATTCATCGCGGTGTCCGGGTCGCAATCAAGCAACATCTCCGACAGAACTCTCGCTGAGCGAGCAGGAAGATCAACTCAAAAGCGTTTGACGTCCTGTGAAATCTTGGAAAGGTTGAGGGCTTCCACCGTGAGTTGGATCCGCTCCAGTCAGACTTAGGCGTATCAGTCAGACAACCTGACTTTACCAGGTTAGAACGAATCCGATCATCCCGGCGTAGTCGTTGCCAGCGCGGAGGAAATGATGACGACGACGCGAAACCGGGTACTTCTCCACTCCGCAGAGAGCGACAATTGCCGTATCAACCGAGAAATGCGGGCCAATGTCGCTTATTCCGCCGAATATCGCCAAGAGGCCCCGCACAGCTCTGCCCGTCACTCAGTAGAGAAGCCCGGGATGTCCTAATACTTCGCGAAGAGGCTAGACGTTCCTTTTCCGGAAGCCGACGACCGGACAATAGCCGCGCTCGAGGCCCGTGGGTTCGGCGTGCTTGCCAGGAACGTCGAATGCCCCCAGCTCGCGCTTCGCAGCCTGCATGAGAACGCCATGCAGCATACCCGCAAGAGACGTGTCGTCTGGATCGCCGGGAAGAACGCCATCGCGATCGAGGACGAGGGCCGGGGATTCCTGCGGACGCGCTCGACCAGATCGGCAAGCGTTTTTTCCGGGGAAGACCGAGGAGTCCGATCGGAAGCGGCCTGGGTCTTGCGACCGTCAAGCTGGTGCTTGCAAAAGTCGGGGCGGAACTCACCATAGCGAACCGCGAAGATCGCAGCGGAACCAGATCGGAGCTGACGTTCGATCTTTGAGCAACGATGGGTGCCGCCGCGTCCCGCGCGAACGTCTCGCGCCTAGACGCAGGTCTGTGCGCCTCCCTTCAGCGTCACCGGGATGGTGAGGTGGCGCACCCCGTTGGCTTCGGCCGGCGGAAATTTGCCGGCACGGATGTTGACCTGGATGGAGGGCAGCCGCCGCCGCGGGGCCGGCAATTTGGTGTCCCGCGCCTGACGCATGGCCACGAATTCGTCTTCCGACACCCCTTGCTTGACGTGGACGTTGTTCTCACGCTGCTCGCGCACCGTGGTCTCCCAGGCGAAGGTGTCACGACCGGGAGCCTTGTAGTCGTGACACATGAACAGTCTCGTCAAGGATCGGATGACCGGTTGTGACATTGTGAAACCTCCGGACGCTATCTTTCGGTCGGCTCCTGACATAGATATTAGATATCACTAAAAAAGTGATAGCTAAAGTAAGAGGTATTGGCCGATGGCCACCCTAACGTTCGATCCAGAAGCATTCGAGAAGCAGGCGGTCGAGGTGGCCGGGATCTTGCGGGCGCTCGCCAATGAACGCCGGTTGATGATCCTGTGCAGGCTCGTCGAATGCGGCGAGGCCAATGTGAGCTCCCTCGCGAGCGCCGTCGATCTGTCGCAATCGGCCCTCTCGCAGCACCTCGCAAGAATGCGCGAGGAGGGTCTCGTCACGTTCCGGCGGGAGAGCCAAACGCTCTGGTATCGCATTGCCGATCCGCGCATCGAGCAACTCTTCGCCACGCTGCACAGGCTGTTTTGCGCACCCGTCAAGACGAAACGCAGATAAGTAACAAGGAGGTAAGAATGTCTCTACCTGCAATCAAGCCGAAAGCGGCGCGCGATCTTCTCGACAGCGGCGCTATTCTCATCGACATCCGCGAGGCGGATGAACACGCCCGCGAGAAGATTCCCGGTGCGCGGCATCTGCCGTTGTCGAAGCTCGACGAAGTGAATTTCGCTGCGCACCAAGGCAAGGCGGTCATCTTTCACTGCAAGAGCGGCGCCCGCACCCAGGCCAACGCGGCTCGGCTCGCGGCGAAACTCGACCAAACCTGCGAGGCTTTCATAGTCGAAGGCGGGCTCGAGGCTTGGCGCAAGGCAGGTCTGCCGGTCGCGACCGACCGGCGTTAACTGCTCGAGCTTCGACGCCAAATGCAGATCGGTGGTAGCAGCCTTGCCCTCGCGGCCACGCTTCTCGTCAGCTGGTGTCAGCCGAGTGATTCGCGATGTCGGCCTAAGCCGGCGTCGAGCTGATCGCGGTAGGTCTTACCCGTTTTGCTGCGTGGGTCGCCTCCCGATAGAGGCGGACCTGGAACCAGAGTCCCTGCGTCTCGCGAGGCCGTGACGTGCGATCGAGGAGTCTACGATGCTGTCGTTGACCCAAGGCGCGTTCGGCATCGCCTCCGGCTCGCTGGTCGGCTTTTCGCTGGGGTTAGTCGGAGGAGGCGGCTCGATTTTGGCCGTGCCGCTCCTCATCTATGTGGTCGGGGTATCGGACCCGCATGTGGCGATCGGGACCAGCGCGATCGCCGTCGCGGCCAATGCTGCCGCGAATCTTGCGACTCACGTGCGCGCCGGCAATGTGAAGTGGCGCTGCGCCTCCGTGTTCGCGCTCGCGGGAATAGCTGGTGCCTTTCTCGGCTCTACCCTCGGCAAGATCATCGATGGTCAGAAGCTGCTCGCCCTGTTCGCCATCGTGATGTTGGTGGTAGGCGTGCTGATGTTGAGGGGCGGCTCCGGCGGGGGCGAGGCGTCGGTTCGGCTCACCCGTGAAAATCTGCCGAAGCTTCTGGCCTTGGCACTCGTCACGGGAGCCTTGTCCGGCTTCTTCGGCATCGGAGGTGGCTTTTTGATCGTCCCGGCCCTGATCGCCGCCACTGGCATGCCGATCCTGTACGCGGTGGGGTCGTCTCTCCTGGCGGTCACCGCCTTCGGGCTGACCACTGCGGCGAACTACGCTCTGTCCGGCTTTGTAGATTGGTCTCTCGCCACGTTGTTCATCGTCGGCGGCGTCCTCGGCGGGCTTCTTGGCGCCCGCTCCGCGACCTCGCTCGCTGGCCGCAAGGGCGCGTTGAACACCGTGTTTGCGGCGCTCATATTCGCGGTTGCGATTTACATGCTGGTCCGCAGCCTAGGTCTGATGTGACAGGACTCGATTTTCCTTAGCCTGGTCATCGCGCCAACGGCAGCTTCTGAACATGAGGTCAGCGGACGAATGTCGAGACGGGAAATAGCTGGGTTCCGCCTCCATTATTTGAACCGATGGGCTGACCGGACCGGGGCAGGGTGGCCTCCTGATTTGTCATTGGCGACGTACTGTCTCTGGTTGCATCTAACTGGATGCATCTAATTGGACACCAATTACTGGAGCAGCTCAAACTTGCCCATGATGGATTGGAGCAAGAGTTTAAGCGTTTCAATCGATTAGGAGGCGGCGTGTGCACCGGGAGATCAAGCAAAACCTCGCTGCCGGCAACGTAAGCAAGCCTTGAGGGCGCCTCGGGCGATCACGTGCACACGTTCAGGACGACATCACGGCATATTCGAGATTCCCCGGGCGCCTGAACTGAATTAGGGAGTGCGGTCGAAGGGCTAGCCGTCCGCGCGATTCCTCCGCCAGCAGCCGTTAGCGCACCCCAATTGCAACGGCAGCCAGCGCCGTCGGGAGAGACCAGGCCCAATCTCCCACCAACGAAATCGCGGCCGCGGCAACAACGCATCCCACGAGAAATCCGAGCAAGCGGTCAAGCGAGCGGTACAGCGGCGTTGAATCGGGCGGCAGCAAGGGACGGCTGGCTGAGAGCAGGTCCATCGCTGACAAGACGGCGTTGGCGAGATTGCCGGTCATCACCGCCGTCGAGATCGCGCCGGGCATGGCGAGTCGAAGGAGCGCATACTGGCAGGCCATCGCGGACACGGCCATCATCGCGGCCGTGCCGGCTCGCACGCCAACCGGATCGGCAGAGGGCTTCGCGATGACGCTGAAAATCAAGAGCGCGGCAAGTACAAGCAACTGAACCAGAAGCAGCAGCCGTGCCAGGCTCGGACCGTGCCTCCGGGACGCTCGGGCGATCAGCGCGACGGTTGCCAGTGCCAACAGGAAGACGGGGATGGCCAGCAACTGGGCCCAATGAAACGGGCCGCGGTCGACGGCAACGACGGTGGCCAGCACGATATTGCCGGTCACATGGGCCGTGAAGATATGGCCCAGGGTGGAGAAGCCGGTGAAGTCGACCATTCCGGCGATGACGCTGAGCAACGGTGGCAGCCGCGCCTCGAGGCGCGACAGCTCCACTACGTCGTCAGATGAATCAGCCGACCTTTGCACCATGAGAGAGCCTCCTATTGCGCGGTCCAGCCGCCGTCGACCGAGATCGCTGTGCCCGTGATCTGATCGGCGGCGGCCGAGCACAGGAAAGCCACGGTGGCCCCAAGTTGTGCCGGAGAGACGAATTCCAGGGATGGCTGCTTCTCGGCCAGCAGGTCCCTGGCGGCTTCCTTTTGTCCAATCCCTCTTTGCGCCGCGATGTCGTCGATCTGCTTGTCCACCAACGGCGTTCGTACCCATCCAGGACAAACCGCATTGCAGGTCACGCCGCTTCCGGCGGTCTCCAGGCTCACCACTTTGGTCAAGCCGACCAGCCCGTGCTTGGCAGCGACGTAAGCCGCCTTGTGTGTCGACGCGACGAGGCCGTGCGCCGAAGCGATGTTGACGATCCGCCCCCAGCGCTGCTTCTTCATCTGTGGCACGGCCGCCGCGATGCCGTGGAACGCCGCCGACAGGTTGATACCCAGAATCGCATCCCACTTGGCGGCCGGAAAATCTTCAACCGGCGCGGTGAACTGGATGCCGGCATTATTCACGAGAATGTCGAGGTGCCCGAACTTGTCGATCGTCGCGGCGATCAGGCCGCGTACGGCGTCTGCCTTCGACATGTCCGCGCCGTCGTAGACGACACGCACCCCAAACTCGCGCGCAATCCCGCTGCGGATCGTCTCGATTTCACCGGCATCGCCGAAGCCGTTCAAGACGAGGTCGGCGCCGAGCCTGGCCAACTCTCTGGCGATGCCGAGCCCGATGCCGCTGGTCGATCCGGTCACGACGGCAACCTTGTTCTTCAACATGGGAGTTTCCTTTCCTTAGGAGATGCGGGTTGAACGATGATCAATGGGCACCGCCGGCCTCGAGCGGGCCGGACTTCTTCAGCAGCAACGCGGCGAGCAGCGCGACGATCAGGGCTGCACCGAGTACGTAGAAGGTGTCGCTGAAGGCCAGGATGAAAGCCTGCTTCTGCACGACCTTGCCGACCGCAACATAGGCGCGGTGCGCAGCGTCGACGCGATCGATGATGCCGTGGTTCATGAAATACTGCGTAAGCTGCTCGATCCGGGTCCGGGTCGCCTGCTCGAACATCGATACCGATTGCATCAGCACGTTGGAGTGATACTGCTCGCGCTTGGTGAGAAGTGTCTGCAGCGCGGCGATGCCGATGGCGCCGCCGAGATTCCGCGTCATGTTGAACAGCGCGGATGCAGACCCGGCATTCTCGGACTCGACGCCGGCCGTGGCGACCGCTGAAAGCGGCGCGAAGCAGAGGGCCTGACCAAAGGCGCGGATTACGTTGGGCCAGAACAGTTGATCGGCGGCATAGTCATTGGTCATGTAGATGTTCATGAAGTTGGAGGCAGAGAACAGCGCAAAGCCGGCGCCGATCACGATGCGCGGGTCGACGCGCTTCATGAGCTGCGGCACCAGTGGGATCAGCAGGAGCTGCGGCAACCCGGTCCAGGCCAGGACCATGCCGATCTGCTCGGAATTATAGCCCTGGATGCGCGAGAGATAGACCGGCAGGACATAGACCGAGCCGTATAGAGCGACTCCAAGCAGCAGATTTGCGAGAACGCCAAAGCCGAAATTGCGGCGAACCAGCAGGCGCAGGTTCAGCAGCGGTTTATTGGCGGTCAGCTCGATCGCGACGAACAGCGTGAGCGAGATTGCGGCGATCGCGGCGAGACGGACGATGAACGGCGAGCCAAACCAGTCGTCCTTGTTGCCTTCTTCCAGCACGGTCTGCAGCGCGGCGAGCCCGATCGCCATGGTGACGATACCGGCCCAGTCGCCTTCGCGCAGCAACGAGAGCTTCATGGGCGTCGCGTCCAGCGAGACATACAGCATGGCGATCATGACCGCGCCGGGCACGACGTTGACGTAGAAGATGTATTCCCAGCCGAGATTCTCGGTGAGATAGCCGCCGATGGTCGGTCCGATCGCGGGCGCAAAGGTCGCGGAAATCGCGAACAGCGCCAGGCCGATCGGCTGCTTCGCCTTCGGCAGCAGCGTGATGATCAGCGTGAACGCCATCGGGATCAGCACGCCACCGGTGAAGCCCTGCACGGCGCGCAGCACGATCATTTGCGACAGGTCCTGTGCGAGCGCGCAGGCCGCCGAGAACACCAGGAAGAGGACGGCGTTGGTCAACAGGTAGATGCGAACCGAGAATACCTGTGCGAGCCAGCCGCTGAGCGGGATCACCACGATCTCGGCGATCAGATACGAGGTCGAGATCCAGCCGCCATCGTCGATCCCCGCGCCGATCCCGCCCTGGATGTCGGCAAGCGAGGCATTGACGATCTGGATGTTGAGGACCGCCATGAAGGCGCCAAGCGTGGAGCCGATCACCGCAAGCCAGGTTCTTGCGGAGACGACGGGAGCAGCCGGGGCCGCGCCGGGCGACCCGGCATCGCCGGTTGGGGCGACGTCGCCGATGGTTCGATCCGTGGTCATGGCCGTCTCTTCGCGTGCGCAGGAGGAACGATTGTCGTTCAGCTACGGGGCTGAGGGGCGCGCGATGCAACGCGCTTTTCGGCTTCGCGCTCGGCGAGGACGGCGGTCTTGGTGTTGATGGTCGGCAGCGCCGACATGCCGGGGCGTAGCAGGCCCTTCAGCCTGCGGTCGTCGAGCACGATCTTCACCGGCACGCGCTGCACGATCTTGGTGAAGTTGCCCGTAGCGTTGTCGGGCGGCAGCAGCGCGAATTCCAGGCCGCTCGCCGGCGACAGGCTGTCGACACGGCCCGTCAGTCTGGTCGAATGGAAGCTGTCGATCCGCAGCTCGACCGGCTGTCCGTCGCGCACATGGGTGAGCTGCGTCTCCTTGAAATTGGCGACCACATAGACCGCATCGAGCGGCACGACTGCCATCAGCTGGGTGCCGGCTTGCACGAACTGGCCGACCCGCAGCGAGCGCGCGCCGACCGTACCGTCAACGGGCGCGGTGATCCGCGTATAGGACAGGTTAAGCGCTGCCTGTTGCTCGACCGCGCGGGCATGATCGAGCTGGGCAACCGCCTTGGCGCGGTCGGTCGCGAGCACCTCGATCCTCTTGTTGGCGGCGATCAATGCCGACTTCTCTCCGAGCAACTGGGCGGACTTCTCGCGTAGCGCCGCGTCGGTCTGCTGCGCGCGCTGGATGGTGCCGGAGCCGGTCTTCATCAAGCCGTCGTAACGGGCCTGTTCTTCCCGCGCGAATTCAAGCCCCGCTTCACCGGCCTCGACCAATGCGGCCTGCTGCTGGATTACCGGCTCCTGCAGTTCGATCTGCGCATTGAGGTTACGCACCGCGGCATCGGCTGCGGCGACATCGGCGTGGGCTTGATCGAGCGCCGTCCTGAAATCGCGGTCGTCGATCCGCGCCAGGATCTGACCGGTCTTGACCGGCTCGTTGTCGGAGACAAGGACTTCGGCGATGTAGCCGGAGACCTTCGGCGCGATGATCGTGGAATCGGCTTTGACATAGGCGTCGTCGGTGGTTTCCAGGTAGCGGCCGATCGTGAGGTAGTAGCGAGCGAACTCGGCCGCCCCGGCGACACCGAGCGCTGCGGCAAACGCCAGCGCTGCCCGCCTGATCGCCTGCCGGGACGGGCGAAGCTTGGTCTGGGCTTTTTCCTCGGGAACAAAAGAAATGGTCGACATGGCATTCTCCTGAAGCTGCGGGCAGCGCTAGAGCTCAATCGCGGCGATGAATATCGTGAGTGACGATGCCGAGTTCTGGTGACGGCGGGTCCAGGCGGCCCGGGTCGGCCAGGGTGCGGCGGATGTCGTCGAGCCCGCTCTGCCAATGCCTGCGCATCGCACTCAGCCCGAACTCGTAGTCCCTGGAATGACCCTCGTAGGTCTTGGACTGGTAGATCAGGTGAACGATGTTGTAGGCGCGGTGCCGGGCCATATCTGCAATGGCGCGGATTTCCGGCTTCGCCCTTGCGCTCTCCGGCAACTCTTCCATCGTTCGTTGCAATGCCCGGCGCATCTTCTGCATCCGCAACACCTGGTCGGTGACGGAGCGTGTGCGGCTCGAATACTGGATGTCCTTCTGACGGCTCGACACGTCCATCAGGTCGTAGGGAACGCGGCCTCTGGCCGACCAGAGATCGATCTGGAACGTCAGGGTGTCGCGCGGCTCGCCGGACAGGACACGGGAGAGTGGCGTGTTCGACACCACGCCGCCATCCCAGTAATGTTCGCCTTCGATTTCGACGGCGGGGAATCCTGGCGGCAGGGCACCGGATGCCATGAAATGTTTCGGTCCCAGCCGACGTTCGGCGGTGTCGAAATAGGTCAAATTGCCAGTGCGGACGTTGACCGCGCCGACGCTGACGCGCACGTCGCCCGAGTTCAGCCGGTCGAAATCGACGAGCCGCTCCAGCGTTCGGTGCAACGGTGCGGTGTCGTAGAAGCTCGTTGCGGCATCGCCCGAGAATGGCGACCACAGCGGCGAGGGGAAGCGCGGCTTGAAGAAGCCGGGCTGGCCCTGGACCAGGGCTCTGGCCGCCGCCATCGCGTTGCGCACCGAGTTGATGTCGAAGGCAAAGGGCAAGGCATTGGCCAGCCCTTCGCCTGGGGGCCACTCGATCGAGAAGGCGCAGATGGTTTCCCAGAATTCGCGCAGCCTTTGCACGCGTTCGCCTTCAGGCGAACCGGCAATGATGGCGGCGTTGAGGGCCCCGATCGAGATTCCGGCCAGCCAGTTCGGCCGGATGCCGGCCTCGTGCAGGCCTTCATAGACTCCGGCCTGATAGGCGCCGAGAGCTCCGCCGCCCTGCAGGACCAGAGCGACCACGTCATATGGCATCGACCCCAATTGCTGCGGCGCCGGACTGATTTGCTCGCGCATGACTTTAAGCATTTCGAACCCTCCGATATTGTGGCTGATCCGATCAGCCCGCGTTCGCTTCGATAAGGATTTCGGATCTGGATCCGCGTCGCTGCGCGGTTGCGCCCGGCGAGAGGTAGTCGTGGACCACGGTGCCGAGCCCGAGCGTCAAATCGGCCACGATGTGCTTGGCCGACAGCACTTGAAGGACCGGCAGTTCAGCGACGGGGGCGAGCGCGTGCGAATACAGATCGAGCGCAGCGGGGCCGGTCCATGCGCCCTTCACGGTGATGTCTTCGAGGTGGTAGCGGACCAACTCGCAGATTCGAGCCGAGCCGTCGACATGCGGGATGATCTTGAGCAGGAAATTGGGCGCGGCGAGCTTCCTCGCCTCGGCTGCGCTGTCGAGGGCGCGGTGCTTGTATCCCATGGTGCCGGTTGCGATGCGCACCGAGCCGTAGTTCAGGGTGCCGACCAGCGTATCGATCTCGACCGCGAGCTTCGGCTGTGCCAGCTTCTTGGGAAATCCCCACAGCTCACGCCCGCCCGCGATTGGCGGATGGTCGTTGAGAAACATCTGGTGGGTGAAGCTGCCCGCCTGGCCCTGATAGGACACAGGGATGACCTGACCGCTTTCTGTGTAGTCGCCGAAACCGGTCGAGTCCGGCATGCGGATGAACTCGTAGTTCACGACCGGTTCCGCGAGCGCGAGCGGCTCGGGCACGATCCGGCGCAGCGCCTCGGGGTCGGTCCGGTACTGGATGATGAAGTACTCGCGGTTGACGAAGCGGTAGGGGCCCGGCGGAAAAGCCGGGTTCGTCACCGGCATCGCAAACGCTGTCGCGCGGACGGTCTCGGGTTTCATTGCGGTGATCTCCAGGTTGGTCGATTTTGAGCGGGCCGCGCTCCTGCGCGAGAAGCGCGGGCCTGGTTTGGTGAGGCGGCCTACACCTCGCCGACACGCTCGGGATCGGCTGCGGCGAGCGCGGCGGCACGCTCGGCCGGCGGCGGATAGATCCACACGGTGTTGATCTGTTGCTTGGTCTTCTTGGCCTCGGTCCCGACGAGTTCGAGCGCCCGATCCCAGCCACGCGTGAAGATCGCGCCGGCCTCGCCCAGGTCGAGACAGGTCGCATATGCCTCCTGGTGATACGGCTTCGTGGCGACTCCCAACAGCTCGGCCGCGGCATTGTTGCCGGCAAAGGCGCCCATCCGCGTGGCGTGCTGGCACGACATCAGCGCGTAATTGCCGATGTTGTCGCTGGCAGCTCTCGCGGCATCGCCCGTGGCAAAGACGCCGGCGACGTTCAGCACGCGCAAGTCGCGGTCGACCAGCAGCCGCCCGAAATTGTCGCGTTCGGCGGGAATCTGCGCGGTCAGAGGCGCTGCCCGCATGCCCGCTGCCCAGATCACGGTCTCGCTTTCGATGTGCTCGCCGGACGTCAGTGTCACCCCGGATTCATCGAGCGATGCGACGCTGGCACCGAGCCGGGTCTCCACGCCGAGCGTGCGCAGCGCATCCTCGATGACGGGGCGGGGGCCGGCCCCCATGTCGGGTGCAATCGCACTGTTCCGATCGACGATGACGATGCGCGGCCTGGCATCCTTGCCGAAGATCGCGCGAAGCCGGGCGGGCATCTCCGTGGCCGTCTCGATCCCCGTAAAGCCGCCGCCGGCAACGACGACGGTGTCGCGTCCGTTCCTTGCCGGCCGATCGGCCAGACCGTGAAGATGCCGGTCGAGCGCAATTGCATCGTCGAGCTGGTCGACACTGAAGCCGTGCTCGGCAAGGCCGGGGATATTCGGACGAAACAGCCGGCTGCCGGTCGCCACCACCAGCCGATCGTAGGACAGGTGCTTCTTCGCACCCTTGATACCGGCGATCTCCACCGTGCGAGCCGTGGTGTCGACCGTCTCGGCGCTGCCTTGCACGTAGACGACGTCAATGGCCTTGAGGACATCCTGCAGCGGCGCCGTCAGCGTTTCGGGCTTCCCTTCGTAGAGTCGCGGACGAACCACCAGTGTCGGCTCGGGAGCCACCAGCGCGATCTCCAGCTCTTCGGGCAAGACGCCCTGGATATCGCGCAAACGGGCAGCTGAAGTGCAGCGTACATGCCGGCGAAACCGGCGCCAATGATGACTATTCGCATGTGACTTTCTCCTGTGGTTGCTCTTCGGGCATACGCGCGTTGCCGCCGCCGCTGCCTGGATGCGGCCACTCGAACTCGACGACGACGCGAAGACGTGAAACGAAGTCGCCGGTCTTAAGGGGAGGGACAGCTCGGCATCGACGACGCCCGCAGGGACAAGCGGCGGAAGAAAGCCGCTCCGGCGGCGTTCGGGCCGCTCCAGTCGGCGTAGGGGAGCCGTGTGTCGTCGCTGAGCATGACGGACATCGCCGGAGTCGTCCTGTGCATGGACTGGGGTGGAATTTCCACTTCCTCGCCCGTTGCAGAGGTGAAGCGTACCGCCAATGACAATCCGTAGACGATTGTGCCTGCGACTAGTCTGCGTCGCGGCGCGATTGCAGAGAGGCTGAAGGTCTTCGAGGTCATGTTCGTCTCCGTCTATTGGAGCGTGGGGGACCCTGATCGTTTACCGGATCGACGCTACGTCTGCGCCAGTGCGATTGCGGCACCTGCATCGCGATTGCTGTTACCGTATGCGCCGTCGCCAATCGCTGGGGGTTTCGCCGGTCAGTTTCTTGAATGCGGCGGTGAACGCAGTTTGTGAGGCGTAGCCGAGCTTGGCGGCCACCGACACGATCGGCACATCGGTTTCGCGCAGCATGTTCATCGCCTGCTCCAGCCGCTGCTGGCGCAGCCAGGCATGAGGTGAAAGCCCGGTGCTTTCCTTGAAGGCACGACAGAAGTGGAAGCGCGACAGGCCGGCATCCGAAGCAAGCGCCGCGAGCGACACGTCAGAATTGATGTCCGAGCGCAGGCGTTCGATCGTGCGTCGCAGAACATGGGAGGACAGGCCGCCCATGATCGGCTCGAACGTCGTGGGCACGCCAGTGTGCTCGGCCAGGATACGTGTGGCCAGAACCTCCGTCAGCTGCTGCCTGAACAGCAGATCCAAGGCCGTATTGCCTTCCAGCACGTCCGCTGCACTCATCAGCAATCCGGATAGGACGGGGTCTGGATGACCCGTTCGTTCCAGAAGGTCGCCGAGGGTGGGCGCGTTGGCTTCGCGGACGATACGTTCGAGCGCCGCATGCGGAAGGTAGAGTTGGATGACGTCGACGAACCCGGGAATATCCCATCTTGCGCGTGAACCGGCCGGAATGATTGTCACAACCCCGGAGCGCGCCGTTCCAATCGCAACCGATGTCCCGGAGCGACGTTCCAGACGCTGAACACCTGTGGGGTAAGTCATGATGACGTGGTCGGTCATGGGTTCGACCACGTCATGCAGCGCCCCGTGCTTCCAATGCGCGATGACGCCGCTGGAAGGGTCCGAAGCCATTTGGAGCGGTGCGGTCTTGAGGACGCGCGCCATTTCCACGTCGGCGCGGCGCCGCTCGGTGACCGCGGTGTCGCGATGTCGAGCGCCGGGGTCGACGAGCAGAGCCTTCAAAGGATCCTTCAGGATTGGCTGGTTCATCGGGCTGTTCCTCGCGTTCGAAAGGCACTTCGTTAACTGCAGGGGGACAGTTGCTAACGCATGCGCCGCCGCCAATCGCTCGGGGTTTCCCCGGTCGATCGCTTGAATGCTGCAGCGAACGCGGTCTGGGAGGCATAGCCAAGCTCCACCGCCACCGCCACGATCGATGCGTCGGTGTTGCGCAGCATAATCATCGCCTGCTCGAGCCGGTGTTGCCGCAACCAGGCTAGAGGTGAAAGCCCGGTGCTCTCCTTGAAAGCGCGGCAGAAGTGGAAGCGCGACAGGCCTGCGTCCGAAGCCAGGGCATCGAGGGAGACGTCCGCATCGCTGTCCGAGCGCAAGCGCTCGACGGCACGGAGCAGGACCTTCGCTGAAAGCCCTCCCGCGGTCGGCTGGAACGTCGTTGGCGAGCCGGTATGCGCGGCCAGGAGACGTGTGGCCAGGAGATCGGTCAGTTGATGCCTGAATAGCGCATCCAGTGCCCGGTTGCCCTCCAGCACACCGGCCGCGCTCAGGAGCAATCGGGATGTAATGGGATCGGGATGTGCAGTTCGCTCCAAAAGGTCGGTCGGGTCGTGGGTCTCGGCTTCGTCGGCAACGCGCCTCAATATGGCGTGAGGAAGATAAAGCTGGACGACGTCGACAGGTTTCGGAATGTCCCACCGGGAGCTTGAGCCTTCCGGGATGATGATCACGACCCCGGGACGAAACGTTCCTTTGACGACCGAGCTTCCAGACCGCCGCTCCATGCGCTGCACCGAGCCGTTGTAGGCCATGATGACGTGGTGGCTCATCGGCTCGACGACGTCGTGCAATGGTTCATGCTGCCAGTGGGCGATCCCGGCACCGGAGGCGTCCAATGCCATATGAAGTGGAGCGGTGTGGAGAACGCGCGTCATCTCCATATCGGCAGCGCGCCGGTCGCTGGCCGGAAGGTCTCTCTCGCGCGTCCTGGATTCGGCCGGCAGAGCGTTCTGGGGATCGACCATCGGCGTGCTCATGGATTGTGCTCGTGTTTGGCGGAGGTCTTGCGTTCAATTCTCGCCGGCCGCTTCATTGGCCGGCGAACGGAGCGGTTGCCTCGATCGTGTGCGTAACGATATGGGAAGCAGCTCTCGGTGCTATCGTGCAGCGGGTGTGGTCTCGCTGGTTCAGCGACTAGAGTCACCTGTACCTTGGGATAGGGCGGGCGGAGCTTGGCCCGATCATTCGCACTGAAGCCGCGGCTCACCGGAGCGCGGGACGCGCCTCACGCTGACGTGTCCTACCCCGGCTCCAGGCTGGGTACCCTCGGTACCGGAACCGCGAAGTGGAAATGCGCGCCACCATTCGGACGGTTCGCGCCCGCGATGCGGCCGCCATGCGCGGTGATGATCGACTGACAGATGGCAAGGCCGATGCCGAGCCCCGCGTCCTTGGTGCTGAAGAAACTGTCGAAGACGTGCGCCAAATCCGCGGCGGGAACGCCCGGCCCATTGTCGGCAACGGAGAGCACGACCGAGTCTTCGTCATCGACCGACGTCTTGATCTCGATCCGGCGCTTCGGCTGGCCCGACTGTACGATCGCCTGGACACTGTTGACCAGCAGGTTGATGATCACCTGCTGCAACTGAATCCGGTCGCCCAGGACCTTGGGGAGGTCAGCGCCAAAGGTCGCCGACAGGATGATCGACTTTGAATCGATGTCATGGCGGATGAACAACAGCGCCTCCTCGGCCACCTCGTTCAAGTCGATGAGACACTTCTCCGGTTCGTGCTTCGCCGCCATGCCGCGGATACGATGTATGATGTCGCTGGCGCGCCGCGCGTTCGATACGATTCGGGAGGTGAGCTGTGTGACCTTCTCCGTGTTTTGATCCGTGCGCGCGAGCCATCTCAGGCTGGTCTCGCCGTTGGTCACGATGGCCGCAAGCGGCTGGTTGATCTCGTGCGCAATCGACGTCGCGAGCTCTCCGAGCGTTGCGATCCGTCCGGCATGCGTGAAGTCGGCTTGCAGTTTCCGCAGCTGCTGTTCGGCGTTCAATCGCTCGCTGATGTCCTGCATGGTAATGAAGGTGTTGTCGAGCTGCTCGGGCGGCACCGGATAGGTCACCGTGAACAGGACGTCGATGATCGAGCCGTCGAAAGCGCGAATCCTGGTTTCCTCGATCAGGTTCCGCCGGCCTTCGAAATGCGCGACCATGACCCGTTCGGCGAGCCCGGGGGCAGCGGCGAAAATGTACCGGACCGGCTTGATGAGATCGGCAGGGTTGTGGGCGCGGAACAGCGATACGGCGTCGCGATTGACGTCGGTGACGCGGACGACGTCCTTGGCATGTTCGACGAGGTCCGGATTGCGCTCGAGATGGCCGGCGATATCGCGGACGCCGTTTGCCTTCAATTGGTCGAAGGCCTCGCCCGCGCGACGGGAATCGACCTGCCAGAGCGCGGTCGGCAGATATTGCACGAGCTGACGGTATCTCTCTTCGCTGGCCTGCAATTCCCAGGTCGTCCGGTCATCATTCGTCACGCCGTTGATCGTCACGAACACCGTGTCGGGCGGCTTTGGCTCGGCCGAATGCCAGGCCTTGACCACGGGATTGCGCAAGCTTCCGCTCAAGATCATCTTGCGTATCTCGAGACGCGTGCGATCGCTCGCGACACTCTCGATCAGTGTGGCCAGCAACGCGCGGCTCTCGGCCGGCCAGAAGTCGCTGATGGATTTTCCTATCATCTGCTCGTAACCGGCGTGCGCGCCGAACATGCGGACCGCGCGATCGTTGACGACCAGGATGCGGGTTGCGCTCAGCATCTCGTCGACCCAATCCGGGTGCTGGTCGAAATCGACGGGGATGCCGCCGCGCCGATGCTCGGCGATCGCATCGAGCAAGTGGCGCGCGGGCGACGTATCGAGTTCCCAGGACGCGGCGAGGGAAGATTGCAGCTCGGCATCCATGCGCAGGTAGGCCGTTTGAGAGAGCGAGCCCGCGTTCCGGCCGAACTCGACAATATCGAGAAAACCTCCCGCTGCATCCCGGCGGACGATTTGCCTCACCGCAGCCATGATGTCCGTTCCGGTCAGACCGCGCCGGAGGACCACTCCCTCCCACCGGCCTTCGCGCAGGAGTTCGCTGAAATGATCGGTGCCGCTGTGGGCGAGGGAGCCGATCGTCTGGACGCGCTGCCCCACCATCGCCATGGCAGGCCAGCCGTAGAGAGCTTCGGAGGCAGCATTCCAGTATCTGATTACGCCGTGTGCGTCACTGACGATGATGCTTTCGGAGGCGAGATCGGCCAACTCCATGGCGTGAGGGAAAGTGTGGTCACCTCCCGCGGCCCGTTGGAACAGGTTACTCATCTGAAGGCGTATCCCGGCGATCGTCGCCGCGCGAACAGCCTGCGCGGTCCAGCGCGGACTGCAGATGGTGCAAGAGGACGTCGTCATTGACCGGCTTCGTCAAGCAGGCGAGAGCCCCGCCGCCGAGCGCGCGTGCCCGTGTGGCCGGACTTGTATCTGCGGTGATGATGATGACCGGCATTGACGAACCCAATTCCCGTAATCTTTCCTGGAGTTCGAGGCCGCTCCGGCCTGGCATGCTCACATCGGTAATCAGGCAGTCGAAGTGATGCGGCCGGTATTCGGCCATGAAAGCTTCCGCCCGATCGAATGTCTGGCACGCGAGTCCCAGCACGACGAGGAGATCGGAAAGCGCCTCTCGCACAGCTTCGTCGTCATCTACGACCGCGACGACGGGCAGTTTGGGCGAACGGATCGTTTTGGCTGGCATGGCCCGACGACCATCCGCCCTATGTAGGCCGGGTTGTACCTATCCTTTGGTGTAGGCCGATTGCTTCCCTTGGAGTGCGGCAGGCAGCGATTCCCAGATCCGGATCAATTGGCCGACCGATCCGGCCTGCAGTTTGCGCATCGCGTTGCCGCGATGCAGCTTGACCGTGATCTCGGTGATGCCCAGATCGAATGCAATCTGCTTGTTGAGGCGACCCCTGACCACCTCGCGCAACACCTCGCGCTCGCGAGGGGTCAGTGTCGCGTAGCGGTCGACGTGTTGCCTGACGTGATGGGCCGCCGCCCGTTGCGCGGTGTCCTTCTCGATCGCCGCGGCGACCGCATCGAGCAGCGCCTGATCCCTGACAGGCTTGGTCAGGAAGTCGATGGCTCCCGCCTTCATCGCCTGCACCGTCATTGCGATGTCGCCATGACCTGTCAGGAAAATGATCGGCAGCGTGTGGCCGTTCGCGACGAGATGCTGCTGGAGATCGAGGCCACTCGCTCCGGGCATGCGAACGTCGAGGATGAGACAGCCCGGCCGCTCCGGAAGATCGGCATGCAGCAGCTCCTGCGTTGAACCAAAGCAGCACGCATCGAGTCCAACAGACAGGAGCAGTTCGCGAAGCGCGAAGCGGACCTCTTCGTCGTCGTCCACGATCACGACAAGCGGGCGATTTGTGGAATCGGCATCAACGGTCATGGGATAGCGAGATTGGCGATGTAAGGTACGAGAGCCGGCGATTGTCTCGAGCATGGCGTGGTCCCTTGATCGCTTCCTGCTGCCCGATTTGTCGGCGTGCCTTTCACAGAGGGTCTTGAAGCCTCGTCTCAAGGAACGGCCACCCGGGGTTTTACGGGTCTTAAGGTTGCGCCGTACCACCGTCTTTCCCAAAACAGGCCTGCTTTGTCAGATTCTGCTCCAAGCCGCCCCTGCGCACCTGCATGTGATGAACGCGCTGCACGGCGCCTCGGAAAGTGACGGTTGACTGGAGCAGGGCTCGCGGCTCAGCCCATGTTCTGCCGACGGCTGATCATCCTAGACCAGGGGATTAGAAACATGAGCCCCTCGTAGGATAGCCCGAACAGCCTCGTGCGACGCATCCTCACCGCTATCGCGTCAAAAACAAGCGGAGAGGGCGATGTCCATCACCGAAGGGCGGCAACAAGGGGAACCTGCAAGGTTACGTCGACCTCGGTCGAGAATCTCCTCATCCGGCCACGCGCCGCCCCGCCAGGGCGTGAGCCCGTGCAGGGCCGGCAACGGGCCCAAGTCGTGGCAAGGATCCTCCAGCGCGGTGACTCATGAGGAACTGGTTTTTGCCGTTTTCCAAACAGGGGAGTCGGAGCCGGCTGCAGGACGCGAGTCACGCGATCAGGCAATCGATCTCCGCTTTGTGCAGGAAGCTGCCTGCGACGAGATGCTGCTCAAGAACGTTGCGATGGGCGACAAAGCGGCAATGCACATTATTTTTGCGCGCCACCGCGAAAGAGTGTCCCGATTCATTCGACGCCTGGTTCGCAATCCGGCGATCGTCGACGATATCGTCAGTCAGGTGTTCCTCGATGTGTGGCGCACCGCAAATCTGTTCGAGAGTCGCGCGCGCGTTTCCACATGGCTGCTCTCGATCGCCCGGTTCAAGGCCATCAACTCGTGGCGAGAGCGAACGCACGAGAATATCGATCAAGACGATGCCCGTGGAATCGTCGACGCCCGGGATGCGCCGGATGTCGCCCTGGACCGCAAGGACACGGAGGGCATCCTGCGCGCATGCATCGACAAGCTCTCCCCGGCTCATCGGGAAATCATCGACCTGTTCTACTATCGCGAAAATTCCGTCGCCGAGGTCAGCGGAATCATCGGCATTCCGCGGGCGACCGTGAAGAGCAGGATCTTTTACGCGCGCAAGCGGCTTGCCAGAATCCTCGTGGAGGCAGGTTTCGATGCCGCGTCTGCCTGAACATGCGCCGGACAAAGCCCCGTCGGGATTTCACAAACGCACGATGGAACCGGACTAGAGCCCGGCTGGGGCGAGGCTGGAAGGAGCTAAATCTCATTGGAATTGCTCTGAAAATCGTTCGGACGAGACCTGATCGAAGCCGATTGGCGCAGATGTCGATTCCGTGAGCAAGGCTGGACCGCAGCTTGTCAATCTCCAATAATGGTTTCGGCGTCGTGGGCTCGGTGACCCGGCGGGTCCCAACTCCAGACAAGGCCGACCCATATGGCACAGGCGGGTACCTTCGGACAGAGGGTCAGGCAGCAGTTGCACTTGAGGGATGCGCCGCCCTCGCTGATCACGCGCTCACGGCGCGGTATCGAACTCGCGGTTACCGAAACCCGCGATGACAACCCCGTGCCGGGCCGTTCCGGCTCGGTGGCCGACGAGGCCTATATTGTCAGCCTGAAGCTTCACAATTATCCGGACTGCGAGCTCTGGGATCACGGCAAGTGCGTGATGAAAACGGATGTTAGGGCAGGCACGACGTATCTGTACGACCTCCGGAGTGATCCGGGCTTCGTTATCGACAAGCCATTCCATTCCCTCCAGTTCTATCTTCCGCGTTCGGTGCTCGACGGCATCGCAAGGGAGTCACGTGCGCGGCGTGTTGATGATCTCGCCTGTCAGTTCGGCTTCGGCCATGATGACAAGATCATGCGTCATATCGGAGCAGCGCTGCTGGAAGGGCTCAGTCGGCCGGCCGAGGCCAACCAGCTCTTCATCGATCATATGATGCTCGCATTCACTGCGCACATTGCCCAGGCGTATGGCGGGCTGCATGGCATGACCCGACCGGTTCGCGGCGGTCTTGCCCCATGGCAGTTGAAGCGAGCCTGCGAAAAGCTCGACTCCGATCTCGGCGGGACGGTTTCGTTGCAGCGGGTTGCAGCCGATTTCGGTCTCTCGGTCAGTTATTTTTCGCGCGCGTTTCGTATCTCCACCGGCTTGCCGCCGCATCAATGGCTGCTGCGCCAGCGTGTGAAGGCGGCCATGCAGTTGATGACCGTGCGGGACCTGCCGCTGTCCGAAATTGCGATCGCCGTCGGTTTTGCCAATCAAAGCCACTTTACGAAGGTGTTTTCGGCGCAGGTCGGCGTTAGTCCGGCGACTTGGCGTCGCGAATCACTGGGAGTTTCCGAGGGCGAGACATGATCATACGGGTTACCCTGGGAGGGTTGCTTCGTGATGCTCATGAGGTCGCGATTTTTGGTCGATCATGAATAGTCACTCGGTCCAACTCCAATCAAGGAGGCGGTACACATGAAGCCGATGGGTTTTTACGGTCAGACGGTGAAGCAGTTCTTGCATCTGGAGCATGAACCGCCGTCGTTGATCACGCGTTCGCTGCGCAACGCCGAGATCGCCGTCACCGAGACCCGGGACGATGCTCCCCTGTCAGGCCCTTCCGGCGCGATGGGCCTTCAGGATGCCTATGTTGTCAGCCTGAAACTCAACGATTACCCGAATTGCGAGGTCTGGGAGCGAGGGTGCGCCATCAAGGCCGATATCCGGGCCGGTGCAACATATCTGTACGACATGAAGAAAGATCCGCGGTTCATCATCGACAAGCCGTTCCACTCCCTTCATTTCTATCTTCCACGCTCGGCGCTCGACGGCATCGCTGAGCAGTCGGCCGCGCCGCGCGTCGGTGAGCTCCCCACTCAGCTCGGCGTCGGCCATGACGATTCGATCATTCGTCATATCGGCGGGGCGCTCCTGCAAGCGTTGCGTCGGCCGGCTGAGACCAACCAGCTTTTCATCGACTACATGATGCTCGCATTTACCACGCATGCCGCACAGGCCTATGGCGGGCTGAGGTGGGGCGTCAGAGTGCCCAGGGGCGGTCTTGCCCCATGGCAGTTGAAGCGAGCCTGCGAAAAGCTCGACTCCGATCTCGGCGGGACGGTTTCGTTGCAGCGGGTTGCAGCCGATTTCGGTCTCTCGGTCAGTTATTTTTCGCGCGCGTTTCGTATCTCCACCGGCTTGCCGCCGCATCAATGGCTGCTGCGCCAGCGCGTGAAGGCGGCCATGCAGTTGATGACCGTGCGGGACCTGCCGCTGTCCGAAATTGCGATCGCGATCGGATTTGCCAATCAAAGCCACTTTACGAAGGTGTTTTCGGTGCAGGTCGGCGTTAGTCCGGCGACATGGCGTCGCGAATCACTGGACATCACGGAAAACGACAAGTGATTGGGGATGCGCGCGCATCCTCTGGTCAACGACGCTTCCCCAGCGAGATGGCGTAGGCGGCGCTGCGCGCCGCGAAGATCTCGTCGGGCGGATGGGCAATGCCTTCGGCGAGATTGGCCGGATCGAAGACGGAGACGTCGCACGTTTCGTCTGGCTCAAGGCCAGTGATCACGATCGTTCCGAGCCTAACCTCTTCGCGACTGTCCTCGTCGGGCCATCGGATGGTCACGTCCATGGTGGGATCGCCGGGACGATCGAGCAGCGCCATTACACTGAAGCGGACGCCACCGCTGGTAACCCGATGTTGGAGGTCGTCGTGCAGGAAGCTGGCGGACTTCGCCGTGACTTCGCTCTCCGTCAGCGTGGCCTCCGTGCCGACGGGTGCGACCTTGAATTTGATGAATCGTGTCTCGTCTGCCGAATTCGTCGCAGGAAACGAATGCACGCCCCAGTAGGTCGTGCCGGCAAAACTCCGGGGCAGTGGATGCGCGGCGATGTAACTGGCCTGATGCAGCGTTTCGGGATTGGCGGCGGAGAATGCCTTGACCCTCTCCATATCCGGACTGCCGTCTGGCCCGGGAATGCGCACCTTGAGGAAAGCCAGCATCTGGTCCAGCGTTTTCGCAAAATGTACGGGGGCACTTTGCGCGAGAATGTCCGAGCGGTGGTGAATGTCCCCGAGCCTGAGGCTCAAGCCGCGCAGCACGAGGTTCTCGGTATCCGCGACATTGGGATTGCCGCTGCCGATCGAGAAGCGCCCCAGCACGCGCGATGGTTTTGTGAAGCTCCGGGATCTCGTAATTTCCTCCGCCCGATTTGACGGGATATAGGTGCCGCGCACGCATCTGCCCTTGGCAAAGCTCGTGCGTACCTTTGGCGGATCACCGCCGACCGCTTTCAGTGCATCGATGATCGCCGCGAGCGTGGCGGTCGGAAATTGAGACGTTGGGAGCTCTGGGGATGACACCCGCAACGATCTAGCAGACCTGCCACCTCGTCATTCCAGTGCGATTGCTGCGATTACAGTGCGATTGCTGCTAACGGCGCTCCAACGGTTCGGCGTTGCTGCCGGCGGCTCGGGAACACGCAACGGGCGTCACGTTCCGCTTCGCTGGGAAACACCACACCTAAGTCGCAATCGACAATTGGTCGAAACGAGCTTGAACCAAACGGGGCCGTTCACGCATGTCCAAAGAAGGAAGTATACGGACATGGCGCCGACCAAGCTCAGATCGCGACCTGAACCGAATGCCCGTATCCGTGGGTTGTGCCCCCCATTTGAACCTATCGATCGACGGCTTTTTAGCCGCAGTTTCACCCCGTAAATTCAGAGTAACGCGTATTCAGACACCAGACAGTGCAATGACTAGGATCGTGCGACGAATGCCCATTTTAGATCGGACAAGCCCAGTGGTGCGACCAGTAAGTCATTGATTGTTCTCTACCCGTGGCGGACTCTTAATCAGCGGGTCCCAGGTTCGAGCCCTGGTGCGCCCACCATTTCAAGCTCCTGCTGATCCAGAGCTTTTTTCATTTCCGGCATCCGAACAAAGACGCGTCTCGCGCGTCGCTTATGGGGGGCGGATGTCGTGCGGCCAGCCCGTCGTGCGATTTCCTTGTATCTTCATCCATCCGTTTGATACAGCGCGCAGCCCCCGATGATACAGGTCAATTGCCTGCCCGTCGTAGAATAGGATATCGGGGGCGGGCAAAGCGGACAGTCTGCCGCCATGATGCGAAGGGCGCCGCGGTTCGATGGAAGCGGATGCACGGACCTGAGCCCGGCACGTTGCGCTGGCGCGTCGCCCTGGCGCAGTCGTGGTGGCCGGCGTTACAACCATTGCGGTCATGACGCATTGCCGGGCCCTTGTGCTGCGAAGCTGCAGCTCCGCCGCGTAGTCAGGCAACCACGCCTCGCACGGCGCGGACAACCGGAGGTGGTCAAGAGCCGCTCTTGAAAAGGCCGAAACGCGGTGAATCGATCGGGATCAGCGTCCACTCGCCGCCAGCCGTCCAACACGGCAACTGGCACGACCACTGCAAACTGCCTAGGCGACCTCAGCCGGCAAAGGATTTGCGGCTCCCAATCTTGATTGGAGTTGATTGATACCTTACCGTTACTGGCGGGCAACACAGGTGCGGACCGGTGCGGACGATCATTGCTGACGATCACGCAATTATGCGGGAAGGTCTGAAGCAGCTTCTGTCGACCGTGGACGGACTGATTGTCAGTGGGGAAGCGGCGGACGCAGAGGCCGTTCAGCGCCTGCTGAACGAAAACTCGGCCGATCTTCTCGTCCTCGATCTCGGCATGCCCGGTGTGAGCGGCTTTCAATTCATAGCTCACCTGAGAACCGCTTGGCCGGAGCTACGGGTTCTCGTTCTCACCGCCAATGTCGAGCCACGTTCCGTTCGGGCGGCTTTTTCCGCAGGCGCGAGCGGCTATTTGACCAAAAGTGGCGATCCATCCGAACTCATCGCTGCGATCGATGCCGTCAGGAAAGGCAACACCTATGTGGCGCAGGAGGTTCGCTTTGCAGTCGAGCGCCATGACGGCCCGAGCGAAATCCCGGAGCCCTCGGCAGCGATCATATCTTCGGTTGCGCTGACAAGGCGCGAGCGGCAAATCCTGGCGATGATCCCTCACGGCGCCACCAACCGCGACATCGCCAACCGTCTCGGTATTAGTGTGCTTACTGCCCGGAAACATCGCGAGAATCTGATGCGGAAGCTCGATCTTCACAGTGGTGCGGAATTGACAGCCTACGCGGTTCGCCTCGGCCTTCCAGCAGGTTAGCTCACGGCAATTCGCAAACGAAGCCGACGCACGGAGAGGTTTCCGATGCAAGAAGACAAGATACGCGAGGCGCTCGTCGAGCTCCTGTATCGCAATTCCTATGGAGTAGTGGCTTCCAACGTCCTGATCTCCCTGGCGGCGGCATACGTACTGAGGAGCACTGTGCCGCCGAGCTGGTTGGTCGGATGGCTCGGTGCGCTGTATCTGCTCACCGCCATGCGCGTCCTGGCGGCGCGCCGGTTCTTCAGCCGGAATCGAGAACCGGCGTCTGTGTTGCGATGGGCGTGGCTCGCGGCTGCGTTTTCGTGCGTGTCAGGACTGCTGTGGGGAATGCTCGGCTGGGTCGGCTTCGTTCCTGAACACCCCGTTGCTTTCCTATTCACCATTGTTGCCCTGACCGGTCTGGTCTGCGGCACGGTTCCGTCGCTCTCGGCCTTTCCGCCGGCTCTGGTCGGCTCGATCATCGCAACGGTGCTGCCGGTCATGGTACGCGCCTTTATCAATGGAGGTGATACCTCCGGCGCATATCTCGCCCTGCTTACGGGACTCGTGACCATCAACCTCTATTACTGCCGCACAACGCACCGCATGCTGCGTGAGACCATCAGGTTGCGCTTGGAAAATGTCGAGCTGGTTGGCCACCTGGAGCAAGAACGCGACCGCGCGCAAGCCGCCGATCATGCGAAAACACGTTTCCTCGCGGCCGCCAGTCATGACCTGCGCCAGCCGATCCACGCCCTGAGTCTGCTGATTACCACGCTCGCGACGCTGAGTCGCCGTGGCGCCGTCCAATCCGGCGATGCGCGCGACTTGGCCGGCAAGGCGAAATCCATCGTCGGCAACCTCAGCGCCCTTCTGAACGGACTGCTCGACATCTCCCGGCTTGATGCCGGCGTCGTCACCGTTGAGAGGGAGACGGTGAATCTGTCCCAGCTTTTCAACCAGCTCAGCAACGAATTCGCGCCGACTGCGAATGATCGCGGCCTTGATTGGCGTGTCGTTGAAAGCCGGCTTCACGTGGACAGCGATCCCATGATGCTGAAACGGATCCTGGGCAATCTGCTGTCGAACGCCTTTCGATACACGAGAACCGGTGGCGTTCTGCTCGGCTGCCGCAGGCGCGGCGCTTCGGTGGAAATCCAGGTCTGGGACACCGGGCCCGGCATCCCCGCAGATCAGCACGCGATGGTCTTCGAGGAGTTCGTGCAGTTGCAGAACCCGGCGCGAGATCGCACGCAAGGCCTTGGCCTTGGCCTCGCCATCGTTCGCCGCACCGCCGCGCTGCTGGAACATCCGCTGAAGCTGGTTTCCGTCATGGGGCGCGGCTCGATGTTTTCCATCACAGCTCCGATAGCCAGTGCGATGTCGACTCCCTTGTCCGATGCGAGGGTGTCACCCGCGGGCATCGCCGTCAGCATCATGGTCGTCGAAGACGAGCAGGATGTTCGCGAAACAATGGTGCAGCTGCTCACGTTGCAGGGACATCGCGTGTATGCCGGCCAATCGGCCGCCGAGGTGCAGCGAATTCATGCCGAGGCGAGGGTGGTCGGCGATGCCCCGGTCGACCTCATCATCGCTGACTATCGCCTCGAAGACGGTGCCACGGGCCTGGACGCAATCGAGGCTCTTTGCGCCCATATCGGCCGCGCGGTCCCGGCCCTTATCGTGACCGGCGATACGTCGCCGTCGCGCATCAAGGAAGCGACCGCCAGCGGTTATCGCATCCTGCACAAGCCGATCAGCGGCGAGGAACTGCACGACGTGATCGTTGCGGCCTGCGTTGGTGGCAAGGCCCCGATCGATAGCTGACGGAATGATCGCGTTCTCAGATTGGCCATCAGCCCGCCGATGGCCGAGAACGTGTTGCGCCGCCGAACTCCTGCGCGCCACGACCGGAGATTGTGCACGGCTATCGACTTAGCCCCTTGCCGGCGACGAAATACGACATCTGCCGTATCGCTCCCGCGTTGATCCAACGGTATCTAAGTCACGTCTTCGCCGCTCGTCGCTGGGTTTATCGGTGCCATTCCACCCAGCGGCGACAGTCGATTTTGAATTTGCGGCATGACGCTTCCACTACGAGAAGCAGGCGATGTGTCATGTACGGCGCGATTCTTCGATTGACAGACAGTGGAACCAGGTTCTCCTCAATATCAATTTACGGTAGCAAGATGCGAAGTGTTCTCAAGAATTTCCTCGCCCCCCTCCGCGAATCGCGGCGCTATCAGGCGAAGCATGTACTACGCCAATACCGACATCTGATCGTGGGGGACTGCGCATCGCTGAATTTTCGAGCGCGTGCAAGGCGCAGTTCGGATGCGGCAATTGCCAACGGCTTCCATGCCCGACGTCCATCGCCGCGTCTCAAGGCGTGGACAATCGCAGTCCTGGCTGGCTTCGGCATTTTGCACGTTGCGGCAGGGTACTCGCTGCACCACGCGGCGAGCATCCGGCCGATCGAAACGGCGGCAGCGGCGATCCAGGGCGACTAGATGGATCGGTTGCGTGCCATTTGAGCGAGTCCGGACGATCTCACGCCGTTCCACGACGGCGACGATCACCGTTCCAGGCGATGCGATGCCATGTCAGACACAGTGATTTATCTGGCACTAAGCGGCGCGGTCTTTGCGGGCGCGTTCGTGTCCGGCCTTTCCGGGTTCGCGTTCTCGGCGGTCGCCGGCGCCGTTCTGCTGCACTTTCTTCCGCCCATGGAAGCCGTGCCATTGATGATGGCTTGCAGCATCACTGTCCAAGGCGCCAATCTGTTTGCGCTGCGCAAGAGCATGCAGTGGAAAGCCAGCCTCGTTTTCATCGCTGGCGGACTGTTGGGCATTCCGATCGCGCTCTATCTCCTGCAGAATGTGGACACCGTGACCTTCAGGCTGGGTTTCGGGTCCCTCGTATCGCTCTACGCGACGTATGCCCTGTTCCGGTCGACACCTGCCTATTTGCGCCAGATGGAGAGCCAAATCAGGAATGCGCTGGTAGGGTTTGGTGGGGGACTGGTCGGCGGGTTGACAGCCATGCCCGGCGCACTTCCTGCGATCTGGTGCGACATCCATGGTCTTCCGAAAAACCAGCAGCGCGGCGTGGTCCAACCTTACATAGGAATCATGCAGTTGTTCGCGCTCGCTCTCATGCTTGCGCACCACAATATCTCGTCAAAGGTCTTGATCGATTTTGGCATTTCTCTGCCCGCCTTGGCTGCTGGAACGGCCGGAGGCATCTTCCTGTTCGGACGGATAAACGAACTGGCCTTCAAGCGAATTGTCCTGGGCTTGTTGCTGTTTTCGGGCCTTTGCCTGGTGATCTGACCGGCGACGAAATACGGCATCTGCCGTATCCCCCCGGCGACGGAGACCATGATATGGAGCCTGGTCATCGGGCGAATTTCGTCTCGGACATTCGCATGAGAGGAGGGAAGCGGTATGACAATCGACGAGTGGACCAGGTTTGTAGAGAGCATTTCTCTGGACGAGCACGCCGAGGATGTCATCCGCGGCGGAGATATTTCACAGATATTGTCACTCGCAAGGTCGAAGGGGTGCGAGTTTACGGAGCAGGATCTTGCGGACGGTCGAATCCAGGAGCTCAGCGACAGGATGCTGGATCAAGTATCCGGTGGCGTTGCCGGGGTAGGCTTCGCTCCCGCGTCCTTTCCCTCCAGGTTTAAGCCGTAACCGGGGGCCCCGGGACAGCCGAGCGAGGGAGTTGCGTGAAGGCATCGACTGCGTTTCCCAAGTGGGACCGTCTTCTTTCGGAAGACATGCAGTTGATGGCCGACATCAAACGGTTCGTTGAACGATGGCGGGCCGACAAGGATTTCCGCGACACTTATCCGCGCGATCCGGAAAAAGTGGGACGAAAGGCCAGGCTAAGAGTTGGTTCAGAGATCGTGCGTCCCATATGGGACAATTGTGAGTTGTACCCCGATCAAGCGAAAGTTTCTCCAGCCCTTCAGCGGTTCTATGCCTTCGAACGTGACTCTCTCGTTGCGAAATACGAAGAACAAAGGGGTGTTGCGAAGGACGAGCGGTTCGAAAGCTGGCGCAAACGACAGGTTTATCGCGTTGGTCTCGAGGCTGGCGTTTCGATGGTTGCGAACCCTCATATCGCGGCGAGTCTGGAATTGTCTCGGGGATGTTCGGTCGGCTGCTGGTTCTGCAGCGCGAACCCGCCGAGACTTGGGGACGTGTTCCGGTATACAACTGAAAATGCGCGGCTGTGGCGCGGAATTCTGGATGCCCTGTCGGACATTCTAGGACCGGCAGCGTCCCGGAGCATTTGCTACAGCGGCACCGATCCGTTCGACAACATAGATTACGAGAGATTCGCCGACGACTTTGCGTTGGCCTACGGAACGCTTCCGTATACGAGTACTGCCCTCGCCGTGAGGGACGTTGAGCGTACGCGACGCCTTATGGCCCGCTCAGAACCCTCTCAATTGCGGTTTTCCGTCCTAAGTGTCGGTATGCTTGATAAAATCCATGCGGCGTTTACGCCTGAGGAGATGCTCTACGTCAGAGTCGATCCCCGCAATGCTGGATCTCTCTCGGCAAGGCAAATCCACTTCGCCGGACGAGCCCGTGAGCGTGTGGACATGTATCGAAAGCATGTCCCCGGCGATCCGCTAATATCAACCCCTTCCTGCGAGACCGGCTTCAAGTTCAATCTGCCTGATCGGGTAATCCGTCTGTCCAGTCCCTGCGCGCCCGACGAGCGGTGGCCGAATGGTCACCGGGTCTATGCCGAACGCAATTTTACGGATGTCGAGGACGCGCGCCGGATCATGCTCGACATGATTTCAGAGTACATGCCGACCGAACTGCCACGCGACGCGCCCGTGGCTTGGCATCACATGCTACGATTCGAGCCAACGGCAGAAGGTTTCAAGCTTGTCGGACCGCATCTGACGCAACGCTTCAACAATTCGAACGCGCGGCCGTTCTTCCGGAAGCTCGGTGAACTGGTCACCATGGGCCGACATGACGCCGAACGCTTGGCAGCTGAGGTTGCCTATGACTGCAAAGCGACGTCGGAGGCAGTCTACAGCACGCTGAACCAGCTTTTCCGTCTAGGAGTACCTGACGACGCAGCGTCTGCTTCCACTTAAGTCAGCCTGCGGAAGACGAACATGGACGAGGACACCAAATCATCGGCACGAGCAGCAGGGGATCGCTCTGCGAACGGTGAGCTTGGTGCCGCCCAGCTCGAGACGGTCTCGAGGCGGTTACATCGCGCTCGGGGCGGAAAATCTTTGTCGCGTTGGCAGACGATTGGCTTGAACAAGCGGCAGCAATCCTGCCAAATCGAACGTACAAGACAGCGGGGGCTGCCATGAAGCGAGGTACGGAGCGCATCTTTCGGCGAGCGGCCATCGAGCGGCTTTCGAATCCTGAGCAACTCGACCATGTCGTCGGCGTCACGCGCCCGTTTGACTGGATGGCGGCCGCCACGCTGGCGCTGGGTCTTGCCGTGCTGTTGACCTGGAGCGTGCTGGGCCGCATTCCGACCCGCGTCTCCGGCGACGGCATTTTGTTGAGCAGCGGTGGTCGCCTGGTCGATGCCGTGTCCGCGGTCGGCGGAAAGCTGGCCTCGCTCGACGTCGGCATCGGCGACGAGGTCCGCCGCGATCAGGTGATCGCCCGGGTCGTGCAGACCGAGACCGAGCAGCGGCTTCAGCAGGCGAGGGATGTTCTTCGCGAGCGCGAGCGCGAGCATGTCGAGCTCACCGGGGCGATCTCGCGGGAGATCGATGCCAAGCTCGCAAACTATGCGGCTCAGGAAGCAGGCCTTGCCAACGTGATCGCGGCCGCCGAGCGGCGCACCGCCTATCTCACGGACGAGGTGGCCAAGCTCGAGCCTGCCGCGGCAAACGGAACCGTCACGCGCAGATATCTCGAGGACCGTCGGGTCGAGCTCAACAATGCCCGGGAGCGCATCACCGACGCCAAGAACGATATTCTCAAGCTCAATGCGCAGCGGCTGGACCTGCAGAGCCAGCGTGAGCGCGATCGGCTGCAGTCGGAATTCAAGAGCAACGATGCAAGGCGGGCGGTCGAGCAGCTTGCCGCCGACCTGGAGCGAGGATCGCGGATCGTCAGCCCCGCCGATGGCCGTGTCGTCGAGGTCAAGGTGTCCAGCGGCGCGGTGCTCGCGATGGGGACTCCGGTCGTCGAAATCGAAATCGCGGGACAGGTCCTGGAGGCGACCGTCTACATGCCGCCGGACCGCGGCAAGAGCATCAGGCCGGGCATGGAGGTTCGCGTCGAGCCGACCACGGTCAAGCGGGAGGAATACGGCGCGATTGTCGGCAGGGTGATGGCGGTTTCGGATTTCCCCGTGACGCCGCAGGGCATGCTGGCGGATCTGCACAATGATGCGTTGGTGAAGCGCTTCTCGCAGGATGGCGCACCCTATGCGGCGAAGGTGATCCTGGAGCGCGATCCCTTGACCGCCAGCGGGTATCGCTGGACCTCCGGCAAGGGGCCGCCAATCCTGCTATCGAGCGGAACGTTGACCCGGGCCGAAGTGACAACGCGCGAGCAGCCGCCGATCGATCTCGTGATCCCGCTGATGAAGCGGCTGAGCGGGATCGGCGGCTAGGATCGCCAGCTCATGTCCGCGTCATCGCATCAAGCCGACCGGCAGCCTGGGTTCCTCGATCGCTTCGGCAACCGGATCAGGCACATGCGACGGCGCTGGGTCACTCCCACGGTGTTCCAGATGGAAGCGCTGGAGTGCGGCGCAGCCTCGCTCGCGATGGTCCTGGCGCATCACGGTCTATGGGTGCCGCTGGAAAAGCTGCGTGAAGCATGCGGCGTGTCGCGGGACGGCAGCAAGGCCAGCAACGTGCTGAAGGCCGCGCGACAGTTCGGACTGACGGCCAAGGGCTTCAGGAAGGAGCCGGCGACGCTGCACGTGTTGCCGATGCCGTCCATCATCCACTGGAACTTCAATCACTTCGTGGTGCTGGAAAAGCTGGATTCGCATTACGCCTATGTCAACGATCCCTCGGTCGGGCGCCGCAGGGTCGGCCACGACGAATTCGACGCCTCCTTCACCGGCGTGGTGCTGGCGATGGAGCCGGGACCCGAGTTCAGGCCGGGCGGGCGCCAGCCGGAGTTTCTTCCGCTGCTGCTGCGACGACTGTCGAACTCGTTGTCGGCGGTACTGCTGCTGGTTGCGCTCAGCGCGGCGCTTGTCGTGCCCACCATCCTGGTTCCGGCCTTCACGAAAATCTTCGTCGATGACGTCCTGATAAAACATGCCGAGGGCTGGTTCACGCCCCTGTTGATCGGCATGGCCATCACCGCCGTCGCGCGGGCGCTGATGACGGCGTTTCAGCAATCGCTGCTGCTGCGCATTCAGACCAAGCTCACGGTGACGATGGTCAGCCAGTTGCTGTGGCACGTTCTGACCCTTCCCATGGAGTTCTTCACCCAGCGCCACTCGGGCGACCTCGCCAACCGCATCGCCGCCAGTGAACAGATCGCCCAACTGCTTTCCAACGGGGTGGCCGCCAATGCGCTGAACCTGATTTCGGTGATCTTCATTGCCGCCGCGATGGCGCTCTATGACGGTCTCCTGGCCGCGATCAGCATCGCCATGGCTCTCCTCAATGTCCTCGTGCTCAGGCTGGTCGCTCGCCAGCGGGAGGATCTCAACCGCAAGCTGACGATCGAACGTGCCAAGCTGAACGGGAGTACCATCGAGATCGTCCGCACGATCGAAACGATCAAGGCCGGCGGTCTGGAAGACGATGCCTTCGCGCGCTGGGCGGGCTTCCAGGCCAAGGTCCTGAATGCCGAGCGCGATCTCGGCGTCTACTCTACGTTTCTCGATGCTTGCCCGACCTTCCTGACCGGACTGACCACCGCGATGGTGCTGGGGGTGGGCGGCTTGCGGATCGTCGATGGCGCATTGACCATCGGCGGGCTGGTGGCCTTGCAGGCGCTGCTCGCCAGCCTGGTCGAGCCGGTCAACGCGCTGGTGCAGCAGACCACCGCCTTCCTCGCCATCAAGGCCAACCTGTTCCGGATCGAAGACGTCTTCAACTATCCGGCCCGTCCGCTGGTGCCGATCGAGCGCGCGGCCCCGGGCATGGCAGAGAAGCTGTCGGGCCGGATCGAGTTGAAGGACATTTCGTTCGGCTATTCCGCGCTCGAGCCGCCGCTGATCGAGGATTTCTCGCTGGTCGTCGAGCCCGGCCGCCGGGTCGCCCTGGTTGGGGGATCGGGCAGCGGCAAGTCCACGGTCGGACGGCTGATCAGCGGTCTCTACCGGCCGTGGTCCGGCGACATCCGCATTGACGGCTGGTCGATGGCCGAGATCCCCCAGGAGATATTCACCAACTCGGTTGCCTATATCGATCAGGACATCCTGCTGTTTGAAGGTACCGCTCGTGATAACCTCACGCTCTGGGACGATACCGTGCCCGAAGCCAGCGTGTCCCGGGCGCTCAAGGATGCGCAGATCCAGGACGAGGTCGCCGTCCGCGCCGGCAATTACGATTGCGACGTAGCCGAGGACGGCAGGAATTTCAGCGGCGGCCAGCGACAGCGGCTCGAGATCGCGCGGGCGCTGGCGGGCAATCCTTCCGTGGTCGTCCTCGACGAGGCCACCTCGGCGCTGGACCCGCTCGTCGAAAAGGCAATCGACGATAATCTCCGCCGCAGGGGGTGCACCTGCATCATCGTCGCGCACCGGCTCAGTACCATCCGCGACTGTGACGAAATTCTGGTGATGAGCAACGGGCGGGTCGTGCAGCGCGGGACGCATCAGGAGCTGCTCGCCGAAGGCGGCGAATATGTCCAGCTGGTGTCGGCCGAATGAGCAGCGCTTACCAGCCGCCGTCGCTCGAAACGCCGCCCCGGCACGCGGACGTGGCGGCTGCTCCGATCGCACTCGAGAGCCATCGACCGTTGCCGATCGACGATATCGATCTCGTCCTGGACGTCGTGCGCGGCTATGTCGACCTGTTTGCGGTCAAGGAGAGCACGGACGGCGGGCCGAGCCGGCGACATCATATGTTTCGGGTCGAGCAGGGCGGCGTCGTGCTCGGCCTGCCTGGGATCAGCGACGGAAGCGGGAATTCGATGACCGTCATTGCGGTCGGCGGTCTCGAGACGAAGGTCGTGATCGGCGATCGCGGCCATTATGCCGATAGGGACCGGATCGACGCATGGACAGGGCTGGTGGCCGGCATCGTCGCGACCCCTGCGCAAGGCGCGATCGTGCAACAGGCCGCAATCGGGTCGCGATACACGCTGGCATCCGGCGACGTTCTCCGGTTGCCAGGCCGGCAGGTCGGCTGGATCGGGATCGAGCACGGGTCCGTCACCGTGATGGAGATGCCGGAGGTCTGCGGATCCGCGGAGTGTCCCTTGCCGGCCCCGCCGGGAACGTGGCTCGTCGCCGGCGAGGATGCGACGCTGAAGGTCGGAGAGAGCTCGGATTTCGCGCTCGCCGAGATCTGGGCCGCGCTCGACCGATTCCACGCACGCGTCATGGAGAGCTTGTATCGCGGGATCGAGCAGGAGGTTTTCGCGGAGGCCGACCGTCTGCGCCGGCGCTCTGGTCTCAACAAGTTGCGGACCCGCAGCATCGTCGGTCGTCTCGCCGGCATCATCGCTGCCGAGCCCGGACCGTCGCTGCCTGCCGCGGACGGTGCCAACGCTCTGATTGCCGCCTGCCGGGAAGTCGGGGCGGCCATGGGCATTGCGCTTCAGGCGCCCGTAAGTCTGCTGTCCGGCGACGACGATCTCGCGAACGCAATGATCATTGCTCAGGCGTCGCGCGTGCGCAGCAGGCGCCTGCTTCTGCGCGCGGACTGGCGGATCAACGGTGTCGGTCCGTTCGTCGCGTTTCGCGGCGAAGACCGCCGGCCCGTCGCGGTTCTGCCGGGGGCGGGCGGTCGACACACCATCGTCGATCCCGGCGCTGGCGTTGCCTGCGAACTGACGCGGGCAACGGCCTCGGAGCTGGCTCCGGAGGCCGTGATGTTCTATCGTGCACTGCCGGCGCCGGCTCTGCGGGTGCGCGATCTCCTGAAGTTCGGCGCCGCGATCGTTCGCGCCGATGTCCTGCGAATCATGCTGGCTGCGCTGTGCCTTGGCCTTCTCGCGCTGACAACGCCCCTGGTTATCAAGCTGCTGATCGATTCCGTCCTGCCGCGCGCGGAAGCCGATCAGCTCCTGATCTGCGCCGCCGCGCTCGCCGTCGTCACGCTGGTCGCCGGCGGATTTCAGATCATGCAGGGCATCGCCATGCTCCGGCTCGAGAGCCGGCTGGACTGGGTGTTGCAGGCAGCCGTCGTCGACCGGCTTCTGCGGATGCCGGCATCGTTCTTTCGCAGCTGCTCCGTCGGCGACCTCGCGGACCGCGCGTTGGGCGTCGAGGCCGTGCGCACCATCATCACGGGGCGTGCCGTTCGCGGCTTCCTTGCCCTGGTGTCGTGCCTCTTCAGTTTTTCCGTGATGCTGTACCTCGATGTCAGGCTCGGCATGCTGGCCGTCGCGCTCGCCGTGCTGCGCGTTGCAATGGTAGTGACGATCAGCCTGGCCCGGCTGCGGCACGAGCGGCAGAGCCTTTGCCAGCAGGGCCGGCTGGAGGGGCTCGTCCTGCAATTCCTCACCGGGGTCGGCAAACTGCGGATTGCCAATGCAACCACGCACGCGCTGGCAATCTGGGTCGAACGTTTTGCGGAGCAGAAGCGGAATTGGGTCGCGTCGCAGCGCGCGGGAAATCTCCAAAAGAGTCTTGAGGCGGCACTCCCGGCGACAGCGACGCTGCTCGTCTTTGCGCTGACCCAGAATGGACCCGGCGCGCGCCAGCCGCTTGGCACCTTCCTCGCATTCTATGCGGCGTTCGGGCTGTCGCTCGCCGCGGTCGGCGAGTGGGCGCAGGCCGCCGGGGAATTGCTCGTCGCAATCCCGAGGATCGAGCGGCTGAGGCCCATCATCGCGACGGCGACTGAAATCGGCGATGACCGCAAGTCGGTCGGCGACATCAGCGGTACGATCGAATTTGCCAGGGTGTCGTTCCGTTATGGCGGAGACGGGCCGCGGATTCTCGACGACGTCAGCCTGAGCGTCGGCAAGGGCGAATACCTCGCCATCGTCGGTCCGTCGGGAAGCGGAAAGTCCACGCTTGTCCGTCTGCTGCTCGGGTTCGAGAAGCCCGAGTCCGGTGTGATCTTTGTCGACGGCAAGTCGCTCGAGACCATCGACATTGGATCTTTGCGCCGTCAAGTCGGCGTCGTGTTGCAGAATTCCAGGCTCGCCTCCGGCAGCATCTATGACAACATCTGCGGCGCGGCCCAGCTGTCGCTCGATCGTGCTTGGGAGATTGCCCGGCTGGCGGGCCTCGACCGCGACATCGAGGCCATGCCCATGGGCATGCAAACGCTGGTCGCGGAAGGCGTGAGCACGCTCTCGGGCGGGCAGCGTCAGCGCCTCTTGATCGCGCGGTCGCTGGCGCACCGGCCGCGGCTGCTCTTGATGGATGAGGCCACGAGTGCGCTCGACAACCGGACCCAGGCGGTGGTCAGCGATTCAATCTCTCGGCTCAACCTGACCCGAATTGTCATCGCGCACCGGCTCAGCACCGTTCAATCGGCGGACCGTATCGTCGTCCTGGACGCCGGGAAGATCGTGCAGACCGGCACCTATGCCGAGCTGATGACCCAGCGAGGCCTCTTTACCGATTTCGCCGAACGTCAACTGATCTAGGGGGCGCCGACATGCGCAAGGTCCTCTTCATATTCGGTGTGCTGAATGATGCCGATATCGACTGGATGGTCCGTGCCGGCATCCGCCGCGGAATTGGGCGACAGGAGGTCCTGATCCAGGAAGGCGTGCCCATCGATGCGATCGTGCTGCTCTTGCAAGGGCGGATGGGCGTGAGCGTGTCGGGCGCCGGCGAGATCGCCCAGCTCGAGGCCGGGGACTTCATCGGCGAAATGTCGCTGGTCGATTCTGCGCCGCCTTCGGCCACGGTGGCCGCGAAGCTCGATTCCGTCGCCCTGTTTCTGGACAAGCAGATCCTGCTGCGAAAGCTTGCGGGCGATCACGCCTTTGCCAGCCGCTTTTATCGCGCCCTCGCTATCCTGCTGTCCGACCGCCTGCGTGCCACTGAGCGCCGGATTGCCTACGGCGAGCAGGACAGCGGTCTCGGTGACGAGACGACGCGCTTGAAGGACGAGCTTGATCCTGCCGTACTCGATCAGGTTTGGGTCGCGGGCGAGCGATTCGACCGTCTGCTCAAGCTTGTCGAGCAGGTCGCGATGAAAGGCGCCAGATCCTGAGGTCGGCGGCAGGGCCTTTCGACACCTCCTCGTGACCGACGATGAAATACGGCATCTGCCGTATCGCTTGTACATGAATCCAGCGGTAGCTTTACATTTTGGGCGGGCAATTTGAACGCCGTCCGGAATTTCCTTATCGGCTGACGACATTCATGAAATCTTCGACCGCATTGATCCGAAATGACTTTCAGGCGGCAGATGAATCGTCCGAGCCGACCCTGCGTCTGTTTGAACTGGCCGGCCTGCAGCCTCCCGCAGCAGATGACGTCACGCCGTTCAGCGATATCAAGCGTTTCGAGGAACGGTGGCATGCGGACCCGGCGTTCCGATCCGCCTTTATCCGGGACCCGGATCGGGTCGCCGCGACATTCGGTTTGCGGGTCGATCCCGAACTCGTGCGCCCAATATGGGACCCGGAGCATTCCGGCGACGATGAATCCAAGTCTCCGCCCGTTTGGGTTCGCTACCGCGACTTCCAAAGGCGAGGGACCAAACATCTCCTTGACGCAACCGCGGCGAGCCGGCCGGCCGATCCCCGCTTCGCTCGCTGGCGTCAGCGCCAGATTTATCGGGCGAACTTGGAGATCGGCGTGTCACTTACGCCCAATCCGCATATTCCTGCCAGCTTCGAGCTATCGCGCGGTTGCTCCGTCGGATGCTGGTTTTGCTCACTATCGCCGCCCAAGCTCGACGATGTATTTCGTTATACGCCGGAGCATTCCCGGCTTTGGCGCGAAATCCTTGAAGTGATCGGTGGGGTGAGCGGCCCTGCGGCCCGCAGGACCATCTGCTATAGCGGTACGGATCCCTTCGACAATCCCGACTACGAACGCTTCGTTGACGATTTCGTCTCTGCCTTTGGCGACGTGCCATTCACGAGCACGGCCATTCCAACGCGAGATGTCGAGCGCACCCGGCGCCTGCTCGCGATCTCACCGGCCTATCGGGTGCGCTTTTCGGTCCTGAGCGTTGGCGCACTCGCGAAGATTCACGCCGTCTTCTCGCCGGAGGAGACACTTCCCGTTCTGTTCGGCCTGCGTAACGAGGGAGCAACGGACGCTCGATCCTTGAATTTTGCGGGCCGGGCTCGTGACAACGTTGCCAGGTATCGCAAGTATCAGCCCGAGCGGCCCGTGATCAGCACGCCGTCCTGCGAGTCTGGCTTCAAGTTCAACCTGGCGGAGCGCACCATTAGACTGGTCAGCCCGTGTGCGCCTGATGATCGCTGGCCGATGGGATACCGTGTTTACGACGAGGCAAGATTCGAGACGGGCGGCGATGTGGCGCGGATCGTCGAAGATATGATGTCTCGCCACATGACGAGGACAGCAACCGATTTGCCCGTTCTGCGCTTTCCGAACCATCTGCGATACGAATCGATCAATACGGGATTCGCTCTGATCGGACGGCGCTTGCGACAACGTTTCGAAGACACGTCCGACATGCCGTCAATGGCGCGGCTCGGAGAATTGATTGCTTCGGCAAGGCACAACGCAGGCGCCATTGGAACCCTTCTCGATCGGGAGTGCGGCGTCAGCCGAGAGGCGACCACGGCCACGTTGGAAGAACTATTCAATCTTGGTGCGCTGGAGGAGGACCCACAAGAACCAGACAGGCCCTTGTCAAACTGAACCGGAAGTCACGGAGAGAATCATGAAAATCGACCAATGGACCAAATTTCTGATGAGCGTTGCCGGCGATGCATCCGTGGAAGCCGTCATTCGCGGTGGCGACACCAGGCAGATCATCGGTCTTGCGAAAACGAAGGGGTTCGAATTCACCGAGATGGATATCGAGGACGCTCGTGGTGGGGATGTGTCCGGGGGACTCACCGACGAGACCCTTGAAGAGATTACCGGCGCGGTGCTGGTCAACGGCGGAAGGCTGATGACGCGATAGTTGGGAATACGGAGACAGGCTGGGAATGAGGTCACAGGGAGATGGTGCGACCTTTCCGTCTTGCCGACGAGGAAATACGGCATCTGCCGTATCGCTTGTAAATGAATTCAGCGGTACCTTTCCCGCTCAAGCGGATGAACCAAGGGGCAACGTCGGTAAACCGTTTTCCCACGCCCCTGATATTCAACAGAGTTTGATCTTATGAAAAATTGAAAGTGGAGATTGAACATGACCAAGCAGGACACGAATTCGAAGGCGCAAGCCGAGCCTCTCGAGAGCGGAGAGGGCGCCGCTCACAAGCAAGCATCCCAAATCTCGAGGTCTGAAAAGGATTCACTCGGCGACAGCTCCCTGGACGACGTGTCGGGCGGCGCTTGGCCCCAATATTATTTGAGCCAGATCTGCACAGGCCCGGGCGGTTAGCCGAAAAATTACCGTTGCACGACGGCTTGGACCTTTGGCGAAACAAACAACGAGGCAGCGAACCATTTTCCCTGCCTCGTGAAATGATAACGAATTGACCTTGGCGGAAAGTTGCAACTTCGGAATTGACCAATCAACATTGATGAAAGTGCATTTGAAATGACCAGCAAGCAGGATGCCCATTCGAAGTCGCGGGCAGAAGCTCGCGACAGCCTCGGGGATAATGGCCAGAACAAGCCGTCCCCGATCTCATCTCAAAAGGATTCGCTCAGCGACAGCTCCCTGGACGACTTGTCGGGCGGCCTTTGGCCCTATGTCATGACCGGCAGCACATACAACAAGACGATCTGATCTCGGAGCTTGGGCGCGGCGCGACCAAGCCCTGTGATCGTGCGACGATTGCCGATCTTCGGCCGGATAAGTCCGCGAGTGCGACCAGTCAGTCATTGATTGTTCTGAGGCCAGCGCTGACTCTTAATCAGCGGGTCCCAGGTTCGAGCCCTGGTGCGCCCACCATTTCAGAGGCTACCTAGCAGAACCGTTTGAGCAGCTGATTTTTCAAACGGTCGTTCTGCGGTGAGGGGAGTTTAGCTGTCAGAGACGGCTCGCGCGTACCGCGATCGCTGAACGCCTGGCGCGCGGGTAGATCAGGCGGTCACCGAGGTAGTGGATATCGTTGACGCATCCTGCCAGCGGAGCGACCAATCGTCCGCTCGCCAGTTTGCGTTCGGCCAGAAGCGTTGATGTCAGGGCCGCGCCCAATCCTTCCGCAGCCGTCGCAGTCGCCAGAAAGCTCCGGTCGAATCTCATGCCGTGAAGCGCAGGTGCTTCCAACTCATTCGCGGTGAACCATTGATGCCACTGCACCCGCTTCACGTCGGAGCGGATGAGCGCCTGACCGAGGAGATCGGCAGCCTTTCGTATCGATTTTGCGAGCGTGGGCGGCCGGCCGCCGCCTCCGAGCGTAACCCGGCTATTGCCCGACAGTATGATGTATTGGTATAAACATCATACTCGGAGGGATGGCGTGGTTCAGTCAGGTGGTGTCGCGAGGCAGGCGTTCGAGCCCGGCGTGCTGTGGGCGCTGGTCGAGGCCGTCAACGACTCGCTCGCCAATTTCGGCTTCGCCGTGATCGCGCTGTTCGCGCTCGCCTGGCTCGTTTCGGTCGCGACCTGTCGCCGTATGTTTGCGGATGGCCGGCACCGCGTCGCGGCAAAAGTCCTGGAATGTGCCGATGCGACCGAGGCAGCCTGAGCCCGGCCGGCGCAGTGGGCCGCTGACGGTGCTCTCAGCCTTCGTGCTTCTTGCGGATGACGGTAGCGCCCTCGCGCAGAGCGATGGCACCTTGCGTGAGCTGCCACCGGTCCAGATATTCGGCGGCGAGACGCCGCATCGCAAGAAGTCGCCTGCACCGCGGCGCGCCGGCAGGCCGGTCCCGACCGGCCATCGCATCTTCGTCTCTCCCGCAGCGGCGCAAATGTCGGGCACCCGCAGTGTCGCCTCCGGCGCACAGGGGCCACAGGGCATGGCCAGCGAACTCACCGTCTCCGGTGAAGAGCTCAACGCGCGCCCCTTCGCGCGGCCAGGCGAGGCGCTCGAAGCCATACCGGGGCTGATCGTGACCCAGCATTCCGGCGAAGGCAAAGCCAACCAGTATTTCTTGCGCGGCTATAACCTCGACCACGGCACCGACCTCGCAATCTCCGTCGACAACGTCCCCGTCAACATGCGCACCCACGCGCACGGCCAGGGCTATGCCGATCTCAACTGGCTGATTCCGGAAACCGTCGGCGCGATGGATGTGCGCAAGGGCCCGTATTTCGCCGACACGGGCGATTTCGCCTCCGCCGGCAGCGTCCATATCGGCTTGATCGACCGTACCGAGAAGGGCCTTGCGCAGGTGACCGTCGGCAGTTTTGGTTATCACCGCCTGCTCGGCATGGACTCCGCCAAGGTCGGTGACGGGGCGCTGCTCGTCGCCGGCGAGCTCGGCACCTACAACGGTCCGTGGGACAACCCGGACAATGTTCGCAAGCTGAACGGGCTCGTGCGCTACAGCCAGGGCACCGCGACCGATGGCGTCTCCGTCACCGGCATGGCCTATGCGAACAGATGGAATTCCACCGACCAGGTGCCGCAGCGCGCGCTCGCGGCCGGCCTGCTCGACCGCTTCGGCTCGGAGGACAGAAGCGACGGCGGCAACACAAATCGCTTCGCGCTCTCGGGCCGCGTGACGCAAAGCGATGATCTCGGCTCCTGGAAGGCGAACGCCTATGTCGTGAAGAGCCAGCTCGACCTCTACAACAACTTTACCTACTACCTCGGCGATCCCGTGCTCGGCGACCAGTTCCACCAGCACGACGACCGCCTGATGGCCGGTGCCAACATCGCGCGCACGCTGAACGGCTCGTTCGCGGGCCTGCCGATGCAGACCACTTTCGGTCTGCAATCGCGCTATGACGCGGTTGATCTGGCGCTCACCAACACCGTCCAGCGCAGCTTCCACGCCAATGTCCGCAGCGACAAGGTCGGCGAGGGCAGCGTCGGCGTCTACGCGGAAAACACCCTGCGCTGGACCGACTGGCTCAGGACCACAATGGGCTGGCGCGGTGACTTTTATGCGGCCAACGTCACCTCGCTGTTCAATTCCGGCAATTCCGGCAGCGTCGATGCCTCGCTCGGCAGCCCGAAATTCCGGATGGTGCTCGGGCCGTTCAACCGGACCGAATTCTTCCTCGGCGCCGGCTACGGCATGCACTCGAACGACGCCCGCGGCGCCACCACGACGGAAGGTCCCGGCGATCCCGCGACAAAACTCTCGCAGGCGCCGCTGCTGGTGCGCACCCGGGGCGCCGAGGTCGGCGTTCGCAGCCGGATCCTCCCGGGCCTCGACTCTTCGTTCAGCGTCTTCATTCTCGATCAGGATTCCGAGATCCTGTTCTCCGGCGATGCTGGCGACACCGAGGCGACCCGCGCCAGCCGCCGCTATGGCTTGGAGTGGACCAATCACTACCGGCCGCGATCCTGGATCGACATCGACGCCGACCTGGCGATGACCCATGCGCGCTTTCGCGGCTATGACGGCGACCAGGCCGCGGTCTATGCCTCGCTCGCCGGCTATCCGGAGGCGCAGATCGGCAACGCGCCGGGCAACTACATTCCGAACGCGCCGCCGATGGTGGCATCGGCCGGTATCACCCTCGGCGACAAGACCGGATGGTTCGGCGGAATACGCTGGCGCTATCTCGCCTCCAGCCCGCTGACCGAAGACAACGCCTTTCGCTCGTCCGCGACCAGCATCTTCAACGGCCGCCTCGGCTATCGTGCCGACAACGGCTGGCGCATCCAGCTCGACGTGCTCAATCTCTTCAACGCGCAGGCGAACCAGATCACCTATGCCTATGGTTCGCTGCTGAAGACGGATACGCTCTACAATCTCTGCGCGTCGGGCACCGCGCCGACCGCCGTCTGCCAGAACGGCGTGATGGACTACGTGCTGCATCCGGTCGAGCCACTGACGTTCCGCGTGACGGTGGCCGGGACGTTCTAGAAGAAACGCGCTATGCTCAGCCTTTGACTGTGAGCCCGGCCTTCAAGCCTGACTCGGCCGTGCAGCGATGGCGGTCATCTCGAGTTTGACGCCCGGGCCGAGATCGGCCACGCCGATGGCGGCGCGCGCCGGCAGGTGCGCTTCTGCGAAGTGCGCCTTCCAGGCCGCGTTGAACTCTGCCTTCTCCTTCAGGTTGGTCATGTAGATGGTCACCTGCAGGACGTTGGCCAGATCGGATCCGAAGGACTTCATCAGGCGCGCGAGCTGGCCGAGGACGTCATTGGCCTGCCCCGACATGTCGAGGCTCGTGTCCTCGGGGACGATCCCTCCGATGTAGAGCACGCCGTTATGCTCGACCACTTCGTGGAGCAGACCTTCGTAGGGCAAGACGCGCTGGATCATGATGAAACCGATGTTGCTGCGGGGATGGGCGACATATCGCACATTTCGAGCGGGCGCGACTCAACTCTGGCCCGCATCTGTCGCCTGGTTTTCCGGCAATCGCCCTGAGACCTCTCGTCTCGGGAAAACGACGCAGATTTCAGCGACGATGCCTGCCCATGGGCCGATCGGATAGCCGTGACGGTTCGTCCATAAGTATTTGAAAATAATGGAACAAAGGTTCCGTAGCGTCGCCGCCGATCTGTTCTTCGAAGGTTCACTCACCTGTGTTTGCGCACGAGCGCCCGGCATTTCCGCCGGCCCTGATCCGACGACATTGGGATGTGGATCGGTATACTGCCACCGGAATTGACACGGGAGCGGCCGGACCGTGCCGTGCCCGGAACAAGGATCAGACGATGGACGATACGATTGGCTTCCCCGACCCCGGCCTCGACCTGTCCGACGGCTTCAAGCCGCACACCTCGCATTGGGGCGTGTTTTCCGCGCGCCAGGGGGCGGCCGGGCTGGAGGTCAGGGCCTATGCGGGCGATCCTGATCCGAACGGCATCATCGACAATTTCCCCGGCGCGCTGCGCCACCAGGCGCGCATCGCCCAGCCTGCGATCCGCCGCGGCTGGCTCGAGCGCGGGCCTGGCCCCGACGATCGCCGCGGCCGCGACGAATTTGTCTCCGTCAGCTGGGAGAAGGCGCTCGACCTCCTCGGCGACGAGCTTGGCCGCATCCGCGACACAAGCGGGCCGGGCGCGGTGTTCGGCGGCTCCTATGGCTGGTCGAGCGCGGGCCGCTTCCATCACGCCCAGAGCCAGGTGCATCGCTTCCTCAACATCGCGATGGGCGGCTATGTGCGTTCGGTGAATTCTTATTCCTCGGGTGCATCCTCGGTGCTGCTGCCGCAGATTTTGGCGGGCTATGAAGACATCACCAAGCGCAACGTCACCTGGGAGCAGATCGCAGGCCAGACCGACATCGTGCTGGCGTTCGGCGGCATGGCGCTGAAGAACTCCATGGTGGCCGGCGGCTCGATCAGCAAGCATGTCGAGCGCGGCGCCATGGCAGCTGCGCGCAAGCGTGGCTGCGAGTTCATTCTCGTCAGCCCGCTGCGTGAAGATCTGCCGGTCGAGGCCGGTGCCGAATGGATGACCTGCGTGCCGAGCACCGACACCGCGCTGATGCTCGGCATCGTCCACACGCTGGTGAGCGAAAACCTGCACGACCAGGCCTTTCTCGATCGCTACACGGAAGGCTGGCCCGTCTTCCTGCGATATCTCACCGGCGAGAGCGATGGGCAAGCCAAGCACGCCGAATGGGCTGCGGCGATCTGCGGCGTCGGCGCCAACACGATCCGCACGCTGGCGCGCCGCCTTGCCGGAAAGCGCGCGCTCATCACCGTCTCGCATTCGCTCCAGCGCGCCGAGCATGGCGAGCAGCCGGTATGGATGGGCATGGTGCTGGCGGCAGCTCTCGGCCAGATCGGCTTGCCCGGCGGCGGCTACGGCTATTCGCTGGGAGCGATCGGCTATTACGGCCGCCGCGTCAACGACGTCCCGGGGCCGACGCTGGGGCAGGGCCGCAACGGCGTCCGTGATTTCATTCCGGTCGCGCGCATCGCCGACATGCTGCTCAATCCCGGAACCAGCTATCGCTACAATGGCGAGACGCGCACTTATCCGGACATCCGCCTCGTCTACTGGGCGGGCGGCAATCCCTTCCATCATCACCAGGACATCAACCGCCTGCGCAAGGCGTTTGCGCAACTCGACACCTTCGTCGTGCACGAGCTTGCCTGGACCGCGACGGCGCGGCACGCCGACATCGTGCTGCCGTCGACGATGACGCTCGAGCGCGAGGACATCGGCTATTCCAGCAACGATCCGCTGATGGTCGCGATGCACCAGATCGCCGAGCCGTTTGGCTTGGCGCGTGACGATTACGATATCTTTGCCGATCTTGCCGAACGTCTCGGCGCGCGCGAGCCCTTCACCGAAGGACGCACGTCGCGGGAATGGCTGGAGTATCTTTATAAACCGACCCGCGCCTCGCTCGAAGCGCGTGGGCTGGAGGCCCCGAGCTTCGACGAATTCTGGCAACGCGGCAGCCTGGTCGTGCCGCAACAGCCGGACGACGGCGGCCGGCTGCGCAGTTTTCGCGCGGATCCGGTCAGCCATCCGCTGCCGACGCCGAGCGGCCGCATCGAGATCTACTCGGCCAAGATTGCGGGCCATGGCGATGCGGATTGTCCCGGCCATCCGGTCTGGCTCGACAAGACCGACATGCCCAAGCCCGGCGCGCCGTGTTTCCTCGTCGCCAACCAGCCGGTGACACGTCTGCACAGCCAGCTCGACTTCGGCGGACATTCGCTCGGAGCCAAACATCGCGGCCGCGAGGTCGCGCGCATGAACCCTGTTGATGCCGACGCGCGCGGCATCAAGGACGGCGACATCATTCGCCTGTTCAACGAGCGCGGCGCGTGCCTTGCGGCCGTCCACGTCACCGACGGCATCGCGGCCGGTGTCGTGCAGCTGCCGACCGGCGCCTGGTACGACCCGATGGACCCCGAGGACGACGCGCCGCTCTGCGTCCACGGCAATCCGAACGTGCTCACCCGCGACATCGGCACTTCGTCCTTTGCGCAGGGCTGCACCGGGCAGCTGACGACGGTGGAGGTGGAAAAGTTCACCGGCAATCTGCCGCCGATCCGGGCATTCGATCCGGTGTAGGGGGCGTTCGTCCCTTGCTCCTTCATTGCGAGTGCAGCGAAGCAATCCGGAGTCTTTCCGCGGAGGGATTCTGGATTGTTTTGCTGCGCCCGCAATGACGATGGCAACATGCCCCCATCCATCACCGTCACCCCGGCGCAACCGCGAAGCGGTTGTCGCCTGAGGTGCTCGCCTCTTCGGCGAGCCTCTAAGGGCGACGGCCCGGCTGCATCCCGGCCGTTCATCCTTCGAGGCTCCTGGCGCGATGCCTTGCATCGCGCCAGGAGCACCTCAGGATGACGGAGTTGGTGTGCTTTTGTACACGAGCCACCCGTGCGAATTCGAAATCGGCCCGGGCATGACGAAAGAAAGCTCCCGCGTCGCACTGCTAAGGGTTCGTGACCCCACCAAAGGATCAACGAACATGACCAAGGCAGATCTTCAAAGCCCGACCGATCTCGGCGCCAATGCGAACCGGGACATTCCCGCCGCGCTGCGTGCCCTGCTCGCCGACGTCTTCGCGCTCTATCTGAAGACCAAGAACTTCCACTGGCACATGTCGGGCAGCCATTTTCGTGACTATCACCTGCTGCTGGACGAGCAGGCCGACCAGATCTTCGCCATGACCGACGACATCGCCGAACGCGCGCGCAAGATCGGCGGCACGACGCTGCGATCGATCGGCCACATCGCGCGCGAGCAGCGCATCCTCGACAACGACGCGGACTATGTCGACCCTCTGGACATGCTGGCGGAGTTGCGCAGTGACAACCAGCAGCTGACGCGGGAGATGCGGCGCGTGCACGAGCTTTGCGACGAATATCGCGACGTCGCAACCGCAAGCCTGATCGAGAACTGGATCGACGAGGCCGAGCGTCGGGTCTGGTTCCTGTACGAGTCCGGCCGCAGCGGTCCGCGTGCGTGATGCCGCGCGCCGCGGTGGCGGTTGCAGCGACACAAGGAAAAGGGGGCCGTCCTGTGTGGGAGCAGGAACGGCCCCGAGTGGCTCGTGGCCCGGGAGGAGGAGGGCGCGAGCCGGCGCAAGTGGCAGGGCACTTACGTTCGAAAGGTTGCAGACCAAACCAGACGCGTATTCCGCAATTCCATGCCGTTGGCCGTGTCGCAAAGACGCGCTACGCGGCCGCGCTGGCGGTCCAGTCCCTGTCCGCAGCATGACGGTGCCGTGGCAGCGCTTCGACTGCGAGAGGCTTGGCCTTGCTGGCGAGGCGCCAGCGTGCCGGAGACTGGCCGCTGATGCGCTTGAAGACGGTCGAAAAATGCGCCTGGGTGCTGAACCCGACGGCAAGCGCGATCTCGGCCAGTGGCCGCCCGGTCGTCGCGAGCAACGTCTTCGCATGCTCGATCCGGTGATTGAGCAGATATTCGCGCGGACGGTAGCCGGTCGCGGCGCGGAATTGCGCTGCAAAGTGCATCCGGGACAGGCCAGCGACATTGGCGAGTTCGGACAGGCTGATGCAGCGGTCGAAATGATCGGCGATGTATTGCTCGACGCGCCGCAGCCGCCATTTCGGCAAGGCATTGACCCGGGCGCGCGGCGGCTCCAGTCGCATCAGATGCATTGCAAGGGTCTGGCCGATGCAGCGCGCGAATTCGTGGTCCGCGGCATTGCCGTGCTCGGTCAGCGCCTTGGCGAGCTCGGCGGCGAGCGGGTCGCGCAGCAGGACGAGGTCGCCAAGTCCTTCAGCGGCAGGCAATTGCGCCGGGAAATGATCGGTGGAGATGTGGAAGTGCAGGAAGGCGCAAGGCGCCTGGAATTGCGCGGCGAGAGGCTTCGACGGCGCGCTGACATAGAGCGTCCCTGCGGGCATGGTGCCGTCGAAAATGACCTGGCGCTCGCGGGTCAATTTCGCGCGCGTGGTCTTCAGCGCGATGCCGACGAAATAGCGATCCTCCGGCGTCGTCGCGTCGTGCGACGAGCTGTCGTTGAAATCCTCCCATCGCGAGATCGTGATGTCCTCGATTGCCGCCTCCGGGGCGTGGTCGATCCGCCGCCACCCGCTTTCCCTGGGGATCGCCGGTGCTGCCTGACGGACCCGGTGGTCGCGCGGGTCGGCCTGAAGATCAATCCAGGCAGGCGCCGCCTGCAAGTCGGTCAACATCGCTCGTCCTCTCCTGGCATCGCGGCCGCTGGCGGCGACCGGCAAACTCTCAAGCCCAAAGCTTTCAACACGGCTTTCGAGAAGGTTTTCCATGCTCAGAGGATAGGCGTGCGCCGGGCAAGAAGCCCGTTAGTGATGATTAGGATGTGTTAGATTTTGTTTGCTCGCCCATGATGTGACAGCCCGTCGCAGGGAGTCCGACTTTGTCAAACTTTTCAACTCTTTGCGCCGATTGGCGTGGTGCGGGGGTGGCGCGGCACATGCCGCGACGATCGACACGCCGGTGTGAGGCTCGCACTCTGCCCTTAACGGACCTCGCGTCGGTGCTGGATATGGTCGCCGCGCCTCTCGATGCAGTGGTCGTCAGGATGAGCGAGAAATGACCGAGCTTCCGGCAGAACATGGCCCCATCAGCAGTGCCGCTGGGGTGAATCTCGATCTCGATGCGGTCTCGTTCGGGCCGTTCTCCCTGAGATCGCGGCTGCTCGAGAAGGATGGCGCTCCGGTCAAGCTCGGCAGTCGCGCGATGGATATTCTGCGTCTGCTCGTCAGCCGCGCCGGCGAAGTGGTGCCGAAGAACGAGATCCTCGGCTACGCGTGGTCGGGCCTTGCGGTCGAGGAGATCAGCCTGCGGGTCCATGTCGCGGAGTTGCGCAAGGTGCTCGGCGACGGCAAGGACGGCGCCCGCTACATCACCAACGTCCCGAGCCGGGGCTATTGCTTCGTCGCGCCCGTCCAGCGCGGCGAGCGCGCGGCGGCACCGGCGTCCGTGCAGCGGGCACCCGCGCAAGTGGCATCGCCGCCGTCCTTGCCGCATCGGCTGGACCGGATGATTGGTCGGGACGACGTGCTGGCGGAACTGTCGACCCGTCTGCTCAGCGACCGTTTCGTCACGCTGCGAGGGCCGGGCGGCATCGGCAAGACCACCGTTGCGACCGCGCTCGCCCATGACATGTGGCAGACATTCGAGGGCCGCGTCCATTTCCTCGAATTTGGTCCGTTGAAGGACGCCGCCCTGGTCGCGAGCACGATCGCCGCCGCCCTCGGCCTCGTCGTGCACCACGATGATCCCTCGGGCAGCATCGTCAATTTCCTGCGCGGACGGCGGCTGCTTCTGATCCTCGACAGCTGCGAGCACGTCATCGACGAGGTCGCGCGCCTCGCCGAAAACATCTATCGCGAGGCGCCCGGCATCGCCATTCTCGCGACCAGCCGCGAGTCGCTGCTGGTTGAAGGCGAGCAGATCTTCGAGCTCGTTCCTCTGCCGGGCCCGCCGCAGGGGACCCGCCTCAGCGCCGATGAGGTGCTGGACTATCCCGCCGCGCGACTGTTCATTGATCGCGCCGCCGCCGCGGGACATCGGGGCGACATCACGGATGAGGATGCCGAGGTCCTCGCCGAGATCTGCGGCAAGCTGGATGGTATTGCGCTGGCGATCGAGCTCGCCGCCGTGCGCGCCGGCGTCTACGGATTGCGGGAGATGGCCGCATTGCTCGACTCCAGGCTCAAGCTGGAATGGCGCGGGCGACGAACGGCGCCGCCGCGACAGCAGACGCTCGGTGCCACGCTCGACTGGAGCTTTGGCCTGATCGGGGAGAGCGAGCGGACGGTGTTTCAGCGGCTCGCCATTTTCGCAGGTCCGTTCACGCTCAAGGGCGTGATCGCGATCGCGGCCGACGATGGTGCACTGGCCGATCGTGTCGTAGACGCGCTGGAGCAGCTGGTCGCAAAATCGCTGGTATCGTCCCAGCCGGACGGCGCCTCGCGGCGCTATCGCCTGCTGGATGCCACGCGCGCCTATGCCATGCAGAAGCTCGCCGATTGCGGCGAGGCGGGCGCGATCGCCCGTCGTCACGCCTCGTATGTTCAGCGCACGCTCGAAGCCGGCATGGCCGAGCAGGGCGGCGATCAGGCGTCCCGCTCGCAGGAGCGCGCCAGCCTGCTCGCCGACGCCCGCGCGGCGCTGGAATGGTGCTATGCGAACGATGACGGCGCCGCCCAGCGTGTGCCGCTCGCCGGAAGCTGCGCAAGGCTGTTGGTCGAGCTCAGTTTGCTGAACGAGGCGCGGATCTGGTCGGGCCGCGCGCTCGCAGCGCTCGATGATGCCAACCGGGGCGGCCGATGGGAGCTGGAACTCCAGTCGACGCTCGGTCACGCCTTCATGTTCACGGAGCGAAACAGCGAGCAGGCCGAGGCCGCACTGCGACGCGGGCTTGCGATATCGGAAGCACTTGGCGATCACGCCAACACATTCAGGTTGCTGTCGCGGCTGAACATGTTCTACCGCCGGACCGGCGACTACCGGCATCTGGTGCCGACCGCACTCCATGCCGAGCGGATTGCCCGACTGATCGGCGACACCGCAGGCGTAGCGGGCAGCAAGGCGCTGCTCGGGGTGTCCTATCATCTCGCCGGAGACCAGACCGCGGCGCAGGCCCATCTCGACGAAGGCGTGCGCGACGACGCTGCGTTGCGCGGAACGCAACCCGGGCATTTCGCCTATGCGCGCACGCCGCAGATTCCGCTGGCGCGGGTGTTGTGGCTGCGCGGCTTTCCCGACCGTGCGCTCGACTGCGTCCGTCCGCTCGTCGGCGCGGCCGCGCCGCGCGACGTGGTGATGCATTGCATCGCGCTGTGCTGGTCCGCTTCGGTGTTCGGCTGGGTCGGCGACTGGGCCTCTGTCGAGGCGATGACGGACCGTCTGGCGCAGCATGCGAGCATGCACGGGCTCACGCCCTATGAGGCCGTGGCATCCGGTTTTCGAGCCCAGACCATGATCGCCCGCGGCGAGGTGGCCGGCGGCATCGATCTGCTGCGGACGGTGCTGCCGCGCCTGCACGCGGATCGCTACGAGCTTTACGTTTCCGCGTTCGCTGCCGACCTGTCGCAAGCGTTGGTCGCCCTGGGACGATTGACGGAAGGATTGCAGGTCCTGCACGAGACGATTGCCCGCGTCGAGCAGGGTGGCGGAGGTTTCGACATGCCGGAACTGCTGCGCCGTCGCGGCGACCTCGAAGCGCGTGCCGGTGATCTCGATGCTGCCGAAGCGAGCCTTGCCACATCGTTCGCGCTGGCCGAGCAGCAGGGCGCGCTGTCCTGGCAGCTGCGAACCGAGATGTCGCTTGCGGGGCTTCGCCGCCGGCAAGGCGCCGCGAATCCGCTCGACGGTCTCGCTGCAACCTATGCGCGGTTCACAGAGGGATTCGCCACGGCAGATTTGAAGAAGGCGCGGTTCATGCTGGACGAACCGTCAGCCTGAAAGCGCTCAGTCGAATCGAAAATCCGAGAGGTCGATCGACACCATCGGCTCATCGCGCAGCGGCATCAGATCTGCATCGCGCAGATAGATGCGCCGGCGTGTCGGGAGCCTGAAGCCGTCAACGGTGACGGGCGCGGATAGATAATGCGCCGCCGGAAAATTGCCGGCGATCTCGACGTGATAGTCGTGCCGGCGGATGAGCAGGTCAGGACCAAAATAGAAATCCTGCTCGGCGCCGTGGCTCGCGATCTCGGCCGGGAACGTCGCCCGCAATCCGCGCCAGATCTCCGCGCCCTCGTGCCAGGGCTCGATCTCCCGGACCTCGAATCCGTCCATCGCAAGCAGGAAGGGCGTAGTCATGGAGGTCCACAGCGCGTAGCCGTTGAAATAGGCGCGATGCAGCGAATCCCAATGGGTCCGCATGTCGTGCCGGGCGAACGCGGCGCGCGGATTGCGGCGCTCGGCGACGATGCGTCCGTCCGCGGCGACGATTGCAATCCGCTCGGGGCTGAAATCGGTGCGTTGGCCGGGCTTGCCGAATGGCTCGACCGACGCCCGCTCGCGGTGCAGATCGATCCGGATCGTGCGCGGGGCCTGATCCTGATCGACGCCTTTCAAGGCCCAGAGATCGCCGCCCATCACGATCGTGGCGGAGAGTCGCTCGCGGGCATTCCATCGATCGAGGCCGCCATGGGCCTCGATCGCATTCGCCAGCAGCGGAATCATCTGGCCGTTACCTCTCACATCGGTATCTTGTCCTGATGGAGATACGCGCGGACGCAGGCGATCGCCCGTTAAGCGTTGTTAAGTGCCGTTGGCCGATCCGGTCTCAAGCTTCGGCCATGACGTCGAGAACTGCGTCGGCAAATGCCTTCGGTGCCTCCTGCGGCAGATTGTGGCCGATGCCGCCCTTGATGGTCCGGTGTGAATACCGGCCCGAGAATTTCTTGGCATAGGCGGACGGCTCGGGATGCGGCGCGCCGTTGGCGTCACCCTCCATGGTGATGGTGGGCACGGTGATCACGGGCGCCTGCGCCAGGCGCGTCTCGTCCGCGTCGTATTTCGCCTCGCCCTCGGCGAGCCCGAGCCGCCAGCGATAATTGTGGATCACGATCGCGACATGGTCGGGATTATCGAACGCCGTGGCGCTGCGATCGAAAGTGGCATCGTCGAAGTGCCATTGCGGCGAGGCCAGCTGCCAGATCAGCTTCGAGAAATCATGGCGGTACTTGTCGTAGCCTTCGCGGCCGCGCTCGGTCGCGAAATAGAACTGGTACCACCATTGCAGCTCCGCCTTGGGCGGCAGCGGCATCTTGCCGGCCTGCTGGCTGCCGATCAGATAGCCGCTCACCGACACCATCGCCTTGACCCGCTGTGGCCACAGCGCGGCAACGATGTTGGCGGTCCGCGCGCCCCAGTCGAAGCCGGCGATGGTGGCCTTGTCGATCTTGAGCGCGTCCATCAGGGCAACGACATCTGCCGCGATCGCCGCCGGTTGCCCGTTCCGCATCGTCGCGTCGGACAGGAAACGCGTGCTGCCGTAGCCGCGCAAATAGGGGACGATCACGCGATGGCCGGCCGCGGCCAGCAGCGGTGCGACGTCGACGAAGGCGTAGATATCGTAGGGCCAGCCGTGCAGCAGGATCACGGGCGGACCGTCGGCGGGCCCGGCTTCGGCATAGCCGACATTGAGGAGGCCGGCGTCGATCTGTTTCAAGGAGGCGAACGCGGTGTTTGTCTCCGGCTTGATGGCGCCGGCGGACTTTACCGGCTTGGCCGCAGCCGGCGCGCCCAGCGAGAGTTGGGCGGCGGCGAGCGTCATCGCGGCGCCTCCGAAGAAGCGGCGGCGTTCACGGTTGATGGTGTCGGACATACGTATCTCCTGTCGTCGTTGCATTGTGCGAGACGTGGCGGGTCGCCACACCGTCGCCATTCGTGTTCAGCCCTTGTGTCCATCCAGTCGTGCAAGGAAGTCGCGGACGAGCGAAGCGATCTCGTCAGTGGCTTCATCCAGCGCGAAGTGGCCGGCGTCCAGGATGTGGACTTCAGCCTCAGGCACATCGTCGCGATAGGCCGCCGCGCCGGCGACCGCGAAGGACGGATCGTACTTGCCCCAGACCACCAGCGTCGGCGGCCGCGTCTTGCGCAACCAATCCTGCCACTTTGGATAGGAGGCAACATTGGTCCGGTAATCCAGGAACAGCGTGGTCTGGATCTCCGCTTGGCCTGGACGCGTCAGGAACGCGTATTCGTCGGTCCAGGTGTCGGGGTCGTAGCGCTCAGGATGCGGGCTGGAGCCGAGATGGCGCTGTCGCGTTGCCTCCAAAGAGGTGAAGTTGGCCTTGAGCGCCTCGAGCTCGTGGGCCGGATCGGCCCAGTATCTGCGCCGCGCTTCCCAGAGCGGGCTCAGCCCCTGCTCGTGCGAGACCGCATTCTGGATGATGATGCCGCTGACACGTTCGGGATGCGCCAACGCCATGCGGAAGCCGACCGGGCCGCCGTAATCCTGCATGAACAGGACGTAGTTGCTCAAACCGAGCTTTGCCGTGAGCTCACTCATCACGCCGGCAATGTTGTCGAAGGTGTAGGTGAAGTCGGACGACGGCGGCGCGCTGCTGTTACCGAAGCCGGGATAGTCCGGTGCGATCAGGTGATATTTGTCCGCAAGCAGCGGCAGCAGAGGCTCCCACATCCGCGACGATGAGGGAAAGCCGTGCAGCAGCAGCACGGTCGGGGCGTCGGCCGGCCCGGCCTCGCGGTAGAAGATCTTGAGGCCCCGGATCTCGACGGTGTGATAGCTGATCGAGCGCCGGCTCGATCGCAGATCCTGCGCCGAAGCCTGCACGGCTGCGCACGCAAGCGCGGCCGAGAGGGCGAGGGTGGCTGGAATGTTCATGTCGTCGCTCCGATGTCAGGCCGCTGCGCGGTCGTCCGATCCGGCACCCGCGCGGGCCGCAGCTTCAGCGCGCCGGACGACGTCCGTGAGCTCGGGCGTAAAGCTTTCGTCGCCGTCCTCGATGTGCCCGGTCAGCCGCGCGGTGACTTCCTGGAACACCCAGCCATTGCCGTCGGGGTCGTTGAACGAGGCGTAGGAAGCGTAGCTTTTGCGCTGCGGATTCGGACCCGCGGCGAGATCGCTCGCGCTGGCATGATGGAATATGCCGCCGGGATCGTGGAACGGCTCGCTGACGGTGATGCCGCGCCGGCGAAGATCGTCACACGCGGCCTGGATGTCGGATACGATGAGATGAAGTCCCTTCACGGAGCCGGGAGCAGCGGTGGTGAGGTTGCTGCCGAAAATGACGGAGCAGCCCGAGCCGGGAGGCGTGAACTGGATCGCGCGATAGCTGTCCTTGCCCTGATGGTCGATGTCGAGCCGCCAGCCGAGGTCGGCATAGAAGCGCTTGGCGCGCGCGACGTCCGAGACCGGCAGGACGACGACCTCGATCTTCATGTCGACCCGATCGGTGGCTGCGGGTTCGCGAAGCCCCGCCTCGAGGATATCGACGTCCTGCTCGACGGTACCGCCACTGATGCCGACGCCGGCGACGAGCTGTCCGTCGATGGTCAGCGGCGCGCCGCCACCCATCGAGCAGAAGCGTCCGCCCGCGACGCCCATCAGCGGAAAGAGAGCCTGTCCAGGCTGCACCATCGGAGACAGGTCGGAGGTTCGAAGCCCGACCAGGGCGGACGTGTACGCCTTCCGCTCCGACAGTTCGAGCGAAAATGTCGGCGCGCCACTCATACGGTGCTTGAGGATGACATTGCCGTGGATGTCGATGACGCAAACGGCGACGGGAACCTTGGCGCGTGCAGCCTCTGCTTCAATGCGCTCTGCGATCGCCTTCGTGTAAGCAAGCAAGTCCATGATCGTGTCCTCTCCGAGGAATATCGCGGCGGAGTCGAGAGGCGCCGTCGCAGGCGCCTCTCGAGATGCGACCGCATCCGGAATCTACGAAGCCTTCGCCATCGGCTTGCGCTTGAGGGCGGCGAGCAGCGTCTGCGCGGCCGGGCCCGACGAATGCGGGTTCTGCCCCGTGATCAGCTGACCGGCGCTGACGACGTGCACGCCCCAGTTTGCCGTCTTCGAGAACACCGCACCGAGCTTCAACATCTCGTCCTCGACGAGGAAGGGGACCACCTTGGTGAGGCCCACATCCTCTTCCTCGCCGTTGGTGAATCCGGTCACTTCCTTGCCCTGGACCAGCGGCTTGCCATCGGGCGTCTTGACGTGGCGCAGCGCGCCGGTCGAGTGGCATACGACGGCGATCGTCTTGCCGGCGGCGAGGAAGGATTCGATCAGCTTGACCGAGTCCTTGTCGTCGGCGAGGTCCCACATCGGCCCATGGCCGCCCGGATAGAACAACGTGTCGAAGTCTTCCTGTTTGACGCTGTCGAGGCGAACCGTCTTGTCGAGCTGGGCCTCCGCGGCCGCATCCTTCTCGAAACGGATCGTAAGGTCGGTGCGGAACTCGGGCTCGTTGCTCTTGGGGTCGAGCGGCGGGCGGCCGCCCTTGGGCGAGGCGAGCGTGATCTCCGCGCCGGAATCCTTGAAGACGTAATAGGGGGCTGCAAGCTCTTCGAGCCAGAAGCCCGTCTTGCGTCCGGTGTTGCCGAGCTGGTCGTGGGACGTGAGGACCATCAATACTTTCATGACACGGATTCCCTTGATTGCGTTCGCTGAATGACGCGCTCCCTGCTGATGGAGCACATCGTGCAAGTCTTCGCCGAGCTGCTGCGTTCGTTCGCCGCTGGCAAACGTAATCTGCACCCAAGCTCGGCCGTTGGCTCGTTATGTGGTGTTAGACGTTGCGAGGGCCGCGTGCCGTGGCCGCTACTCGAACACGGCGTCGAAGATCTCGACGTCCATCAGCACCGGCTTGGCGATCACGATTCCGTCAGCCTGGAGCGCCTGCACACGGCGAAGCGTCGGCACCACGATGCCGCCGAAACTGTCATGGGCCCAGGAATGATGTGCGACCTTCATCCCGAAGAGATCGTGATCCGTCCGTCGTTGCAGCGCGTTCTCGTCGAAATAGAAGATCTGCTCGGGCGCGAGCGTGATCAGGTGCGCGGGGAATTGGGCCCGCAGCCGCCGCCAGGTCTCACTGCCTTCACGCCAGGGCGACAGCTCCTCCAACACGACATCGGAATGAGCGAGCAGGAACGGGATCGTCAGGTAGTTCCAGATCGCGACGCCGCAGAAGAAGACGAGATGCAGTTCGTCGGCAAGCGCGGGGGCGCTGGCTTCGGGAAACGCAAGGCTCGGATTGGGCCAGGTCCGCAGCACCTCGCCATCCAGGCTTTCGATCGTGATCGCGTCCGGTTGAAACGAGCCTGAGTGTTCTCCCCCGGTGATGCCGGTGAAGCGGACGGATTGCGTCCGGGTCGAGCCTTCCGCGGTCACATCCTTGAATTCTCTGGCGTGTCCGGCGCTGGAGAACAGCGTTCCACCGACGGAAAGATGGAGCGTGAAGCGGTTCAAGCCGTTCCAGCGGGCCAAACCGCCGCTGGCGTCGATCACATCGTCAAGAAGAGCCATGTCCCGCCATATCCACCGTGAAACGTCACCACCATGGCGGGGCGCATGCGGCTTGGCGTGTTAGAAGTTGTTAGGAGTTGCGAGCGGGCAGTATGGCGGTATCCCGTTGAAGATACTCTCAATTCAGCGCGCCCAGGAGCTCCCTGGCAGCCAACAGATCGCGGGTTTGAAGGCCCTCCTGATAGCGCGCGACGAGCGGGGCGAGCAGGTTGCGTGCCTCGCCGGCTTGTCCGGCCTGACGCCAGACGCGGCCGAGGCTGATCGCCCCCCGCAGCTCCCAGCCGAGCGCGCATTGCCGGCGCGACAGATCCAGCGATTTCCGGAAATAATTCTCGGCCTCCACGGCATTGCCCGATCGGACCAGGATGTCGCCCTTGACCCTGAGCATCTCCGGCATGTCGAAGGATTCGCCGTGATCGGGGATCTGCGCGATGGCCTCGTCGATCATGCGCAAGGCCTCGTCGGGCTGGTCCTGGGCGGCAAGACCCTCCGCGAGCGCCGTCGCGAACACCGTCGTCATGATCCGGTGCCGCGTCGCGTACAGCGTGGCCTGGCTGCGGCGAAGATGCTCGATCCCGCTGGCGACCTCGCCGCGCCGCAGCAGCAGCTCGCCCTTCTGGCCGAGGCCGACCGCATGATAGGGGCCGAGAAAGTGCCGCTCGGCATGGTCGATCAGCCGCTCGATCATGATTTCGGCATTGGTCCAGTCGCCGACCCAGAGGAACACGTAGATCGTCCAGATCAGGGAAATGCCGAGCGTGAGCGGCTGCTTGAGCAGCTCGGCCTCGCGCACCGTGTATCTCGCCGCCTCGATCGCACGATCGGGCCGGCCGGTGAGCCAGAGCCCCCGCACCAGCGCCACCAGCGCAACGATGCGGTCGTCATAACCGAGATGGCCGAGATTCAGCCGCTGCGAGCCGGGATTGTGCACCATCGCGCTCTCGCAGAACTGCACGGCCTTGTCCTGGTTGCCGATCAGATGATGCGCGACGCCGAGCATCCATTCCACGTTCCGCGCGGCGGCGGGATCGTTCAGCTTCCGCGCGACGCCTTCGCCCTGCACGCTGGTTCCGAGCGCGCCGTGAAAGTCTCCGACCCTGGTCAGGTAGACGTGCAAGCCGCGCAGCAGCCAGAGCTGCCAGTGCAGGTCTTCGAGCTCCTGCGCAAGCTGGAGGCCGCGGGTGAACGCGGAGCGGACCGCTTCGGTATTGCCCTGCGTGAACATCACGGAGACGCCGAGCGCGGCCTGCAACGTCATCTCCTGGCGGCTGTCCATCGCGCCCGTAGCGAGAGACGCCAGCGCCTGATGTGTCCAGCGATAGCATTCCGTCAGCAATGTCAGCTCGAGGAAGAACTGGGCCGCAGAGGCCGCCAGATCCGCGCCGATGGCCCGGTCGCCGCCGTCCGAAAAGCTCCAGGTCAGCGCGGCCCGCACGTTGGGCAGGTGGTCGGCATAGGGAAGGAAGCCGCCCGCGCTCTGCAGCCCCGAGGATTTGAGGGCGACGTCGAAGAGGAAGCCGCGGAAATATTCGGCATGGGCGCGCGCGACGCGGGCCGCTTCCCCGTTCTCGACGAGCTTGCCGCCGACGAAGGCGCGGGTGGTGTCGAGCAGGCGATAGCGCAGCCGCCGCTCCGCGGGCGAGGTCGCGATCAGGGACTTGGAGAGCAGGTTCGAGATGGCTTCGACCGCCTCGGATTCGCCGATGCCCTGGCAGGACGCGACGGCAAGCGCGGCTTCCAGGGTGAACGGTCCAACGAACACCGACAATCCGCGCAGCGTCGCGCTCTCGGCTGCGGGCAGCAGGTCATAGCTCCAGGCGAGCGCTGCGCTCAGGGTCTGGTGCCGCGGGATAGCGCTGCGCCGTCCCCGCCACAGCAGCGAGAAGCGGCTGTCCAGCAGCGAGGCGGTTCCGGCGATGCCATAGGCATTCACGCGTCCGGCCGCGAGCTCGATCGCGAGCGCAATTCCGTCCAGCCGCCGGCAGATCTCGGCGACGAGCGGCGCGTCCTCCTCGCTGAGTTCGAATTCGCTCAGGCTCTCGGCAATGCGTTCCACGAAGAGCTGGCTTGCGGGATAGGCAAGGATGTCGGCGATGCCGAGTCCTTCGCGCTGTGGCGGGCAATCCAGTGGAAACAGCCGGTGGACGCGCTCACCCTCGGTGCGAAAGGATTCGCGGCTGGTGGCGAGGATATGCAGCTCGACCGCCTCCTGGACGAGACGCTCGGCCAGGGGGGCGAGCTCGTCGAGGATGTGCTCGCAACTGTCGAACACCAGCAGCGTGCGCCGGCTGCGCAGGAACGTCAGCAGGCCCGGCATCGGATCGTCGGAATTGATGGTCAGTCCCAGGGCGGCCGCAATCGTTCCGGGAACGAGCCGGGCATCCGTCAGCGCTCCGAAATCGACGAAGCATACCTGGCCGTCGAAGGCCTCGAGCTCGCGGTGCGCGACAGCGAGTGCGACCGAGGTCTTGCCGATCCCGCCGGGGCCGACGATCGTGACGAAACGATGCAGGGTGAGCTCGGCCAAGATCTTCTCGACGGCGTCGTCCCGCCCGATCATCCGCGCAAGCGGTGAGGGCAGCGAGTGGGGCGAAGAGACAGGCGGATTGCTCCGGCCCTCCGAAGATGTCGGACGGAGCAGCGGAGCGGCGAGACAATAGCCGCGTCCGGGGACGTTGATGACGTAGCGGGCACCTTCGCCGGCTTCGCCCAGGGCCTTGCGCAGTGTCGTGATGTGGAAACGCAGGCTGCCTTCGTCGACCGTCACGCCGGCCCAGATCCGCTTGATCAACTCCCTCTTGTCCACGACCTCGCCGGCGCGCTCGGCGAGAACAATCAGGATGTCGAGCGCGCGGCCGCCGAGGTGAAGCGGAGCGCCGTCCTTCTCCAGCAGCCGCGACTTTGCAAGCAGCCGGAATGGACCAAAGGCAATGGCCGAATCCTCGTCGTTAGTGTCTGGCACGGGCCAATGATTCCAGTGAAAGGGCTGTTGTTGGCAATTTTGATCTACCAGAACGAGGTCATCAGTAAACTGGCCGAAAGTGGCGAAATCGCGTGGTGGTCATCGAACGCAGGCGACAATCTCCGTCGCGAATTTTGCTTAAACACGAGCGGTTTACGATGCGACTGCGACAATTCGTCAGTGGCTTGACCGTCGCGGCGGCAGCCTCCGCCGCCAAGTCGTGATGCCGCCGATCATAACAAAATCTTGCAACGTCTAACGGGCAAAACGCGCGCGATGCATCCAGTATGGCCTTCGAGTTAGGTCCAGTTCCAACGGGGAGGCTATCATGTCCGCCATCGGCTCCATGTCGAACGGCAGCGCCGTGCGATCGCAATTCGTCGCCGGCCTTGACGAGCAGTCGCGTGATTGGGAACTCGTGCTGCGGGAGTCCCATCATCGCATGAAGAACACGCTGACGCTGCTGGGTGCGTCAGTCCGCCGCGACTTCACGCGGGCCGGCACCAGGGACGTGTCGCTTGCGGTGGATCGGTTCGAGCGGCGCATCGTTGCCTTCGGCAGGCTCTATCAGCTCCTGTCGGACAACGACGATCAGTCGATGGTCTCCGTCGGGGCCTTCTTCGAAAATCTCTGCGGAGCGCTCTCCGAGGCGGTGCTGGAGCCGGCGGGCGTCCGCTGCGAGGCCGCGATCGAGAGCGGCACGCTGCCGGCGTCGCAATGTCATCGGCTTGCGCTGATGCTGACGGAGCTGGTCACGAACGCGGCCAAGCACGCTTTTCCGAACAAGGCTGGCGCACTGATCCGCATTGACCTCGCCAACCGCGACGGCGCATGGTTCTGCACGGTCACCGACAACGGGGTCGGCGCCACCGGCCCGCTTCAGGGCACGGGCAGCCGCATTCTCGAAGGGCTCGCACGCAGCGTCCACGCGCGGCTGCATGGCGAGGCGGGGGAAGGCGGCACGCGGGTGACCATCGCGATGCCTGCCGCCTGAAGATGGACTTTACCCGGAACCCTCACGAGTCCAAACGTCCGACAACCAGCAATAAGCGCCGATCCGCGCGAAGTGGAGCCTGCAAAGAACGGGTTCGGTTGTGAACCCACGCCTCACATCAGGGAGTTCGACATGACCACACTCGAAATCGATCGCGAAGCCGGGACCAGGCCCTCGACGTCGCGCAGCGTTGATCTGAAGCTCGAGATCGTCGTCATTCCGGTGTCCGATGTCGATCGCGCCAAGGCGTTCTACGCGCGCCTCGGCTGGCGATTGGACGCCGATTTTGCCTCCGGCGACGACTGGCGCGTGATCCAGTTCACCCCGCCGGGCTCGGCCTGCTCGGTGATCTTCGGCAGGAACGTCACGGCGGCAGCACCCGGCTCGGCGCGCGGCCTGTATCTGGTCGTCTCCGATCTGGAGGCCGCACGACAGGATCTGCTCGGCCGCGGCATCGCGGTCAGCGAGCCATTCCACGGCGGCGGCGATGTTCACGCCGGGCCGGACGAGCCATACCTGTTCGGCAGCGTTCGCGTCAGCGGCGCTGACCCGAAACGCGGCAGCTACAGCTCCTTCGCCTCGTTCAGCGATCCCGACGGCAATGGCTGGCTGTTCCAGGAGGTCACCACGCGATTGCCCGGACGCATCGCAGGCGACGGGACGAATTTCGCCTCGCGGGCCGATCTGGCGGCGGCGCTGCGCCGCGCGGCGGTGGCGCATGGTGAGCACGAGAAGCGCACCGGCGGACACGACGACAATTGGGCGGACTGGTATGCCGACTACGTCGTGCGTGAGCAGGCTGGCCAATCGCTGCCGTCCTGAAATCGCGGCATTCTCCGAACACGGCGCGCGATGACCTGGTCGTCGCGCGCCGTTTGCGTTGTATCGCGCGTCGCATCAGCACCGGTTCGCTTGCCGCGAGACTCGCAAGGGCTAACGCACTCTAACAATCCATAACGAGCAAACAGCAAGTGCCTGCGCCAATCTCCTTGCATGACGAGCCGACGTCTCGATTTCGAATTCGGTCAACCGTACCGACCAAAGCAAGGGAGATCCAACATGACCACGCAAGCACGCGCCGACATCCTCAACCCCGACCGCCGTCAACTGCTGGGCCAGGCCGCGATGACCGCGGTTGCCGCCAGCGTAGCGAGCCTGCTGCCGCTGCGTCCGGCAAAGGCGGCTGCGAGCGGCGCGATCCGCCCGTTCCACGTCAACGTGCCCGAGGAAGATCTGCTCGACCTCCGCCGTCGCCTGGCGTCGACGCGCTGGCCGGATCGCGAGATCGTCGCCGACCAGTCGCAGGGCGTGCAGCTGACGACGCTGCAGCAGCTGGTGCGCTACTGGCAGAACGACTACGACTGGCGCAAGGTGGAGGCGCGGCTGAACGCGCTGCCGCAATTCGTCACCGAGATCGACGGCGTCGACATCCACTTCATTCATGTCCGCTCGCGTCACGACAACGCGCTGCCGATGATCGTCACACATGGCTGGCCGGGCTCGATCATCGAGCAGATGAAGATCGTCGGCCCGCTCACCGATCCGACGGCTCATGGCGCGAAAGCCGCCGACGCGTTCGATCTCGTGATCCCCTCGCTGCCCGGCTACGGCTTTTCCGGCAAGCCGACGGCGCTCGGCTGGGATCCGCAGCACATCGCGCGGGCCTGGATCGTGCTGATGAAGCGGCTCGGATATGGCCGCTACGTCGCCCAGGGCGGCGATTGGGGCAATGCCGTGACGGAGCAGATGGCGCTGATCGCGCCGCCGGAATTGCTCGGCATCCACACCAACATGCCCGCGACCGTCCCTGACGACATCGCCAAGGCGCTTCAGCCCGGCGGGGCGCGCCCGTCAAACCTCTCGGCCGAAGAGCGCATCGCCTACGACCAGCTCGACGATTTCTACAAGCACGGTCTCGGCTACGCGATCGAGATGTCGAACCGGCCGCAGACGCTCTATGGCCTCGTCGATTCGCCGGCGGGCCTTGCATCCTGGATGCTCGATCACGATGCGCGCAGCACCGCGATGATCGCGCGCGCGTTCGATGGCAAGGCGGAAGGGTTGTCGCGCGACGACGTGATCGACAACGTCACGCTGTACTGGCTCACCAACACCGCGGTCTCCTCGGCGCGGCTGTACTGGGAGAACAAGCTGGTGTTCTTCGAGCCCAAGCATATCAAGATCCCGGTCGCCGTCAGCGTCTTCCCGGACGAGATCTATGCCGCGCCGCGCAGCTGGGCCGAGAAGGCCTATCCCAAGCTGATGCACTACAACCGGCTCGACAAGGGCGGTCACTTCGCGGCGTGGGAGCAGCCCGCGCTGTTCTCCGCGGAAATGCGCACCGCATTCCGTCCGTTGCGCCAGTCGATCTGACGAGCATAGGGGACGCGCGCACTCGGCGCGCGTCCCCGTCCTTCAACACGCATATATCAGGAGTGCCAGCAATGAACCGCCCCGAACGCACCTTCACCACCGACGACATCCGCCTGGAGCGCCGCCTGCCGTCATACTGGCGCGTCACCTTCGACATGCCACCGGTGAACATCTTCGGTCCGAAGCATCTTCCGCTGCTGGGCGACATCATCACCGCGATCGAGACCGATCCGGACGTGAAGGTGGTCGTGTTCGACAGCGCCGTCGAAGGCTTCTTCATCACGCATTACGACTTCCTCGCGCCGCTGGAAGATTCCTTGAGCATCCCGCCCGGGCCGACCGGCCTGCAGGCGCTGCCCGACATGCTGGTGCGCCTCAGCCGCGCGCCCGTTGTCTCCATCGCCTCGATCCGGGGCCGCGCCACCGGCGTCGGCAGCGAGCTCGCGCTCGCAAGCGACATGCGTTTTGCCAGCCGCGAGAAGGCGATCCTGTCGCAGTGGGAGGTCGGTGCGGGCCTCGTGCCCGGCGGCGGGCCGATGGCGCGATTGCCGCGCCTGATGGGCCGCGGCCGCGCGCTCGAAGTTCTGCTCGGCGCCGACGACATCCACGGCGATCTCGCCGAGCGCTACGGCTACGTGAACCGGTCGTTGCCGGATGCCGAGCTCGACGGCTTCGTCGAGGCGCTCGCCATGCGTATCGCGTCGTTCGACAAGGACGCCATCGCCGGGACCAAGCGCCTCGTCGATGTCGCGAGCCTGCCGCCTGACGTCGAGATCAAGCCGGAGTGGGACGCATTCCTGGCCTCGCTCGGACGCCCCGCAAGCCAGAGCCGCATCAAGGCGCTGATGGCGCGCGGCTTCCACCGCGCCGGCGATGTCGAGAACCGGCTCGGCTTCCATGTCGGACAGGTTGGTGTCTAAGGGAACCGCTGCGGCGTTCGGCCGGTTGGAGGAGCGACAGGCGGTCGTGCCAATGTCGCTTTCCTTCGGTACCGAGCCGGTGCTGAAATCAAACAAGGAGAACCACGATGATCCGCAAGGCAACAGCAGTCTGGAAGGGCACCGGTCGCGACGGCACCGGCCAGCTATCGAGCGAATCCGGCGTGCTCAGTGCGACGCCCTATTCGTTCAAGACCCGCTTCGAGAACGAGAAGGGCACCAATCCCGAGGAATTGATTGCAGCCGCCCACGCCGGCTGCTTCACCATGGCGCTGGCCTTCGGCCTTCAGCTCGCCGGCTTCACGCCGACCGAACTCTCGACGGAGGCGGCCGTCACGCTCGAGCCGGAAGGCAAGGGCTTCAAGATCAGCAAGTCGGCGCTGACCCTGCGCGCCAAGGTGCCGAACCTTGATGATGCAGGTTTCGCCAAGATCGCCGGCGAGGCCGAGAAGAACTGTCCGGTGTCGAAGGTGCTCAACGCCGCGATCACGCTCGACGCCAAGCTGTCCTGACCGAGCAAGGGAGCAGCACCATGCCTCGCCAACATCAGCCGGATGAAGACAGGTTCAGGGCGATCCTGCCGGAGGATATCGCATGGCAGCCGTTCCCGGCGTTTCCATCAGGCGCGCGCCTCGCCATCATGGTCGGCCATCCCAACGAGCCCGGGCCTTACGTGGTCCGGGTGAAGGTGCCTGGCGGCACCAGGCTGATGCCGCACAAGCATCCGGAAGATCGTATCTACACGGTCATGTCGGGTGTGTTCTACATCGGGCTCGGCGAGCGTTTTGACGGCGACAAGGTCAAGGCCTACCCGCCGGGCAGTGTCATTGTGCTGCCCGGCGAGACCTGGCATTTTCACTGGGCGAAATCAGGAGAATACGTCACGCAGGTTTCCGCCATCGGCCCGCTGGGCCTCGAATATCGCGACGACCATGATGACCCGCGGCTGCATGCGGTTGCCAGGTAGAGCGCCGGGGATATCGATTGAACGAATGGAGCTTCAAATGACGACAGAGCGCGCAGTGTTGGCGGGAGGCTGCTTCTGGGGCATGCAGGATCTGATCCGCAAGCAGCCTGGAGTGATTTCGACTCGCGTCGGCTACACCGGCGGCGAGGTGAAGAACGCCACCTATCGCAATCACGAGGGCCACGCCGAGGCGATCGAGATCATTTTCGACCCGGCGAAAACGAGCTTCCGGACCATGCTAGAGTTCTTCTTCCAGATCCACGATCCCACCACGCTGAACCGTCAGGGCAATGACCGTGGCACCAGCTATCGCTCTGCAATCTTCACCACGAGCGACGAGCAGAAGAGGATAGCCGAAGACACCATCGCCGACGTCGAGGCCTCCGGCCTGTGGCCCGGCAAGGTGGTCACCGAAATCACGCCCGCCGGCGAGTTCTGGGAAGCCGAGCCCGAGCACCAGGATTATCTCGAGCGCTATCCTGACGGCTACACCTGTCACTTCATCCGGCCGGGCTGGAAGCTGCCGCGGCGCGCGGCAGCCTTGGGAGGCTAGAGCGCAGCGTCGCGGATGGCCAGGGGGAGGCCGCGCAGTGGTGCTTCAGCTCCGGAGTTGCGCGATCAGACCTTGGGCCTCGCGCATGTCAGCGGTGCGGGATCCCTCGGTCAGCGGCCGGCAAGCGGCCTCCAGAACGTCAAGCGCCTCGGCGTCGCGGCCTTGTCCCAGTCTGAACCGCGCGATGCCGATGGCGCATCTCAGCTCCCATGATCGTGCGCCCTGCTGCGTTGCGATGTCCATGGCCTCGTGAAATGCCGCTTCGGCGGCGGGCAAGCCCTTGGTCTGCTTGAGCATCAATTCACCCTTGATGCGGATCAACTCCGGCAGATACCAGCGCTCCTGCCGGTCGTTGCAGCGGGTCAGGACGTCCTCGATCACGTCGAGTCCACGGTCGGCCTGATCGGCTTCGCCAAAACACGCGGCGAGCTCACCAAACAGAGGAAGAAAGCGCGGCAGGAAGCGGGCATCGCCGGCGCGGTTGAGCTCTTCGCGCAGCAGCGGCAGGCCGGTCGCGACGTCGCCGCGCTTGGCGATGACCGCTGCGTTGAAGGCGCGTGCCCACAGGCCCCACAGCCGGATCGCATGTCGCTCGGTGTGTTCGAGCAGCTCGGTGCCGTGGCGTTCCGCGGCGTCGAGATCGCCGGCCCAGAAGGCGATCGGGCAGGCGGCCTGTCCCAGCACACTACAGAAGGTCAACGCGTGGCCGTTGGCATGGCCTTCCTCGATGTTTCGCGCGGCCAGCGCCTGGGCCTGGTCGGCGAGGCCCTGCAGCCACAGGATGCGGGCCCGGAAATATTGCGTGGATATCCTGAGATCGAGCGGGAAGATTTTCGGCTTGTCTGCCAGCACATGCAGCGACGCGTTCACCCGGTCGATATGCAGCCGCGCCTCGTTCTGGTCGCCGAGAAAGTGCAGCGCGACGGCCATCAGCCGGTCGCCCAGCATGAGGTCGGTCTTGTCGGGAGAGTTCGCCGCCGCGTTCGCAAAACGATCGGCGAGGGCGCGGGCCTTGCCGAACTGTCCGTTGTTGAACTGGTCGATGCACAGGCCCCAGAGCGCGCGCAGGCGGAAATCCTTGTCGTCGAGCCTGTCGGCCAGCTCGAGAGTCGTCTCGAGGATCGGGCGCGCCTCGCGCGCGCGGCCCTCGCCATACATCAGCGACCAGCCGAGCGCCGAGAGCAGCTGCATGCGGACGCGGTCGTCGCCGCCGCTGTCTCCGAGCGCCGCGAGTGCCGCCCTGGAGCGCTCGCGGCATTCGGCGAACAGCGAAAGACGCACCCACAACGTGATCGCGGCCGCCGTCAGCGCGATTCCCAGTGCGGCATCGCCGTCGGGCCCGAAGGCCCAGTCCAGCGCCGAACGCACGTTGTCGAGCTCCGCACCATAGACCTGCAGCCATTCGGGCAGCGGTGTCGACGTGTCGGCCTCGGCCCGCTCGAAGAAGTCGCGAAAATGCTCGGCGTGGCGCCGCGCGAACTGCCCGGTTTCACCGAGCTCGTTGAGCTTTCCATGCGCGTAGGTGCGCGTGGTGTCGAGCAGGCGATAGCGCAGCGTCCGCGAGCCGGACGGCGCGATCAGGGATTTGGTGACCAGGCTGTCGATCGCCTCCAGCGTTTCCGACGCGCTGACGCCATCGCCGGCCGCGACCGTGGCAGCCGCCTCCGGCGCGAACGGCCCGGCGAACACCGACAGTCGCCGCAAGGTGGCGCTCTCGGTCGCGGGCAGCAAGTCATAGCTCCAGTCGAGGGCGGCGGCGAGCGTCTGGTGCCGCGGCACGGCCGTGCGCCGTCCGCGCCATTGCAGCGAAAAGCGGCTGTCGAGCAGGGAGGCCGTGCCTGCGATGCCATAGGCATTGACGCGGCCCGCCGCGAGCTCGATCGCCAGCGCAATGCCGTCGAGGCGCCGGCAGATGCTGGCGACGAGCGGGGCCTCTTCCGCGCTAAGCTGGAACGGACCCGAGCTCTGCGCGATGCGCTCGACGAAGAGTTGGGCCGCGGGGTAGGTGAGGACCTCCGCGACACCAAGGTCTTCCCGTTCCGGCGGACAATCCAGCGGAAAGAGCCGGAAGATCCGCTCGCCTTCGCTCCGGAACGACTCGCGGCTGGTGGCGAGAACACGAAGCTGCGGCGCTTCGCGAACGATGCGCTCGACGAGCGGGGCCAGCGTGTCCAGCACGTGTTCGCAGCTGTCGAAGATCAGCAGGGTGGGGCTGGTCTTGAGAAACGTCAGCAGGGCCGGCGTCGGATCCTCCGCGCTGAGGGTCAGCCCGAGCGCGGAGGCAATGGTGGTTGCAATGTGGCTGGCGTCCCTCAGCGGGCCGAAGTCGACAAAGAAGACGCGTCCGCCGAAATCCTGGGAACGGCGATGACCGACGGTGACGGCGACTGCGGTCTTGCCGATCCCGCCGGGGCCGACCACGGTCATGAAGCGATAGAGCGACAGTCCGTTCGAGATCTTCTCGATGACCTCCTCACGTCCGACCATCTTCGCAAGTTGGACGGGCAGAGAACGGGGAGGGACGATGTCGACGGCGATTGGCGCGAGCGGCGGCGCCGCTTGAGCGAGCGACGCGACGAAGCAATAGCCGCGGCCGGGCACATTGACGACATAACGGGCCGACTTGCCGGTATCGCCGAGCGCCTTGCGCAGCGCCGCGACATGGAAGCGCAGACTGCCCTCGTCGACATTGACGTCGGCCCAGATGCGCTTGACCAGCTCCCTCTTGTCGACGACTTCACCGGGGCGTTCGGCAAGGAAGATGAGAATATCGAGTGCGCGGCCGCCGACGTGAAGCGGCGAGCCGTCCTTCTCCAAGAGCCGGGACTTTGGAAACAGCCGAAATGGCCCAAATGAAATGGCCGAGTCTTCGTTATGCTCTGGCACGCGCCATTGCCCCCTCGACGGGAGTCAAAAGGTATTTCTTTCTAGTCTATCAGAACGAGGCGTACAGTAAACTGGCCGAAAGCCGCATGGCTGGCAGACCTGCGCAGATCGCTTGGGTCGGCTTCGGCCCGTCGAAATATGACTTTGAGCGGAAGGGGTTAGGTCGCCAGGCCTCGGCGATGGTGCCAGGAAGCCGGTCCGGACGGAGCATTGACGGCGGCTGCAGATTGCTGCGATTGGGTGGGTCAGGAGCCGGTCCGGCCTCGACGACGACCACCGACTTCCGGAATTCGAAGATGCCTCCCCTCTCGCGGCGACAATTTGTCCATGCGTTGTCGGGCGCAGCTGCGCTGGCGGCAATGTCGCGCAGCGGGCAAGCCGCCGATTATCCGTCCCGCCCCATTCGGCTGGTGATCCCCTACGGGGCCGGCGGGTCGGGCGACCAGATCGGACGTCCCTGGGTCGACAGGATGTCAGCGCTGCTCGGGCCGACCTTCGTCGAGTATATCGGCGGTGCCGGCGGTGCGATCGGGACCGGGGCGGTCGCGCGCGAGGAGCCCGACGGCTATTCGCTGCTGCTCGGCAACGGCAGCACGCAGGTCATCATTCCCCTGACCTCGTCAAATCCCGGCTATTCCGTCGGCGATTTCCGCGCCATCTACCGCCTGATCAACAGTGCACTGGTTTTCGCCATCCATCCGTCGGTGCCTGCCGCAAATTTGCGCGAGCTGATCGCCCATGCGAAGGCCAATCCGGGCAAGCTGTCCTACGGCACGCCCGGAATCGCCACCGGCAATCATCTTGTCGGTGAATCCTTCAAACAGCAGGCGGGCGCACTGGACATCGTCCACGTGCCGTATCGCGGGATCGCGCAGGCGACCAACGACCTCGTCAGCGGCCAGATCTCGCTCGTCATTGCCGTCATGTCGGTCCAGTTGCAGCAGCTCAGCCAGGCCGGCAAGGTCCGGCTGCTCGCGGTCACGACTGAAAAGCGGCTGAGCGGCGCGCCTGACATTCCGACCGCCGTCGAATCCGGCATGCCGGATCTCAGATATGAGGGCTGGTTCGGCATCTTTGCTCCCAAACTCACCGATGATGCGATCATCGATCGGATCGCGCAGGCGACGCGCCTCGCGATGGCCGATCCGGCGCTTCAGGCAAGCTACCGCGCCCAGGGCATGGAGCCCGACAGCGATTCAAGTCCGGACAAATTCCAGCGCATCGTCGATGCGACGTCGGCAAGCCTCGCGCCCGTCGTCAAATCGATCGGACTGGGCAATTTGTGAGGCCGCTCAGGCGTCGACGGGCAACGCCCGGCGCTGATCGGCCGTGACGAGTCGCGCCGACAGCGTGACGAGGCACATCAGCGCGGCCAGGAGCCAGAACGCCGCCGGCAGTCCGCCCAGTTGCGCGACGAAGCCGACGCCGGCGGGACCGACGAGGATGCCGGCGTAACCGGCAGTCGTGATGGCCGCGACCGCAAGCCCCGTGGGCATCACCGTCTGCCGGGCCGCGCGGCGGAACAGCACGGGCACGAGGTTCGATGCGCCGAGGCCGATGAGCAGGAAGCCGGCTATGGCAAGCGACGCAACCGGAGCCGTGAGCAGCACCGCGAAGCCCGCGACCGCAATGAGGCTTCCCCAGAACAACGTCGTGCGATCCCCGATGCGCGCGACGACGGCGTCGCCGCCGAGCCGCCCCATCGTCATCGCGATCGAGAATACGATATAGCCGATGCCGCCTTGCGTCTCGGAGACGAGGCCCGCGCCGATGACGAGAAGTGCGCCCCAATCGAGCATCGCGCCTTCGACCAGGAAGGTGATGGCGCCCAGCAGCGCGAGCAGCAGCACAGAGCCATGCGGCAGCACGAACAGCGGCCCGTCCTGCACCTGCACCGAGCGAAGCAGGCGCGGCCAGGTCACCAGCATCGCAACCAGCATCAGGACGGAGCAGATCAGCGTGCAGGCGAGCGCGCCGAGTTGCAGCGAGAGCAGCGCGGTCATCAGGGCCGATCCGGCGAAGCCGCCGATGCTGAACAGCGCGTGGAAGCCGGACATCAGCGGCCGTCCCGCCGCGCGCTCCACCTCCACCGCGTGGATGTTCATGGCGACGTCGATCGAGCCGAGCGCGGCGCCGAATGCGAGGAGCGCCAGTGCAAGCGTTGCGGGCGAGCTCGCAACCGCCAGAACAGGCAGCACCAGCGCGAGACCGAGTCCGCCCGCAATGATGATCGGCCTGCTGCCATAGCGCGCGCTCATGATTCCGGTCACGAGCATCGCGACGACCGAGCCGATGCCGAGGCTGAGCAGGAGCAGTCCGAGGATGCCGTCGTCGACGCCGAGCCGCAGCTTCGCGAACGGCACCAGCGGCGCCCAGCACGCCATGCCGAAGCCCGCGACGAGGAAAGCAAGCCGCGTCGCAAGGCGTGTCGCCGGCCGGTCGGCAGAAGGCATGGAAGCTCCGGGGAGGCAGAAGGAGGGCTCGGTCGACAAGCCCGACGATTGCCGCGACTTTATGTCGGAAGAGCGCTCGGGCGATCGGCCGACTTCGCGAGCTGCAATCGGACGCGCAGGCCCTGGGGCGCGTTGTCGAGCAGCTGAAGGGTTCCGTCATGCGCGGTCACGATCGCCTGCGCGATCGAGAGGCCGAGGCCGAATCCGGCCGTCTCGTCCATGGTGCGGGCTTCCTCGCCGCGCACGAAGGGCTCCAGCATCGCCGCCTTCCTTTCGTCGGGGATGCCGGGTCCATCGTCGGACACGTCGATGACGAGCCGATCCCCCGATGTCAACAGCGCGACGTCGATTCTGGTTCCGAAGCGCGTTGCGTTCTCGACGAGGTTGGTGACCGCGCGGATGATTTCGTCGGGCCGCAGGATGAAGGCGGCCCTCGCGGGGCCGGAATAGGTCACGGCGTGGCCGCTATCGGAAAACTGCTCGCAGACCATTTGCAGCAGCGCGGCGACGTCCACCAGTGTCGGTTTCACCGGGCTTTCATTGCGCAGCAGGGAGAGCACCGATTCGAGCATCGACTGCATCTGGTCGAGGTCGCGCACGGTTTGCGTGCGTTGTGCCGGATCCTCGATATATTCCGAACGCAGCCGCAGGCGCGTGATCGGCGTGCGCAAATCGTGGCTGATTGCCGCGAGCATGCGGGTTCGGTCGTTCATCAGCGTGGTGATGCGCTCGCGCATCCGGTTGAGAGCTCTTGCCGCGGACCTGATCTCCTCCGGTCCGTTTTCGGGCAGCGGCGGGGACGACCGGTTCACGCTGAAATTCTCCGCCGCGCGCGCGAAGGCCGACAAAGGCGAGGAGAGTGCGCGACCGGCCCAGACGCCGAGCAGCGTGACGCTCGCCACCAGGAACAGCAGCGTGGAGGTCCACAGGCCGCTGGCAAAGGCCGGCATCTTGAATGATCCGATCGTGGCCTCGAGCATGTCGTCGTTGCCGAGATCGAACCAGACGCGGTTCTCCTCGGAGGTGACGCCGCGAATGAGATCGATCTTGCCGGCGAGTGGCGAGGGGACGTTCAGGGGCGACCGCTTCGGCATGGGCGAGGCGGAGACGCCTTCGCGCAATTGCAGCTTCAGCGCCGGATAAGTCCGTCGGACGCTGTCGAGCACGATGGCGCGCTGCGCCCTGGGCGTATTGTCGATGATCTGCGCGATCAGCTCGAGTTGCTCGACCGGCCTGTCCGCCAGCAGCAGCGGCCGGTTGAGCAGGAAATATCCGGCGATCAGCACATGGATCAGGATCAGCGAGACCAGGACCAGGGCCGCGATCTGACCGCTGATCCGCCTGAAGCTGAACAGCGCCACGATGTCGGCGGCGCGGCTCATACCTCCTCCACCACCGGCGTGAAGATGTAGCCGCCGGTGCGGATGGTCTTGATCACGGAGGTGCCTTCCGTCCGGTCGAGCTTGCGGCGCAGCCGGCTGACCAGCACGTCGATGCTGCGGCCAAAGCTTCCGCCGGGGCGGCCGCGCGTCATGCTGAGCAGGCTGTCGCGGGTGAGAACGCGGCCGGCGCGCTCGCAGAAGGCCTGCAGCAGGTCGAACTCGGCGCTGGTGAGCGGCACCTGCGCGCCTTCGGGGTCGCGCAATTCCCGCAGGCGGAGATCGATCGTCCAGCCCTGGAACTTCAGGCGCGTCGCGGTGGAGGCAGCCGCGAGGCCGCTCGATTGCCGCCGCAGCACCGCGTTGATCCTGGCGAGAAGCTCGCGCGGGTTGAACGGCTTCGGCAGATAATCGTCGGCTCCCATTTCGAGGCCGAGGATCCGGTCGAGATCCTCGCCCTTCGCGGTGAGGATGATGATCGGCGTCGTGGAGTCCATCCGCAGCCGGCGGCACAGGCTGAGGCCGTCCTCGCCCGGCAGCATCAGGTCGAGCACGATCAGATCGGCCCGGTTCTGCGACAGATAGCGATCCATCTCCTTGCCGTTCGTGACGGCGCCGACCGAGAACGAATGCTCGCGCAGATAGCGCGTGATGAGGTCGCGGGTCTGCTGGTCGTCCTCGACGATCAGGATGTTTGGCGTGCCGTTGGTCATGATTGAGATCGCATCGGGGTCGCCGATCGTTGGTCGATTTGGGGGCGATTGTCTCGCCCGAAGAACTACGGACATGGTGCAATCCTACGGTCAGTCACGGCTCAGCGCCACCACGGGGTCGAGGAAGGCGGCGCGGCGGGCGGGGAAAAAGCCGAAGGCGACCCCGATCCCGGTCGAGGTCAGGAACGCCGCGCCGATCGAGAACATCGAATAGGTGACCTGGAATCCCGGCGCCGCGATGTTGATGGCGACGCCGAGCAGGATCGCGATCAGGATGCCGGCGATGCCGCCGATCGACGAGATCAGGGTCGCCTCGACCAGGAACTGCTGGAGGATGTCGCTGCGCCTTGCGCCTACCGCCATGCGCACGCCGATCTCGCTGATCCGCTCGGAGACGGACACCAGCATGATGTTCATGACGCCGATGCCGCCGACGACCAGCGAGATGACCGCGATCGCCGCGACGAGGAACGCCAGGGTCTGCGTCGTGCTGGTGATGGTGCGGCGGATGTCGTCGGTGTTGAGAATGACGAAATCCTTGGTGTTGTGCCGCTGCGTCAGCAGCGTCGTCACGGCGTCCTGCGCCAGATTGGTCGAGATCTCGTCGCTGATCCGGAGCAGGACGCTGCGCAGCGAACGGTCGCCGGTGAACTGGGCCTGCACGGTGGTGTAGGGCAGGTAGACCGACAGGTTCTGGTTCGAGCCGAACCCGCCCTGCTGCTGGGCGATGACGCCGACGATGCGGCAGGGCACCTTGCCGAGCCAGATGACGCGGCCGATGCCCGAGGTCTGGTCGTCGGCGAAGAAGGTCTTGCGGGTGTTGTCGTCGATGACGGCCTGCCGTTCGATGTTGCGGACGGCCTCGGTGTCGAACAAGCGTCCTTTCGCGAGCTTGGCGCCCTTGACCAGGAAATAGCTCTCGCCGACGCCGTTGACCAGCACGTTGGACTCGTTGCCGCGATAGCGCACCGTCGTGCTGGTCGACACCGTCGGCGTGACCCCGGCGATGAAGCCCTGCCGGTCGAGCGCGCGGGCATCGTCGACCACCAGCGTCTTGATCTTGCCGGCGCGCGCATCGCCGAAGTCCTTGCCGGGAAACACCTCGATGGTGTTGGTGCCGAGGCTCGATATGTCGGACAGGACCTTGCGCTGGGAGGCGTTGCCGAGCGCGACGACCGACGACACTGCGGCGATGCCGATGATGATGCCGAGCATGGTCAGGAACGCGCGCAGCCGGTGCGCGGCCATCGACACCAGCGCCATCCGCGAGGCCTCGCGCAGGCGCCGCAATGCGCCGGACCAGCCGGGGGCACTGTCCCAGGAGGTTCGGGCCATGGCGGCAGGCGGCTCCGAAGAATCGTGAGTCTCGGTGCGGCGGTCGGAGACGATCTTGCCGTCCCGCAGCTCGATGACGCGCTCGGCCCTCGCGGCGACATCCGCATCGTGGGTGACGATGATGATCGTCCGCCCCTCGCGATGCAGCTCCTTGAGGATCTTCAGGACTTCCTCGCCGCTGCGCCGGTCGAGCGCGCCGGTCGGCTCGTCCGCCAGGATGACCTCGGCGCCGTTGATCAGCGCGCGTGCGATCGAGACGCGCTGCTGCTGGCCCCCCGAAAGCTGGTTCGGGCGATGGCCGCGCCGGTCGTTCACCCCCAACCTTGCGAGAAGCTGTTCCGCGCGGCTGCGGCGCTCGCGGGCCTTCATCCCGGCATAGATCGCGGGGATCTCGACGTTCTCGGCGGCGGAGAGGTCGCCGAGCAGGTGGTAGCGCTGGAAGATGAAGCCGAAATGCTCGCGGCGCAGCGCGGCCAGTTCATCGGCATCCAGCTCGGAGACGTTCTTGCCGGCGACGCGATAGGCCCCCGACGTCGGGCGATCGAGGCAGCCGAGGATGTTGAGCAGCGTCGATTTGCCCGATCCGGACGAGCCGATGATCGCCACCATCTCGCCCGGCTGGATGCCCAGCGAGAGGTCGTCGAGCGCAATCACGCTGGCGTCGCCGGCCGCGAACTCCCGCCGGACGTTGTCAAGCGCGATGATCGGATCGGCCATGTCAGGGACCTCCCGCCGGGCCGCCCGGCATCCCGTGCGATGCGGTCTGCTCGTTGGCTTCTCCGGTGACGACCCGTTCGCCCTCGTCGAGGCCGGACCTGATCTCGACCGTGGTGCGATCGTTGAGGCCGGTCTTGACCTCGCGTTCGCGAACGTCACCCGACGCGCCGAGGGTGCGGACGATGTTGCGCCCGTCGGATTTCCGCATCACCGCGAGCGAGGGGATGACCTTCACGCGCTTGGCCTCGCCGGTGACGATGTGCACCTCGGCGGTCATGTAGGTTCGGAGCGACAGATCCTTGTTCGGGACGTTGAAGACGCCGATGTAGTAGATCGCCGTGCTGGTCGAGCTCGATGAGCTCGAGCTCGAGCTCGACGTCGTGCTGGTCGAGGAGAAGCTCGCATCGCTCTTGATCGATTCGGGCGCCGGCTCGATCTGCTCCAGCCGGGCCTCGTAGCGATGGTTCTGGTCGCCGAGGATGGTGAAGTAGAGCGATTGCCCCGGCTTGACCTTGACGATGTCGGCCTCGGAAATCTCCGCGCGCACCGTCATCGTCTCGAGCTGGCCGAGCACGACGATGGTCGGCGCGGACTGCACCGCGTTGACGGTTTGCCCTTCCTGCGCCACGGTGGCCAGCACCGTCCCGTCGATCGGCGCGGTGATCCTTGTATAGTCGAGGTTCACCTTGGCCGTCTCGACGCTGGCTTCGGCGCCCACGATCAGCGCGTCGAGCGCGGCAATCTGGGCGCGGGTCTGGCGCGCGGTCGAATCCGCGCTGTCGAAATCGCTGCGTGAGGTGGCGCGCTGCGCCAACGTCGCCTGCTGGCGCGCAAGGTTCGCTTCGGCCAGCACCAGCGCGGCCTCCTTCTCGACCTTCTGCGCGCGGTAGTTCTTCAGCGTGGCTTCCGAGCTGCGCAGATCGTTCTGCTTGGTGACGGGATCGATCTGGGCGATGATGTCGCCGGCCTTGACGCGGTCGCCGACGCGGACGTTGAGCGCGGTGATCCGGCCCGACACCTGCGCACCGACCGCGGTCAGCCGCGCCGGCTTGAGCGTTCCGCTCGCGAGCACTTCCTCGCGCAGATCGCTGACGGTGACCGGCGCGGTGATGTAGGATTGCGTCTTGCCCGACGTCCCCGGAATGCGCGTGGCCGCGACGACGCCGGTGGCCACGACCGCAAACACGGCAGCGGCGATCTTCACGCGTTTGACGGTCATGATCTCGGTCACTTGACCGTCTCCCGGAAGTGAGGCCCCGTGTTGGCGTCCACGATGATCGGTGTCGACACGTCGACCGGGTCGGACCAGCCGCCGCCGAGTGCCTTCGCGAGGGAAATGTAGTCCTTGGCGGCCGACACCTTGCTCTGGATCAGCGAGTCTTCGGCCGAATAGAGCGAGCGTTCTGCGTCCAGCACGTCGATGAAGCTGGCGCTGCCGGTTTCGAACAGCGACCGCGACAGCTTTGCGGCCTCGCGGTAGTTCTTCGCCGCTTCCGTCAGCTTGGTGGCGCGCACGCGTTCGCGGGATAGCGAGACCAGGGCGTTCTCGACGTCCTCGAGCGCGGTGAGCAGGGTCGAATGGAAGGTGGCGAAGGCCTGGTCGCGTTGCGCCTCCGCGATCCTGACCGTGGCCTGGCGTTTGCCGGCATCGAAGACCGGGACCGTGACGGAAGGCCCGACCGACCAGCTCAGGCTGGAATATTTGGCGAGATCCCCGGCGCGCAGCGCCGAGGTGCCGACCGAGCCGGTCAACGACACCGCCGGGTAGCGGTCGGCCTCGGCCTGACCGATCTTGGCGGTCGCTTGCGCCAGCTTGCGCTCGGCGCTGGCAACGTCGGGGCGGCTCATGAGGAGATCGGCGGGCAGGCCCGTGGGCAGTGGCATGCGCGGTGCCGGCACCGGGGCGGACTGCGCCATCAGCGCGGCGACGCCGTCGGGCGGCCGCCCGAGCAGGATGCCGAGCCGGTGAATGTCGGCGGCGAGCGCGGCCTGATAGGTCGGAACGTTGGCTTCGGTGCTGGCGGCTTGCGCGGTGGCCTTGGCGAGATCGACGGCGTTGCCGCTGCCCGCGTCGTATTTGCTGCGGGTGAGCTTCTCGGTGTCGCGCTGCGAGACCGCTGTCCGCTGCGCGAGTGCGATCCGGGCCTGATAGCCCCGCGCTTCCACGTAATAGGCGGCGACGTCGCCAATCAGCGTGACGAGGCTGTTGCGCAGATCCTCTTCGGTCGATTGTGCCCCGCGCACCGCCGCCTCGATACTGCGCTGCGTGCCGCCGAACAGGTCGAGCTCCCAGCTCGAATCGAAGCTTCCTTGATGAAGCGTGTAGGGCGCGCTGTCGACGAGGACGGAGGAGGAGCTGGCGCTGGTCTTGTTGTTGGTCACCGAGGCCGTGCCGCTGACCGAAGGAAACAGGCCGGCGCCGGTCTGCTGGACCGTCGCGCGCGCCTCGCGCACGGCCGCTTTGGCCTTGGCGACGTCAGGGTTGGCTTCGACGGCCTGTTCGATCAGCCGATTGAGCAGGGGATCGCGCAGGCGCAGCCACCAGCGATCGAGCTTGCCGGCCTGCCGTCGTGACGTCGATTGGGTGCTCCAGTGCGAAGGCAGGTCCAGCCTGGGCGGCCCGGCATAATCAGGGCCGACCGCACAGGCGGTCAAAGAGCCGATCAGCATCAGCGCGAGGCAGACCGATCCGGCACGCGACAGTGCTCCGCGCAACAGGCTGGGCGTCGGATGATGATTCTCCTTTGCGGATGGCACGGGGACTGCGACGAACAAGTGTGACGGCATCAAATCGGCTGAAATCCATTGGCCTCGCCCCGGAAGGAGGGGGCACTCACGGCCCTCCCAGGGGCAGGGCGAGGCTGGAACCACTAGCCGGGCGATCGTGGCGTTTCGGCAGGGCGAATGTTGCTGGATGTAAACAGATGTTGCGGGGTATCGCGGGCGGCCGGCCGGGGCAAAACACCGGCCTGTTTCGCCACCCCGTCAACCCCTCTTGGCAAAAATATTCCACTTTACCGAAATTCGGTTTTAGCGTATGTGTCGTTCATCCCGGCTCATCCTTGAGGGGCGATCTCGTTGTCGTCTTGATTGCGAGCCGGGCTTGCGGTGGACGCGGCAGCGTCGGCACGAGAGGTGCGGGCAGGGCGGGTAGTCCCTGTGAGCTCGAAACCGCGTGCGGACGAGCGGCGCTGTCAGGTTCGTCTCGTCTGTAAGTTTCCGGCTTCGTCGACAGGGCCGGGAAAACTGCGGCGATAGGGCGGGCCGTGCGTACGGCAAAACCGTGTGGTCCTGGCCGTCGTTGCTACGGTCAAGCTTTCGCGGAGGTGTGTGCGAGCCCAACCGGGCGGACAGCATCGTCAATTCGCGGGGGGAGGGAGGCCAGAAGGAAAGTTCGGCTCCCGGGAGAGCACGGCATAAGCCGTCCAACCATCGCGCAGGGAAGGCCGAGTGATCGGCACCACCTGTATGCTGCTGTGCGGTTTTTCTGCGTGTGCTTTTCGCGCAGCGGACCGCGGGTGCGAGGTCAGCACCCGGCCTTCCCTGCGCCCTCTTGGTCAAGAGGGTGGAGCGACCAAGCAAAGCTCGGGCGAAATGCGCCGCGAGGCTGCGAAGGCGTGTCTGCGATTTGAAATGCAGGTTGGAAGAGCGAAGTCGTAGCCTCATGCTCCGTCATTGCGAGCGCAGAGACGACGCTGAAACAGCGAGGCCAATCCATCCCCGTCCCCCTGAGGTGGCCGCTTTTTCAGCGGCTCTCGAAGGGCGACGGCCCGGCTGCATCCCGGCCGTACATCCTTCGAGGCTCCCCATAGGACGCGCTGCGTCCCATGGCTCACACCTCAGGATGACGGAGTGGTAGTATGGGTGCAGCGAAGCACGCCACACCGTTGAGTCGCGGGCGCTCGCTACCACCGATAGCTCAACGTGCCGATCACCTGACGCCGTGCGCTGGCGTAGCAATAGCCGGATTGGCAGGTATCATACTTCTTGTCGAACAGGTTGGTGGCATTCACGCGCATATAGGCGCCGCGGAAGCTGCGGTCGAGCTTGCCGAGATCGTAGTCGACCACGGCGTCGAACAACGTGGCAGCCGCATTCTCGAACGTATTCTGGTCGTTGCCGAAGTTCGCGCCGATATAGCGCACGCCCAGACCCAGTCCCAACCCTTCCACCGGCACGCCGGACTGGAACGTGTACTTGCCGAACGCTGCGAACGAGTCTCTCGGGATGCCGGAATACTCGTTGCCGGTCGTATCGCTATTGCCGCGCGTGATCACGACGTTGAGGTGGGTGTACGCCGCGGTGAGATCGAAGCCCGGCTTGAGCGCCAGCTTGGCCTCGAGCTCCAGTCCCTTGGACTCGATCTGTCCGGTCGCCGCCTGGAACGCGATGTTGTCGGCATTGGTACGCAGAACATTGTCCTGCTTGATGTCGAAAACGGCAGCGGTCAGCAGCAGCGGAAAATTCGGCATTTGATACTTGACGCCCGCTTCGGTCTGCTCGCCGGTGGTCGGCTTGAAAGTGGCGCCCGTGACGTCGACACCGGTCTGCGGGCTGAACGACGTGGCGTAACTGACATAGGGCGCAACGCCGTTGTCGAACACATAGCTCAGACCTGCGCGACCAGTGAAGGCCGAAGGCTTCGATGTCTCTGGCGTTCCGTCCAGCGTCGTTGTCGTGCTCTGCGACACCCAGCTCTGACGGCCGTTGAGCGTCAGGATGAATCCGCCGAGCTTGGCTTGCTCCTGTACATAGACGCCCACCTCGTCGGTCGACTGTTTGGTGAAGATCGAGAATGCTGGCGAGGCGATCGCCTGGGCGCCGTAGTTCATGGTCGCAAGATTGAGATCGGGCGCCGGCCCGTACCCGATCTTGTCGTCGTAATGGGAATGACTGTAATCGACGCCGAACAGGACGGTGTTCTTGACTGCGCCGAGCATGAACTTGGCTTCGGCCTGGTTGTCGAGGGTGGCGGTCTTGAAATTGTCCACGATACGCCAGGCAGAACGCGACGCGGTCTGGGTCGCTTCGTCGATCGAATCAATCTGGGTGTATTTCGCGTCCACGCCGACCTGATAGAACCGGAAGTTCTGCCGGACGGTCCAGGTGTCGTCGACATTGTGCTCGAACGCATAACCGATGCGGAACTGCTTCTGGTCCATGGCGCTGAACGCCGGATCGTTCGAATAGATGTTGGTCAGCTTTCCATCGACCGTGCGCGCGTTTCCGATGCTCGCGGCGGTACGGCTGGTCTGATACTCACCGAGGATCGTGAACGTCGTATCGAGATTCGGTTTCCATGTCAGGGCAGGGGCGATATAGGCGCGGTCGTCATCATTGCCGGGAAACCAGGTCTTGGCGTCGCGCAGCAGGCCCGTGAGCCGATAGTACAATTGATCGCTGCCGGGGACCGGTCCGCCGACGTCGAAGCTGCCCTGGTAGCGATCGTAATTGCCGGCCTGCAATTGCACCTCGCCGAACGCCGTCATCGGCGGCCGCTTCGTCGTGACGTCGACGATGCCGCCCGGAGAGCCGAGGCCGTAAAGGCCGGAGGCCGGTCCACGGAGAATCGAGACGCTTTCGAGTCCATAGGGCTCGATCTTGGGAATGGCGAAGTTGCCGCCGCCCTGACGCAGGCCATCGCGATAGATGCCCGTGTAGGTCACGTCAAAGCCGCGAATGTAGAAGCTGTCGAAGCGGGGATCGTACCCGAACGCCGAGGTCGTGACGCCGGGCGTATAGTTGACGGCGTCCTTGAGCGTCTGGACGTTGCGATCTTCGAGCTCCTTCTTGGTCACCACCGAGAGAGACTGCGGCGTCTCGATCAGCGGCGTGTTGGTCTTGGTGCCGGCGGAGCTGCCGGTCGCGACGTAACCGGTTGTCGCGCCATTCGCGCCTGCGGCCGCCTGCGGAGCCCGATTCTGATCGGCCGCGACGTTGGCGCGCCGGCTCGCCGAAGCCGGACGCGCAGAACGTGGGCGCTGATTGGACGCGGCGGTGCTGCGTGTCTTCGGTGCGTCCGGCGCTTCGACGGTGACCGGCGGCAGGTTGCTGCTCTGGGCCAGTGCCTGGGAAGGCAAGAGATCAACAGATACGAATACGACCGAACCAAACATCGTCGCGTTGATTGCAGCTGCGCTTCCAAACCAACGACGCTTCCTCTCCGACAAAGCAACGCCCACCAGTGATGATCCCCAATTTCGCCGAACTGACATTGCTCGAACGCGCGCAGCTGCATGCTGACGCGCGTCGAACGATGCGGACTTCTATTGGTGAAGCGGTCGGAATTCCACACGCGCAAAATAGAATTGCTCGAACGCGCAGCGCGCGATTTTGGAATGATTCAAGATGCGTTTTGGAAAACTCGAGGCGCGCACATGTTGCGTGCGGCAGATGCGCGCATGCGGACGTCATTTTCGCTCGCGCGCAATCGCAGCCCTCCGAGTGGCGGAATGTCGCCGAATGCGACGGGACGTCGCTGGTCGCCTCGCTCATCGAGGCAACCGTCGAGATTGCCGAAAGCGAGCTACCAGGAAATTGGGATTCGCTGCGCAAACCCACCGAGATCCGAGTCGGGGCTGAGCGGCTGGCGGTCGAGCGGACGGTTGTTGTTCCCGCGGGCGAACGAAGTGCCGGGTGGAAAAGCGTAGTCGCTGAACTTGCGCTCGCCGGGAAGCACCTCGGTGCCTCCATCGAGCCAGGACCGCTTGCTCACATAGATGCGGGTGCGCGGACCGGACTGGAAGGAACGGTTGGGGCCGCGCGGACCGTAATCGTAAACCGGACTTTGTGTCGTCTGCGGTCGATCGCGCTTGCCGTTGGTCGCGGCATGAGCAGAGAGGGTCGAGGCGAGGAGGGCGGCCAGCACCGCTCTGGTCATGACAATCGCGTTCATCGGCAAATTCCCCATGCGAGTTCCTGATGTCGTCGCCTCTCGCACCGGCCCAAGAGCCTGTAAAGAATTCAGGCATTGCGCGATGTTGCTGCGCGTTGGCGCGGGGTGCGCGCCTGCAATGGCTGCAAGACCGGGTCGTTCGATGCCGGAGGTCCGCCGGGTCGCCCTGGCCGCAGCGCCCACGTGGCTGATCCGCCAATCAAATTCAATGACCGGAAACAGTACAGAAATCTCAAAGCCACACCACGGCCACAGCCGTTTCGTTTCAGAGCAGGCTAGGTGCTCTTGAGGTGTGGAATGTGTTTTTTGCGGGCCTGGCTGATTGTTGCGGTGATGAGCGGCGTATCGATTGCGAGTTCGCTTCCCCTTGCGCTGTTGCCGCAGCCGGCGGCCGCGCAGAGCGTGGAGACGATCGTTGTTGAAGGCAACCGCCGCGTCGAGGCCGAAACGGTCCGCTCCTACTTCAGGCCCGGTCCCGGCGGGCGGCTCGATCAGCCCGCCATCGACGACGGACTCAAGGCACTGATCGGCACCGGTCTGTTTCAGGATGTGAAGATCAACCAGGCGGGTGGCCGCATCGTGGTGTCGGTGGTGGAAAACGCCGTGATCGGCCGCATCGCCTTCGAGGGCAACAAGAAGATCAAGGACGAACAGCTTTCGGCCGAAATCCAGTCCAAGCCACGCGGGACCTTCTCGCGGGCGCTGGTGCAGTCCGACACGCTGCGCATCGCCGAAATCTACCGGCGCTCGGGCCGCTACGACGTGCGCGTCACGCCCGAAATCATCGAGCAGCCGAACAATCGCGTCGACCTCATCTTCACGGTTGCGGAGGGTGCCAAGACTTCGGTCAAGTCGGTCGAGTTCATCGGCAACAGCGCCTACTCGGCGTCGCGCCTGCGAGACGTGATCAAGACGCATGAGAGCAATCTGCTCAGCTTCCTCGGCAACAACGACATCTACGATCCCGATCGTGTCGAGGCCGATCGCGACCTGATCCGCCGCTTCTATCTCAAGAACGGGTTTGCCGACGTCCAGGTCGTGGCGGCGCTCACCGAATACGATCCGGAGAAGAAGGGCTTCCTCGTCACCTTCAAGATCGACGAAGGCCAGCAGTATCGCGTCGGTTCGGTAGACTTCCGCTCCAGCATTCCCAATTTCGACGCGGGATCGCTGCGCACCTATTCGCGCGTGGCTGCCGGCTCGCTCTACAACGTCGAATCGGTCGAGAAGTCGACCGAAGAAATGCAGATCGAAGCATCGCGCCGCGGCTATTCCTTCGCCATCGTGCGGCCGAGCGGGGACCGGAATTTCGAGGCGCATACGGTCTCCGTCGTGTTCAACATCGACGAAGGCCCGCGAACCTATATCGAGCGCATCAACCTTCGCGGCAACACGCGGACCCGGGACTACGTGATCCGGCGCGAATTCGACCTCGCCGAGGGCGATGCCTACAACCGCGCGCTGGTCGACCGTGCCGAGCGGCGGTTGAAGAACCTCGACTTCTTCAAGAGCGTCAAGATCGTCACCGAGCCGGGCTCCTCCAGCGACCGCGTCATCCTGATCGTCGATATGGAAGAGAAATCGACCGGCGATTTCTCGATCTCGGGCGGCTACTCCACCAGCGACGGCGCGCTGGCCGAAGTCTCGATTTCCGAGCGCAACCTGCTCGGCCGCGGACTCTATGGTAAGGCGTCGGTCAGCTACGGCCAGTATTCGCGCGGCATATCGCTGTCGTTCGTCGAGCCTTATCTGCTCGATTACCGCCTCGCGCTCGGACTGGACGTCTCCTGGCGCCAGCAATTGTCGAACAGCTACACCAGCTACGGCGTGACGACGCTGGGATTCTCGCCGCGCCTGGGCTTTGCGCTGCGCGAGGATCTCTCGCTCCAGCTCCGCTACTCGCTCTATCAGCAGAGCATCACGCTCGCCAGCGCCTATAACAACTGCAACAACAATGCGGCCAATTCGTCGCTGGCCTTCAACCCGACACCCGCCTACATCAAGAACGTTCTCGGCGGCGCGGACCCGACCAATTCCACGGATTCCGGCGTCTATGGCTACGGCTGCTACGGCGACGGCGAGTCGAGCCTGCCGGTCCGGAAGGAACTGGCGAACGGTCGGACCTGGACGTCGGCGCTTGGCTACACGCTGAACTACAACACGCTGGACAACACCAAGAACCCGACCGACGGCTTGCTGATCGACTTCCGGCAGGATTTCGCCGGCGTCGGCGGCGACGTCACCTATCTGAAGACCGCGGTGGACACCAAGTACTACACGCCGCTCGTTTCCGAGATCGTCAGCGTGATCCACCTCCAGGGCGGCATCCTCAGCAAGGTCGGCGATCAGGATCTGCGCATGCTGGATCATTTCCAGATGGGCCCGAACCTCGTGCGCGGCTTCGCCTCCAACGGCATCGGTCCGCGCGACATCACCTATCTCAACTACGGCTCCACCGGCGACTCGCTTGGCGGCACGAAATATTGGGGCGCGTCCCTGGAGTTGCAGATGCCGTTCTGGTTCCTGCCCAAGGAAGTCGGCCTGAAGGGCGCGGTCTACGCCGACGCCGGTTCGCTCTGGGGTTACCAGGGGCCGACGTCCTGGTCGGCCACGGGCGAGGTCAACACCAAGGCCTGCCCGACCTGCGGGCTGCAATATGACGACGGCAACGTGGTGCGCTCGTCGGTCGGCGTCGGCCTGATCTGGGCCTCGCCTTTCGGGCCGCTGCGCTTCGACTATGCCGTGCCGCTGACGAAGGGCAAATATGACAACGTCCAGGAGTTCAGGTTCGGTGGCGGCACCTCGTTCTAGCGATGCGACACCTGCACGGAACGCCGCTGCATTTGTCGTGCATTTGTGAAAACGCGTGATCGGCCCCCGGATGGGCGGAACATGAAACGGCGTTGATCTTGCTGCGAAATCGTCCCGTTGCGCCGATGTGGGTGGGTCGGAGCGAGGGCTGGTTCCCTCGGGGCGCGCGCGTGGACAGCCGCTGGCGGGTGTCCGATAATGCGTTTCGGAGATTGCGGGGCGCTGTGGTGCACCAGGAGTTCCGCAGAAGGGCCAACTCGATGACACAGGCAGGCGCCTACGGACAGCGGCTCGGGCAATTCCTGCGTCTGAAGGATGCGCCGCCCGCGCTGGTGGCGCGCTCGCTGCGCAGCGCCGAGCTTGCGGTCACCGAAACCCGGAACGACCACCCGGTGCCCGGCCTGTCCGGATCGCTCGCCGCCGAGGACGCCTTTCTCGTCAGCCTGAAGCTTCACGACTACCCGGATTGCGAGCTCTGGGAGCTTGGCAAATGCATCATGACGGCGGACGTCCATGCAGGGACGACCTATCTCTACGACCTCAAGCGCGATCCGCGCTACGTGATCGACAAGCCGTTTCACTCGTTGTTCTTCTACATTCCACGCTCGGCGCTCGACAGCATCGCCGAACAGTGCAACGCGCCGCGGGTCGACGAGCTCGATTGTCAGATCGGCGTTGGCCATGACGACGGAATCATCCGCCACATCGGCGCCTCGCTGCAGGAGGGTCTGCGCAGGCCGGACGAGGCCAATCAGCTCTTCATCGATCACATGATGCTCGGGCTGACCGCCCATGTCGCCCAGACCTATGGCGGGCTTCAGCGCACGTCCGGCCTCGCGCGGGGCGGTCTTGCGCCATGGCAGGCGAGGCGCGCCTGCGAGAGGCTGGAGTCGGACCTCGGCGGCAAGCTCTCGTTGCAGAGGATCGCGACCGAGCTCGAGCTTTCGGTCAGCCATTTCTCACGCGCGTTTCGCATCTCCGTCGGCGTGCCGCCGCACCAATGGCTGCTTCAGCAGCGCGTGAAGGCCGCCAAGCAGTTGATGAGCGTGCGCGACCTGCCGCTGTCGGAGATCGCGATCTCGGCCGGGTTTGCCAACCAGAGTCACTTCACGCGCGTATTTTCCTCGATCGTCGGCGTCAGCCCGGCAGCGTGGCGCCGCGAGATGCTCGGCGTTTCGGGCGGCGAGACGTGAAGCCGGGCGGCTTCCGTCCTCAACGGCGTGTCGCGAGCGAGATCGTGTAGGCGGCGCGCCGCGCTGCAAAGATCTCGTCCGGCGGGTGGCCGATGCCGTCGGCGAGATTGGCAGGATTGAAGATGGTGGCGTCGCAGGCCTGGTCCGGTTCGAAGCCCGTGATCACGATCGTGCCCAGGCGCACCTCGTCGCGATGATCCTCATCCGGCCAGCGAATGGTCACGTCCATGGTGGGGTCGCCGGGGCGGTCGAGCAGCGCCATCACGTTGAAGCGGGCCGTGCCGGCCGCGATCCTTGTGCCGAGATCATCGTGCAGGAAGTCGGCCGGCTTCGTCCCGGCTTCGTCCTCGGTCAGGGTCATCTCGCCGCGGGCCGGAACGACCTTGAACTTGATGAAGCGGGTCTCATTCTCCGCATTCGTCGCCGGAAAGGAATGCACGCCCCAATAGGTCGTGCCGGCAAAACTTCCGGGCACCCGGCGTGCGGCGACGTAGTCCGCCTGATTGAGTGTTTCGGGGTTGGCCGCGGAAAAGGCCTTGACCTTCGCCATATCAGGCTTGCCATCCGGCCCCGGGATGCGCGCCTCGAGGAAGGCCAGCATCTGGTCCGGCGTTCGTGCAAAATGCACGGGCGCGCTCTCCACGAGAATGTCGGAGCGGTGGTCGTCGTCGCCGAGCTTGAAGCTGAAGCCGCGCAGCACCAGATTGTTGGTGTCGGCGACGTCAGGATTGCCGCCGCCGACCGAGAAGCGTGCCAGCACGCGCGATGGTTTCGTAAAACTCAGCGATCGCGTGACTTCGCCCGCCCGGTCCGACGAAGTGTAGGTACCGCGAACGCACCAGCCTTTGGCGAAGCTCGCGCGGACCTTTGGCGGGTTGCCGGCCACCGCCTTCAAGGCATCGACAATGGAGGCGGCGGTTGCGGCGATACTGGACATGGAAGACCTTCGGCGTGGGCTTTCTGGGGCCAAATTGTAGGTGTCGCGCCGCTCCTGCGTCTTTCCCAAAGCAGCCATGCTTTGCTCAATCCGGCTCAACTCGACCGGCGCAACGCCGGCTCGGGTGGCCGGCGACCAGGCCGGGATCATTCGATCGCGCCCGCAAATTGGACGTGGCCAATCGCGCAGATAGCTCCGCCGACCCCACTGACAAACCTCCCACCCGCGTGTACCGTGCCCGCGGTTTCATCGTGGGTGAGGGGAATCGACGGTTCGTGACAGCCGGCAACGACACAGAGAAGGCGGCGCCGATCATCGGCTCCAAGGAGCGGCGGCGTAAGGAGTCGGACCGGCGGATGCTGCGGGCGGCGGTGGCGCTGATCGGCAGGCACGGCACGTCCGGTGCGAGCCTCGCCGATATCGGCGTCGAGGCCGGCTACAGCCGTGGTCTTCCGGTGCAGCGCTTCGGTACCAAGCTCCACCTGCTGGAGACCGTGATCGATACGATCCAGGACCGCTTCATGCGCCAGGTCGAGCGGCGGATAGACGGTCGCACCGGCTGTGCGGCGCTCGCCGAGCGCATCCGGATCCAGATGGAGGCGGTGCGCGACATGCCGGACTCGGCGATCGCGCTGTACCATCTGATCGTAGATTCCACCGGCACGGTGCCCGAATTGAAGCCGCGCATCGCCGAGCTGCATGCGCTCTATCGCGATAATCTCCGCGCCTACCTGTTGCAGGCGCGCAAGATGGGCGAACTGCGCAAGGACGTCGATATCGAGCAGAACGTGCGCGCGATCTCCGGCGCGATCAGCGGCATCTGCATCCAGGCGCTGGTGACCGGCGACACGAGAAAGCTCGGCGAGGATGCCGAATTCGTCGCCGATCTCTTCATCGACCGCCTGACGGCGCCGGCCTCGAAGCCAGCCCCCTCCGGCAAGACCAAAGCCGGGACCGGTGCCAAGGCGAGGTCCGCGCCGCGGAGAGTTGCGCGCTGAAGCGCGCCGGTAGCTTCCGGCCGATCGAGCCCACTTGACGGCCCGGTACGACGGCATTCCCTCCATCAAGACCTTTCGGCGCTGGCCCCGCGCGCTGCGGCGCGGGGCCGCATGGCCGTTCGCGTTGCGTGGGTGGCCCTTCAATTACTTGCTAGTCAGCAAGCAACTAACGTGGTAGGTAACCCGTCAACAACTGAAACAGACGTTGCGGGAGGAAAGAGGTGGCGATCAGGGCGGGCATCATCGCGGTCGGGGCGCTGCTGGCAGTCAGCTGTCAGGCGATGGCGGGCGAGAAGAAATACGGTCCCGGCGTCACCGACACCGAGATCAAGATCGGCAACACCGCCGCCTATAGCGGGCCCGCCTCGGGCTTCGGTCTCATCGCCAAGACCGGCGAAGCCTATTTCCGCAAGATCAACGAGGAGGGCGGCATCAACGGCCGGAAGATCGTGTTCCTGTCGTATGACGACGCCTATTCGCCGCCGAAGACGGTCGAGCAGACCCGCAAGCTCGTCGAGAGCGACGAGGTGCTCTTCATGTTCAACGCGGTCGGCACCCCGACCAACTCGGCCGTGCAGAAATATCTCAACGCGAAGAAGGTGCCGCAGCTCTTCGTTTCCAGCGCGGCCGCGAAGTGGAACGATCCGAAGAATTTCCCCTGGAGCATGGGCTTTGCGCCCTCGCTCGAAACCGAGGGCAAGGCTTACGCGAAATACGTCCTGAAGGAGAAGCCGGGCGCCAAGATCGCCATCTTCTATCAGAACGACGATTTCGGGAAGGATTACCTCAAGGGCATCAAGGCCGGCCTCGGCGACAAGGCGCAGGCGATGATCGTCGCAGAGGAATCCTTCGACGTGACCGAACCGACCATCGACTCCCACATCGTGAAGCTGAAGGCGAGCGGCGCCGACGTCTTCTTCAACATGGCAACGCCGAAATTCGCGGCGCAAGCCATCAAGAAGATCAACGAGCTGAACTGGAAGCCGCTCCAGCTTCTGAGCTTTGCCTCGGCCTCGATCGGCAGCGTGATCAAGCCGGTTGGATTCGAGAACGCGCAAGGTATCGTTTCGGCGACCTATTTCAAGGATCCCAATGATACCCGATGGAACGACGATGCGGACTTCAAGGCGCTGAACGCCTTCCTCGACAAATATCTGCCGGAGGCCAATCGTACCGACACGCTGATCATCAACGGCTACAACCCGGCGCTGCTGCTGGTCGAGGTGCTGAAGCAGTGCGGTGACGATCTCAGCCGCGAGAACGTCATGAAGCAGGCCGCGAGTCTCAAGGAGGTCGAAGTCGGCACGCTGCTGCCCGGCATCAAGATATCGACGTCGCCGACCGATTACGCGCCGATCAAGCAGTGGCAGCTGATGCGCTTCGAGAGGAGCAAGTGGCAGCTCTTCGGCGATCTCGTCGGCAACGATTGATTGCGGGGAAGCCCGAAGGAGCAAGTCATGTTTTCTCTCGCGGGCAAGGTCGCGGTGGTCACCGGCGGCGGTCGCGGCATCGGCAAGGGCATCAGCCGCGCTTTGGCACAAGCGGGCGCGACCGTGATCTGCACCGGACGCACCGCGGCGCCACTGGAGGCCACGGCGGCCCAAATAGGCGAGCAGGGCGGTCATGCACGGGTTCTCGCCAATGACATCGCACAGCCCGGTGCCGCGCAGTCCATCGTTGATCGTGCGCTATCGGAATTCGGCCGGCTCGACATCTGGGTCAACAATGCTGGCAGTGCCGCGCGCGAGGATGTCGGTCCGCTGATCGATCTCGACGAGGGGCAGTGGGACCGGGTCGTCGATCTCAATCTGAAATGGACCTTCTTTGCCGCGCAGGCCGCGGCCCGCGCGATGACGGCAGGCGGCTCCATCATCAACATCACGTCGCGCTCCGCCTCGCAGCCCAACCCCATGACGGGCCAGTACGGCGCGGCCAAGGCCGGCGTCGACAATCTTACGGGAACCATGGCGGTGGAGTGGGGCCATCTCGGCATCCGCGTCAACGCGATCGCACCGGGGCTGGTGCTCACCGAGGATAATTCCGAGTTCATGTCCGGCCCGCGAGCGCAGAAGCAGATCGACGTCGTGCCGCTCGGCCGGCTCGGCACGCCCGACGACATCGGCCCGCTCTGCGTCTATCTCGCTTCCGATGAGGCGGCCTGGATTTCCGGCGTTGTCATCCAGGCCAATGGTGCAAGCCGGATCCCGTTCGGATATCTCGCTTATCTGCACAAGATTGCGAAGGCGAAGCACGAAGCTTCGGCCGCGTCATGACGTCATCGGAACGGCTCGACCCCTATCGTCGCGCCGACCTGCGGTCGCTTTACGACCCCAGAAGCGTCGCGATCATCGGTGCTTCGCCGCGGCCGGCGTCCTTCGGCGCGCGCACCGCCGCCAATCTGAAGGGCTTCTTCGGCGGCCGCACGTTTCTCGTGAACGACAAATACGACCGGATCGGCGAGACGCCGTGCTATCCGAGCCTGCGTGCGCTGCCGGCGATTCCCGACGTCGCCCTGGTCACGACGCCCGCGGCCACCGTCGAGCCGATCATCGAGGCCTGTATCGAGGCTGGCGTTCCGAGCGTCATGCTCTACGCCTCGGGGTTTGCCGAGATCGGCACGCGCGAGGCCGTCGAAACCCAGAACCGCATCGTTCGCCGCGCACGGCAGGCAAACCTCCGCCTGCTCGGGCCGAACTGTGTTGGCCTTCTGAACTACACCAGCGGCGCCCGCATTACGTTTGCGGCGGTGCCGGAAACGCGGCCGCTGGCACCATTCGCGATTGGGCTGGTCAGCCAGTCCGGTGCGCTCGGTTTCGCGCTGGCCCAGGCCATCGAGCGCGGCGTGTCGTTTAGCCATGTGCTGACATCGGGCAATTCCGGCGATGTCGACGTCGCCGACTGGATTGCCGTGCTGGCGGAAGATCCGGCCTGCGCCGTCATCGCCTGCGCCTTCGAGGGCGTCGCGCATCCCCTGAAGATGCTCGCTGCGGCCGAACGTGCCTGGGACAACGACAAGCCGCTGATCGTGTTCAAGCTCGCCACCGGCGAGACCGGTGCTGCCGCCGCACTGTCCCACACCGGTTCGCTCGCCGGCTCGGACGCGTCCTGGCGCGCCTTGCTGGAGCGCGGCGGCGCCGTCGTCGTTGACAATTTCGAGGACCTGATCGAGACGGCCGCCTTCTTCGGCAAGGTCGGTCGGCCCAACGCCGAGGGCGTGGCGGTGCTCGCAGGCTCTGGTGGCGCCGCGATCATGGGGGCCGACAGCGCCGAGCAGCACGGCGTGCCCCTGCCGCAGCCGGAGCCGCGCGTGCGCACCGTGCTCGAGGCCCGCATTCCGCCGTTTGGCGCTCCGCGCAATCCCTGCGACGTCACGGCGCAGGTGATCTCGGATTCGGAATCGCTGATGGCCTGCGCGGACGCGCTGCTCTCCGATCCCGGCTACGGCGCGCTGGTCTATGGCTGTCCCTACGCCTACGCACCTGCGACAGAACGGCTTCCGCATCTCAGCGCGCTCGCCGGCAAGCATGGCAAGCCGATCTGCGCGGTGTGGCTGACGCAATATCTGGAAGGGCCGGGTTCCGAAGTGATCGAGCGCGATCCCAACATCGCGATCTTCCGCTCGATGGATCGTTGCTTCGCGGCACTTGCAGCCTGGACTGCGCGGGCCGAGCGTGCGGCGCATTTGCCGGTCGGGTTCGTCATCGATGCCGAACGCAAGGCGCGCGCCGCTGCGCTGCTTCCGCCGCAGGAGGCCGTGCTCGGCGAGACCGAGACCAAGGCGCTGCTCGCGACCTACGGCATTGCGACGTCGCGCGACGTCACGGTCACGAGCGCGGATCACGCGGCGGAGGCTGCGCGCGCGATCGGCGGCACGGTCGCCATGAAGATCGACAGCCCTGATATCGCGCATAAGTCAGACGCGGGCGGGGTCGTGCTCGGTATCGCGGGCGATGTGGCCGTGCGCGCGGCCTATGATCGGATCATGGCCGCTTGCGCCAGCGTGGCGCCGACGGCGCGGCTGCGGGGTGTGATTGTGCAGGAGATGGTCCCGGCCGGCGTGGAAATCATCGTTGGCGTGAGCAATGATCCGCTGTTCGGGCCCATGATCGTCATCGGCCTCGGCGGCGTCCTGACCGAACTTCTGAGCGACTGTGTAACGGCGCTCGCGCCGGTCGACGAGCACGAGGCGTTGTGGCTCCTCACCCGGCTTCGGGGCGCTGCGATTCTCGACGGCTTCCGCGGCTCGCCGCCGGTCGATCGCCGCGTGCTCGCGCGCACGATCAGTCGCATCTCCGCACTCGCCTGTGCCCACCGTGATCGTCTGCGCGAGCTCGACGTCAATCCGCTCATCTGCCGCGGCGAATCCGTCGTCGCGGTCGATGGCCTCGCCGCAATCGGCCCGAACGTCTGAGAGGGGATGATGAATTTCGAATGGAGTGCCCGAGACCAGGCCTTTCGTGACGAGGTCAGGTCGTTTCTCGCGCGTGAGCTGCCGCCCGATTGGGAGAAGATCGCGCGCCACGGCCCCGGCTCGCAGCAGCAGACCGAATTCTCGCGCGAGTTCTGCGCCAAACTCGCTGAGGCCGGCTTGCTCGTCCCACACTGGCCGAAGGAGCATGGCGGTCGTGGCAGCTCGGTGTGGGAGCATTTCATCCTGGGCGAGGAGATGTGGGCGGTCGGCGAGCCGCGCGGCCCGCAATACATGAACGTCAACTGGATCGGCCCGACCATCCTGCGTTTCGGCTCCGAGGAGCAGAAGGCCCGCTACATCCCTGAGATCGCTGCCGGCAATGCGGTGTGGTGCCAGGGTTTCTCGGAGCCCTCCGCGGGCTCCGATCTTGCCTCGCTGCGGACGCGCGCCGATCGCGACGGCGACCATTTCGTGATCAACGGCTCCAAGGTGTGGACCTCCTATGCCGGCCTTGCCCAGCACTGCTTCCTGCTGGCGCGCACCGGCGGCAGCCGCAAGGACGGCATCTGCATCTTCCTGATCCCGATGCAGACACCCGGCATCACGGTGCGGCCGATCCCGGCGCTGGTCGGCAATGGCGACCTGCACGAAGTGTTCTTCCAGGACGTCCGCGTTCCCGTATCCAGCATGCTCGGCGAAGAGGGCAAGGCTTGGTCGCTGATCACCTATGCGCTCGCCAACGAGCGGATCGGCCTGCCGCGTTATCAGCTGTCCACGCGCGTGCTCGGCGAGATGGTCGAGCAGCTGAAGACAAACGGCTCGTGGAACGACGATATCGTCAGGTTCAGGGCCGGGCAGGCGCTCGCGACCTGCGAGGCGGCGCGCATGCTGGTCTATCGCGTGGTCGACCAGCGCTCGCGCGGCTTGCCGCCGAATTCGGAATCGTCGCTGGCGCGTGTCGCCATCGTCGAGGCCGATCACGCGGTCGCCAATTTCGCGCTCGACTTTCTTCCCGAGGCGTTTTCGGGCGACATTCTTCCGCTGCTCAAGCCGCATCATGAACGCGCGATCGCGGCCGGCATCGCCTCGGGCGCGGCCGAGATCCAGCTCGGCATCGTCGCCTCCGACTATCTGAACCTGCCGCGGAGCTAGGGCGCATGTTTCTCGATATCAGCGACGACCAGGACGCATTGCTGACGACGGTATCGGCCGTCCTCGCGCGCGCCAGGAGCCGGCTCGTGCTTGGAGGTAAAGCGTCCTTCGATATCGAGCTTGATGCGGATCTGGAAGAGAACGGCGTGCTCGACGCGGCCTCCTACCCGGAATTCGGCGTGTCAACAGCAGCCCTCGTCGTGCACGAGGTCTGCCGCAGTGCTTCCATTGCGGAAGCCGCGGCATCAGCCGTGATCCGGCCGTTGATCTGTCCTGAGGCGCCGCGGCCGCTGGCCGTGTTGGCTGGTGATCCCGCGCAAGCGGTGCGCTTCTTGCCGGTTGCTCGTTCAGTCCTCGTCCTGTCGGAGGTGGGCGCGTCGTGGTTTCCGGTCTCGGCCGACGACGTCGAGACCGTCGATGCCTATTTCGCCTATCCCATGGGCCGGCTTCGCCATTCCGAACGCTGCCTCGCACGGGCGCGCGCCGTCGCCGATCCGATTTTGGCGCGCCGTCTCGCCCAACTCGCTGTGGCGGCCGAGATTCCCGGTGTACTCCAGGGAGGCCTCGACAGTGTCGTCGTGCACGTCACCGACCGCCGTCAGTTCGGCCGGCCGCTCGGTACGTTTCAGTCGATACAGCACCGGCTCGCCGCCTGTGCCTCGAAGATCGCCGCGGCCAAATGGCTGGCGTTCAAGGCCGGCAGCGACAGCGCCACGCATGCCGACGCCGTCACGGCGCTTGCTTATGCGCAGACCATGGTCGACCCCATCGTCTACGACCTGCATCAATTCCTCGGCGCCATGGGGCTGACGCTGGAGCACCCGCTGTATCGCTGGACCTATCGCGCCAAACTGCTCAAGTCGGAGCTCGGCGGCGCCTCGCGCAGCAATCGCGAATTGGCAGACCTCGCCTGGTGACGTCGGGCGAGACGCCCGGCCAATCAGGGAATGGCGGGCTGCGTCTCCGCCAGCGGGATCCAGCCCGCGTCGCTGCGCTGGAAGAGCGGGCACCCGTAGACCGCGCGAACCGGAAGTGCCGCGGTCACAGCCTGCCAGCGATTGGTTTGCTTCATCGCGACGACCATGCCGGCAATGTCGACGCCGATCTTCTGCAACAGGCGCACCGCAGCAATCGCGGTTGCGCCGGTCGAGATCGCATCGTCGACCAGCACCACGCGGCGGCCCTCGATCAAGGGCAGCAGATTCGGATCCAGCCGCAGCTTCTTCCCGGCTTCGGGGCTGGTGATTGAGGTCGCGGGCTCGGACAGCGCATCGTCGTACCAGAATTTGCGGGAGTAACCGAGCGGGACATAGCGCGGCTGCCCGAGCCGTTCGGCGACCTGCGATGCGAAGGCAAGACCGAGCGTAGGCAGTCCGACGATGATCTCGGCATCCAATGCGCGCGCCTGGGTCGCCATGTGGTCTGCAAGCGCGGCGACGACGAGGTTTGAAGCCTGGTTGGCGATGAGCGAGGCGACGGCGCGGTCGCCATCGGGCAATTGGCGCAGCGGCAGGACGAGGACGCGGCCGCAGGGCAGGGTGACGGGATAGCCGAAGCGATGGGGTGGCGTCGCCGAAAAGGGTGCGGGGATGTCCGGCGCCAAGTCCTGCCAATAGCCGGTCGTAGCCTCGGTATAGGTGCCGTTCCCGGTCATGATGCCGGCATCAACCGCCGAGGATCCGCCGGCAGGCATCGACGAAGACCTGCGCGCCGGCGACGATGTCGGCGTCCGCAGTATTCTCGGTCCAGTGATGACTGATGCCGCCGATCGACGGCACGAACAACATCGCCGCGGGCATGATGCTCGCAAGCATCTGCGCATCGTGGCCGGCGCCGCTGGGCATGCGGATGGAGCGTCCGCCGGCGACCGCCTTGCTCGCAGCTTCGATCGCATCCTGAAAGCCGGCGTCCATCATCGCGGGCGCGCCGGTGCGAATCTTTTCCATGGTGACGCTGCAGGGGCCCTTCGCGCTGACCTCATCGGCCATCGTGCGCAGCAGCTCCTCGAGCCGCGCGATGACGGAAGGATCGTCGTCACGGATCTGGAATAGCATTTCGGCGCCGCCCGGAATGATGCTCGGCGCGCCCGGATCGAGCGTAATGCGGCCGGTGGTCCAGACTGTGCGCGGGCCGCAAGCGGCCGGGAAACGCTCATCGATCGCGACGCAGAACTTCGCCAGCGCCAGGCCGGCATCCTTGCGCGCCGCCATGCGTGTCGTGCCGGCGTGGTTCTGCTCGCCGGTGAAATTGATGCGATATTGCCAGATGCCGACGATGGAGGTCACGACGCCGACCGCGAGCTTGCCGCTCTCGAGCGTGTCGCCCTGCTCGATATGCGCCTCCAGATATCCGACGTGCCGCCCCTTCTCGACGGCGACACGCGCGCGTCCGGCGAGCCCCATCTCGGCGAGCGCATCGCGCATGGGCCGTCCGTTGGTGCGGTCGCGCGCGGCGTCGATTTCAGCTTCGGTCACTTGCCCCACATAGGAGCGCGAGCCGAGGAAGCTACCGAAATGCCCTTCCTCGTCGCACCAGGCGGCGACTTCGACCGCGCCCTTCACGGCGGGATCGGCATTGAGCACACGGGCGGCTTCGAGCGCATAGACGACGCCGAGCGGACCATCGAGCCAGCCGGCATAATTCTGGCTTTCCAGATGCGAGCCCGCCAGAAGCTTCGGCCCAGACTTTGGGCTGGTGCCGAAGACGTTGCCGATGCCGTCGATCGCGGCGGCGAGATTCGCATCGGGCAGCTTGCGCACGAGCCATTCCAGCGATTGCTTGTGCGGCTCGGAGAACGTCGGCTTGTGCACACCGGTCTTATAGGCGCCGATGGCACGGAGCGCATTGAGGTCGGCGAGAACCCGTTCGCCATTGGCGCGGGACTGAGTGTCAGGCATGTTCGGCAACCTTCAGCGCCTCGGTGCGGATTTCCTCGACCAGCCGTTCCTTGAGCTGGACGAATTCCGGCGTGGTCTTGATCTTGTAGGAGCGCGGATGCGGCAGGTCTATGGCAATCTCGGCCTTGATCCGGCCGGGACGCGCGCTCATGACGACGACGCGGCTGCCGAGGAAGATCGCCTCCTCGATGTCGTGGGTCACGAACAGGACGGTCTTCTGGTCGCGCTCCCAGATTCCGAGCAGCATTTCCTGCATGAGGGCACGGGTCTGGTTGTCCAGCGCGCCGAACGGCTCGTCGAGCAGCAGGATTTTCGGATCGTTGGCAAGCGCGCGGGCAATCGCGGTGCGCTGCTGCATGCCGCCGGACAGCTGCTTCGGCCAGTGGTTCTCGAAGCCGGACAACCCGACCTGGCGAATGAAGGTGTCGGCGACCTTGTGACGCTCCGCCTCGGACACGCCGCGCTCGCGCAGGCCGAAGGCGATGTTCTCGCGCACGGTGAGCCACGGGAACAGTGTGTAGGACTGGAACACCATGCCGCGATCGGCGCCCGGGCCGGACACCTCGCGCCCGTCGAGCGTAACGCGGCCCGAGGTCGGACGGTCGAGGCCGGCGACGATGCGAAGCAGCGTGGACTTGCCGCAGCCTGAGGGCCCAAGGATCGTGACGAAGTCGTTGTTGCCGATGGTGAGGTCGGTCGGCTCCAGCGCCCTGGTCGGCGCATTGCCGTGGCGCGCGGGGAAGGTTCGCGAGACCTGTTCGATCTTGAGGCTCGTCATGCGAGCTTCCACGGAAACAGCCAGGCGTTGAACGCCTTGAACAGGAAGTCGGAGACGAGGCCGATCAGCCCGATCACGATGATGCCGAAGATGATCTGGCCGGTGTTGAGCAGGGCCTGGCTGTCGGTGATCATGTGGCCGATGCCGGAGGACGAGCCGATCAGCTCGGCAACGATGACATAGGTCCAGGCCCAGCCCAGCACCAGCCGCAGAATTTCCGCGATCTCCGGCGCTGAGGAGGGCAGCAGCACACGGCGGATGACGCCGCGGTCACTGGCGCCCAGCGTATAGGCGGCCTCGACCAGATCGCGCCGCGTCGCGCCGACGGTCACGGCGACCATCAGGATGACCTGGAACACCGAGCCGATGAAGATGACGAGCAGCTTTTGCATCTCGCCGATGCCGGCCCACAGGATCAGGAGCGGGATGAAGGCGGAAGCAGGCAGATATCGCGCGAAGGAGACGAACGGTTCGAGGAAAGCTTCGACCGGCTTGTAGGCGCCCATCAACACGCCGAACGGCACCGCAATGATCGCGGCCAGCGCAAAGCCGCCGACGACGCGCCAGATCGTCATGCCGATGTCGAACAGGAAGCCCTGCTTGGCCAAGAGGTCGTAGCCTTCCTGCACCATGGTCAGAGGGTTGGCGAGGAAGGTCTTCGAGACGTGGCCGCCAAACGTCGCCCAGGACCAGAGGGCGACGAACAGCGCGAAGAACGCAAGGCCATAGGCCACGCGCTGCCTCGATGTCACAGGGTCCAGGGGACGCATCAAACTGTCTATCCGAATGGTCATGCGCCGGCTCCGCCTCATGACGGAACCGGCAGCTTGCAGGAGTCTACTTGATGAAGCTGGCGTCGAAGAGGTCCTCGACCTTCGGCGCAGCCTTGATGATGCCGATCTCGAGCAGGAGGTCGGCAGCCTCCTTGTTGAAGGTCAGGAAGTCGCCGGCGAAGAACTTCTGGTTCGCGGCCTTGTCTTGCCAGCGCAGGTATTTTGCGGAGTTCCCGAACGCCTCGCCGGTCTGCTTCACGTCGGCGCCCATGATCTCATAGGCCTTGGCCTGATCCTTGGCGATCATGTCGAGCGACTCGAAATAGCTGTCGGCGAGCGCCTGCGCTGCTTTCGGATTCTCGCTGAGGAATTTCGGCGTGCAGCCGAAGGTGTCCATCACGATCGGATAGTCCAGTGTGGTCGCGATGATCTTGCCCTTGTCGGGGGCGGCGCGCACGGTCGACAGATACGGCTCATAGGTCATCGCGGCGTCGTTCTGGCCAGAGACGAAGGCCTGCGCGGCCGCGGCGGGCTCGAGATTCACCACGGTCACGTCCTTCGTGGTGAGGCCGTTCTTCTTGAGCATCCAGGCCAGCGCGAAATAGGGCGAGGTGCCGGGGGCGGAAGCCGCAACCGTCTTGCCCTTCAGATCCTTGATCGCGGCGACGTCGTTGCGCACGGCCATGCCGTCGGCGCCATAGCTCTTGTCGAGCTGGAAGATCTGCTTGGTGGCGACGCCGTTGGCGTTCCAGGAGATCCAGGTCTCGACCGTGGTCGCGGCGCACTGGATGTCGCCGGAGGCGATCGCCAGGTGGCGGTCCTTCTGCGGGATCTTCTTGATCGTCACGTCGAGACCGTTCTTCTTGAAGATGCCGGCCTCCTTCGCCAGCGTCAACGGCGCGAAGCCGGTCCATCCGGAGATGCCGACGCCGACCTTGACGTCGTCGGCGAGCACCGGTGTGGAGGCCGCGAGGGCAATGATTGTCGCAAATACCTTTGTACTACGCATGTTTGTCGTCCTCTTGCCGATCGATGGATTGACGTCCTGTTGATCTGTCTATTTCGATCCGGATTGCATGGACCTTTGCCCGAGCCGTTGCACGATTTGTGCCGACATTCTTCTCTCAGCCTCCCTTGAATCGGGCGACAAGGCGGTGAGAGTCACCGGGATAGAGCAGCCGAACCGCGGTGATCGTGCGTGAGCCACGCCAGGTATAGCGGTCGATCACGAGGCAGGGCGCGCCGATTGCGATGTCGAGCGCCCCCGCCGTGCGATCGTCCGCAACGATAGCGCTGATGGTGTGCTCGGCCTCTGTCCATGGGACGTGGTGAAGCAGCCACGAGCCGGGCGGTTCGCGCGAGAAATCCGCGGTCGCAGCATCCGGCACGGATGACAGATCGATCAGCCTGTCCTCGACGGCAAAGGGCACGTTGTCGGCGCTGTGGCGGCAGCTGATCGCGACCACCTTGCCGGCCTTCTTCACGCCAAGACGCTCGCGGTCCGCGGCGGTCGCAGCGCGCAGCTTGCGGCCGATCATCTCGTAACCGTAGCTGCGGCCGAGCGCGGTGATCTCGGCACGCATGTCCGCGATCTTGAGAACGGCCGACTGGTGCTGCGGCCGGCGCACGAACGATCCGGCGCGCCGGCGCCGCTCGATCAAATCGGCCTGGGCGAGCTCCGACAGCGCCTTGTTCACCGTCATGCGCGAGCAGCCGTAGCGCGCCACCAGCTCGTGCTCGAACGGAATGCGGTGGCCAGGCGGCCACTCCCCGGTCAGGATGCGCTTCTCGATGTCGGCGCGGATCCGCTTGTAGAGCGTCGGCTGGTCGGCTGTGCCCGTGGCGAGGCTCATGCGAGCAGCCTCCGCACCGATGCGTTGAAGCGCTCGCGCGCGGCCTGACGCAGCCGGTGCCGTCCGCCTTCGACGACCTTGTCGCCGCCGGCCCAGACGCAATCGATCGCGCCGCTGCCTGCGGCAAAGATCCAGCCATCGATGATGGCGTCCTGCTTACGTCCTGCCAGCGACGGATGCGCGGTGTCGAGCGTGACGATATCGGCACGCCCGCCCGGCACGAGACCGGCGGTCGCCTGCGCCAGTGCCTGCGCGCCGCCGGCGAGGGCATGATCGAACAGCGTCCGTCCCGTCGAGGCGCCTGCGCCGCCGGACAGCACGTTGCGCTGGCGATGCTTGAGCCGCTGGCCGTATTCGAGCTGGCGCAGCTCGTCGGCGACGCCGATCAGCACGTTGGAATCGGTGCCGACGCCGAACCGGCCGCCGGCGTCGAGCAACTCGCGGGCCGGAAAAATGCCGTCGCCGAGGCTTGCTTCGGTGATGGGGCAGAGGCCCGCCACCGCGCCGGTCTTTGCGAACGCGGTGACCTCCTCGTCCGTCGCGTGGGTCGCGTGGATGAGGCACCAGTGCCGATCGAGGGGGGCGTGCTCAAGCAGCCACTGCACCGGGCGCCGGCTCGACCAGGCCAGGCAATCCTCGACCTCCTTCACCTGCTCTGCGGCATGAATGTGCACGGGGCCGCCGCCGGCGAGCGGAATGATCGCCGCGAGCTCGTCCGGCGCCACCGCGCGCAAACTGTGCGGCGCGATGCCGATATTGGCCCCTGGCAATGTTGCGATCGCCTTGCGCGATGCAGCCATCAGCGCGGCGAACCGATCGACCGAGCAGATGAAGCGGCGCTGGCCGGCATGCGGCGCTGCGCCGCCGAAGCCGCCATGCGCATAAAAACTGGGCAGCAGCGTCAGGCCGATGCCCGACGTCTCAGAGGCCTGCGCAATCCGCGCGGCCATTTCGGCAAGGTCGGCGTAGGGTGAACCGTCGCGATCATGATGCAGATAGTGGAATTCGCCGACGCGGGTAAAACCCTGCTCCAGCATCTCGACATAAAGCAGCGTCGCAACAGTCGCGACGTCGTCCGGCGTCATCGCCAGCGCAAAGCGATACATCGTTTCGCGCCAGGTCCAGAACGTATCGGTCGAGTCGCCGCGCAGTTCCGCAAGTCCCGCCATGCCGCGCTGGAAGGCGTGGCTGTGCAGGCTCGCAAGGCCAGGAAGCGCGATGTCGTGGCGTTCGTCGCCGGCGGCCGGCGCCACGCCCGGTGTCACCGCCGCGATCGCGCCGGCGGTGATGACCACCTGCACGTCATTGGCCCAGCCCGAGGGCAGGAGCGCGGAGGCGAAATGCAGTCGGGTCATGATTACACGCCGGCTGGACAGAACCGCCTTACGATTATATGTCTAGACATATAAGTCAAGCATCCCAGGGCGCAGGGACATCCGCGAAGGGACAGTTGCATGGCAGAGCGCTTCGACCGGATCTGGCACAATGCCCGCCTCGCCACGATGCGGGCAGATCGCCCCGATCTCGGCGAGATCGAGCATGGCGTGATCGCCGCGCGGGGCGGTCACATCGCCTATGCGGGCGCAGCGGCGGACTTCCCTGTTGATGCGGATGCCATCAAGCGGATCGATTGTGGGGGGCGCTGGATCACGCCCGGCCTCGTCGACTGCCACACGCATCTCGTCTACGGCGGCAACCGCGCGCACGAATTCGAGCTGCGCCTGAAGGGCGCGAGCTACGAGGAAATCGCGCGTGCCGGCGGCGGTATCGTCTCGACGGTCGCCGCGACGCGCACGGCGAGCGAGGCCGAGCTGGTCGCGAGCGCGCTGCCGCGGCTCGACGTACTGATCGGCGAGGGCGCCACCACGGTCGAGATCAAGTCCGGCTACGGCCTCGATGCCGAGACCGAAATGAGGCAACTCGCAGCTGCCCGCAGCCTCGGCCGCCAGCGGCCGGTTGCGATCCGCACATCCTTCCTTGGCGCGCACGCGCTGCCGCCCGAGGCCAACGGCGACAAGGATCGTTATATCGATCTCGTCTGCAAGGAGATGTTGCCCGCAGTTGCAAGGGCTGGTCTTGCCGATGCCGTCGATGCTTTCATGGAGGGCATCGCGTTCTCGGCGGAGCAGACCGCACGGGTGTTCGAGACGGCGAGAGGACACGGGCTGCCGGTCAAGCTCCACGCTGATCAACTGTCGAACCTTGGCGGTGCCGCGCTCGCCGCAAAATTCTCGGCGCTGTCGGCCGATCACCTTGAGCATACCGATGATGCTGGTGCCGCTACGATGGCGAAGTCGGGCACTGTGGCCGTGCTGCTGCCCGGCGCCTTCTACTTCATCCGTGAGACGCAGAAGCCTCCGGTCGAGGCGTTCCGCAAGCACGGCGTCCCCATGGCGCTGGCGACCGACTGCAATCCTGGCAGCTCGCCGCTGACCTCGCTGCTGCTGGCGATGAACATGGGCGCGACGCTGTTCCGGATGACGGTGGCCGAATGCCTCGCCGGCGTCACCCGTGAAGGCGCGCGAGCGCTCGGCATGCGCGATGAAACCGGCACGTTAGAGGCCGGAAAATGGTGCGATCTCGCGATCTGGGACATCGAGCGTCCCGCCGAGCTCGTCTATCGCATCGGCTTCAATCCGCTGCATCGCAGGGTATGGAGGGGACAGTGACGGGGCAGGGCGCGGTGATCGTCGTCAAACCGGGAACGGTCGGCCTCGACGATCTCGCGCGCGTGCTTGCCGGACAGCCCGTCGTGCTCGATCCGTCGTTCTGGCCGCGTGTCGGGGCGGCCGCGGCGATCGTCGCGAAGGCGGCACACGCCGCCGCGCCGGTCTACGGCATCAATACTGGGTTTGGAAAGCTGGCGTCGAAGCGCATCCCGCCCGATCAGACCGCGTTGCTCCAGCGCAACCTCATCGTCTCGCATTGCTGCGGTGTCGGTCCGGCGACGCCGGAGCCGATCGTGCGCCTGATGATGGCGCTGAAGATCATCTCGCTCGGGCGCGGCGCTTCCGGCGTGAGGCGCGAGGTGATCGAGCAGTTGCAGGAGATGCTGGCGCTGCGCATCTATCCGCTGGTGCCGCAGCAGGGCTCGGTCGGCGCCTCCGGCGACCTCGCGCCGCTCGCGCATATGACCGCCGTGATGATCGGCGAGGGGCAGGCGATCGTCGACGGCAAGACTGTGTCCGGCGGCGAGGCTCTTGCCGGCGCGGGGCTCGCGCCCCTGACGCTCGGCCCCAAGGAGGGGCTCGCGCTGATCAACGGCACGCAGTTCTCGACCGCCTATGCCATCTCCGGCGTGCTGCGAGCCTTCCGCCTGGCGCGTGCGGCGCTCGTCACTGGCGCGCTGTCGGTCGATGCGGCAATGGCTTCCACGGCGCCATTCCGCCCCGAAATCCAGGCACTGCGCGGCCATGCCGGGCAGATCGCCGCGGCCGCGACGCTGACCGCGCTGCTCGACGGCAGCGACATCCGCCTGTCGCATCTCGAAGGCGATGAGCGCGTGCAGGATCCTTACTGCCTGCGCTGCCAGCCGCAGGTCGCAGGCGCCGCGCTCGATCTGATCTCGCAGGCTGCGCGAACCTTGATCGTCGAGGCCAATGCCGTCACCGACAACCCGCTCGTTCTGGTCGAGACCGGCGAGATCGTCTCGGGCGGCAACTTTCACGCTGAGCCTGTGGCCTTTGCCGCCGACACCATTGCACTGGCCCTGTCGGAGGTCGGCGCGATCAGCGAGCGACGCATTGCGACGCTGGTCGATCCCGCGCTGAACTTCGGCCTGCCGCCGTTCCTCACGCCAGATCCCGGCATCAATTCCGGCTTCATGATTGCGGAGGTCACGGCGGCCGCGCTCTATGCCGAGAACAAGCAGCGCGCGGCGGCCTGCTCGATCGATTCGACGCCGACCAGCGCCAACCAGGAAGATCACGTCTCGATGGCCGCGCATGCCGCGCGGCGGCTGTCCGACATGGCCGACAATCTCGCCGCCATTCTCGGCATCGAACTCCTGGTCGCCGCGCAAGGCATCACGTTGCGCGCGCCGCATGCGACCAGCGCTCCGCTCGTCGCGGTCATCGCCGCCCTTCGCGAACAGGTGCCTGCGCTCGGTGCCGATCGCTACATGGCCGGCGATCTCGCCAAGGCCGCTACGCTGATCGAATCCGATGCCTTGCCGACCATCGCGCTCACGGCGCTTCCAACCGACCCGTTTCCAAGACTCGCCTGAAGAGGTTTCCGCATGAACCGCCGACTGGACAACGACCGCACCATCCGCGCCCCCCGTGGCAGCGAGATCAGCGCCAAGAGCTGGCTGACCGAAGCGCCCCTGCGCATGCTGATGAACAATCTTGATCCTGATGTCGCGGAGCGCCCGAGCGAGCTCGTCGTCTATGGTGGCATCGGCCGCGCCGCGCGCGACTGGGAGAGCTTTGACCGGATCACGGCGGCGTTGCGCAAGCTCGAAGGCGACGAGACGCTGCTGGTCCAGTCCGGCAAGCCGGTCGGCGTTTTCCGCACCCACGCCGATGCGCCGCGCGTGCTGATCGCGAACTCCAACATCGTGCCGCATTGGGCGACGCTCGATCATTTCAACGAGCTCGACCGCAAGGGCCTGATGATGTACGGCCAGATGACGGCCGGCTCCTGGATCTATATCGGCAGCCAGGGCATTGTGCAGGGCACCTACGAGACCTTCGTCGAGGTCGGCCGGCGCCATTATGGCGGCAGCCTCGCCGGCAAATGGATCCTCACCGCCGGCCTTGGCGGCATGGGCGGGGCGCAGCCGCTGGCGGCGACCATGGCCGGGGCTTCGATGCTCGCGGTCGAATGCCAGCCGAGCCGGATCGAGATGCGGCTGCGCACCGGCTATCTCGATCGACAGGCGGCAACGCTCGACGAGGCGCTCGCGATCATGGCCGATGCTGCCAAGACGCAGAAGGCGATCTCGGTCGGCCTGCTCGGCAATGCGGCCGAGATATTCCCGGAATTGGTGCGCCGCGGCGTCAAGCCCGACATCGTCACCGACCAGACCAGCGCGCATGATCCGATCAACGGCTATCTCCCCAAGGGCTGGACGCTCGCTGAATGGGAGGCGAAACGCGCGTCCGATCCCAAGGCCGTCGAGCGCGCGTCGAAGACCTCGATGGTCGAGCACGTCCAGGCCATGCTGGATTTCCATGCACAGGGGATTCCGACGCTCGACTACGGCAACAACATCCGCCAGATGGCGCAGGACATGGGCCTGAAGAACGCCTTCGATTTCCCCGGCTTCGTGCCCGCCTATATCCGTCCCTTGTTCTGCCGCGGCGTCGGCCCGTTCCGCTGGGCCGCGCTGTCGGGTGATCCCGAGGACATCTTCAAGACCGACGCCAAGGTCAAGGAGCTGATGCCCGACGACAAGCATCTGCACAATTGGCTCGACATGGCCAAGGCGCGCATCAAGTTCCAGGGGCTGCCGGCACGAATCTGCTGGGTCGGCCTCGGCGATCGCCATCGCCTCGGCCTTGCCTTCAACGAGATGGTGGCGCGCGGCGAGTTGAAAGCGCCGATCGTGATCGGCCGTGATCACCTCGACAGCGGCTCGGTGGCGAGCCCGAACCGCGAGACCGAAGCGATGAAGGACGGCTCGGACGCGGTGTCCGACTGGCCTCTGCTCAATGCGCTGCTCAATTGCGCCAGCGGTGCGACCTGGGTGTCGCTGCACCATGGCGGCGGCGTCGGCATCGGCTATTCGCAGCACGCCGGCATGGTGATCGTCGCCGACGGCACGCCGGAAGCGGCGAAGCGGATCGAGCGCGTGCTGTGGAACGATCCCGCCAGCGGGGTCATGCGCCATGCCGATGCGGGCTACGACATCGCGATCGACTGCGCGTGGGACAAGGGGCTCGATCTGCCGAGCCTTTCGAAGTAGCCGAGCCTCAGGCCACCACCTTGGCCTCGGCGCCGTCGAGGCGGTGGTGCTCTTTCGCGAGGTAGTCGGCGATTGCCTCGCCGGACATCGGCTTTGCGAAATAATAGCCCTGGATGAAGTCGCAGCCGAGCCGGCGCAGGGTGTCGAGCTGGGCGCGGGTCTCGACGCCCTCGACGACGCAGGCGATTTCCATGTCGTCGCACAGGCCCGTGAGCGATTTGATGATCTTGTAGCTGACGGGATTGTCGTTGATGTCGGCAACGAAACTGCGGTCGACCTTGATCTTGTCGAGCGGCAGCCGGTGCACGTGGCTCAGCGAGGAATAACCTGTGCCGAAATCGTCCAGCGAAATGCCGCAGCCCATCGCCTTCAGCGTTGCGATCGCCTGTTGCGCGCGTACGAAGTCGAACGTGACGGCGGTCTCGGTGATCTCGAAATCGATCCGGTGCGGCGGCAAGCCGCTTTTCTCGATGATGGAGATCAGCGGCAGGATGCCTTCTGCCGCGCAGACGTCGTGCGCGGAGAGGTTGAACGACAGGCGGATGTTGTCGGGCCAGGTCCTGGCCGTCGCGAGCGCGCGTGCCAGCAGCGCCTGTGTCAGCGGACGGATCAGGCCGATGCGCTCGGCGGCTGGAATGAAATCGGCCGGCGAAACCAGGCCGAGGCGGGAATTGTGCCAGCGGGCCAGAACCTCGAAGCCGGCGGTATGCTCGCTCATGGCGTCCACGATCGGCTGGAATACCAGGTCCATCTCGGTGCGGAAATCGGCGGTGCGGAGCAGATTTTCGATGACTCCGCGGCTGCGGATCTCGGCCTCGAGCTCGCTCGAGAAGATCACGGTGCGGCCGCGCAGATGGCGCTTGGCGTGATAGAGCGAATAGTCGGCGCACTCATAAAGCGCTTCCGACGTCGTTGCGGCGTTCGGGAACAGTGCAAAGCCGATCGAGCAGGAGAGCCCGGTATGGGCAGTGTCGAGCTGGTAAGGCAGCTTGACCTGGCTGTTGATGCGCTCGCCGAGCCGCATCAGGTCCGCCTCATCGGGGTCGCCGCACACGACGAGGCCGAACTCGTCGCCGCCAAGCCTTGCGAATTCCACCCGCTGCGGGCCAAAGCCCTCGCAGATCTCGCGGATGCGCCGGCCGGCCTCGATCAGGACGCGGTCGCCGACCGAGTGGCCGTAATTGTCGTTGATCGGCTTGAAGCCGTCGAGGTCGATGATCCCGACCGCGACGCGAACGTTCCTGCGCTCGGCGTCGATAAAGGCACTCGACAGCTCGGCGAAGAAGCGGCGGCGGTTCGGCAGCTCGGTGAGGGAATCGAGATTGGCGAGGCGGAAGTTCTCGTCCGAGAGCGCCTGCGTTGCCGCCTGCTGCGCGAGCAGCGACTTGCGGCTGGCGACGAGATCGGCGAAGTCGCGGTAATAGATGAACAGTACCGTCGCCATCGCCCCGGAGACCAGCAGGTTGTTGACCGCGATCGCCTTCAGCGTCGGCTCACCCGTGGCCCAGAAGAACAGCACATAGGGGACGTCGACGACCAGCGTCACGATCAGCGCCGCCGAGCGCAGATGCATCAGCGAGAAGATGCAGCCGATCACGGTCACCGCCATGTAGAACGCGACCTGGCTCTTGGCGAAGGGATCGCCGTAAGGATAGAGCGCGAACGACCAGATGGTGAAGCCGGCACCGATCGGCAACGCCATCCAGTTGGTGGCACGCAGATTGCGCAGAATGTCGGCGTCGCTGCGCACGAGGTGACGCTGGCGCAGCCACCAGAACGTCCGGAGCGCGGCGAGTACGGTCAGCACGCTCGGCACGACCATCGTCAGCCAGTCCGGCGCCACGTTCACATACGTGTAGGCGACGGCGATCGTGTTGCTCATGAGAATGAAGTAGAGCAGCGGGACCTGCTTGGAGAAGGCATCGAACTGCGCGCGCGTCAGATCCGGGTTGTCAGCCGGTACGCGAAACAGCCGCATTGCGGCGGCGAAATGTAACTTCAAGTCGGCAACAGGCATTGCAATACGCGCCCCGGATCCCTTCAAAACGCGGGGGATCTTGCATGGCGGGGGTAAAGGGCGCGTTAGATCGGGTTCCGTGCGAAAGCCAGTGCAGGTTGCACGTTACCGTAGATCTTCCGGCCACGTGCATTGGTGAGGCGGCGTTAAGGATATCCCGTGGCGGAGGCGGGTCTTTCTGGTACAACTCGCCCGTAATCGCCGCAGCTACGACTTGCTAACCACGCGCGTCAGTGACGGCGCGGTGCTGCGTATTGCCGCGCGCTCACCCAACCCACCTCTCCCCCGCTCGAGGAGAGGCGAGTGAGCGCAAGACAGCTGCTACTTCTTGTCCAGCGCCGCGGTCTGCTTGGCGAGCTGCTTGTCGAAATCCTCCGACAGGCCGGTCGCGTAGGTCACGATCTCGCCCGGCTTGACGAACGGGTTCGGCGCGCCCTCCTTCATCTCCGCGCGCTTGGCCTGCATGCCATAGACTTCCGGGTGCGGCCCGAGCAGCACGTCGATCTTCATCGCCTTGGCCTTGGCGAAGGTCGCGCGATAGTCGTCGACGATGCCGGGATAGGTCGGCTGGCCGACCAGCCGGTTCAGTGCCACCGTGCCGCTACAGAAGAACAGCACCTCGCGGTTCTCCTTGCCGTCCTTGACGGTCATCTCCCAGCTCGTGCAGCCCGGCGAATGGCCGGGCGTTGCATGTGCCGTCAGCGTGGTGTCGCCGAGCGTGACCTTGTCGCCTTCCTTGACGGTGCGATCGACCTTCACCGCGGGGAAGGCGAGGTCCTCGTTCTTCTCGTCACCCGGATAATAGCCGCCCTCGAGCAGCGGCCTGTCGCGCTCGCCGGCGATGAGCTGCGCACCGGTTTCCTTCTTGATCTCGGCGAAGCCGCCGGTGTGGTCGAGATGCGCGTGCGTGTTGAGGATGATCTTGATGTCGGCAACCTTGAAGCCGAGCTTCGCAATGTTGTCCTTGATCATGCCCGTGGACTGGGGCATCGCCGTGTCCATCAGGATCAGGCCCTGCGGTGTCTTGATGACATAGACGGCAATGCCGTCGGTTCCGACATAATAGATGTTGTCGATGAGCTGGAACGGCTCGAACGGCGCCGTCCACTTCTTCATGGCCACTGCCAGAAAATCCTTGATGGTCTGTGCCTGCGCAGCAGGTACGAACAACACCAACGCGCACAGTGCGGCCGTGAGCTTTCTCATAGTTTGCCTCCCATAGTGTTCTTGTCGTTCTTGATCGGGCGCGAAGGTCGTGTGGCCCGACCGATGCGCAAGTTACGTCGTTGCCCGTCTCGCGGGCAACTGCTTCGTGTCCGGAAAATGCTTGGGCCGCGCGGGAATAACGGTGCGGTTGGCGAAAGCCGAGTGGGGCCCTAGCGCCCGATCGTGACGCCTGCGGTCGAGCGCATGGCGTCCCGGAGGCTTCTCGCGTTCATGTCGTCGAGGACCTGCCGCGTCAGCACGGTGGTCTGGCCCGGCGTGCTGAGGATCGTCTCGCCGCGCGAGGAAGAGAGCCGGTCGGCCTTGTAGGGCGCGACCGGATCGGTGGCGAGCGCGTGGTGCGACCGCCGGCTGGACGCGGCAAAGGCTCCCTGCGAGGCGCAGAGGAAGACGATCAAAATCAATCGCAATGATTTGGTGGGCATGCGAGTTCCCATATCCAGGACATCAGCCTAGCATATGGCGCGCGTCGTCGCAGGGGAAAGCGTCAGGCGAGAGCGGCCTGGCGTTCCCGCACCGATTCGCGGACCCGGTCTGGTTTCGCTGGCTCGGCGAGCCGGGTAAAACTGCGATGGCTCGCTTGCGCGGGCGCCTCGACGATGACACCCTCGCAGACGATCTGCCCGCCCAGCGTCCGGAACTCGAGCTTGTCGTAGCGCGGCATGGTCTCGCCGGGCGCGGGCGGCAGCAGTTCGACACGGCCCTGGATGTTCAGCGTGGCATCGCCGGTGCCGTGAAGTCGCGGATTCCACATCCTGATCCCGGTCTCCGCCCAGCGCTGCCGGATCAGCGCGGCGCGATCGGCAGGTTCCGTCGCCTTTGCGCGAACCTTCGATGCGCGGCGGCTCTCCGGAGCGGGGGACGCAAGGACCGGCTCCGGCGTGATGGCGGTGACGACGTCGGCGATCTCGGCGGACGAGTCCTCTACGGCAACCGCTGTGACGGGTGCAGGATCGCTTGCAAGGACCGGCTCGAATTCCGTCGCGACCTCGGGGGATGAACCGCTGTCGACACTGACGGCAGGGACATCAGCCATAGAGGCGTCGATATCGGCGAGAGCGACAGACGAGTCGTCTACAATGGCCGGCTCAACGTTCATGAGGACGCCAGAGGACGGCTCCTGACTGATCTCCTGGCTGATGATGAGGTCGAGGGCATCAACCGGAACGATCTCCGCGTCGACAGACGGGACAGGTGTCTCCTCAGCGACGGCAGGCTCAGCGTCGGTCGAGAGGTCGCGAGATGGAGTGCCGCTGACGACGGGCTCGGGAATATCAAGCGGCTCGGGATCGACGTCGACGGGCGGGGCCGAGGCCTCTTCCGTGCGGGCGGATTCGACATTCGCCGGAAGTTCCGCAAGTGGAGCGTTGCTGATGGTGAGTTCGGGAACTTCGACAGGCTCGACTGAAGCCTCCGCCACGACGGTTGGCTCGGCTTCCGTCGGCGCCTCCGCAGATGAACCGTCGCTGACGCCGGTATCCGTTTGCGCTGCTGGCGGACTCTCCGCGATGACAGAGATCGCGATGTCGTCCTCGGCGACCGGAGGCGCAACCGGGATTCTTGCGTCGCTGAGCAGCGGATCGGCGTTGATGCTGATGTCGGGCGTCGGCGCGGCTTCGGCAATGTCGACGACGATGGCAGGCGAATCGCTCGTGGCAACCGGCGCGACGTCAATGCTGCCGCTGTGCGGCAAGGGCCGAAGCCTCGTAAACGCCCATTTCACCGCAGGGATGCGGCGCAGCAACGATATCAGTCTCGAAAGCACTGGGAGTTGTCCAAGAGGTACTCGGCGTGAGGCAATCGCTGATTCGCCAGCAATGTAAAAAACTGCCCCGGCCGTCACATCGATGTCAATCTAGGTGGGACCAATTGCAGAACATCTGCGCTCCATCGCGCGATGGAAGCTGCGATCGTGATGAAGCCACGACAGTATCGCCGGTCGCCACGGCGATGACGCCCACGGTACCACTGCACGGAACGTGGATATGCTTGCTCGGGACAGACGCTAGCGCCGCGAGATACGGCGTCACGCGTGCGTTGCGCCGAATGTCGGGGTTCCCTGCGCCGCTCCGCCGAAGGTAGTTTGGAACACCCGGCATCTGGTGTAAGGACGACGCATGAAGAGGATAGTCACCATCGGAGCGGTTCTGCTCTGGTCCACCATCGCATTCGCGCAGGATCGCACGATCACCGTGGCCTCGACGACGTCGACGGAACAGTCGGGCTTGTTCGGATATTTGCTGCCGCTGTTCTCGAAGGCCGAGGGCATCAACGTGAAGGTCGTTGCCGTCGGCACCGGTCAGGCGCTGGATATCGGTCGGCGCGGCGATGCCGACGTGGTGTTCGTCCATGACAGACCCGCCGAGGACCAGTTCATGTCCGAAGGGCAGGGCGTGAAGCGGTTCGACGTCATGTACAACGATTTCATCATCGTCGGGCCGAAGAGCGATCCGGCGCAGATTGCCGGCGGCAAGGATGTCGCCGATGCGCTGCGCAAGATCGCGGCGGCCAAGGCACCGTTCATCTCGCGCGGCGACAAGTCCGGCACGCATGCAGCCGAGCTGAGATTGTGGAAGGAGGCGGGCGTCGATCTCGGTGCCGGCAAGGACAACTGGTATCGCGAGATCGGCCAGGGCATGGGTCCGGCGCTGAACATGGCCTCGTCCTCGGACGCCTATCTTCTGTCGGATCGCGGCACCTGGCTGTCGTTCAAGAACCGTGGCGAGCTTGCCGTCCTGACCGAGGGCGACAAGCGGCTCTTCAACCAGTACGGCGTCATGCTGGTGAATCCGGCAAAGCATTCGAACGTGAAGGCGCAGGATGGGCAGGCCTTCATCGACTGGCTGGTCTCCCCGAGGGGACAGCAGGCGATTGCCGGCTACAAGGTCGGCGGCGAGCAGCTATTTTTCCCCAACGCGTCCAACTAGCAAGAAGGCGACGGTCGACACCGCCACACTGAGCGCGAGCAGGATCAGCCCGAGCCCGAGCGCCAGCGGCAAATCGCCCTTGCTGGTTTCCAGCGCGATGGCGGTCGTCATCGTGCGGGTGAAGCCGCGGATGTTGCCGCCGACCACGATGATGGCGCCGACTTCCGCGATGGCCCGCCCGAAGGCCGCGAGAAAGGCCGTCAGCAGCGAGGTCCGCCCCAGCGCGAACAGGAGCCCCATGCTGCGCAGGACCGACAGCCCGTCGATCCGCGCCAGATCGCCATACTCCGCCCACAGCAGGCTCGCCGGCCGGTGCACCAGCGCCACCACGATCGGCGTCGCGAGCAGCGTCTGCGCGATCACCATGGCGGCCGGCGTGAACAGCAGGCCGGCCGCCCCGAACGGGCCGGACCGCGACAGCATCAGATAAAGCGCGAGCCCGACCACGACCGGCGGCAGGCCGAGCAGCGCATTGGTCAGCACGATGATGACCTGACGTCCGCGGAAGCGGGCGATCGCAAGCAAGGCGCCAAACGGTGCGCCGATCAGGAGCGCGACGATGCTTGCGGTCAGGCTGACACGCACCGACAATGCGACGATGCCCAGAAGCTCGGAATCGGCCTCGCCGATCAGCGCGAAGGCGGCACCAACGGATCGTGCGAAATCGTTCATCCGCGCCTGAACTTCAGCGTCCGGGCGGAGGCCTCCGGGGCGACGAGGTCGAGGCTGCAAGAGTGCGTCACGGGGTGGTCCCTGCAAGGTTTGGTGTGTGGGCAAAAGCAGCGAGGCACCGCCGCCGTGGGAGGCGGCGCACAGAATACCCGGCAGGAGCGTTTTGAAAACCCGCTTCATCCGGCTGCGAATGCCGCAGCCGCGCGATTTCGGCGTCAGGACGCGAGCGGGCGGGTGTCCCGCCTTGCCGGATCACCGCCCCAAAGCCAGCCTGCGAGCGGAACGGCGACAAGTGCCCCGACGATCTGTGCCGCGATGAAGGCTGGCACGCCCTGTGGGGCGATCCCTGCGAAGGTATCGGACAGCGATCTGGCGATGGTGACCGCCGGATTGGCAAAGGACGTCGAGGCCGTGAACCAGTACGCCGAGGTAATGTACAGGCCGACGGCGTAAGGAACGGCGGCGGGCGTTCGAGACGCGACGCCGAGGATCGTCAGCAGCAGGCCGAAGGTCGCCACGGCCTCGGCGAGCCATTGTCCGGCTCCCATGCGCTGCGTTAGCGAAAGCTGGAGGAGTGGAAGCTCGAACATCAGATGTGCGATCCACACGCCGATGATTGCGCCGGAGATCTGTGCGGCGACGTAGATCGCCGCGTCCCTCCAGGCCATTTGGCCGCGCAGGGCGAAGGCCAGCGTCACCGCCGGATTGAAATGGGCGCCCGACATGGTGGCGAAGGTGAGGATCAGCGCGACCAGGATGGCGCCGGTGGCGATCGTGTTGCACAGGAGCGCAAGCGCGACGTTTCCGCCCGAGAGCCTCGCGGCCATGATCCCCGAGCCGACCACCGCGGCCAGCAGGAACGCGGTCCCGAGCCACTCGGCGAAGGCGCGCTGCGCAAGCCCCGGCATCAGGCGCCGCGGTCCAGCCGGACGCGCTCGCCGTCTTCCTTGACGAATTCCCCCTGCTGCGCCGGCAGGAGGTCCAGCACCAGCTCCGAGGGGCGACACAGCTTGACGCCTTTCGGCGTGACCACGATCGGCCTGTTGATCAGGATGGGATGCGCCATCATCGCGTCGAGAAGCTGATCGTCGGTCAGCGCCGCGTTGCCGAGCCCGAGCTCGGCAAAGGGCGTGCCCTTTTCGCGAAGCAGTGCGCGCACGGACAGTCCCATGCGCGCGATGAGTTGCCGCAACAGCGCCCGCGACGGCGGCGTCTTCAAATACTCGATCACATGCGGCTCGATGCCGGCGCTCCGGATCATCGCGAGCGTGTTGCGCGAGGTGCCGCAATCGGGATTGTGGTAGATGATCGCATCCATGGCGTAATCCCTGGTTCTCAGCGGCAGGCCGGGGACACGCGAACATGCGGGCGTTTCATGCTCTGTCCTTTCAGGCCGGAATTTTGCTGCGCTTGCGCGCGGGCTTGCAGGCGGCGGCCGGAGCGCAGGACGTTCCACCGCAGCAATTTTCGGTCAGGAAGCCGACGAGCTCATTCATGGTCTCGAACCGCGCCGCATAGATCATCGAGCGCCCCTCGCGCCGGACGGTGGCCAGACCCGCCATCCGCAACCGGTCGAAGTGGAATGTCAGCGTGTTGGGGGCGAGGTCCAGCGCATCCGCGATCGCGCCGGCGGCCATGCCGTCGGGGCCCGCCTGGACCAGCAGACGGAAGACGTCGAGGCGATTGTCCTGGGCGAGCGCAGCGAGCGCCGTGACGGCATCTGTCGTTTCCATATTTCAACGATTATTGAAATGATGGCTGCCTGTCAACCGGACCGACGGCGTCCGTCGCGCGCCCTGGATCAGATCAAGCCGCGCAGCACCTCAATCAGCCGGCCACATTGCTCCTCCGTTCCGACCGTGATGCGCAGGAAATCGTCGATGCGCGGCTTGTTGAAATGCCGGACCAGAACGCCGCGCTGGCGAAGTGCGGCTGCCAGATCGGCCCCGCTTCGGGTTCGATGGCGCGCGAACACGAAGTTTGCGAGCGAAGGCAACACCTCGAAGCCGAGTCCTCCGAGATCGCGGGCCAGGGCTTCGCGGCTTGCGATGATACGGGCGCGGGTCCTGAGGAACCACCCGTCGTCCTCGATGGCGGCGACGGCGCCGGCGATGGCGAGACAATCGACGGGATAGGAGTTGAAGCTGTCCTTCACCCGCTCCAGCGCCTCGATCAGCGGCGGTTGGCCGATGGCAAAGCCGACCCGCAGGCCGGCGAGCGAGCGAGACTTCGAGAACGTCTGGATGACGAGCAGATTGTCGTGGCGCGCAACGAGCGGCACGGCGCTCTCGGCGCCGAAATCGACATAGGCCTCGTCCACCACCACCAGGCGGTCCGGATCTTCGGCGAGCAGTGCCGCGATCGCGTCGCGCGGAAGGGCGATGCCGGTCGGCGCGTTCGGATTGCAGAGAAGGATGGCGCTCGACGCCCGCCTGTAGTCGGTGATCTCGATCCGCATCGCGGCGTCAAGCGGCACCTCCTGGTGAGCGACGCCATAGAGGCGGCAATAGACGGGGTAGAAGCTGTAGGTGACGTCGGGAAACAGAAGCGGCCTGTCGTCGTGCTTCAGAAGGGCCGGGAAGGTGTGGGCCAGAACCTCGTCGGAGCCGTTGCCGACGAACACCTGCTCGGGCGCAACGTCGCAGGACGCCGCGATCGCCTCGCGCAGGCGCGTGGCGCGCGGATCCGGATAAAGGCGCAGCCGCTCCGCAGCCGATGCGATCGCCGCCAGCACGCGCGGCGAGGGGGGATAGGGATTCTCGTTGGTGTTGAGCTTGACGATGCCGTCCTGCTTCGGCTGCTCGCCCGGGACGTAGGGCGAAAGCGTGTGGACGATAGGACTCCAGAAGCGGCTCATGATCTCCAATCCAGGTTGATCGTGGCACAGTAGGGCACGCCGGGCCCCGGCGGAAGTGCGCTTCCCGTTCGGCAGTCGAGGCCGGACTGCACGAGCGTCGCAGCCGGGGACGTTCCCGCAAACGCCACCTTCGTGCTAGGTTCATCGCGCAAGCGTCAAGAATTGAAAACAAGAACGAAGGCCGGCGTGCCCCAGGGCTGCGCAGAAGAGCCGCAAAGCGAGGAACACATGCCGGGTGCAGCACTTGTCACCGCTCCCTCCATTCCGACCGCGCCGGTGACGCCAGCCATTCTCGACCGCCTGCGAGCCGTCGTGGGCGACAAGGGCTTGATCCTGGAGGAGCAGGACAAGCACCCGTTCGTGACCGATTGGCGCGGCGAGCTGGCGGGGCAAGCCGCGGCGATCGTGCGTCCGGCCAGCACCGCGGAAGTCTCGGATGTCGTCAAGCTCTGCTTCGACAACGGCATCGCCATCGTGCCGCAGGGCGGCAACACCGGCCTGATGGGCGGTGCCACACCGTGGCCCGCGCACCGCGGCATCGTGCTGTCGCTCGGCCGCATGAACCGCGTGCTGAATGTCGATTCCGTCGGCTACGCCATGACGGTGGAGGCGGGCTGCATCCTCCAGACGCTCCAGGACACGGCCGCGCGCCATGATCGCTTGTTTCCGCTCAGCCTGGGTGCCCAGGGCTCGTGCATGATCGGCGGCAATCTCTCCACCAACGCCGGCGGCGTGCAGGTGCTGCGCTATGGCAACGCGCGGAATCTGGTGCTGGGTCTCGAGGTCGTGCTGGCGAGCGGCGAAATCTGGGACGGGCTGCGCGCACTCAAGAAGGACAACACCGGCTACGACCTCAAGCATCTGTTCATGGGCGCCGAAGGGACGCTCGGCATCATCACCAAGGCGGTGCTGAAGCTCTGGCCGGCGCCGAAGGATGTGTGCACGGCGTGGCTCGCGATCCGCGATCCCAGGGCGGCGATCGAGCTCTTGTCGGAGGCGCATGCCGCGTCCGACGACAATGTCGGCTCCTGCGAGCTGATGAGCCGCGCCTGCACCGACATGGTGCTGCGACACATCCCCGGCACGCAGGATCCCCTGAAGGCGGAGACCGAATGGTATCTCCTTCTCGAATGGTCGTCGGCCCGGCCGCGGCGGGACGGCGGCACTGGCATGTCGGACAGGATGGAGCAGTTCCTGGCCGATCAGCTCGAGGCGGGCCGGGTGCTGGATGCGGTAATCGCGCAAACCGAAGCGCAGTCGCGCAACATGTGGCGCATTCGCGAGAGCGTGGCCGAGGCATCGCGCGCCGAGGGGCCGGGCCTGAGCTACGACGTGTCGGTCGCGATCTCCGGGATTCCCGAATTCATTGACAGGGGCCTCAAGGCCGTGCTCGACATCCTGCCGGCGATCCGCCCCTATCCGCTCGGCCACATCGGAGACGGCAATGTGCACTTCTCCTTCATGGGGCCGAAGGGCATGGACCGCGACACGCTCACCCAGTATTCCACGGCGATCACGCGGGTCGTCAACGACCTCATCACCTCCATGGCCGGCTCGATCTCGGCCGAACACGGCATCGGCATCGAGAAGCTCGACGAGCTCCAGCACTATCGCTCCAGGACCGAGCTCGACGTCATGCGCACGATCAAGCGGGCCCTCGACCCCAAGAACATCATGAATCCGGGCAAGGTGTTCCGGCTCGGCGCCGCTGACCAGGCCGGGGTTCCCGGCACCTTGGCACCCCGCAGGTAGCGGTGCTAGACCCTGATGCAGGAACAATGGGGCCAGTGCTGGCACGGCCCGCAGGGATGAAGGATATGAAGCAATGATCCAAACCGTTGGCATCATCGGGGCAGGGACCATGGGGAACGGCATCGCGCAGATCTGCGCCGCGGCCGGGCTCTCGGTCGTGATGGTCGACATTTCCGATGCGGCGGTGAACCGCGGGCTTTCGACCGTCGGCGGCAGCCTCGAGCGCCTGGTCAAGAAGGAGAAGATGTCGGCGGCCGACCGCGAGGCGACGCTCAAGCGCATCACCGGCACCACCGACCGGGCGAAGCTGGCCGATTGCGACCTGGTGATCGAGGCCGCCACCGAGAACGAGGAGCTCAAGGTCAAGATCCTGAAGGACCTCTGCGCGACGCTGTCGCCGCGCACGCTCGTTGCCACCAACACCTCGTCGATCTCGATCACCAAGCTTGCCGCCGCAACCGATCGCCCCGATCGGTTCATCGGCATGCACTTCTTCAATCCTGTGCCGGTGATGGCGCTGCTCGAGCTCATCCGCGGCCTGCAGACCTCCGACGACACCCACGCCAAGGCACTCGATTTCGCCCAGCGCGTCGGCAAGGTGGCGATCACCGCCAAGAACAGCCCGGGCTTCGCGGTCAACCGCATCCTGTGCCCGATGATCAATGAGGCGATCTTCGCCCTCCAGGAGGGGATCGCGACGGCGGAAGAGATCGACGCCGGCATGAAGCTCGGCTGCAACCATCCGATCGGGCCGCTGGCGCTCGCCGATCTCGTCGGGCTCGACACCATGCTGTCGGTGATGGAGGTCTTTTACAAAGGCTTCAACGACCCCAAATATCGTCCGGCTCCCTTGCTCAGGGAAATGGTCGATGCCGGCCATCTCGGCCGCAAGACCGGGCAGGGCTTTTACACTTACGGCGCCTGATATTGGCGCAGGCAGTGGGCGCTCCGCGCCCGCTGCCGATCCCGCAATTTGCGTTGCGACAAAGACGCCGCGCGCAATTGGCCCGACAATGTCGAATGGGCGGCCCCGCGGGAACAACGGAACGGATAACAAGGACAATGTCGGATCGACTGAAGGCCGAGCGTGAGGCGGCGGCCGCACGGCGGAACCTGCTGACCCAGGATGCGATCGAGCGCACCGGGATCACCGAGGAGATGATCGCGGAACTCGTCACCCGGTTTTACGGACGGGTCCGCGAGGACGCGCTCCTGGGGCCGGTGTTCGCTGTCGTGCGGAATTGGGACGAGCATCTCGCCAAGCTCGGGGATTTCTGGTCGTCGGTCGTGCTGATGAGCGGCCGTTATCATGGTTCGCCGATGCGGGCGCACCTGCCGCTCGGCCTTGTCGGCGATCATTTCGACCGCTGGCTCGACCTGTTCGAACAGACCGCGCGCGACGTCTGCCCGCCCGCGGCGGCCGCCCTCTTCATCGACAAGGCGCGCCGCATCGCCGACAGTTTTGAAATGGCGTCGGCAACCGTCGCAGGCCGCATCGCTTCGCCGCGTCACGTGCTCAGGCCCTGACATACCGGATGCCTGCCTGAGAAACATGCAGCTCACATCGCGTGATGGCGCGTTGCACCAATTCCAACAGCATCGGTCTGATCTGCAAAATCATCATGCCACTCGCGTGAGGTGACGTTGAACTGCTGAAAATGCGTTTGAACGCATTCACTCTCGTTCAATCAAAGCGAGCAGAGCCATATTGATGCACTGCGGCGCCAATTCTTCGCCTTGTTTTCGGCAGAGTTCCAGCGCCTGCTAGCGGGCATGTCGCGCGCATCCTTCAACACCAATTCCTCGTCCTCCGAGAACACTGCGGAACCTGAAGTTGATGCGCGGGTGGAGCAGACGCGGCGAACGCTGCTGCTGGGCGCGCTCGCCACCTCCGCCTACCTCGGTTGTTCCACACAGACGCGCGCGGGCGAGGATCCGCCCGGCTCGGACGAGCGGCCCCAGAAGGGCGACGTGCTCGTCTTCTCCGAAGGTGACCAGGAGGGCAAGCTGATCACCGCGGCCGATCTGCCGGCCGGCGGGCCGCCGGTGCACGCCTGGCCGAAGGATCCCAAGACCTCGGTCGTGCGCAACGCCTCGCGCCTCAACGAAATCCTGATCATCCGGCTCGATCCCGCCGAGCTCGACGAGCAGACCCGCGCGCGCGCCGTCGACGGCATCATCGCCTATTCGGCGATCTGCGCCCATGCCGGTTGTCCCGTCACCGCCTGGGTGAAGAGCGACGTCGGCGACAAGGAGGTGCTCAAGTGCATGTGCCACAACTCCGAATACGATCCTCGCGCGGGCGCGCAGGTCGTGTTCGGGCCGGCACCACGACGGCTCGCGGCGCTGCCGCTGGCGTTCGCTGACGGTTCGCTCAGCGTCGCCGGAAACTTCGTCGGAAAGGTAGGTGGCGCGCAGCCAGGATGATGGACGGTCGCGGGTTGTGCCCGCGTCACGATAAGCCGCATCCGCCGATGGGCGGACGACGGGACGAACGACAAGAATTCGCAACAAGAATTCAAACGGATGAAAAAGGGGAACGTCCATGAAAACGTCCATGACCAGGAAGCAATGGTACCTGTCCGGCTTCGTCGCCTTCACCTGTCTTGTCTCGACCGCCGCCGTGTCTGGCCCGATCGAGAATTATTCTCCGGTCACCGCGCAGCGCCTGGAGAATCCGGAACCGAGCAACTGGATGCTCTATCGGCGCACCTATGACGGGCAGGGCTACAGCCCGCTCGACCAGATCAACACCTCGAACGTGAAGGGTCTCACGCCGGTCTGGACGTTTGCGACAGGCGTGGTCGAGGGCCACGAGGCGCCGCCGATCGTCAACAACGGCGTGATGTTCGTGGCGACCCCGATGGGGCAGGTGATCGCGCTGAACGCGAAAACCGGTGACGAGTACTGGCGCTACAAGCGGCAGCTCCCCGACGACCTGTTCCAGCTGCATCCGACCAGCCGCGGCGTCGGCCTCTGGGAGGACAAGCTCTATCTCGCCACCACCGACGACCATGTCGTCGCGCTCGACGCCAAGACCGGCAAGGTGGTGTGGGACACCAAGGTGCAGGACTACAAGAAGGGCCAGTACATGACCCTGATGCCGCTGATCGTCGATGGCAAGGTCATCGTCGGCGGTTCCGGCGGCGAGTTCGGCGTGCGCGGCTATGTCGCCGCCTATGACGCCAAGGAGGGCAAGGAGCTGTGGCGGACTTACACCATTCCCGGCGAAGGTGAGCCCGGTCACGACACCTGGCAGGGCGACGACTGGAAGAACGGCGGCGGCTCGGCCTGGATGACCGGCAATTACGACAAGGAGACCAAGACGATCTATTGGGGCGTCGGCAATGCCGCGCCCTGGCCCGGCGAGATGCATCCCGGCGACAATCTCTACACCTCGTCGGTGCTCGCGCTCGATCCGAACAACGGCAAGATCAAGACCTATCACCAGTACCACCAGAACGATTCCTGGGATTGGGACGAGGTCGAAGCGCCGATGCTGATCGACCTGCAACGCGACGGCCGCAACATCAAGAGTCTGGTCCATCCGGGGCGCGATGCGATCTTCTGGGTGCTCGAGCGGACGCCGACCAAAATCAACTACGTCGCGGGCTGGCCGTTCGTCTCCACCGACGTCTGGAAGGGCATCGATGCCGAAACCGGCAAGCCGATCGTCGATCCCGCGCACAAGCCGGTGGTTGGCAAGCGCGTGGAGTTCTGTCCGTCGTTGTGGGGCGGCAAGGACTGGCCGTCGGCGGCCTACAGCGAAAGGACCAAGCTCGTCTATGTGCCGGCCAACGAGAACTTCTGCGGCGGCTTCACCGGCGAGAAGCTTCCGCTCAAGCCCGGCGAGCTCTGGCTCGGCACCAAGCCGGAAGACATCGGCCTGAAGACGAAGCCCGGCGCGGATCATTTCGGCGAGCTCCAGGCCTGGGACCCCACCACCGGCAAGAAGGTGTGGCAGCACAACTTCCCGAAGTCGCAGCTGTTCGGTTCGGTGACGGCGACCGCAGGTGACCTCATCTTCGCTGGCGGCACCAACGATCGCAACTTCCGCGCTTTCAACGCCAAGACCGGCGAGCTGTTGTGGGAGCAGAAGACCAATTCCGGCATCATGGGCATGCCGGTGTCCTATGAGGTCGACGGCACCCAATACATCGCGATCCAGTCGGGATGGGGTGTGGACGCGCAGCGCATCCAGGATGCGCTGGCCACCAACAATATCGGTATCGAGTCCAACGTACCGCAGGGCGGCGTGATCTGGGTGTTCGCGCTGAAGAAATAGCTCCGCGGGCGGATCGAAAGAAGCGGAGCCGCAAGGGGGGTGGCGAATGCGGCGGACGGAAACGTCCGCCGCATTCTGTATGCGTGGCCAGTAGCGAGGCAGACGTCCGCGCCACGAATTCGTCATGCCCCGGGGCATCCACGTTCTTCCTGCCGATGCAAAGATCGTGGATGGCCGGGACAAGCCCGGCCATGACGCGGAAACAGCCGCGTGGAAAAGAGCTACGTCGCTACTTCCCTTGCCGGTCCACCTTGTCCTTTTCCTTCTGGTTCATTTCCTGAACCTTCGGATCGGTGCTGCTCTGCCCGGTGGTCTGGGTGGTCGAGGCGGGCGGGGCGGTGGCGTTGGGCAGCGAGTTCTGGTCCGGCGCGGTCGGGCGCGTGGCCGTGGTCGGCGGCGTCGTGTTGCTCTGGGCGAAGGCGCCAGCAACGGTCAAAAGAAAGGCGCTCGACAGCAGCGAGACTGCGAGCGCCCTTGTGATGTTGGTCATCGATCTGCTCCTGTCAGATCGATGCAAACGGCGCGAGGCCGTCCGATGTTCCCAGCCGCGATAGACTTCTACCGCGCTTTCTTCTCACGCCTCCAATTGCTTGCCGATCGGCAGCGCGCGGATGCGTTTTCCGGTCGCGGCGAAGATGGCATTCATCAGCGCCGGTGCGAACGGCGGAACGCCGGGCTCACCGACGCCGCTCGGCGGCGTGCCTGGTGCGGGCGGCACGATGTAGACGTTGGTCACCACGGGAGACTCGTCGATCCTGACGACCTGGAAGTCGTCGAAGTTCTTCTGCTGCACCTTGCCGTCCTTGAAGGAGATCTCGCCATATTTGGCGAGGCTGAGACCCATGATCGCCGCGCCCTCGATCTGCGAGGCGATGCGCTCGGGGTTGACATAGGTGCCGCAGTCGATTGCGGTGTCGACCCGCGGCACGGTCAGCTTGCCCTTGTCGTCGACGGCCACCTCGACGATGGTCGCGATGTAGCTGACGAAGCTGCGGTGCACCGCGATGCCGAGGCCGTGGCCCTTCGGCACCTTTCGCCCCCATTCGCCCTTCTCGGCGACCAGCTCGACCACCTTGCGCAGGCGCGCGGTGTCGATCGGGTAGCTGTCATAGGGTTCGCCGTAGTTCCAGAGGTCCTTCACGTTGGGCTTGACGATGCGGGGCGAGCCGATCAGCTCGAGCAGCATGTCCTTCTGGTCGCGGCCGGTGGCCTGCGCGATCTCGCCGACCATCGACTGCACTGCGAAGGCACGGGGAATGTTCGAGACGGACCGGAACCAGCCGATGCGGGTATAGGCGGCTGCTTCCGGATTCTCGCAGGAGATGTTCGCGATCTCGAAGGGCATATCGACGAGACCCATGCCGATCTCGAACGGCGCCTGGTGCACCGTTCCGGCGGCAAAAGTCGAGGCGATGCTGGGCGCCACGCTGCGGTGGCGCCAGGCGGTCACCTTGCCGTTCTTGTCGAGACCGGCCTCGATCCGCTCGACCGAGACGGTGTGCAGGAAGCCGTTATGGATGTCGTCCTCGCGCGTCCACTGCACCTTCACCGGCGCGCCGAGCTCCTTCGACAGCAGCGCTGCCTCGAGCGCATAGTCGCATTTCGACTTGCGGCCGAAACCGCCGCCGAGCAGGGTCACGTTGACGGTGACATTGGCTTCGGGAATGCCGAGCGTCTTGGCGACGTCCTCGCGGGTGCCGCCGGGGCTCTGCACCGGCGCCCAGATCTCCGCCTTGTCGCCCTTGACGTCGGCCACCGCCACCGGCGGCTCCATGCTGACATGGGCCAGATGCGGGACGTAGTACTCGCCGACGATCACCTTGTCGGCGCCCTTCAGCGCGGCGTCCGCATCGCCCTCTTTGCGCAAGACGAGGCCGGGCTTGCGGGAGGCCTCCTCCAGCTCCTTGCGATAGGCTACGGAGTCGTATTTGCCGTTCGGGCCGTCGTCCCAGACGAGCTTCAGCGCGTCGCGGCCCTTGATCGCAGCGCCGGTGTTGCGCGCGATCACGGCGACGCCGCCGAGCGGCTGGAATTTCGAGGGCCAGGGCCAGCCGCGCACCTGCATCACCTTCTCGACACCGGGGACTTTCAGCGCCTCGTCCGGCTCGAACTTGACCAGCTTGCCGCCGGTCACTGGCGGCCGCGCGATCACGGCATATTTCATTCCGGGCAGGCGGACGTCCGCACCGTAACGGGCCTTGCCGGTGGTGATGTCGTGGAGATCGACGATGCCAACCTGGCCCTTGGTCAGATAGCGGAAGTCCTTGGGGTCCTTCAGCTTGAGGCCTTCGACAGCAGGCACCGATTCCTTGGCGGCGTCAGCCGCGAGTTCGCCGAAGCCGAGCTTGCGTCCGCTGGCGCTGTGGACGACCTCGTGATTGACGGCCTTGACCTCGGTCGCGGGCACGCCCCAGCGCTTGGCGGCGGCCTGCTCCAGCATGGTGCGGGCGGCGGCGCCGATCTGGCGCATCGGGATCAGGTAATGCCGCGTGCTGCGGGAGCCGTCGGTGTCCTGGTTGCCGAACTTGACCTCGTCGCCATGGGCTTGCTGCACCTTGACCCTGGACCAGTCGGCCTCCATTTCCTCGGCCACGATCAGCGGCAGGCTGGTGCGCACGCCGGTGCCCATTTCCGAACGGTGCCCGACGATGGTGACGATGCCGTCCGGGGCGACCGAAACGAACACGCGCGGATCGACCACGACGCCATGCGGCATCTTTCCGGCACCGGTCTCATAGGCAAACGCCTGGCGCGACATCACGGGCGCGGCGAGCACGAAGCCGCCGGTGACGCCGAGCCCCTTCAGGATGCTGCGGCGCGAGACCTTCTCGACGCGGATGTTCTTTTCGAAGCTGTGGAGCTTCCGGGGACTGTCGATGAAATTCATGTCACACTCCCGTCGATGCGAGATGGACCGCGTTCTCGATGCGCTGGTAGCAGCCGCAGCGGCAGATATTGCCCGACATCGCCTCGCGGATCTGGTCGTGCGAGGGTTTCGGGTTGTCCATCAAGAGCGCCGCGGCCTGCATGATCTGGCCGGCCTGGCAGAAACCGCATTGCGGTACGTTGACCTGGCGCCAGGCCTTCTGAACCGGGTGATCGCCGTTCGGATGCAATCCTTCGATCGTCGTGACCTCGCGTCCGGCGACGTCGTTGACCGACGTGATGCAGGAGCGTACCGCTTCCTTGTCGACGATGACGGTGCAAGCGCCGCACAGGGCTTGGCCACAGCCGAACTTGGTGCCGGTCAGCCCGGCCTCGTCGCGCAGGAACCAGAGTAGCGGGAGATTCGGGTCGCCGTCCCAGCTCTGTTCCTGGCCGTTGATCTTTACCTTGATCATGATCGTCCCTCGCTCTTCATAAGCATGAATTCAAATGCGCCGGCTTACGCCAGCTGCGGCTCGTGCGTCGTCGCCGCGTCTCTGCCGTCGTCCCGCGCGGGCAAATCCCGGAGGGAGGCAGGAGCGCTGATGGCGATGTCTGGATGTGCTCGATACCTCCCGTATTGTTTTTGCTTGATTGAACTTCGCGCGGCATCGTGACGGCGCGATCGTAGCAGGGATCGGGCCGGCCCGGCATTCACAGCCGGGTGTTCTCAACGTGAGCAGGTTGCCTCAGTGATTTGTCAAAAGCAGGGCGCGGCATTGCGCCGCGTCGATTGCGCAACTGCAAGGCAGATCGCAAAAAAAGCTTCGTCCGCCAGAAAGACTGTACGGACGAAGCAGGATACCTCAGTCGAGGGAGGGAGAAACGCAGGAGCCGCGGACTTCAAGCGGGAAGCGGGCGGTCCTGCGCAGTCATTCAGAGACCAGGACTGAGGGAGCGCGTGGCCCTCATAGACGCAGAGTGCAGAAGCGGCGGGCTTCGCCGCGGTCGTGTGAAACCACCTCCGTCCGGCTCGCTGGTGCTGGTCGGGACCAGCGAGCGGACGTGGCGTGGGTCTGGCGGCGCTGCTCGGGCCGCCTCGTTCAAGCTGCTTTCGTCAGGCTGCCTCCGTCAGGCTGCCTTGGCCTTCGCCACATGGGTCGCGATCGCGTCCATCAGTGCCGGTGACAGGCAGTCATAGGGCTCGAGCCCGATTTCCTTAAGCCGTGAACGGATGCCGGCCATCTGCTCGGGCTTGACGCCGGATTCGATCACCGAGGAGACGAAGGCGGCGAATTGCGGCGCCTGCGAGCCCTGCTCCTGGAACAGTTCGGGATGGATGAAGTCGAGGCCGTAGAACGGATGGTTCTTGTTCTCGATGCGGCCGTACATGTGCGTGCCGCAGGCCTTGCAGGCGTGGCGCTGGATCACCGCCGAGGGATCGACGATCTGGAGCTTGTCGCCGTTCTCGAGCACGGTGACGTTCTGGCGGGGCACCACGGCGACGACGGAGAATGTCGCGCCCTGCGGCTTCCAGCACTTGGTGCAGCCACAGGCATGATTGTGGGCGACGTCGCCCTTGATGCCGATCTTGACCTGATGGTCCTTGCATTTGCAGGCGAGCGTGCCGCCGGCGAAGCTGCCGCTGCCCTGTTTGAGTCCGTTGTCGATCGATGGGTGGAGTGCAACAGTCATGGGACGATCCTCCTTGGGGTGATGGCGGTGAGCTAGTAGACGACGACGGAACGGATGGATTTGCCCTCGTGCATGAGGTCAAAGCCCTTGTTGATCTCTTCGAGCTTGAGCACGTGGGTGATCATCGGGTCGATCTGGATCTTTCCGTTCATGTACCAGTCGACGATCTTCGGCACGTCGGTGCGGCCGCGCGCGCCGCCGAAAGCCGTGCCGCGCCAATTGCGGCCGGTGACGAGCTGGAACGGGCGGGTGGCGATCTCCTTGCCGGATTCGGCAACGCCGATGATGATGGACGTGCCCCAGCCGCGATGGCAGGCTTCCAGCGCCTGGCGCATCACGGTCGTGTTGCCGGTGCAGTCGAAGGTGTAGTCGGCGCCACCGTCGGTGAGGCCGACGAGGTGCTGGACGATGTCGCCCGTGATCTTCTTGGGGTTGACGAATTCGGTCATGCCGAACCTGCGGCCCCAATCCTCCTTGGCGTCGTTGATGTCGACGCCGATGATCTTGTCGGCGCCGGCCATCTTGGCGCCCTGGATCACGTTGAGGCCGATGCCGCCGAGGCCGAACACGACCACGTTGGAGCCCGGCGTGACCTTCGCGGTGTTGACCACGGCGCCGACGCCGGTGGTGACGCCGCAGCCGATGTAGCAGCTCTTGTCGAACGGCGCGTCCTCGCGGATCTTGGCGACCGCGATCTCCGGCAGCACGGTGAAGTTCGAGAAGGTCGAGCAGCCCATGTAGTGATAGACCGGCTTGCCCTTGTAGGAGAAGCGGCTGGTGCCGTCGGGCATCACGCCCTTGCCCTGCGTCGCGCGGATCGCAGTGCAGAGATTGGTCTTCTGGCTCAGGCAGCTTTTGCACTGCCGGCATTCCGGCGTGTAGAGCGGAATGACGTGGTCGCCCGGCTTCACCGAGCTCACGCCCGGCCCGATCTCGCGGATGATGCCGGCGCCCTCATGGCCGAGGATCGACGGGAAGATTCCCTCGCTGTCGAAGCCGTCGAGCGTGTAGGCGTCGGTATGGCAGATGCCCGTCGCCTTGATCTCGACCAGGACTTCGCCGGCCTTTGGTCCTTCCAGATCGAGTTCGACGATCTCGAGTGGTTTCTTGGCTTCGAAAGCGACGGCGGCTCGTGTCTTCATCGGTAGCTCCTCAAATTCTCGTAGGGCGCCAGGACGTGGCCCCGGCAGTCCTCGTAGCGTTCATTTCTTGCCCATGCAGGCATCTTCCGCCTTGGTGTAGGCCTCCGTCTTCTCTTCCTTCTTGGAGGGACGCTGCCGGCCCCATGCTTCGGTGGAGCGAGCGCGCAGATAGACATAGAGATCGTCCATGTAGCAGGCGACGTTGGGGTTGTCGCCGAAGGCCGGCATGACGTTCTCCTGGGCGGTCGAGATGTTCTTGCGGCCGGAGGCGACCACACCGAGGAAGTCGCCATAGCTCATGGTCTTGACGGAGTCCTTGAGCGCGGGGGCGTAGGTGGAGCCCATACCATCCGGGCCATGGCAGACGTGGCAGTCGGAGTGATAGCGGCGGTATCCGGAATAGGTGAACCAGTCCACGGTGCCGTCGGCTGAAATCTTGTAGGTCGGGTTTCCTTCCTTATCGAGCCACTTTCCGTCGTCTTCCTTCTTCACGGCGGCCGGGTCGCCCGGACCGTCCGCGACAGCAATTCCTCCGGACGCAACGAAGATCATCGCGGCAATGACAGAGCGGATTTTACGCAAGAGATTTTCCTCGAAGGCGTTCGATGGAGACGAGCCGGCGCGTGGAGTTGATCCACGCGCCGGAGCGATACTGACGGGCCTAGTTGGGCAGCGAGAACACGGTCAGCGTACCGCCGAGGGCCGTGTAGTTGCTGAGGGCCGCGTAGCCACCGACCGCGCCGAGACCGGCAGTCGGATCGGTCAGGCCTGCGGCCAGACCGATGCCGGCCCAGCCACCGACGCCCGAGAGCACTGCGACATACTGCTTGCCGCCGTTCTCATAGGTCGTGACGTTGCCGATGATGCCGGAGGGAGTCTTGAACTTGTAGAGCTCCTTGCCGGACTTGGCGTCGACCGCCTTCAGGTAGCCTTCGAGCGTGCCGTAGAACACCACGCCGCCGGCGGTTGCGAGCGCACCCGACCAGACCGAGAACTGCTCCTTGTTCGACCAGACGATCTTGCCGGTCTTGCCGTCCCAGGCGATGAAGTTGCCCATGTGGGTTTCACCCTGCGGCGGATACATCGAGAGCGTCGCCCCCACATAGGGCTGGCCCGCGGTGTAGCTCACCTTGAACGGCTCGTAGTCCATGCAGACGTGGTTGGTCGGAACGTAGAACAGCTGCGTGTCCGGCGAGTAGGCTGCCGGCTGCTCGTCCTTGGTGCCGAGCGCGGCCGGGCAGATGCCCTTCACGTTGTGGTCTTCGCCCGCCTTGTCGGTCGAAGCTGCGTCGAGCACCTTCGGACGGCCATAGGTCGGCGAGTTCTTGTCCATGTCGACGCCGGAGGTCCAGTTCACCTTCGGATCGTATTTTTCGGCAACCAGCAGCTCGCCGTTCTCGCGGTCCATCGTGTAGGCGAGGCCGTTGCGGTCGAAATGCGTCAGGAGCTTGCGCGCCTGGCCGTTGATTTGCTGATCCGAGAGGATCATCTCGTTGACGCCGTCATAGTCCCACTCGTCATGGGGCGTCATCTGGTAGACCCACTTGGCTTCGCCCGTGTCGGCGTTGCGCGCGAAGATGGTCATCGACCATTTGTTGTCGCCCGGACGCTGCTTCGGATTCCAGGTCGAGGGATTGCCCGACCCGTAATAGACGAGGTTCAGAGCGGGATCGTAGGACATCCAGCCCCAAGTGCAGCCGCCGCCGATCTTCCACTGGTCGCCCTGCCAGGTCTTCAGGCTGGAGTCAGCGCCGACCGGCTTGCCGAGCGAGGTGGTGGCCGCGGTGAACTTGATCTGGTCATCCGGACCTTCGGAGAAGGCGCGCCAGACCTGCTTGCCGCTCTTGAGGTCGTAGGCGGTGACGTGGCACTGCACGCCGAATTCGCCGCCGGAGATGCCGACCAGGACCTTATCCTTGACGACGAGCGCGGCCGATGTACCGGTCTCGCCCTTCGAGGGATTGCCGTTCGTTGCCGACCAGGCCACCTGGCCGGTCTTGGCGTCGAGCGCAACGAGGTTGGTGTCGGCCTGATGCAGGATGATCTTGCCGTCACCGTAAGACAGGCCGCGGTTGACCGTGTCGCAGCACATCACCGGGATGACGTTCGGGTCCTGCTTCGGCTCGTACTTCCAGACGATCTTGTTCTCGTTGGAAAGGTCAATAGCGTAGACCTTGTTCGGGAACGGCGTGTGGACATACATCATGTTGCCGACGATCAGCGGGCCGCCTTCATGGCCGCGCAGCACGCCGGTCGAGAAGGTCCAGGCGACCTGGAGCTTGCCCACGTTTTGTGCGTTGATCTGGTTCAGCTTGGAATAGCGGGTATTGGCGTAGTCGCCCGCGGGCATCACCCAGTCTTTCGGGTTCTGCGACATCTTGATCAGCTCGTCATTGGCTGAAGCGCTGCCGACGGCGAGAGCCGCCGCGGAGCCAAGATAGGTCGCCAGTAGCACCTTGCGCATAGTTATTCCTCCGTTGGTCTCGTTTATTGTTTCCGAAGCAATGCTCAATCACCGGGCTTCTCGTCCGGCGTCTGCTCGTGCAGGGCGGTCACGATTGGGACCAGAAACGATGGTGCGGTGTTTCCTCCTCCTGATGAGAGCCACGGGTCCACGTGCAGGAGCGGCCCGTTCTTGTTGTTCCTGCTGCAATCCCTAACGACTTCGTCATCGGGAAACTTGCCCAAGAGAGAAGCCGGTTTGCTTGACAGCGCACGGACGCGAACATTTTGATTTTGCAGTAGCGAATTCAGCAGTTTCCGCATCGCCTTCGGACCGCGTTCAACGCTCAGGTTCCCCTTGACGGCGCTGTAACTAAGGCGGAGGATTAAATTTCAAGGGTGGCAATGGAACGATGGCGCTCGTTGCAAAAGACCGCTCAAATTCGAGGTAAACGTCACGCAATCTCGGCTGAGGGCTCCGGCAGCGCTGGTCGTGATTCGCGTCGAACTTCCGGATCAAACCAGTGGCTGGATTAATGTCCGACACAATTCATACGCTTTCGACGACCGGAATGACGCCGAAGCGCCAGATCCAAAGCTGGATCGACGGGCTCACGAGCCTGTGTGGGCATTTCGACGTCGATCCGCTGGAGGCGTCCTCGCTCGAAGGCCGCATCGACTACACCTCGGTCTCGCGCCTGAAGCTGTGTCAGATCGAGGTCAGCCAGCATCGCATCGCGCATACGCTGGCGCGCGCCAAGGCCAACGAACACCCGTACATCAAGATCCACTTCCAGACCTACGGCGTGTCCTATTTCGAGCAGGAAGGCCGTCACATCGAGCTGAACCCGGGCGACATCATCGCCTATGACGTCTCCTGCCCGCATTCGATCATCAGCCCCGCCTTCACGCGCCACGACGTCGTGATCGTGCCGAAAGCGCTGCTGCGCGACCGCGGATTCCCATCGCAGCGAATGCCGGCCTGCAAATTGTCGGCGAAGACGGGGACGGGGCGGATCGCCCACGATTTCGTCCACGCGACCTTCGACGAGGCCGCCAAGCTGTCGGCGAACAGCGCGGTCGGCGTCGCCGATTCGCTGATCGACCTGTTGCTGCTGCCGCTGCGCGAAGCCGATACGATGTTCGATCGGGTCGGTCCCGAGGCGATGTATGTGCGCGCGCAGTTCTTCATCCGCGAGCACCTGCGCGATCCGGATCTGTGCATCGACCAGATCTCGGCCGAGCTCGGCTGCTCCAAGCGCTATCTGCACATGCTGTTTTCCGAGCGCGGCACCACGGTGAGCGACTACATCTGGCAGGCCCGCTTGCAGAACTGCCGCCAGGAGCTCGAGGCCCACGCTGGCAAGACCATCACCGACGTCGCGTTCTCCTGGGGCTTCTCCAGCTCATCGCATTTCAGCCGCGTATTCCGGAAGTATTTCGGCGTGGTGCCGTCCTCGATCCACAAGGCGCAGCAGAACGCCGCGGCCGCCAACGAGCACTAAGCGCACGCCGGGAAGCCCCGGCGGGTGACCAATGCGCGCTTACGCCGTCGTCGCAATATAGGGAATGCTGGCCAGCAGGGCGGCGAGCAGGACCGCGTTGCACAGCATTCCGCTCCAGTGCAGCCGGCGCAGCCGACGCGGCGCCTCGGTGTCGCCCGCGTCACTCGCGCTGAGCTGGTCGTCCATCCGCTGCAAGAACCGGCGGCGCCCGCCAATCGCCAGAGCTGCAAGCAGGCCGACGACCGCGGCGAAGAGCAGCCGACCGGCGAGGAGGAAAGCCAGCGTCCCGATGATTCCGGCAACGCCCATGACCAGGAAATGGGCGTTGAACATGCCGCGCAGCAGCAGGGCGACGGGCCGGATGTCGAGCTTCACCAGCAGGAAGGCGGGCGAAGCGAGCGTGAAATAGCCCATCGGAAACAGCAGGATGATCATGGCGGCTATGGCGATGGCATCTGGCGTCATGCGGTCGGCCCTTCTCTGCGGACCCCGAGATTCTCCGGCAGCCCCCATGATAATGGATGCCGTAGCCGACTTCGACTTAGGCTTTGGTCGGATGCCGGGCCACGCAGCGGAAGCTGTCCCGCCGCGCCATGTCCGAAGGTTCAGGCCGGCTCGAGGCCAAGCGATCGCGCGCTCTCGATCCAGATCGGCAGCTCGCGCTGATACAGGGCATTGGTGTCCTTGAAGCCGATCGCGGGCTCGAGCACGAAGGTCGCGAGCACCTCCTTCACTTTCGGGTCGCTGTTGGCGGCGACGCAGAGATCGGCCAGGCGATCGACCACCGGCTGCGGCGTCGCCTTCGGCACCGCCCAGCCGGTGAACCCGCTCACGGTGAAGAATTTCGACGTCGCGCCCTGTTCGGGCAGGGTCTTGATGGCCGGGATCGCGTCGACCTTCTTCGAATGCACGGCGAACACGGTCCCGCGGTCGCTTTGCAGGACCGATTGCGCGGCCGTGTAGCTGCCCATTGCGGCATCCAGCGTGCCTTCCAGCATGCCCGTCCACATCGGCGCTTCGCCGCGGTAGTGGACCGGCTCGATGTTGAGGCCGTACTGCTTGTTGAGCTCGTTGATCGTCATGTGCGGCGACGAGCCCGCGCTGTAGGTGCCGAAGTTGACCTTGCCGCTCTTGCGCGCGAAAGCGACGAAATCCTCCAGCGTCTTGACGCCGGTCTTCGGGTTCGCGACCAGCAAAAGGCCGGCGCCGGGAATGACGCTGACGAGCGTCAAATCCTTGTCCATGTCGTAACCGGGATTCTTCATCACCACCCGGTTCATGATGTAGGTGGTCGAGATCGAGCACAGCATGGTGTGGCCATCGGGCTCGGCGCGGGCAACCTCCGCCGTGCCGATCGCGCCGGAGGCGCCGGGCTTGTTCTCGATCACGACGGTCTTGCCGACCTGCTTGGAGATGAATTCGCCATAGGCGCGTGCGAGCAGGTCGGTCTGTCCGCCGGCCGGGTAGCTGCAAATCATGCGGATCTGCCGCGATGGCCAGATGCCTTGCGCCGAGGCGCCGCGCGCCACGAAAGGCATCGCGAGTGCGGTGGTGCCCGCGGCGATGAAGCGGCGGCGATCGAATTTTGCGGACATGATTCTCTCCCAGATTTTTGCCGAGGGTACTGCATCACACCGTCCCTGCCACGGGCGGCAGGCGAGACAGATTGGCGCATTCGTATGATGGCGTCGCGCTCGCACGCGTGTCATCCGGGCGATCGGCCCTTTCGCATCACCCGTTGCCAGACAATCTCGCTCAGGGCGACCGCAATCAGGCCGAACGCGCCACCGATCATCACGTTGGCGATACGCTCCTCCGCGATCCCGCTGGCGCCGCCAGCAAAGGAGGCCGCCAGCGCAATGAAGAAGCAGCGCAGGCCGAAGCCGACGACGTAGCGGGAAAACGAGATCAGGGTGAGGGTGGCCGCGAGAACCGCGAGCGCATAGCCGACCCGGCTCTGCGGCAGCGCCATGCCGGCGAGGAAGCCGAGCGGGACGCCGACGAGCGCGCCGATCGCGCGCTGCTTCAGCTTGCCGGTCGAGGCGGTGAGATCGCCGACCACGACGCTTGCGGCCGACCACATCACCCATTGTCCCTGCGCAAGGTCGAGGATCTCGACCAGTGCGGCGGCCGCGAAGACCGCCATGGCGGTTGCGAGCGCGGGCAGAGACCATTCGGCCGCAGGCGGTCCGAACGAGATCGTCGCGGCATCGCCGGCCCGCGGCCGGTCGTAGATCCGGATGGCGCAGACCAGCGCCAGCGCAATCGGAGAGGACGCCACGATCATGCCGGCGTGGCGCAGCGCTTCGGACGCGCTGACGCCCTCCCGCACCTCGCAGGCCAGATAAACGGCGGGGATGAACACCCAATTGCCGGGAGAGCGCAAATCTTCGCCATAGCGCGTCGCGGCCACCGCCAGAAAACCGGCGAGCGCCGTCAGCACTGCGAAGAGCGGCTTGATCGGGGCGGCAAGGAAGAGCGCGGCAAAGGTCGCGAGGATGGCAAGATAGTGCCACGCGATCGCTTTCGGCGGCAGGTGCAGCCGCAGCGCCGGAATGAGCAGCGAGACGGCGACCAGGCCCAGGTTCAGCAGCGCCGTTTCACGCGCGATGAAATAGGCCGCCACCATCGGACCGACGACGATCAGGGCGCGAAGGAGTTCGGCGGTCCTGATTTCGCGGGAGAGGAGGTCGCGCAGGTTGGCGGCACTGGGATGCACGGCTTCACCACGTGGCGGAATCAATGGCAGCATTATGCGAGGTGGGACGCCGCCAGCCACACCCGCCGTCATTCCGGGTTCGCCCTTCAGGCGCTCCCGGAATGATGAACAGAATCACCGCTGAATAATCTTCATCCAGACATCGCCGAGGATCGCGGGCTCGCGTGGCTGCAGGTAAGTGAGGCCGGCCTGCTTGCCGAATTCGGCGATCCTGCCTTCAGTGGCGAGCTCGGTCAGGGCCTTGTTGACGGCGTCGATCAGGGCGAGGTCGCCGGCAAGCCCGACATAGCCGCGATTGGCGCCGATCGGATAGTAGTAGCCGGACGCTGTGATCGAGGTGTCCGGATGCGCAGCGCGATGGGCATCGAATCGGCCGAGGTCGATCAGCGTTGCATCGTAGTCGCCGCGTGCCAGCGCGCCGAGGAGATTGTCGCGGCCGGGGACGAGATGCGTGATGTTGTCGATCAGGCGTCCCTTGTCGAAGGTCATCAGGATCGCATCGCCGAGCGAGCCGCTCTCGATGGCGAGGCGGAGCCCGGCGAGGTCGCCGATGTCGGTGATCTTGCGTCCCTTCGCCTTCGGCCCGAGCACGACCGTCATCGGCGAGTAGACGTAAGGCTGGCTTGGCGCGAGCACGCCGAGCGCGACGCGGCGTCGCCGGTCCTCGCGCGTGGCACCGGCGAAATCCGGCAAGCGCGCCGTCTTCATGCCGGGCTTGACGAGGGAATCCGTCGTCAGCGCATAGCCGCCGACCAGCGAGCAGCGCCCGTCGGAGAGCAGCGCGTTGGCCTCGAGCTGCGGGCTGGAATCCTCATCCAGCTTGCTCTCGAACCACTGGATCTTCAGCGGTCGCCCCATCCGCTCCGCGATCGCCTGGGCCAGCAGCACGTCGAAGCCGGAATCCGGCCTGCCCTTGTGATGCATCGAGAGCGGTGGCCGGTCTTCGTCGAGACAGACATTCAAGGGATCATCGGCCGCGTGCGCGGCCGTGGCCGCGAGGATCGCGGCGAGGTTCCAGGCGGCGAGCCGGTGCCTCATGGCTTCCTCCGGCTCGAGATGAAGGCCCAGAGATCCCCGATCTGGTCGTCGCTGAGGATGTCGCCCCAAGGCGGCATCTTGTTGTTCTTGCCGTTCTTCACCGTGGTGACGAAGCGCGTCTTGTCGTCGGGAAAGGCGCGCAGGTCCGGTGTGATGGCGCCGGAGTTCATCAGATTGGGGCCGTGGCAGTGCGAGCATTTCTCGGCATAGGTCGACTTGCCATGGTCGATCTGCGCCTGCATGGGATTGCCGGTTGCGTCATCGGCGGCGCGAACGGTCGCCGCAAGCGCGACGGTCAGCACCGCGACGGCGGCGAAGATCGCCGCCGTCTTGTGAGTTATGTCTCTCCGCATCTTGCCTGGGGCTATTGCTTGACCGCAAAGACCCACAGCGAGCCGCCGGGCGGCACCTTCGCAAGCCGCTCGTCGCCGGAGAACAGCGAATAGACGCCGCCATAGCCGCTGGTGACGGCGATGTACTGCACGCCGTCCTGCTGCCACGTCACCGGTTGTCCCTCGATGCCCGAGCCGGTCTGGAACTGCCAGAGCTTCTTGCCGGTGTCGGCATCGAAGGCCTCGAACTCGCCGGTGAGCGCGCCCGTGAACACGACGCCGCCCGCGGTCGACAGCACGCCGGAGAAGCGCGGAATATCCGCGGGTGCTTCCCACTTCGCCTTGCCGGTCATCGGATCGATCGCCTTCAGGTGGCCGCGCGCGCCGTCACCGAACTCCCAGGGATCGGTGAGGTCCATGCCGAGATACCATTCACCCTGCTTGAAGGTGACCGGCTCGGCCTTGTACTTGCCGCCGAAGGCGAGCGTGTTGGCGTAGGCGAGACCGGTCTGAGGATTGAACGACATCGGCTCCCAGTTCTTGCCGCCGAGGATCGACGGATAGACCGTGACCTTCTTGCCTTCGCGCGCGTCCTTGCTGACGTCGGTCTCGATCGGGCGGCCCGTCTTCATGTCGACGCCGGTCGCCCAGTTCACCTTCACGTAAGGATTGGCCGCGAGCAGCTTTCCGTTGGTGCGGTCGAGCACGTAGAAGAAGCCGTTGCGGTTGGCATCCATCAGCACCTTGGTCGGCTTGCCCTCGACGTTCATGTCGGCGAGGACCATCTCGGCCACCGAGTCATAGTCGAACGGATTGTTCGGCGAGAACTGGTAGTGCCACTTGATCTTGCCGGTCTTGGGATCCATCGCCAGCACGGAGCAGGTGTAGAGGTTGTCGCCGGGGCGCACCGCCGAATTGAACGGGCCGGGATTGCCGATGCCCCAATAGACCGTGTTCAGCTCGGGATCGTAGGAGCCGGTGATCCAGGTCGAGCCGCCGCCGAGCTTCCAGGTGTCGCCCTTCCAGGTGTCGCCGCCGGGCTCGTCGGGCGAGGGAATCGAATGGGTGCGCCACAGATGCTTGCCCGTCGCCGGATCCCAGCCGTCGATGAAGCCGCGGGTGCCGAACTCGGCGCCGGAGATGCCGGTGATGACGACGCCGTCGGCGACCAGCGGGGCCACCGTCATCGAATAGCCTTCCTTGATGTCGGCCGCCTTCTGCCGCCACAGCTCCTTGCCGTCCTTGGCGTCGAGCGCGATCACGTTGGCGTCGAGGGTGGTGCGGAACACTTTGCCGTCGTAGAGCGCGGCGCCACGGTTGATGATCCCGCAGCAGACGATGCGCGGCGTCTCGGCGGGATACTCGATCTTGCTCTTCCAGATCTGCTTGCCGGTCTTGGCATCGACCGCCATGGTCGCGTTGTGCGAGGTCACGTAGATCACGCCCTGGTACACCAGCGGCTGCGATTCCTCGCTGCGATCGTCGTTGAAGGAGTAGTTCCAGACCGGGACGAGGTTTTTCACCGTGTCCTTGTTGATCTGATTCAGGGTCGAGAAGCGCTGCAGATTGTAGCCCATCCCGTAGTTGAGAACGTTCGACGTGTCGGTCGCACCCTTGACCAGCTGTTCGGTGGTCTGGGCGCTTGCATACGTTGATGCAAGCATGACGAGGCTCGCGGCCATCGCAAAGCGTTTCATCCGTTCCTCCCAATATGCGCGCCTTTTGACGCTGCGACCGCAACACTCCGCCCGAATGCAAAACCCGTCAATACGAAAGTCGAATGTGCGCTGCCGATATGTTGGACGCCAGATGCCAGTCACCTTACGGAAACCTGACAATCGGCTTTCACTTGTGCGCAGGCGCTGCAAAAATTCCGTGACGTGGAGCGGTGCCAGCTCGGCCGTTCTGCTCGGGCAGTCCGGTTCCGCGAGTTGTGCAGTGCGCGGACTGCAATTCCGGACTTGAACCGGGGCTTGCTTGCGGACTTATGTTGTTTTGATCCCGGCTCGAATCGGGGCTCTTGGTCAGGGAGGTCTGAATGATATCGCGTCGCTCAGTTGCACTTGCGCTTACGGCTGCATTGTTGTCGGGTCCGGCGTGGTCGGCATCCGGCAACGCCGTCAAGATGCTCGATACCGACAATGACGGCACGCTCGATCTTGCCGAGGTGAAGAAGGCGGCCGCCGCGTTGTTCGCAAAGCTCGATCCCGATCACGACGGCACGCTGGACGCGCGCGAATTGCGCGGACGGTTGACGGCGAAAGAACTCGCCGCCGCCGATCCCGACCGCGACGGGACTCTCACGCTCGACGAATATCTGTCCGTGGTCGAGCAGCGCTTCAACGCGGCGAATCCGGACAAGGACGGAACGCTTGACGCGAAGGAGCTGAACTCGCGCGCCGGTCGCGCGCTGTTGCGCTTGTTGCGGTGAGCGCAGCAGCGCTTGACTGGGAGCGAAGACGGTTTGCCCGAGAGGGAAATTCGCGAGCGATATGCGACAGTTCGCTGTGTCGGCGCGCCGATTCCAGGCTTGCGCTGTGCCTGACGCAGCCCTAGGTTTTGCCCCGCGCGATGTCGCGCTCAATCCCTTGGGAGACCCCGAATGGCTTGGAAAGCTCCGAAGATCGTGGAAGTGCCGGTCGGCATGGAAATCAACATGTACGCCTGCGCTTCGCGCAAGTAAGACTGACGAACCTGCCGCGGCTTCGGTGGCGAAGGCCATCGAAGCCGTGGTAGTGTTCGCGATGCGCGTTGGAGCCCACACCATTTGGACGGCGGTTGCGTTCGGCCTTGCGCTCGCGCCGGCCGGCGTCAGGGCCGAAGAAGGTTTTGATACCGAGCATATCTTCGGCTTCATGATCGGGACCGATGTCGGCAATCCCGGCGAGCGCGAATTCCAGAGCCAGACGACGGGGCGGTTCGGCAGGGGCGGCGGGACCTATCGCGCTCTCCAGCAGGAGGTCGAGATCGAGGTCGTCCCGCTGCCGAACTTTCGCGTCGAGGTCGGCGGCACCGCCAGTTTGCACGACATCACCGGCGTCCCCGATATTGACGATCGCCGCCAGTTCAACTTCCAGGGCGCCTCGCTCGACCTGCGCTATCGCCTGCTCGACCGCGAGCGCGCGCCGTTCGGATTGACGGTCGCCGCCGAGCTCCATGGCGACCGCATCGACGAGACCTCTGGCGCGAAGGGGCGGATGTACGGCACCGACTTCACGCTCGCCTTCGACCGCGAGCTCATTCCGAACTTCGCCATCGGGGCCCTCAACCTGATCTATCAGCCGGAATGGGCGCGCTTCGAGGTGGCCGGACTGTCCGAGAAAAGCTCCACGATCGGCGCGGCCTTCGCCGGCCTTGTGCGGGTGCGGCCCAATATGCTGCTCGGCGGAGAGCTGCGCTACTTCCGGCAGTATGAGGGCATCGGCCTCGGCGAGTTCTCGGGCCAGGCCCTGTTCGTCGGCCCGACCGCCTATTTCCAGCTATCGGAGACGTCGCGCCTCACCCTGAGCTGGAGCATGCAGGCCTGGGGCCGTCCGGCCGGGACGGGGGCCAATCTCGACCTCGTCAATTTCGAGCGTCACCAGGCCCGGCTGGTGTTCGGTGTTAACTTCTAGCTGAGCGGTTTCCTCACGCTGGATTGAAACTTCCGGCTCCTCGGGACGTATCCATTTGTGCTAATGTACAGCGTCCCTGCGCGAGGATCCCGGCATGAACCCGATCGACCTGGTGGTGACTGTGTGTGCGGTGCTCTCGCCTGCGACCTGCGAGGAGCAGCATATTGTGTTCAACTATGCGGGGTCGCCGAGGCAATGTGTGATGGCCGCGCCGCCCTATATCGCGCAATGGGTCGGCGAGCATCCGAAGTGGCAGGCGGTGCGCTGGCGCTGCGAGTACCCGCATCCGAACGACAAGGCGTGAGCCGCCGGCGTTACTTCGTGCAGTCCTTCAAATCCTTGTCGGCGATCGAGAACACCGCGTCCGCCCTGATCTCGATGTCGCGGACGACGCATTGCCGCGCGTTGGGATAGCTGACCTTGGCATCGTAGCGGCCGGGCTCGACGCCGGTGATGCGCAGCCGCTCGTCGTGGTCCACTTCCTTGTCCTTGTCGTTCAGGCACTGGTTGGGGCCCCAGTCGGTCTTGCCCGCGGGCGAGAGCTGGAAGCCGGAGATCGTCTCCGTCGTCAAATTCCAGAGCCTGATGCCCTTGCCCTTGGCCTGCGCGAGCGCTGCGCCCGGCATCGCAATCAACAAAATGCCGACCGCAATCAGCGTACGCCGCATGATGAACCTCCCTGGTGCTCTCGTTTGGTTCAGTTGATCACGAGTTGTCATTTCGATTCAAGCAGCAAGGCCGCGAGCTCCGCCCTGATCCGGCCAAGCTCGGCCTCGCTGCGCCCGGCGCGCGGAACGGCAATCGGCACCTCCTGCACGATGCGTGCGGGACGCGGCGACAGGAAGAACAGGCGGTCGCCGAGGCGGATCGCATCGTCGATGCTGTGGGTGACGAGCAGCGTCATCACGGGGCGGCTTGCCACCAGCGTCGCGATCTCGTCGCGCAGGCGGCCTGCGAGCGCATCGTCGAGCGAGGCGAGGGGCTCGTCGAGCACGAGCAGATCGGGCTCGACTGCGAAGGCGCGGGCGAGCGCGACGCGGCGGGCAAGGCCGAGCGACAATTCGCCGGGGAAATGGCTGCGGTGCGCCTCCAGCTCCAGGATCCTGAACAGCTCCGACAGCTTCGCGTCGGTGATATCAGGCGCAGCCAAGCGTACATTCTGCTCGACAGAGCGCCACGGCAGCAGCCGCGGCTCCTGGAATACCATGCCGATCCGCGCGTCCGGTGGCCGCGCAATGGTCCCGTGAAAGTCACGGTCGAGGCCGAGAAGGATGCGCAGCATCGTGCTCTTGCCGCAGCCGGAGGGACCGATCAGCACGCCGACCTCGCCGGATTGCAGCGCGAACCTGACCGGCGCCAGCACCTCGTGCGTCTCGCCCGCGGCACTCCTGAACGTCTTGCCTGTGATATCGACCTCAAGCCGCACGGGGCCGCCACCTTGTTGCACGGGCCTCGAACGGCTGCACCAGCACCGTCTCGATCACGAGCACGACGGCGGCGAATGTCAGGGAGTAGGCGAGCAGGCGCGGCGTGTCGAACAGCTGGAAGGCAACACCGATCTCGAAGCCGACGCCGTTCGGCCGTCCCAGGAGTTCGGCGACCAGCACGATCTTCCACACCAGCGACAATCCGGAGCGGGCCGAGGCCGCGATATAGGGCGCAAGCTGCGGCAGCACGACATGACGGAAGGCACGCCAGCGCGGTACTGCGAACACGCTTGCCATCTCGTCCAGCGAGCGGTCGAGCGCGCGCGTGCCCTCGCGCAAGGTGACGATGGCGGTCGGCAGTTTGTTGATGGCGATCGCCGCGATCGCGGCCGTCTCGGTCAGGCCGGCCCAGATATAGGCCAGCACGATCACGACCAGCGCCGGCAGGTTGAGCAGCAGGATCAGCCAGGGATCGCCCAGCCGGTCGGCGAGCTTCACCCGCCCCATCAAATAGCCGATGGCGCTGCCGAGCGACATCGCCAGCACGAAGGCGAGTGCGACGCGCGCCAGCGTAACGCCGAGATGCAGGAACAGCGCGCCGTTCGAGGCTTCCGCGATGATGACGTTGAGCACGGCCGGCGGCGAGGGCAGCTTTGCGCCGCCGACGAACAGCGCCGCGAGCCACCAGATCGCCAGGAACAGGACAAACGAGAGCAGACGCAGCACCTCAGTCTCCAGGGACTGCGTGATAGAAGGTCCCGGGATCGAGCTCGGCCGCTGGGCCGACCAGATCGCGGCCGCCGGTCTCGGCCAGCACGCGGTAGAGCACGCGCGCATCCGCTTCCTCATCAGTGATGCTCCGGCGCGGAATGCCGTCGCGATAACGGTCGCGGTAGGTCTTGAGCATGACGGCATCGCTGGTGCCGGTGAGTGGCGCGATCTTCTCCCAGGCCGCGTCGGAGGTAACCAGCAACTGCTTGGCCTTGCGGGTCATCGCGATGAAGCGTGCCACGGCCTCGCGATGGCTCGCCGCCCAGCTCTCGTCGAAGACATAGCCGACCGCGGAGACCGCGCCCTTGGCGCCCAGCTGCGGCAGGATGTCCTCGATGCCGGCGAGGCGCCGGAAGCCCTTGGCCTCGAGCTGAGCGCAGAAATTCCAGAAGTTGAGGCTGGCATCCATCTCGCCGTCGAGCGCCTTGGCGGCGATCAAGGGCGGCGCGCCATAGACGATGGTCGCTTCCGATTTCAGGTCGATGCCGTCCTGCTTCATCCGCGCCTGCAGCAGCAGCCAGCTCTTGTCGATCGCACCGCCGCCGACGGCAAGCTTGCGGCCCTTGAGGTCGGCGAGCGTCTTGATCGGCGAGGCCGCCGGCACCATCACCGCGCCGAGTGCACTGGAATAGGGGTAGAAGGTCAGCTTGGCACCGAGCGCGCGCTCGCGCGACACCCACAGCCAGTCAGACAGGATGATGTCGGCGCTGCCCGCGCGCAGCGCGATCTTGCCGGCCTCGGGGCTCGCAAGCTCGGTGACCTCCAGCGCCAGGTTGGCGTCCTTGTCGAGGCCGCCGGCCCGGATCGCGGCCAGCTCCCAGGAGAATGTTCCGGTCTTCTGCACCGCAAGGCGGATGGTATCCGCGGCGCTAACGCTTGCGACCTGTGTCAGTGCCAGCGTCGCCGCGAGCGCCAATGTTCGACCAAGTGCTCTCATCACCTTGTGAGCCGTTTCCTCAGATAGAATGCTTTTCAGGACAATACGCATAGCATAGCTTTCGTCGCAACCAGCGGGAGGACGCTCATGAATCTGGCGGGACAGCTACGACCGATTGTCGCCGCATTGGTGGTGCTGGCGGCGACCGTGTCCACGGCGCGCGCCGGGGAGGCCAATGATTATCCGACGTCGGCGCGCGCAGAATACGTCTATGGCTGCATGAAGGCCAATGGTGAGACACGCGCCGCGATCGAGCAATGTTCCTGCTCGATCGACGTGGTCGCCTCGATCGTCACCTATGAGCGCTACGTCACCGCCGAGACTGCGCTCAGCATGTCCCAGGTCCGCGGCAATCTCGGCGTCCAGTTCCGCACGTCTGAGCAGGCGAACTCGGCAGTGAATGATCTGAGGCGCGCACAGGCGGAAGCCGAGGTGAGGTGCTTCTAACGGCTGGCCGCACGCTGACCGTATTCGTCATGCCCGGGCTTGTCCCGGGCATCTACGTCTTGACGGCACCTAAGATCGTGGATGGCCGGGACAAGCCCGGCCATGACGGCTGGGGATCACGTCCCCGGCTTCTCCACGTCCCACTCATTGCGGAACACGTGCCCATCCGTGTCCTTGGCTTCGGCGCGGAAGCGCTTTGCGCCGTTCGACACATAGGTGAAGCGCAGATTGGGATCTTCGGAGATCGAGATGCCGCCTTCCATCGACAGCACGGGGCTGTCGTCCTGCGTCAGCTTCAGCTGGTTGACGAAGAAGGCCGGAATATAGAGCTGCGTGACCTGGTCCATCTGAAGGCCGGAATTGTTGGGATGACCGATCATGATCTGTGCCTCGCGGACGCGGCTCGCCGGCGCGTCCTCGCGCGCGAATTGGCGGTAGCGCATCTGCCCGAGCCGGTTCTTGGCTTCCTCGACGTTCTTTCCTGCAGGCGCCGAGCAGCCGCCGGAGGCCTTCACATAGACTTTCGAGACGTAGAGCTGGCCGTCGCTGAGCTCGGCGACAGCATGCACATCGGTGTAGTTGTTGACGCGGACACGCGTGGAGATCTCGCTGACATTGGCATCCGGTCCGAGCTCGAACTTCGCCGCCATCGGCGCCGGGTTGCGGTCGATGACCAGTGTGATCGAACGGATGCGCCTGCCGTCGCCCGGCGAGAGCTTGCTGCGCAGGGTCACCGGCACGATGGCGGCGTCCTCGGCGCGATACGGCATCTCGATGCCGATCACGTCGGCGCCGTCGTTCATCGGACGGTTGCTGAAGATGTCCTGCACCAGACCCGGCCAGGGATCGTAGGCCTCTTCGGCCCGGGCGGGCACCGCGAAGACGATGCCGAGGAGCAGGGCGATCAGGGGCAGGCGGCGTATGCATCCCGTCATGGTCGTGGTCCCGTGCGGACGAAGCAGTCCGGGTCAGCGTCGCGGTGAGCGTAGCGCGTCCGTTACTCCCATTCAATTTCTGAAAATGCTGCGGTTGCGTTGCGGGCGTTGTAGTCGTCGAACAGCTGCCAGTGCGTCCGCTCCGATTCGGCTGCCTTGTCCGCGGCGGCTCGGATCGGCTCGCCCTTCTTGTTGAGCGCGCGGACATCGGCCAGCAGCGTCGTGAGATAGCGTCGTTCATCGGCCAGCGCCGCGGGCCACTCGCTCACGGGGCCGTGACCGGGAACGACGCGGGTTGCCGGAATGATCTCCAGTTCCCTTAGGAGAGCGAGCCAGCCGCGGATGCTGCCGTCCATGACCGGAATGTGGCGGTTAAAGACGAGGTCGCCCGTAAACAGCGTCTTGGTCGTCTCGTCGAACACCGTCAGATCGTTGTCGCTGTGTGCGGCCGGCCAGGCCCGCAAGGTCAGGCGGCGCGATCCAAGGTCGAGCGTCATCGTGTCGGAAACGAGCAGGGTGGGCGGTACGATCTTCACGGGATCGATCAACTCGGCCCCCATGATGCGTCTGAAATTGTCGAGATAGTAAGACCCGCGCGTCGCCAGCGCCTGCGGTAGCCGGCTGTGGCCGACGAAGCTGGTTCCGTCGGCAACGAAGGCCAAGTTGCCGAAGACGTGGTCGGGATGGCCATGGGTGTTGATGACATACCGAATCGGCTTCTTGGTGCGGGCTCGCACGGCCGCCAGCAGCGCCTCGCCCTCGCGCAGGCTGCCGCCGGTGTCGATCACGGCCACCGCGTCCTCGCCGACGATGAAGCCGACATTGGCGATGTCGCCCTCGTTCTCGCGGGTCATCAGGGCGATGGCCCCGGAGTGTACGAAGATTCCCGGCGCGACTTCGCTCACAGGCAATTCGGCTGCTTCAGTGCGTGCTAGCGTCGCCATCCCGAGCAGGGCCAGGGCTGCGATCATTGAAGCGATGTGAGACACTTTTCCGCCTCAGTTCAAAGGGTTTGCCGCATTGCACTGCAGCAAGGGAAGCCAGCACAAAGTTTGGCAAAACATGGCGCGTCATGCGTTGCATGGATAACATTCAAACAAAACGAGGAGGAAGCGCGATGACGGAGGCCGGACGACATCGTCGCTGGTTGGTTTCACTGTGGGTCCTGGTTGCGGCCTGTGCGCTGGGCGACGTCGCCATGGCGCAGACCAGCGAGACCGGGGACCTCTCGTTCGAGCTGGTCGATCCGAAGGTGCTGCGCGTCTGCGCCGACCCGCGCAATCTGCCGTTCTCCAACGAGAAGGGCGAGGGCTTCGAGAACAAGCTCGCCGAGCTGCTCGCCGACAAGCTCGGAAAGAAGCTCGACTACGTCTTCTTCCCGCAGGCCACGGGCTTCGTGCGGATGACGTTGGGCGCGCATCGCTGCGACGTCATCATGGGCTTTCCGCAAGGCGACGACCTCGTGCAGGGCACCAATCCCTATTACCGCACGACCTATGCGCTGGTCGCCAAGGCCGGCAGCGGTCTCGAAGACGTCGACACGCTGGAGGACACGAAACTCAAGGGCAAGCATGTCGGCATCGTCGCCGGCACGCCGCCGGCGACCAACATGGCCATCGCAGGCCTGATGGGCGACGCCAAGCCCTATCCGCTGATGATCGACACGCGCTTCGACAATTCCGCGCAGGCGATGATCGATGACCTCGCTGCCGGCAAGATCGACGCCGGCGTGCTGTGGGGACCGATGGCCGGTTTCTATGCCAAGAAGGCCGGCTCGCTCCACGTCACGCCGCTGGTGAAGGAAACCACCGGGCCGAAGCTGGTCTATCGCATCGGTATGGGCGTGCGTCCGGCCGACCAGAACTGGAAGCGGCAGCTCAACAAGCTGATCCAGGAGAACCAGGGCGAGATCAACAAGATCCTGCTCGACTTCGGCGTGCCGCTGCTGGACGAGAGCGACCGGCCGCTCGGTGCGGAGACGGCCAAGAAGGCACCATGAGGCGGCGCGTTGCCGCTGCGCTGGTTGCCGCTGTCCTCGCGGCGCCGGCATTCGCGCAGCAGCAGGAGCCGTTCGAGCCCGAGGGCTATCGCTCCGACAATTACCGCGCGCCGGTACCGGCGACGCTCGCCGGCGCGCGCGTGCTCACCACGGCGGAAGCCGAGGCGATCTGGCGCGCGAAGGGCGGCGCGTTCATCGATGTGCTGCCGCGTCCGCCGCGGCCGAAGAATCTGCCCGAAGGTACCGTCTGGCGCGATGCGCCGCGCAGAAGCATTCCGGGCAGCACGTGGCTGCCGGATACCGGCTACGGCGCGTTGCCGCCGGCCATGGACGACTATTTCCAGCGCGGCCTCGTGCAAGCGTCGCGCGGCAACAAGGCCGCGCTGCTCGTGATCTATTGCCTCGCCGACTGCTGGATGTCCTGGAACGCAGCCAAGCGCGCATTGGCTTACGGCTATTCCAACATCGCCTGGTATCCCGATGGCACCGACGGCTGGGAGCGCGCCAAGCTTCCCACCGATGAGGCGCAGCCGGAGCCGCGACCGGAGCAGTGAGCGGCTCGATTAGCCCCGCGATCACGGTGTTAGAGGGAGATACGCAACTCTCTCCTCGTCATTGCGAGCGCAGCGAAGCAATCCACAGCCCCCTCCGCGGAAAGATTCTGGATTGCTTCGCTGCGCTCGCAATGACGACGCGGAGGCAGCATCGCATTCCCACTGGACCGATTTGAGAGGCGAGCAGCCTCCGCGGCCAAGGAGCCCTACTGCTTCTGCAGCTTGGTCAGCGTGCCGGTGCCGTTATTGTCGGTCGCAGAGTAGTTCACCCTGTCGCCGGCATGGACGGCATCCAGCATCGCGGCGTCCTTGGTCTTGTACTCCTGGAGCGTGCCGGCGCCGCCTGCGCTGCCGCCGACCGTTCCCTTCTGGGTCTGCTGGATCGAGATCGTGCCGTTTAGACGGTCGATCCTGGTGACCATTCCGGTCATGTCGTCAGCAAAGGCACTGGATGCGAGCATGCTGAGGACCGCAGCGCCTGCGAGGATAAATCTTGTGGTTCCCATCGAGGCCTCCCGGCATTTCGAGATTCACATCGACAAGACATCCTAGAGCGATTTGGTTCCGGCCGATAGCGCGGGAAAGATTAATAGTCGCAAGGAGATCGCGGGAACTTCTGCCGAGCTGTCAGCACAATTGACGCTATTCCATTTCCTGCTGGATCACGCGTCCCAGGGCGAACAGGCGCTGGTCGATCGAGGTCGGAACCTCGCATACGAACCGCACCACCTTGTGGCGATCCTCGAAAATGCGGGTCTTCCAGATCAGCTCGTTGCTGAGCGCCTCGACCTTGGCCTCGTCGCGCGGTGTCGCGCCCTGGAGGGCCTGGAGCGCCAGCGTCTCCTCGCGGATCTTGTCGGCGGAGTCGCGCTGCTTGCGGCTGACGCGTTCTAGGCCGATCATGACCTGGGAACGCTGGGCGTTCAGGGTATCGAACAGGCCGGCGAAGAGGAGCTTTGCGTTCGCGGTCTTGTCGGCGGCGGAGCCGGCCAAAAATTCCTTCACCGATTTCTCGGCCTCGTCCAGCGGCGTCTTGCGCGCCGACAGCTTGGAGACCAGCGCGCTGACCTTGGCATCGTTCTTCCACTTGGTCTCGGCATCTTCGAGCGCAGGACCAGCCCAGACGGCGGCGAGAGAGATCTCCGGAACCTTGGCCTGCGTACAGGGCCAGTCGGGGAAGCGCGGATCGGCCGCGCGCGCGGCCGTGCCCGACAGCGCGAGCGCCAGAACGGCCATGACCACGATCCGAGACATCATCCTTCTCCCGCAGGCCCCCGTCGCGCCAGCCCGCGCGAGGGATCATAGGCCAGAATCGCGCCGATCATGAAGACGATTGTGCAGGCTGCCACCACCGCCAGCGAGACCCAGTTGATCTGCCCGTACAGTGCGAAGCGGATCAGCTCGACCGCGTGGGTGAACGGATTGGCCTCGCAGAGATAATACAGATAGGGGCTGCCCTCCTCCACCCGCCAGAGCGGATAGAGCGCCGACGATGCAAAGAACATCGGAAAGATCACGAAGTTCATCACGCCGGCAAAATTCTCGAGCTGCTTGATGCCGGAGGAGATCAGCATGCCGAGCGAGCCCAGCATCAGTCCGGACAGGATCAGCGCGGGCAGCACGGTGAGATAGCCAGATGACGGCGGGGTGATGTCCCAGAACCAGGCGATCAGGAGAAACGCGTAGACTTGGAGCAGCGACACCGCGGTGCCCGCGAGCAACTTGCAGAACAACAGGAAGCCGCGCGGCAGCGGGCTCACCAGCAGCGTGCGCATGTTGCCCATCTCGCGGTCATAGACCATCGAGAGCGAGGACTGCATGCCGTTGAAGAGCTGGATCATCGCCATCAGCCCCGGCGCGATGTAGACCTCGTAGAGGATGTAGGTCTCGTAGGGCGGGATGATGGAGATGCCGAGCACCTGGCGGAAGCCGGCGGCGAAGATGAACAGCCACACCAAGGGGCGCACCAGCGCCGAGACGAAGCGCTCGCGCTGATGCAGGAAGCGCAGGCCCTCGCGCCAGACGATGCCGGTGAGGCAGGTCATGTACTCGGCGAACGAGAAGCCGCGCGGCGCCTCGCGGGTGGTGATGCTGCTCATGCGCCGCCTCCCGGCATGGTTTGCGCGCCGGTCAGGCGCATGAAGGCGGTGTTGACGTCCTGCGCGCCGGCTTCGGTGACGACGCGGCTCATCGGTCCCTGCGCCAGCACCTTGCCCTGGTGCAGCACCACGAGGTCGTCGCCCGCCATGATCTCGTCGAACAGATGCGTGGCCCAGAGCACGCCGATGCCCTGCTCGGTGACGAGCTGACGGACGTGGCTGATGATGTCGGCGCGCGCCTTGACGTCGAGCCCGACGGTCGGCTCGTCCAGCAGCAGCAGGCGCGGCCGGTGCAGCAGCGCCCGCGCAATCTCCAGCCGCCGCATCTGGCCGCCGGAGAGATCGCGCACCTTGCTGCCGGCGCGCTCGGACAGGCCAATGCGGTCGAGCAGCTCGGCGCTGCGCGCGGCCGCCTCGCGCCGGCTGACGCCGTGCAGGGCGGCGTGATACAGCAGGTTCTGCGTCAGCGACAGATCGAGATCGAGCGTGCGCGGCTGGAACACGACGCCGAGCAGCCGCAGCGCTTCGCCGGGATTCTTGCCGACGTCATGACCGAAGATGCCGACGCGGCCGGACTGGATGCCGAACAGGCGCGTGATGAGTGAGAACAGCGTGCTCTTGCCGGCGCCGTTGAGACCGAGCAGCGCGGTGAAGCTCGCGGGCTGCACGTTGAAGGAGACGTCCGTCAACGCGCGCCGCGGACCATAGGCATGGCTGACGCCGTCGATCGACAGCGCCGGCACCGCGGCGGGGGCAGGCCCTGGCGTTTGGCGAGGCTCGGCGATGGGGGCGGGACTGGTCATGGCGCGATCGTGATGCCCCAGGGCAGTTCGCCCACCTGAATGGTCTTGATCACTTTTTGCGCGGCGACGTCGATCACGGAAACATCGTTCGACACGCCGTTGGTGGTGAGCAGATACTTCTCGTCCGGCGTGAACGCCATGTGCCAGACCCGCTGCCCGACCAGCAGATATTTCGTCACCTTCCGCGTCGCGACATCGACCACGGCGATACGGTTGGCGGGGCCGAGCGCGACGAAGGCGGTCTTGTCGTCCCGGGTCATGCCGATGCCGACCGGCTGGATGGCCTCCTTCCGCAGGCCCGGAATCTCGAACGTCACCTTGCCGATCACCTCGTGCTTTTTGGGGTCGATGATCGAGACCGTGCCGCCGATTTCCGAGGACACCCACAGCTCGGAACTATCGTGCTTGAACTCGGCAAAGCGCGGCCGCGCATCGACCAGCACGTTGGCGACGATCTGGCGCGAGGCCGTGTCGATGAAATGCGCCATGTTGGTCGTTTCCGACGTGTTGATCAGGGTCTTGCCGTCGGGGCTGATGGTCATGCCCTCCGGCTCGACTCCGACCTGGATGTCGCCGAGGCGGGCGCGCTTGTCGAGATCGATCACGGTCACCGTGTTGTCGTTCTCGTTGGCGACATAGAGGATCTTGCCGGCGGCATCCTGGGCGAACAATTCGGGGTCGGGACCGGAGGGCAGGCTGTCCACGACGGCCTGCGTCTTGGCGTCGATCACCTGGATGGTGTCGTCGTCGCCGACCGCGACCATCACGAACTTGCCGTCGCGCGTGAAGTCGATGCCGCGCGGCCGCTGGCCGACCTTGATGGTCTTGGTCACGGTCCAACTGTCGGTGTCGATCACCGAGACCGTGTTGCTCTTCTCGTTCGAGACATAGGCGATGAAGGCATGCGCGGGCGCCGCCGCAAGCGCCAGTCCGGAGAGAAGCCCAACACGCCACATGCGCAACATTCCACTGCGGATTGGTTTCACCTCCCCCGCCTGCGGGGGAGGTCGCATCGCATCGTGAGATGCGATGCGGGTGGGGGCTCGTTCCTCTTGGGGGCTCTCGTGCGCGGAGATACCCCCACCCCAACCCTCCCCCGCAAGCGGGAGAGGGGGCGCAGCGTCGTTGCGGCGAGGATTCGATCTCATCACATCGCTCACTTCAATTTGCATTTGCTCTCCGGGCGGTCGTAGCCGAGCGTGTCGAGCTCGGAGACCTGGTGCAGAAAACCCTCCTGAGGCGACACCGACACCACCATGCGGCCGTCGACCAGCAGGATCGGCTGGCGCAGCTGGAGATTCCAGTCACGCAGGGTCAGCCGCGTGCCCTTGAAGGCGGCGACCGAGAAATCCGGGCCCTTGATGAAATCGGTGACCTTTTTCACATCGCCGGAATTGGTGCGCGAGGTGGCTTCCCCAATCATGCGCGCTGCCGTCCAGGCCTGCATGTCGAGCGCCGTCATCCGCCGCGAGTTCAGCTTCATGAAGCGGTTCTGCATCTGGATTGCGCCCCACTGGTCCTGCGCGGCGTCCCAGCTGCGCGGCACGAGGCCCGCCGAGCCGGCGACGGGGCGCGGATCCCAGGTGCGATAGGGCAGGTACGCTCCGAACACCTCGCTTTCGTCGGCCGCGACCAGCACGTCGTAGGCGGGTGCACCCTGCGTGAACACCGGCATCTGGCGCTGGATCAGCGTCACGCCGCTGTCGGTACGCCGCGCGCCACCTTTGTCCTCGAAAGTCTTTTCCTGCACGATCTTGGCGCCGAATCGCGCGGCGGTGCGCCTCAGCGCATCGGCGAACAGCTTGTCCTCGTCGTGCGAGCCGACCACCAGCAGCCAGCGCTTCCACTGCTTCCACACCAGGTACTGGCCGAGCGCGTCGGCCAGCATCGCACGAGTCGGCGCGGTGTGGATGACATTGGCGCGACAATCGGCCTCGCGCAGCCGCTCATCGATCGCCCCCGCATTGAACAGCAGCGTGCCGCGGTCGCGCAGGGCGTCGGCGACCTTGAGGAGTTGATCCGCCGGCAGGTCGGCGATGATGAAGCCGGTCTTCTCGGCGAGCGCGGTCGCGGCCTGCACCACATCCTCGCCTTCGCCGATGCGGCGTTCCTCCAGCGTGAAACGCTGGCCGAGGAATTTGCCGGTGGTGTTGTTGTCCTCGATGGCGAGGCGCGCGCCGGCGACGCCGTCATTCTCCGCGGGCTGCTCGACCAGCGACAGCGTCGATCTGGTGCCGGCGATTCCGAGATAGCCGACGCCGATCATGACAGGGTCGGCCGCGAACGCGCTCGTCGCGGCAAGACCCAGGCCGATCAGGCCGACCAACCATCGGATCATGTTTCCTCCAAACGTTCTCCCCGGCTTGACCGCCGATGGAGAATTGTCTCTGCTAAAGCATGACCAATTTGTCAGGGCATGCAACCCCGCATTTCGTCCTCGCGAGGCGAGGACGCGGAATCACGATCGTGCGAGCGCTGATATGTTTCGCCGCTTTGCTGTTGACGGGCTCAGTTGCGCTCGCAGATCCGCCGAAGCTTGCGGTGTTCGATTTCGAGCTGATCGATACCAGCCTGCCCGGCGAGTTCTACGGCTCCAAGCCGGAGGAGGCGCGGCTCGATCGCATCAGCGAGCAGCTGCGTAAAGAACTGGCTGACTCAGGCCGGTTCCAGGTGCTCGACATCGCGCCGGTCAGGGATGCCGCCCGTCATGCCAATTTACAGGCCTGCGGCGGCTGCGACCTCAAGCTTGCCGGGCAGCTGGGCGCCGACCTGGAGATCACCGGCATGGTGCAAAAGGTCTCGAACCTGATCATCAACCTCAACATCTACCTGCGCGACGTGAAGACCGGCACCATGATCACCGCCGCCAGCGCCGACATGCGCGGCAACACCGACGAATCCTGGACGCGGACGATGAGCTATCTGATCCGCAACCGTCTGCTGGCGCCGAATTACGGCAAGCCGGAGTAGGGGACTCTTACCCTCCCCTGGAGGGGGAGGGTCGATCGCGCGCAGCGCGAGCGGGGTGGGGTGACAGTCCATCCTCTGAGACGATGCCCGAGTGGAGAGATCACCCCACCCCGCTTCACCTCTCGCTTCGCTCGATGTGAAGCGACCCTCCCCCCAGGGGAGGGTAAGAAAGAGATCATCCCTTCAGCCTCTCCGCATGCCAATGCAGATGATCGCCCATGAACGTCGAGATGAAATAATAGCTGTGGTCGTAGCCCGCCTGCCGACGCAGCGTCAGCGGGATGCCCGCCTTGGTACAGGCGGCTTGCAGCAGCTCCGGCTTGAGCTGCTCCTTCAGGAAGTTGTCGGCATCGCCGACGTCGACCAGGAAGCCCGGGTACTTCGCGCCGTCCTCGATCAGCGCCACCGTGTCATGGCTGCGCCAGTTGTCCTTGTTGGGCCCGAGATAGCCGGTCAGCGCCTTGGTGCCCCAGGGCACCTGCGACGGCGCCACGATCGGCGCGAACGCACTCGCGGCGCGATAGCGGTGCGGATTGCGCAGCGCCACCGTCAGCGCGCCGTGGCCACCCATCGAATGGCCCATCACCGATTGCCGCTTGGCATCGACCGGAAAATTCTCCGCCACCAGCTTCGGCAGTTCGTCGGTGACATAGCTCCACATCCGGTAATTGCGCGCAAACGGCTCTTGCGTCGCGTCGACATAGAAGCCGGCCCCTAAGCCGAAATCATAGGCATTGTTGGCGTCGCCCGGCACGTCCGGCCCGCGCGGTGAGGTGTCGGGCGCAACGAAGATCAGGCCGAGCTCGGCGCAGGCTTTGCGGAATTCGCCCTTCTCGGTGACGTTGGCATGTGTGCAGGTGAGCCCGGAGAGGTACCAGACCACAGGCAGCTTGGCGCCGTCCGCATGCGGCGGAACATAGACCGAGAACACCATGTCGGTTCCGGTCGCCTGGCTCGCATGGCGGTACACGCCCTGCACGCCGCCGTAGGATTTATTGGTCGAGACAGTGTGAATCGTCATTCCCTAAGCTCCAGTGGCGCTTCACCACATCAACATTGCAACGCTTGTGTGACCGAATGTGTGGCGGCTGCCCGCGCGTCAGGCGACGCCGCTGTCGATCGCCAATCGCACCAGCTCGACCGAGGTCTTGACCCCGAGCTTCTGGCGCATGATCGAGGAGGTGTTGGCGACCGTCTTGTAGGACGACTGCACCAGCCAGGCGATTTCGGACAGGCTCTTTCCCGCGCTGAGCAGCCGCAGGATTTCCATCTCGCGCGCATTCAGCTTGGACAACGGGCTTCGCGCCAGCGCAGGCCCCGCGAAGGCGATGCTGCGCGCGATCGCGCTCGGCAGGTACGTGCCGCCGCTACCGACGGTGCGGATCGCCTCGACGAGATCGTCGGGGTCGCCGGTCTTGGAGACGTAGCCCTTGGCGCCGCACTCGATCGCGCGCGCGGCGAAAGCAGGGTCGTCGTTCATGCTGAACATGATGATGCGGGCCTCGGGCGCGCGCTCGAGGATGCGGCGCGCCAGCTCGAAGCCGGAAACGGTCGGCAGGTTGATGTCGATGACGCAGAGGTCGGGGCGCTCAACGATGAAGACGCACTCGCCGTCTTCGGCGTCGGCGGCCTCCAGGATCTCGATCTCGCCCTCGTCGGCCAGCACGGCACGGCAGCCGGAGGCGACAATGGGATGATCGTCGACGATCAGAATGCGCATAGGCGTTCCCCGTGACAGCGCGTTCCCCGTGATAGAACTTGCCTGTTTTGCGCCGCATGATACCGAACAGGAGAGCCACGCGCGTCTCATGCCGCCTCATGCAACCCGGCCGGGATTGCTGTACGCTTTCGATTAGATATCGGGCGCTTCGCCTCTGTCAATCTCATCGGGCAGGTGCGGGCCAACCTTCGCGAGGCACGGGCGGCACCAATGTGGCAAAATCTATCCTTGCGCGCGCGCATCAACCTGCTGCTGGCGCTCTTGCTGGCGCTGGGGCTCGCGGTCAATATCGGCCGTCAGGTCGCGGAAGCGGGGCCGCGGGTGCAGGCCGAGGACCAGAGCGTGATCCGGCTCGCGCGGGAATTCATCGAGATGATCGTGACGGACCTGAACGAGGCGCCCGATCCCGACGCCAGGCTGAACCAGATCGCGCGCGATCTCAGCCGACTGCGCCATGTCAGCATCGCGCTTCACGATTCCGGCGGGAACCCGCTGACGCCGCCCCGGCCCGATGCCGATGACGACGCGCGCGGGCCGCCGGCCTGGTTCGTCAGCCTGGTTCATCCCGAGCAGACCGCGGTCAGCGTCCCCGTCTCGATCCATGGCAAGCCTGGCTCGCTGCGGATCACCTCGCATCCCGACGACGAGATCGCCGAGATCTGGGACGGCATCGTGACCCAGCTCGAGGTCGGCTCGGTGATCGCGCTCGCACTGTTCCTGGTGATGATGAACGTGGTCGGCCGGGCGCTGGCGCCGCTCCAGTCGCTGGCTGAGGCGATGACCGAGCTCGAAGGCGGGCACTATGAGGCGCGTGTCGCGCCCGGCGGGGCGCCGGAGCTCGCCGCGATCTGCACCAAGCTCAATCATCTTGCGGCAACGCTGGGCGAGGCGGTCGAGGACAAGCGGCGCCTCGCCGAGCGCACGGTGTCGCTCCAGGACGTCGAGCGCAAGGAGATCGCGCGCGAGCTGCATGACGAGTTCGGGCCGTATCTGTTCTCGCTGCGCGCGCATGCCAGCGCGCTGGCAAAGCTTGCGGACGGGCGGGCGCCGAGTGCGGAGGCAGTGCGCAAGCATGGCAGCGCCTTGCTGGAGCAGATCAACGCGCTCCAGCAATTCACCCGCCGCGTGCTCGAGCGCTTGAGGCCCGTCGGCCTCGCCGAGCTCGGCCTCGGCCAGGCGCTCGAATCGCTGTCGCGCCTGTGGCGGGAGTCGCATCCCGACGTCACGATCCACACCACGATCTCGCCCGGGCTCGGGGCGACCGGCGAGACCGCCGACCTCACCATCTACCGCGTCGTGCAGGAGGCGCTCACCAACGTGTTCCGCCATGCCGGCGCGACCGCAGTCGATGTCGTCATCGAGCCGACGGAACAGCTCACGCGCGACGGTCGCTTCTGCGCCCGGGTGCGGGTCAGCGACAACGGCCGTGGCATGGAGCCCGGCCAGAAGCTCGGCTTCGGCCTCGTCGGCATGCGCGAGCGGATCCTGGCGCTGGGTGGCACGCTCAACGTCGTCTCCGGCGATGGTGGCTTGACCGTCGAGGCGCTGGTGCCGACGGCGGCGGCCTGATCGGGAAAAATTCCCGATTTTATCGGGAAGACGGGTGCGGATATTGCCCGATCTTTTGTGGCTGGCGCGTGAGCTGCCGCCGAATACACTCGTCTGAACCAAACGGCGAAAATCAAAACAGCCGGTGGTCGCGGATGGGAAGGCGGGGATGGGCAAGCATCTTTGGTTCAAGGGTCTTTGGTTCAGGCATCGTTTGTTGATGGCCTCGGTTTCGACGGGGCTGTTGTCGGGGCTTGTCTTTGCGGGTCCTGCCGGGGCTGCGCAGGATGAGGAGACCAACGTTCAGAATCTGCCGCCGGTCGAGGTGACGGCACCGCCGCCAACGGCGAGGCGTCCCGTGTCCACGCGGCCGGTTGCGCGCATTGGGACGTCCGGGTCCGCCAGCCCCAAGACGCGCCTCTACGTCTACCCCACCTCGCCGGGCATCGGCCGAGGTCTCGACGTCGACAAGGTGCCGTCGGCGATCAACGCGGTCGATGCCAATCAGATCAAGCGCACCGGCTCGCTCAACGTCACCGACGCGCTGCGCGACAACATCGCCGGCGTTAACATCACCGAAGTCACCGGTAATCCGTTTCAGCCGGACGTCGAATTCCGCGGTTTCGTTGCCTCGCCCGTGACGGGCACGCCGCAAGGCCTCGCCGTGTACCAGAACGGCGTCCGCATCAACGAAGCTTTCTCGGACGCCGTCAACTGGGACCTGATCCCCACCGCCGCGATCAGGTCGGTGACGCTGGTGACCAACAATCCCGCCTTCGGCCTCAATGCGCTCGGCGGGGCCATCAACCTGCAAATGAAGGACGGCTTCACCTATCAGGGCGCCGAGCTCGACGTGATGGGCGGCTCGTTCGGCCGCATCCAGGGCTCGGCGCAATGGGGCAAGCAGGTCGACAACAATTACGGCGTCTACGCTGCGCTCGAAGGCCTGCGCGACAACGGCTTCCGCAACTTCTCGCAATCGACTGTGCGGCGCTTCTACGGCGATGTCGGCTACAAGGCGGGCGACAGCGAATTCCACGCCAATATGGGCGTCGCGAAGAACGATTTCGGCGCCAGTGCCACCGTTCCGGCCGAGCTGCTCGACAAATATTGGGGCGCGACCTACACGACACCGCAGACCACCTCCAACCGTGTCGGCTATCTCAACCTGACCAGCAAGGTCGACGCGACGCCGACCTGGACGCTCGAAGGCACCGCCCATGTGCGTCGGTACGAGCAGAAGCTGGTCGATGGCAACCCAACCGACGTGCAGGAATGCGCCGTTCTGGGCCTGCTGTGCTTCGGCGACGATGCGACGCCGGCGAACGGCACCAACGGCGCACAGCTCGTCAATCCCTATCCGTTGGGAACCATCCTCGGCGAGATCGACCGCAGCACGATACGTTCCACAAGTTTCGGCGTGTCGGGGCAGGCCACCAACACCGACCAGCTGTTCGGGCACGACAACCGCTTCGTGATGGGCGCAACCTATGACGCCAGCGTCACGCGCTACAACGCCACTGCCGAGATCGGCTCGATCGGGGAAAACTACGTTGTCAGCGGCAGCGGTCTCCTCCTGGGGCCGACAGGCTCACCAAACACCGTTGCCGGTCCCGTCTCGCTGCGGACCGTCAACCAATATAACGGCCTGTATGCGATGGATACGTTCAATGTCACCGATGCCTTTGCCGTCACCGGCGGCGGCCGCTTCAACGTGGCGCGCATCACACTGGAGGATCAGCTCGGCACCGATCTCAACGGCGATCACACCTTCACCCGCTTCAATCCGGTGATCGGCGGCACCTACAAGATCACGCCGGGATTGACGGCCTATGCCGGCTATTCCGAGGCCAATCGCGTGCCGACGCCGCTCGAGCTCGGCTGCTCCGATCCAGCCCGCCCCTGTCTGATCGCGGCGTTTCTCGTCTCCGATCCGCCATTGAAGCAGGTCGTCTCCAAGACCGTCGAGGCCGGCTTCCGCGGCACCAAGGAACTGAACATCGGCACGCTCGGATGGAAGATCGGCGGCTTTCGCGCCACCAACTATGACGACATCGTCGCGATCCCCGTTCCGGGCCGGACCGGCTTTGGCTATTTCTCCAATGTCGGCCGGACCAGGCGGCAGGGGCTGGAGGCCGAGGTCAACATCAAGTCGCCGACGCTCCAGTTCCAGGCGAGCTACGCTTTCGTCGACGCGCGCTTCCTCGACGCGCTGACCATCGGCTCGAACAGCCCGTTCGCCGATGGCGACGGCAACATCCAGGTCTCGCCCGGCAACCAGCTCCCCGCGATCCCGCGCCACCGCGTCAAGGTGGGTGTCGACTACGCGGTGACCGACGTCTGGAAGGTCGGCGGCAACGCGATCTTCGTCTCCAGCCAGTATCTGGTCGGCGACGAGTCCAACCAATATGCGAAACTGCCGTCCTATACCGTGTTCAATCTCCACACCTCGTACCAGGTCACCAAGAACATCCAGCTCTACGGCAAGATCGACAACATCTTCGACAAGCGCTACGCGACCTACGGCCAGTTCTTCGACCGCGAGGCATTGCCCAACTTCACCAACGGCGGTGCTGACTTCAACGACCCGCGCTCGCTCAGCCCGGCACGGCCGCGCGCGTTCTATGCGGGGATGCGGGTGACGTTCTAGGCAGGCGCTGAACCGGGGCCGAACTCATCCATGCGATGAGTACGCGCCCCGGTTCGGACTTGATCCGACGACCCCTCAGTAGTCCCAGAACACCGGCACCCAGCGGAAGGCGTCACCGTCGACTGCGACGCGTCCGACCGACGGGAATGGCAGGTGCGTGGCCACCAGCATCTCGCCGGTCTCGGCAAGCTCCCGCAAGAGACGGATGCGAACGCGCGCCGCCTCCTCCGGATCGTGCTCGAAGCCGTTGTACCATTCGGGTTGCTCGAACCCGACGGCGAACACGGCGTCGCCGGCGAAGGTCAGCGCGTCGCCGCCGGACGCTATGCGGACCACGCTGTGTCCCGGGGTGTGACCGCCGGTGCGACGGGCGATGACGCCGGGCGCAATCTCGTGCGTCTCATCGAACTGCCGCAACTGACTGCCGTACTCGCTCACGAACCGCTTGGCGGTCGCGCGAAGCGCGTCCGGAAAGCCCTGCGGCATGTTGGTCTGGGAGAAATCGGGCGCCTCCCAGAACTTGACCTCGGCGGCTGCCACGTGGATCCGCAGGTCCTTGCGCAGCTGCTGCTTCACGCCGTCGATGAGCAGCCCGCCAATGTGGTCCATGTGCAGATGGGTCAGCACCAGGTCGGTCACGGAGGAAAGATCGATGCCGGCGGCCTCCAGTCGCTTGATCAATTGTCCGGCCCGCGGCAGGTGCAAGTTCGGGTCGGAGCCGAGGCCAGCGTCGATCAGGATGGTCTTGCCGCCGCTGCGGACCATGACCGCGTTCAGCGCCCAGTCGAAAGCATCCTGTGGCAGGAACATGTCGTGCAGCCAGGCCTCACGTTCGGCCGGGGCGGCGTTGTGGGCCAGCATCGTGGTTGGCAGCGGCAGCACGCCGTCGCTGACCACCAGCACGTCGATCTCGCCGACCTTCAGCGCGTAGCGCGACGGAACGAGCTCTTCGGGGCCCGATGACACGGGATATGAGGTGTTGTGCAGGTTCATGTGTGTCTCCTGTTTCAGGGAAAGGTGGTTGGTCTTGGTTCTGGCGGGTCCTGGTCGAACGGGCCGCGTGGCCAGGCGAGCGCGGCCGTCATCGCTTCGTGCGTCTAGACGTCGGTCACGCGTTCCGGATCGGCCGACGCGAGCGCCGCGGCGCGTTCGGCTTTCGGCGGATAGATCCAGACGGTGTTGATCTCCTGCTTGGTCTTCTTGGCGACGTCGCCGACCATCTCGACCTTGCGCTCCCAGCCGCGCGTGAACAGCGCGCCGGCTTCGCCGAGGTCGAGGCAGGTGACGTAGGCCTTCTGGTGGTAGGGCCGGGTCGGAACGCCCAGCAGTTCGGCGGCGGCATTGTTGCCGGCAAACGCACCCATCCGCGTCGCGTGCTGGCACGACATCAGCGCGTAATTGCCCTCGTCGTCGCAGGCGGCCCGCGCGGCATCGCCGGTGGCGAACACGCCGGCGACACCGGGCACTCGCAGATCGCGATCCACCAGCAGCCGGCCGAAATTGTCGCGCTCGGCGGGAATCTGCGCCGTCAACGGCGCGGCGCGGATGCCGGCCGCCCAGACCACCGTCTCGGTTTCGATGTGTTCGCCGGTCGATAGCGTCACGCCGGATTTGTCGAGCGAGGCGACGCCGGCCCCGAGCCGCGTCTCCACGCCGAGCTTGCGCAGCGCGTCCTCGATGAGCGGGCGGGGGCCTTCGCCCATGTCCGGCGCGACCGCGCCGTTGCGTTCGACGATGATCACGCGCGTCTTGGTCTCCTTGCCGAGGATGGCGCGCAGGCGCGCAGGCAGCTCGGTTGCGGCCTCGATGCCGGTGAAGCCGCCGCCGGCGACGACGACCGTATCGCGCCCGTTGACGGACGGCCGGTCGGCGAGACCGTGCAGATGCTTGTCGAGCGCGATGGCGTCGTCGAGCGAGTCGACGCTGAAGCCGTGCTCGGCAAGGCCTGGAATGTCGGGGCGGAACAGGCGGCTGCCGGTGGCGATCACCAGACGATCGTAGGACAGCGTCTTGCGCGTGCCCTTGGGGCCGGTGATCTGCACCATTCGCGCCTCGGTGTTGACGGTCTCGGCGCTGCCCTGGATGTAGTCGACGTCGATCGCCTTGAGGACATCGCGCAGCGGCGCCGTCAGGGTTTCCGGCTTCGGCTCGTAGAGCCGCGGGCGGACCACCAGCGTCGGCTCCGGTGCGATCAGCGCGATTTGGAGATCGCCGGGCGAAACGCCCTGAATGTCGCGCAGGCGGGCGGAGGAGAGGGCGGCGTACATGCCGGCAAAGCCGGCGCCGATGATGAGCAGTCGCATGTGGTTTAACTCCTGGGTTTGGGTGGCTCGGGACGTGCGCGCGTCGTCGCCGCCGCCTGGTGTCGGCAGAGCCCGTTGCGATCGACGATGATGCGAAGAGATGAAACGGAGACCGTCAGGCCCTACGGCAGGGTGCAGTTCGGCAGTGAGGACAGCAGTGCAGGGCCTTCGCACGCCGCCGGACAGCTTCTCGGGCCCGATGGCCAGCCGCGCAGAGCTACCGGCACCGTCGGTTTCCTCAGCCAGCCCTGGTTGATCAGGATCGACGTCGCGGGATTGGCGCTTTGCGCAGCTTGTGCCGGCGCTTCTTCGGCCGTCGGCTGGGTGAAACGCACGGTCAGTGAAAGTCCGTACAGGACCGCCGACGCGATGGCTTTCCGTCGCGGCGCTATTGCAAGCTGTTTCCAGTCCATCGTTCGTCTCCGTCCGCGTGGTGCGATGCCGAGATGTTTAGCGAACCAGATCTTCGACTGCGCCAGAGCGATTGCCGTCCCTGTCGCGAGATTGCTGCTAACGCATGCGCCTGCGCCAATCGCTCGGTGTTTCACCCGTCAGCTTCTTGAATGCCGCGGCGAAGGCGGTCTGCGAGGAATAGCCAAGTGCTGCGGCGACCGAGACGATCGATTCGTCGCTCTCCCGCAGTATGTTCATGGCCTGCTCGAGCCGGTGCTGGCGCAGCCAGGCATGCGGCGAGAGCCCGGTGCTTTCCTTGAAGGCACGGCAGAAGTGAAAGCGCGAGAGGCCGGCATCGGACGCCAGCGCATCGAGCGAGACGTCCGCATCGCTGTCCGAACGCAACCGTTCGATCGCGCGGAGCAGGACCTTCGGCGACAGCCCACCCATGGTCGGCTGGAACGTGGCCGTCGAACCGGTGTGGGCAACCAGCAGGCGCGTGGCCAGAAGATCCGTCAGCTGATGGCGGAACAACGTGTCCAGGGCTCCGTTGCCTCCGAGCGCGTCCGCCGCGCTCAAGAGCAGTCTGGACGTAATGGGATCGGGATGCGCGGTCCGCTCCCGCAGATCGGCCGGCTTGGTGGTCCCGGCCTCGTCGGCAACGCGCTTCAGCGTTGCATTCGGAAGATAGAGCTGGACCACATCGACAGGCTTCGGAATGTCCCATCGGGAGCTCGATCCCTCTGGAATGATGATCACGACGCCAGGGCGAAACGTACCGATCGCAACCGATTTTCCCGACCGCCGCTCCATGCGCTGCATCACGCCGTTGTACGCCATGATCACGTGATGGCTCATGGGCTCGACGATGTCGTGCAACGGATCGTGTTTCCAATGGGCGATCCCGGCGCCGGAAGAGTCCAGGGCCACGCGGGTCGGCTCGGTCCTGAGCACCCGCGCCATCTCCGCATCGGCGGCGCGCCGTTCGGCAGTCGAGCCATTGTCCGGCTGTGCGTCAGGTGCGGGCGGCAAGCCCTTGTGTGAGGGATTGCGCATGAGTGTCGTGCTCCCGATCATTGCGTGGCTCCTCCCGATCGGCTCAGGTTGTGGATCAGGTTCTCGTATTTGTACGGGGTGGCGCGTTCTATGCGCTGCGAAGGCTCAGGGTCTTTCCTGAAGCGGCCATGCTTTGTCCGATCCTGCTCAGAGCAGGCGTGCGCTTTCGTAAACGCACGCTGGGCGGCGCCGGGCAGTCGGTTACGAACATGCCCGTGGTGGAGTTGTCGGCGCCGGCCTTTCTACGTTAGGTCGATTGACACAATGTTCATGATTTGTTCTTATGCTGGTCGTCCAGCCAGGGAGCGAGCCATGGACAACCGCATCAATGAGATCCGCAGAGTCATCAGGGCGTTACGTGTCAGCATGCGTGAGGCTGAAGCCATCATGCATGAACAGATCAACCGGGACGAGGACTGCACTTTCGTGGCCCATGAGGTCATGAAGATGCGCACGGTGATGAGCGGGCTTGTTCAGGAGCGGACCGCCCTCGGTGATACCGACCCGATTGTCGTCGCCAGCCTCTTCATTCCCCGCCGGCGGCCGACGCCGCCACGCGTCCATGTCGAGAAGCGCCGTCTTGTCCCGCCGCGAGAGGTGGCACAGGCATGAAGGCAGAGAGGCCGACCTACTTCTCCGACATGCAGGAGCCGCCGGAATTCCTGAAGGCCCTCGATCATGCGCGGCGCCTGTCTTGCTACGAAGGCTGGTGCCGGATGCACATCGAGGCCATCCAGGTTGCGATCGATCAGTACGCGGAAGCAGCTCTCGGCAATCGCGAGTTCTTCCTCAACAAGCCGCACAGTATCGGCGGGGTGCGCAGGAGCGGCGACGTGCCGTGAACTCGTAGATCAGCCTGGCACCGGTTTTTCAGGAACGTAAATTCGCCGCGCGATTTACAGACCAGGAGTTGGTGCCGATCTACCCCCGGCTGAGCCGCTCGCGCAGAAACTCGATGAAGCGCTGCGTCTTGGCAGGAAGCAGTCTGGTCTCGGTGACTGCGTAGATGGTCATGGGCAAGCCTTGCCATTGCGGCAGGATGCGGAGCAGCCGGCCATTTGCGAGCTCGTCGGCGACGATTTCCTGCGGCATGAAAGCGATGCCCATGTCGAGCGCCGCGAGGCGGCGGAGCATGCCAATGCTGTTGAGGTGGAAGCGGCCGCCGACGGCGGCTTCGACCGTCTGCGTTCCCTTGTGCAGCGTCCAGGTGTCCACCCGCGTCATGCACAGGCATTGATGGCGTGCGAGGTCCGCGGGCTCGTTCGGTTCGCCGTTGAGTTCGAGATAGCGCGGAGAGGCGTAGAGATAGCCATGCAGGCGGGCAAGCGGCCGCGCGATCATATGGGACGGCTCGGATTCCCCGACGCGGATCGCCAGATCGTACGGCTCGGAGACCAGATCGACGCGTCTGGGCGTCAGATCGAATTCGAAATCGATACCGGGATAATGCTGCGCGAACTCAGTAATCAGCGGCGCGAGATAAGTGTTCGCGAAGTCGACCGGCAGTGAGACGCGCAGCAGTCCGCTCGGCCGCGCCAGCATCTCGCCGAGTTGCTCGTGCGCCAGGCGTGCTTCGTCGACGATGCGCTTGCAGCGCTCGAAATAGAGCTGGCCGGCTTCGGTCAATTCGATCCTGCGCGTCGTTCGGTTCAGGAGGCGCAACCCGATTTCCCTCTCGAGCAGGCTGATCCGTCGCGACAGGGTCGAGTTGGGCATGTCGAGCGTCGCGGCTGCGCCTCGGAAACTCCGGGCCTTCACGACCTCCACGAAGAGTGCCATGTCGTTCAACAGCTCCATGGAATTATCCCACATATGGATCAATCTGATCCATTATACGGTATTTATTCCATTGGGTGGAGAGTCCATCTGCCTTCTCAATTGTCTTCGAGAAGGGACCCGCCATGAACCCGCTATTCAGTCCCGTCCGCGTCGGCGGACTTGAGCTTTCGAACCGCCTGGTCATGGCGCCCATGACGCGGTCGCGCGCCGACGCCGATGGCGTACCCGGCGGCCTCGCAGCCGAATATTACGCGCAGCGCGCCGGGGTCGGACTGATCGTCACCGAAGGCACGCAGCCATCCGATGATGGGCAGGGCTACATGACCACACCGGGCATCTACACGCCCGCACATGTCGACGGCTGGCGCAAGGTCACCGACGCCGTCCACGGCAAGGGCGGCCGCATCTTCATTCAGCTCATGCATGCCGGACGCATGTCCCATCCGGATAACACGCCGCATCACCGGCAGGGTGTGGCCCCGTCCGTGATCGCGCCTGATACGCCGATGTTCACGCCGAAGGGCATGCAGGATATCCCGCAGCCACGGCCGCTCGCGACCGACGAAGTGCGCCGGACCGTCGCGGACTTCCGCGAGGCCGCGCGTCACGCCATCGCGGCGGGCGCGGACGGCGTCGAGATCCATGGCGCAAATGGATATCTGGTCCAGCAGTTCATTGCGCCGAGCGCGAACACAAGAACCGACGCGTACGGCGGCTCGATCGAAAATCGGGCGCGTTTCGCCCGTCGAGGTGGCGGCCGCCATCGCCGCGGAGATCGGCGCGGATAAGACGGCGATCCGCCTGTCGCCGGGCATCACGATGTGGGGCATCGACGAAGGCGCCGAAGGACCGGACCTCTATCGCCATCTGGTCGCCGAGCTCGACAAGCTCTCGCTCGCCTACCTTCACATCATGCATCAGGCCGACGAGCGTCTCCTGGCCGACCTGCGCAAGCTGTGGCACGGCAAGCTGATCGTGAACAGGCCGGGCCGTCCGCGCGAGCGCATCGGCTCCGACGTCGCGGCTGGACTGGCCGATCTGGAGGCCTACGGCCAGATGATCCTGGCAAATCCCGATTTCATCGCGCGCCTGAAATCGGGCGCGCCGCTGAACGAGGCCGATCGGACGACGTTCTTCGGCGGCACAGCACGGGGCTACATCGACTATCCCGCATTGAATGCTTCTGCCGTCATCTGAGGACGGCGGCACCACCTTCATCGGCTTTGCACCGCGACTCGCCGTGCGAGCGCTTGTTTTCATCAATGCGTGCGGAAGGTAGATCTACAGTGAAACGCGTGGAATTGGACAAGAGCCTGAATGTCGCTCCGCCAGCGCTCGAAAGCCTTCGGCTCGCCGGACTGAATGTCGCGGTGATTGGCGGCACCGGCGGAATCGGTCGCGCACTCAGCCACCAGTTCGCAGCCAAGGAAGCGAATGTCCTAGTCGTCGGTCAGACTTTTCGCGATCAGGAGGTGCCGCGCATCACGTTCATGAAGGCCGATTTGAGCTCGATGCGGGATGCGAGACGGATCGGCGCTGAGCTGCCCGCCGGGCAGATCGACATCGTCGTCTTCACGACCGGCATCATGGCCGGCCCCAAACGCGAGGTGACGCCCGAAGGCATCGAACGCGATCTTGCCGTCAGCTATCTGAGCCGCCTTGTCATCCTGAACGAGATCGCTCCGCGTCTGGGCAAGGACCGTACCAGGACCGAGCCGAGGCCCCGGATCTTCGTCATGGGATTCCCCGGCACGGAGCAGAAGGCTGATGTCGACGACCTCAACTCGGAACGAAGCTACAAGCGCTTCTCCGCACATTCGAACACCGTATCCGGAAACGAAGTGCTCGTCCTCGATGCCGCCACACGTCTTCCCGATGTCGATGTCTTCGGTCTCAACCCTGGCTTCGTCAAAACCAACATCCGCGCCAATCTGCTCGGGTCGCGCGCGCTTTTTGCCGTCATGGAATGGCTGACCAGCTTCATGATGATCGAGCCGGATACTTATGCCGAGCGGATGGTCCCGCTCTTGGTGTCACGCGATCTCAACGGCCGCAGCGGCGCGATGTTTAACAACAGGGCGCAGGCCATCCTGCCGAGCCCGTCAGCCGGAGAGCCGTCCTATGCGGTCGCACTGTTGGGGGCGTCCGACCGATTGCTCAGTCGCGCGTTAGCAGGCCAGTCAGGTGAAGGAGCGGGGACATGATCGGAGTTCGTCTTCGGTTCTGAGCTCGCATCCGACGCTCGCAAGCGTTAACCGATCAGAAACCGTGACAAATGATCTGAAAATTTTAACGAAACTGTTCGGCCCTCTGCGCGTCGTTTTGTCGGAGGGCCCGTCTGATGACAGAGCACCAGTTGAGAGAGCAGGAATCCCGGATCGCGCGCTATCGGCATCTGGAACGGGAAGTGACCGACCCGCTGGCCGCGTGTCTGCTTCATAGCATCATCGAGGACCTTGAGGCCGAGCTGCGCAGGGACAGACCGGATTGGCACGGGCCGCGCGATTAACGCTTTCTTAGCGCTAATCATGCGGATTGTTGGCGGGGGACTACCAGGGGAGACGGCTCCCATGCTGAAGGATGGCACCTACGCGGCGTGGTACAAGACACCGCTCGATCAGGGCGCCGGTATCGTCCATGTCGCAGATGGCCAGATCTGGGGCCGTGACAGCCTGATGACGTATCACGGCTCCTGCAAGGTCGATGGCGATCGCTTCACCGCAACCGTGTTGACGAAGCGTCATACCGATGGACGTGCGACCGTCTTCGGCGTCGATGATGAGCTGACGCTGGACATCGAGGGACACTGCCCCGGCAAGATCGCGACTTACACGGCGACGGCACAACAAGTGCCGGGAATGGTCCTCCAGGGAACGCTCATTCTGACGGAACACCAGCCCCCGGCGCGTGAACGAACCGGGCCGCTCCCGGCGTTCAATCCCGACAAACTTCCAAAGCTGCCGAAGCGCTCGCGCTGATCGCGGCAGCGCTCGATGTCCCCGGGACGAAGCTACGCCAGCAATCCGTCGAGGTCGGAATAGATGACGTCGGCGGTGCGCTGATAGTGCTGCTGAAGCAGGCGCACGGCCTGATCGCTGTTCCTGGCGAGCACCGCCTCAAGGATGTCACTGTGCTCGGCACCGACCTTGCGCGCCGGATAGGCCTTCGCAATCGACATCATGCGATAGCGATAGAGCCGGTCGGCGAGTTGCTCGCAGAAGCCGAGCAGCGGCCGTGAACCGCAAAGGCCGATCAGTGTCGCATGGAACGCGCGGTGCACCTTCTCCCAGTCCGGATTGTCCTCGAATGTATCGGGCTTGAGCGAACGCGGCGTACGATCGAGCCGGTGATGCGCAACCAGCAGCGCCTCCTCCCAGCCCTGGGTCGCATTCTGCATGGACTCGCGGAGTGCCAGGCCTTCGACCCAGCACCGCGTCTTGGTCAGCTCCTGAAGCTCGTCCTTGCTGACCTCCTTCACATAGAAGCCGCGCTGCTCCATGCCGACGACGAACTCTTCCGTGGTCAGGCGGTTGAGCGCCTCGCGCAGCGGGGTCTGTCCGACATTGTACTGCTCCATCAGGAAGCGCGACTGCAGCTTGCGTCCGGGCTCCAGCCGCGTGGTCAGAATGTCGGTTTTCAGGCGCGCATAGATCGTCGTCGCCAGCGTGGCCGGCTGGTCCGCCCTAGGGGTTTGCAGGTCAGAGCTCATGAGCGTCCATCGGAATCGTCGACCCTTTTTGTACATTAGAAGACTTCCGGCCAATAATTTATAAATTTATTCTTTACGGCAACTTTTTTACATATTATGGACTCGCCACTGTTCGCGCGTCCTGGCGAGGAAGCCCAATGTCCGATTTTCCGGTGGCGGCTCTGCGCAGCGTCGAGATCACGACGCCGCACCCCACAGCTTCGGTCGATTTCTACACGGCGGTCTGGGGCCTCGACGTCGCGGCGGAAGCGGACGGCACGGTCTACCTCGCGGCGACGGGCGGCGACTTCCACGTTCTCGAGCTCACGCCCGGCGAGACGACCTCGCTGCGCAAAGTCAGCTTCCGCACCCGCTCGCGCGAAGACCTGTCCCGCCTGTTTGAACGCGCGCGACGGGCTGGCTGTGAGGTGGTCAGTGGGCTCGCGCCATCGCCGGCACCGTCGGGCGGCGAAAGTTTCGTGGTTCGGGAGCCGCAGGGCTGCACCATGGAATTCGTTCATGGCGACCGCACCAAGACGGCGCGCGTGGTGGCGGACCGGCCCGAGCGGCTCGCGCATGTCAACATCAACAGCGTCGATGTCGAAAAGCTCTCGGCATTCTACCAGGAGACGCTCGGCTTCCGCCTGTCGGATCGGTCAAAGCTGATGGCGTTCCTGTGCTGCAACCGCGACCACCACGCGGTGGTGCTCGCGGAAGCCCCTCGCAACGGCCTCAATCACATTGCCTTCCTGATGCCTGATCTGGAGTCGGTCATGCGCGGCTCCGGCCGCATGGTCGATCATGGCTATCCGATCGGTTGGGGCGTCGGCCGTCACGGCCCGGGCGATAATGTGTTTGCCTATTTCGTCGATCCGACCGGCGCAGTAATCGAATACACCGCCGAAGTCCTGCAGATCGACGACAGCTACGTCGCGAAAGGTCCAGGCGATTGGGTCTGGCCGCCGGGACGAACGGATCAGTGGGGCATTGCCCCGCCCAAGTCCGACGCCTGCAAGACGGCGCAGCTCGCCGTTCCCTTCACGACGGCGCGCGCATGACGCAAGCGGCGGCCACCGACCATGACGTGCTCGTCGTCGGCTTCGGGCCGACTGGCGCCGTTGCCGCGGGCCAGCTCGGCCGCCTCGGTCATCGCACGCTGGTGATCGACCGGCTCACTGAGGTCTACGACAAGCCGCGCGCGATTGCGCTCGATCACGAGATTTTTCGGCACTTCGACAATATGGGCCTCGCTGAGGCGATCGCGCCCCATGTCGAGCCCTTCACCGCGTCGGAGCATTTTGGCGTCGACGGCCAACTGATCCGCCGCGTCGACATGGTCGCAAAGCCCTATCCGCTCGGCTACACACCGAGCATGGTGTTCAGCCAGCCCGCGGTCGAGGCCGAGCTGCGCCGCCACGCGGCAAGCTTTTCCAACGTGCGCGCCGGGCTCGGCGTCGAGCTGATTGATCTCGTTCAAGCCTCCGATCGCGTTGAAGCCAGGTTGAAGGAAGCCGACGGAAAGCACCGTTCCGTGACCGCGCGCTATGTGCTCGGCTGCGACGGCGCCTCGAGCACGGTGCGCGAGATCGCAGGGCTTGGGCTCGAGGACCTCGTCTTCGACGAACCCTGGCTCGTGGTCGACGTGCGCGTGAACGAGAGCGCGCTTCACGAATTGCCGCAATGCTCCGCGCAATTCTGCAATCCGGCGCGCCCCGTCAGCTTCCTGATCGGCCCGAACAACCATCGCCGCTGGGAGATCATGCTGCTGCCGGGCGAGGACGCGCGGCAGATGGAGCGGCCTGAGAATGTCTGGAAGCTGCTCGCGCCCTGGCTCACGCCGCAGGAAGGCGAGCTGTGGCGGGCCGCCTCCTATCGTTTCCACGCCCTCGTTGCGGAGGTCTGGCGCAACGGCAGAATCCTGATCGCCGGCGATGCCGCACATCAGCAGCCGCCCTTCATCGGCCAGGGTATGTGCCAGGGCCTGCGCGATGCCACGAACCTCGTCTGGAAGCTCGATCGGGTGCTCAGGGGTGTGTCTTCCGACCGCCTGCTCGACAGCTACACGGTGGAACGCAAGGCCCATGTGATCGAGCTGACCGGCAAGATCAAGGCAATCGGCCAGTCGATTTGTGAACGCGACCCCGCCGCGGCCCGGCGGCGTGATGCGCGCATTCTGGCCGAAGGCGGCGGCAAGCCACTCCAGATCACGCGGCAAGAGATCATTCCGCCGCTGCGCGCCGGCCTTCTTGCAAATCACGAAGGGCCGGCACGTGGCAGTCTGTTTCCACAGCCGCGCATCGCAAGCGCCGGCACGGTCCGCCTGCTCGATGAGGTGACCGGACCAGGCTTGCGCATATTCATCGACGGCCGCCGCTCCGACGCGGCTGCTCTCCTCGCTCTCTGCACGGCGCGCCCGGACCTGTTTGCAGCGGCCATCGCACCTGCCGGCTCCGGCGCGCCCGATGCGCTCCAGGAGACCGAGGGCGTGCTCGCGAGCTGGTTCGATCGTCACGAGGCCGTCGCCGCGATCGTGCGACCCGATCATTACGTTTTCGGCACGGCGCGCGACGCCGCCGAACTCGGCGATCTCCTGCGCGAGATCGGGGCGCGTCTGCACGACGTTCCGGCCGGGCGAGACAACCACAATTTTGATCCCACAAAGGAGAGAACACCGTGAAACTGGCAACTGTGGCGATCGACGGCCGCACCACCTGGGGCGTCGTCGAAGGCGAGACTTTTTTCGATGTCGGTGCAGCGCTCAGGGCGCGTTACGCCGACCTCAAGGCTGCCATCGGTTCGTCGCTGGCCGGCGTTGCGGATGCAAGATCCGCGGCGGCTTCCGTTCCGCTCTCCAAGGTCAAATGGCTGCCGGTGATCCCGAACCCCGACAAGATCCTCTGCGTGGGCCTGAACTACGAGACCCACCGCAAGGAAACCGGCCGCGCCGAGGTCGAGCATCCCACCATCTTTTCGCGCTATGCCAACAGCCAGACCGGACATTTGCAGCCGATCGTGCGGCCGCGCGTCTCGACCGATCTCGACTTCGAAGGCGAGCTTGCGGTCATCATCGGCAAGGCCGGCCGCTACATCTCCCGGGCCGACGCCATGAGCCACGTTGCTGGCTATTCCTGCTACAATGACGGCAGCATCCGCGATTTCCAGCGTCACACCCATCAGTTCACGCCGGGCAAGAATTTTCCCGATACCGGCGCGTTCGGGCCCTGGATGATGACACCGGACGAGCTCGGTCCGCTTGGCGAGCTCAAGCTGGAGACGCGCCTCAACGGACAGGTCATGCAGGAAGCGCGGATCAAGCAGATGATCTTCGATATCCCGCGCCAGATCGAATACTGCTCCACGTTCACGCGGCTCGAGCCCGGCGACGTCATCGTCAGCGGAACGCCGGGGGGCGTCGGTGCGCGGCGCGAGCCACCGCTCTGGATGAAGTCCGGCGATGTCGTCGAGATCGAGGTCGAGCGCCTCGGCGTGCTCAGGAATGTCGTCGCAGACGAAGCCTGATCGAAAGGCCGCCGCCGGCGACGGCTGCGAACCACCAATAAAAGCCCGCCAAGCGGGATCTTCAGGGAGGAACACCATGTCCGGACTGTCCCGTCGTGTGCTGCTCGCCGGCGCTGCGCTCTGTCTGTCTCTTCCAGCCTGCGCGCAGTCGTGGCCGCAGCGGCCGGTGACCGTCGTCGTGCCGCAGCCGGCGGGCAACAGCCCGGACGTGATGTGCCGCCTCATCACCGAAAAACTCTCGCGGACCTTCGGGCAGCAGTTCATCGTCGAGAATCGTCCGGGCGCCGCAAACCTCGTCGGCACCCAGTCGGTCGCCCGTGCGACTCCAGACGGCTACACATTCCTGTTCGCCACATCGGCGGCGCTCGTCACCAATCCCTACACGTTCAAGAAGCTCCCCTATGATTCCGTGAAAGACTTCGTGCCGATCGCGATGGTGGCCAAAAGCAACCATGTCCTTCTCGTCAATCCCGAGGTGAAGGCCAATACGCTGCCGGAATTGATCAAGCTCGAGAGATCGGCGCCGGGTTCGTTGAGTCTCGCCGTCGACGGTGCGCGCAACCTCTCGGGCCTGATCGCTCAAGCCATCAACAAGAGCGCCGGAACCGGCTTTGTGCTCATCCCCTACAACACGACCACGAATGCGGTGCAGGATGCGATCTCGGGCCGCATCCAGGTGACGATCCAGTCGGCATCCATCGCCGAGGCCTTCATCAAGGCAGGGACGCTTCGACCGGTTGCCGTTGCCGGAGCCAGACGGCTCGACTCCCTGCCGGACGTCCCCGCGATCGCGGAGACGCTGCAAAGCGTCGATCTGCAGGGCTGGTTCATGTTCATGGCGCCGGTCGGCACGCCCGCCGACATCGTCGAAAAACTGAGCGCCGAGATTGCACGCGCCCTGGAATCGTCCGACGTGCGCGAGCGAGCGCCCACCCTCGGCTTCGATGTCCGTATTGGCGATGCGGTGACACCGGCGGGCGCAAAGCGCTTCCTCGAAGACCAGCTCGTCTCGTCCGGCAAGATCATTCAGGGGCTTGGCATCGAACCCGAATAACGCCCTGCGCGATGCGGAGCGTCCTTCCGCATTTTTGCATCATCAACTCTCGGCTCGACTGCTTCTCAAATCGCCCGTGACCGGCCATTGTGCAGCCGCAACATCCATCTCGGGGGCAGCATCAATGTCGGACAAGGTCTCGCGTCGCCAGTTTGGCAAGCTGGCGGGATTGTCCGCGGCCGGAATCGCAAATCCTCTGGAGAGCGCTGAAGCCAAGCCGGCAGCGGCGCCGCGCAGCGGCAACGGCTTTCCGACGGGCTTTGTCTGGGGCACGGCGACCTCGTCCTATCAGGTCGAGGGCGCGGTCAACGAGGACGGGCGAGGGGCCTCGATCTGGGACAAGTTCGTCCGCATCCCCGGCAAGATCGAGGATGGCACCACCGGCGATCGCGCCAACGAGCACTATCACCGTTACAAGGAGGATATCGCGCTCATCAGGGAACTCGGCTGCAAGGCCTATCGCTTCTCGATCGCCTGGCCGCGGGTGTTTCCGGATGGCGATGGCAAGCCGAACCCGAAGGGGCTCGACTTCTACAACCGCCTGGTCGACGAACTGCTCAAGAACGGCATCGAGCCGTGGGCGACGCTCTATCATTGGGACCTGCCGCAGTCGCTCCAGGATCGTTTTGGCGGCTGGCGCTCGACCGAGACCTGCAAGATCTTTGGCGACTATGCGGGCTACGTCGCCGAGCGTCTGACCGATCGGGTCAAGAACGTGTTCACGCTGAACGAGAGCGGCCGTTTCGTGCAGTTCGGCTATGGCCTCGGCATCGATGCGCCCGGCGTGACGCTGCCGCAAGCCGAGGTCAACCAGATCAGGCATAACAGCGCGCTCGCACACGGGCTCGCGGTGCAGGCGGTGCGCGCCCGCGGCCGCCGCGGCACCAGGGTCGGGCCGGCCGAGAACATCGACGTCTGCGTTCCCGCGATCGACACGCCCGAGCATGTCCGCGCCGCCGAGATCGCGCTGCGCGAGATGAATGCCGGCTATCTCAACGTCATCATGACGGGTCAGTATACCGAGGCCTTCCTGAAATATGCGGGCGCCAATGCGCCGAAATATACCGACGCCGAGCTGAAGATCATCTCCTCGCCGGTCGACTTCCTCGGCCTCAACATCTACGCGCCGCAGAACTATGTGGTGCCGTCCGACCAGGGCGCGGGCTTCATGCCGCTGCCGATCCCGAAATCATTCCCGCACATGAATTCGGACTGGCTCCGCGTCGCGCCGGAGACGATCTACTGGGTGCCGAGGCTGGCGGCAAAGATCTGGAAGACGGATGCGATCTACATCACCGAGAACGGCACCTCCGGCGACGATGTGGTTTCGCCCGACGGCAAGATCTACGACACCGACCGCATCATGTACCTGCGCAACTATCTCGCCCAGCTCCAGCGCGCCACCGCCGAAGGCGTGCCGGTGCGCGGCTATTTCCTCTGGAGCCTGATGGACAATTTCGAATGGGTGTTCGGGCTCGGCAAGCGCTTCGGGCTCTATCACGTCAATTTCGACACCCAGGTGCGGACGGCGAAGCTGAGCGCGAGCTACTACCGCAACGTGATCGCGAAGAATGCGGTGGGGGTGTAACGGCTTTTCTTACGCTCAGAAGGCCGTCATGCCGGGACAAGCCCGGCCATGACGACCGCGGAGGCTTTTGTGCGCTAACCGCGTGGCGGAAAATGCGGGCGAGGGCGTAAACACCGCGCATTGACTCAACTCTCCCGCTGACCGACAACGCCTCTCAACACTCATAACGAGAGGACAACGCCAATGGCTGACGCGCTGATCATCGATGCCTGCAGGACCCCGCGGGGCGTCGGCAAGGCCGGCAAGGGAGCGCTCTCGGGCATTCATCCGCAGCAGCTGGGCGCAACCGTGCTGCGTGCGCTCGCCGATCGCACCGGCATCAATACGGCCGACGTCGACGACATCGTCTGGGGCTGCAGCGCGCAGGTCGCAACGCAAAGCGGCGATCTCGGCCGCATGTCGGCGCTCGACGCCGGCTACGACGTGCGCGCCAGCGCCGTGACGCTCGACCGCTTCTGCGGCTCCGGCATCACCAGCGTCAACATGGCTGCAAGCTCCATCATGGCGGGCGCCGAAGACCTCGTCATCGCCGGCGGCTGCGAGATGATGTCGATGGAGGGACGTCGCGGCGGCGGTCCGATGATGATGGATGGCGGCAATCTGCGCCTGCGTGCGCGGCATCCGCAGTCGCATCAGGGCGTCTGCGCCGATGCGATCGCCACCATGGAAGGCGTCACGCGGCGGGACGTCGATGCGCTCGGGCTCGAGAGCCAGAAGCGCGCCGCGCATGCGATGGCGAACGGGCACTTCAAGAAGAGCCTCGTGCCTGTCTATCGCGAGGACGGCAGCCTCGCGCTCGACCACGAAGAATATCCGCGGCCGCAGACCACGATGGAAGGCCTCAGCAGCCTGAAGCCGGCATTCCCCGCCATCGCCGACTATGTACTCGACGACAAGGGCACCACCTATCGCGGTCTGATCCTGCAGAAATATCCTGATCTGAACATCGACTTCGTGCATCACGCCGGCAATTCGTCCGGCGTCGTCGACGGCGCCGCTGCGATCCTTCTTGCATCGCCGGCTTACGCCAAGGCGCATGGCCTTAAAGCCCGCGCTCGCGTGGTTGCGATGGCCAACATGGGGGACTCGCCGACCTTGATGCTGAACGCGCCGGTGCCGGCCACCCGCAAGGTGCTGGCGAAGGCGGGGCTCACGGTCGACGACATCGACCTGTTCGAGATCAACGAGGCCTTTGCGGTGGTCGCGGAAAAATATATCCGCGACCTCAGGCTCGACCGCGCCAAGGTCAACGTCAACGGCGGCTCGATCGCGCTCGGCCATCCGATCGGCGCGACCGGCTCGATCCTGATCGGCACCGTGCTCGACGAGCTCGAACGGCGCGACCTCAAGCGCGGTCTCGTCACCATGTGCGCCGCCGGCGGCATGGCGCCGGCCATCATCATCGAACGCATCTAGCGCGAGCGAAGCTCGTCGCGCCCCCGTAAGAACTGGGTGAGAGAGCAGCCAATGCGCCGCAACACGACGATCCAGCCTTATTTTCTAGGGTGAATCGCGCTCCTCCGCGCACAAAGAGACCGGTCGTCGCTTGTCGAAAGCAGCGAATCAGCTTTAGCAAGGCTGCGTGCGGGCCTTTGAAACAAGGTAAAATCCGCTGCCCGAGGCTTCTCCCGCTCTGGAAGTAGCTAAAAAGCAGGGTTTTTTGCCACAGGGGGCCAAAAAAGCCCGTAAAACCGCGACAAAACTGTGCAGAAGGCTCTAGGCCTTCGCCGGTTGGTCTAATATGCAACCGGCAACGAATCAGAGGAGACACGATGCCAGCCCAAATGTCCAAATCGCAGTTGATCGAAAAGATTGCGACCGCCACCGAGCTTTCCAAGCGCGACGTCAAGAGCGTCATGGAGACGCTGACCGACGTCGGCCACAAGGAGCTCAAGAAGAACGGCCTGTTCCTGGTGCCGGGCTTCGCCAAGTTCGTGGTCATCAAGAAGCCCGCGACCAAGGCGCGCAAGGGCACCAACCCGTTCACGGGTGAAGAGATGATGTTCAAGGCCAAGCCGGCCCGGAAGATCGTCCGCGCCCGCCCGGTCAAGGCCGCCAAGGACGCCGTGGCCTGATAAAGCAAAGGCCCCCTCGCAGGAGGGGGCCTTTTGTGTTCGACGACCGCGAGGGCTGAAGCGGAGGGGTTCAGCCTTTGCGGCGCCTGACCCGGATCGGGACCGGCTGAAGCCGTGGCTCGGGTCCCGCCAGTGCATCGCGAACCCCGTCGATGGCGCGATCGAGCAGCTGGCGCAGCCGCTGCGCCTTCCGGGATCTCTTGGCTCTTTCCAGCAGTTTCTTCATCGCCGTCACTCCGCCGCTTCGACCTTCGCATCGACTTGGGCCTCGACCGGCTCGAGCGCCGCGGCGATGGCTTCGTCGACGCGCTCCAGCCAGATGAATTCGAGGTTGTCCCGCGCGCTCTTCGGGATGTCGTCGTAGTCCCGCTTGTTGCGCGCCGGCAGCATCACCCGCTTCAACCCGGCGGCGGCCGCGGCCACCACCTTCTCCTTGATGCCGCCGACCGGCAGCACCAGGCCGCGCAGCGAGATCTCGCCGGTCATCGCGGTGTCGCTCCTCACCGTGCGGTTGGTGAGCAGTGACGTCAGCGCGGTGAACATCGCGACGCCCGCGCTCGGTCCGTCCTTCGGGGTTGCGCCCGCGGGCACGTGAACGTGGATGTCGCTCTTCTCGAACAACTGGGGATCGATGCCGAGCTGCGGCGCCTTGCTCTTCACCAGCGTCAGTGCCGCCTGCACGCTCTCGCGCATGACCTCGCCGAGCTGGCCGGTCAGGATCATGCCGCCGCGGCCGGGCACGCGCGAGGCCTCGATGAACAGGATGTCGCCGCCGACCGGCGTCCAGGCAAGGCCGGTGGCCACGCCCGGAATGCTGGTGCGCTGCGCGATCTCGCCCTCGAAGCGCGGCTGGCCGAGCACGGTGGCGATGTCCTTCGGGTTCACCACGACCTTGGCAGCCGAGCCTTCGGCGACCTGCACCGCGGCGTGGCGGAACACCTTGCCGATCTCGCGCTCGAGGTTACGCACGCCGGCCTCGCGGGTGTAGCCCTTGACGATCAGCTTCAACGCCTCCGGCTCGATCTCGGCTTGTTCGGCCGTCAGGCCATTGGCCTCCAGCTGCCGCCGCACCAGATAGCGCTTCGCGATCTCCAGCTTCTCGTCCTCGGTGTAACCGGCGAGGCTGATCAGCTCCATGCGGTCCAGCAGCGGACCCGGGATCTGGTCCAGCATGTTGGCGGTCGCGATGAAGACGACGCGCGACAGGTCGAAGGGTACGGCCAGGTAATTGTCCCGGAACGTCCCGTTCTGCTCGGGGTCGAGCACCTCCAGCATGGCGGCGGAAGGGTCGCCCTGCACGCCGCGGCCCATCTTGTCGATCTCGTCCAGCATCATGACGCAGTTCCGGCTGCCGGCCTTCTTGATGCCCTGGATGATGTTGCCTGGCAGCGCACCGATATAGGTGCGCCGGTGACCGCGGATCTCGGCTTCGTCATGCACGCCGCCCAGGCTGACGCGCACGAAGGGGCGATCCATCGCACGTGCGATGGACTGGCCGAGCGAAGTCTTGCCGACGCCGGGCGGGCCGACGAAGCACAGGATCGGCGCCTTGCCCTGCGGCGCGAGCTTGCGCACGGCCAGATATTCGATGATCCGGCTCTTGATCTTCTCCAGGCCGAAATGATCGGCATCCAGGATGCGACGCGCCTCCTTGATGTCGATCGGCTTCTCCGCGGGCAGCGCCCAGGGCAGCTCGATCAGCCAGTCCAGATAGGTGCGGACCATGCCGGCTTCACCGGCAGCCTCGGGCATGCGTTCGTAGCGGCGCAGCTCCTTCTTGGCGTGCGCCTCTGCCTCGGGCGGCATATTGGCCTTGGCGATGGCGGCCGTCAGCTCGGCGACCTCGGCCGCCTTGCCGTCGCCTTCGCCGAGCTGGCGCTGAATGGTCGCCATCTGCTCGCGCAGGATCGCCTCGCGCTGCCGCTCGTCGAAGGAGGCGCGAGTCTTCTGGCCGATCTCGTTGCTGATGCGCAGCACCTCCAGCCGTTCGGCCAGGTGCTTCGACACCTTCTCGACCCGCAAGGTGAGGTCGATGGTCTCCAGCACCTCCTGCTTGTCCTGCGGCTTGATGTCCATGAACGAGGTCGCCAGATCCGCCAGCGCGCCGGGCGCGGTCGTGCTCTGGAACATCGCGACCAGCTCGGGCGGCGCCTGCGGCAGCAGCTCGATCGCCTCGATCGCCTGGCGCTGCAGGTTCAGCGCGCGCGCCTCGATCTCGGGCGAGCTCGTGCTCGGCTCCGGAATCTGCTGGAAGCGCGCAGCCAGGAACGGCGTCCCCGGCAGGAAGTCGATAATGCGCGCGCGCTGCACGCCCTGGCAGACGATGTGATGGGTGCCGTCGGGCGCGGTGATGTAGCGCACGATGTTGGCGATGGTCGCGACCCGGTAGAGATCGTCCGGCCCGGGCTCCTCGATCTCGGGGCTGCGCTGCAGGACGATGCCGACCGGCCGCTGCTCGCGCAACGCCTGCTGCGCGGCGGCGATGGACTTCGCCCGGCCGATCGCGATCGGCGCGATGGCGCCGGGGAACAGCACCATCTCGCGCACGGGGATGATGATCAGTGCGTCTTCGGGGATCTTCACGTCGGAATTCTCTTGGGAATTGGTCTGTGCGTTATTCAACTGTTCGGTGGCCATGATCGACCTCAGGATTTGGCGAGGCGCAGTGCGACGCAGCCGTCCATCACGAAGCGGCTGATGGCGTAGCGGCCAAGGGGCAATGCAATGCGGCGCTCGAACCGCCCCTGCGGCAGCTCGAGCCGGTGGATGCGGGCGTTGCGAAGCTCCGGCGGCAGCGTGCGCTGGCCGGAGATGACGAGTACGCCGTCATGGATGACGGTCTCGACATTGTCCGGATTGACGCCGGGGAGCGCGACCAGGATCAGAAGCTCATGCTCGGTCTCGAGCACGTCGATCGGCGGCTCCCAGCAGGCTTCCTGGCGGCCGAACTGCTGGCGCAGCCGTTCGGCGCGGGTCAGCGAGTCCAGCGCTTCGGACAGCATCCAGTCGAGGGGATTTTTCGGTTGCATGGCAAAACTCGGGGAAGGCGCTGCGGTTGGAAAACGAGGATATGGGGACAGTTCCTCAGAATTCCAGCATCGCGCGTTTGCAGCATGCCTGTCCCTCGAACCCGAGGAGGCCCTTGCAGTCAGACACATTGACGCCGCGGAGATGTTCCGCGGCGCCGAAGGCGACAGTTGGGCGCGGCGCGCTTATCAGGCGGCGGCGCGGTACTCCTCTTCCGCCTCGAGGTTGATGACGGAGATGGCGAGCTCGGTCAGGGTGTGATCGGTCGCCTCTTCCTCGTCGAGCGTCTCCTGCAGCAGCCTCGCCGCGTCCGGCATGCCGAGCTCCTCGGCCCAGGTGCGCAGCGTGCCGTAGCGGGAGATCTCGTAGTGCTCGACGGCCTGGGCCGCCGCGAGCAGGCCGGCGTCGAGGGCGGGGGCGTTCTTGAAGTCCTTCATGATCTCGGCGCCTTCGTCGGTGATGCCGTTGATCGCCTCGCAGGGCTTGCCGCGTGCGGGCTTGCCCAGCATCTTGAAGATCTGGTCGAGACGTTTGACCTGGCCCTGCGTCTCGCGCAGATGCTTGGTGAAGGCTGCGGAGAGCTGCTTGGAGTGAGCCGCCTTCGCCATCTTCGGCAGCGTCTTGATGATCTTGTTCTCGGCGTAATAGATGTCCTTCAGCGTCTCCAGGAACAGGTCGCTCAGCATCTTCGGCGCCTGACGCGGACGGCGCGCCGCGGTCTTTTTCGCGTTCGCACGTTTCTTTGCTTGTTTAGCCATAAATCCTCCTCTTGAGGCGACACGGGAAGGCGATGCCCTCCTCAATCCTCGCGCGACCAAGACTCTGCGAGGGCAAATGTTCCTCGCGAAGGCCTCCTCGAGCCGCTATGGATTGCCGCTGCACCTCGCGTGAGACCCAGCCGCATGCTCGATTTCGCCCTGTCCGCCTTCGTGACGCTGCTGCTGGTGGTCGATCCCGTCGGCCTTGCGCCGGCATTCCTCGCCGCGACCGGGGGCATGCCCGACACGGTCAAGCGCACGATCGCGCTGCGCGCGCCGCTGATCGCGGCCTCGATCCTGGTGGTGATCGCGCTGGCCGGAAACTGGCTGTTGCGGCAGCTCGGGATCGGCATCCCCGCCTTCCAGATCGCCGGCGGGCTGCTGCTGTTCGGCGTCTCCTACCAGATGATCTTCGGCGACCGCCCGCATCGTGAGGCCCGCGAGGCCGACAAGGCGACCGCGGAGCACGCCTCCGATGTCGCAGTGTTTCCGCTGGCGATCCCCATGATGGCCGGCCCCGGTGCGATCGCGACCACGTTGCTGTTGACGGGCGATGCCGGCTACGGGGCGAGGCTGGCGATCATCATCGCGGTCGTCCTCGCGGTCTGTCTGCTCTGCATGCTGTGCTTCGTCTCGGCTCACCTGATCGCGCGCACCCTCGGGCGCACCGGAAATGCCGTGCTCTCGCGCGTGCTCGGCATGCTGCTCGCCGCCTATTCGGTGCAGTTCGTGATCAATGGCATCGCGGCCGTCCGGGTGAGCCCGCCATAGGCCTGCGTCAATCTGGTAATTTATTGATTTTGCAGTCTATTTCGAGATCTTGCGAGGGCGCCGGCAAGCCGGCGCCCGATCCCGGCCGCTTTCGCTTGCGCTGCCATATTGCTTTGACGTACTTCCCCTCTCACAAACGCCCATCGCCAAGAAATCGAGATGAAATCGAGATGAATTCGGGATGTCGATGACAGCGGACGAACTCGCCAAGAGACAGGCCATCATCGACGCCTGCCGCCGCATGAATGCGCTCGGCATCAACCAGGGCACCTCGGGCAATATCAGCGTCCGGCATGTGGACGGGTTGCTGGTCACGCCGACCAGCGTGCCCTATGAGGCCATGACGCCCGACCAGATCGTGTTCATGGCGATGGACGGCTCGCATGCGCCCGATCAGAAGCCGTCCAGCGAGTGGCGCTTCCACCGCGACATCCTGAAGTCGCGGCCCGACGTCAGCGCCGTGGTGCACACCCATCCGACCTATTGCACCATCCTGGCGATCATGGGCATGGAGATCCCACCCGTGCACTACATGATCGCCGCCGCCGGCGGCGACAGCATCCGCTGCGCGCCCTATGCCACCTTCGGAACGGCGGAACTGTCCGAACATGCGGTGCGGGCGCTGGAGGGCCGGCTTGCCTGCCTGCTCGACCATCACGGCATGATCGCGATCGGCAAGACGCTGGACAAGGCGATGTGGCTCGCCGTCGAGGTCGAGACGCTGGCGCGGCAATATCACGGCTGCCTGCAGATCGGGACACCGCCGCTGCTCTCCAGCGACGAGATCGAACGGGTCCGCCAGCGCATGGCCGGCTACGGCATGTCGGAAGGGTAGGGCAGGCAGAGGTGTTCGTGAGGATCAGACATCTCGTCGATCGCAAGGGATCGAACCGCGTCATGGTTCGCCTGCGCGCGCTGTTGCGCAGCAACGAGTTCTACCTGATTCCGCTCGCACTGGTGATCGGCACGCTGGCCGGCGCCATCGTGACGCTGATGGCCGAGATCGCGCAGATTGCCCATATGGTCATCTACGGTATTCCCGTCGACGTCCGCCTGTCGGCCAACGCCCGGGTCAGCCCCTGGGCCGCCCTGATCGCGCCTGCGCTCGGCGGATTGGCGCTCGGCATCATGGAATGGTCGCGGCGGCGGATGAAGATCTCCAGCGCGGTCGACCCGATCGAAGCGAACGCGCTGCGCGGCGGCAATCTGTCGATGCGCGACAGCGTGGTGGTGTCGAGCCAGACGCTGATCTCCAACGGCTGCGGCGCCTCGGTCGGTCTGGAGGCCGGCTATACCCAGATCGGCGCCGGCATCGCCTCGCTGTTCGGCAAGTTCTTCAATCTGCGCCGCAACGATTTGCGCCTGATCGTCGGCTGCGGCGCTGCCGCCGCGATCGCGGCGGCGTTCGGTGCGCCGATCACCGGTGCCTTCTACGCCTGCGAGCTGATCGTCGGCGTCTACTCGGTCGGCAGCGCGGCGCCGATCCTGGCGGCCTCGCTCGCCGGCGCCCTGACCGCGCAGTGGCTCGGCGGCGCGCCGTACTCGCTGGAGATACCGAAGGTCAGCGCCGTCGGCGTCGAGCAGTATCTGGCACTGGTCGGGCTTGCGCTCATCACCAGCGGCGTCGGCATCGCGGTGATGCGCTCGTCCTCGATGTTCGAGCGCCTGTTCAAATGGTTGCCGGTCTGGCTGCGTCCGGTGATCGGCGGCCTCATCGTCGGCGGCTTTGCCATCATCACGCCGCAGGTGCTCGCCGCCGGTCACGGCGCCATGGTGCTCGATCTCTTTCACGACATGACGGTCGGCCTGATCGCGCTGATCATCGCCCTGAAGGTGACGGCCTGCCTGATCTCGCTGGCCTCGGGCTTCCGCGGTGGCCTGTTCTTCGCCTCGCTGTTCGTCGGCAGCCTGATCGGAAAGTTCTTCGCCGCCGTGCTGTTGCTCGTCAGTCCGAACTTCGTGATCGATCCGCTGGTGGCGATGCTGACGGGCATGGCGACGCTCGGCGTCGCCATCGTCGGCGGTCCCTTGACCATGTCGTTCCTCGTGCTCGAGATGACCCGCAATGTCGACGTCACCGCCGTGGTGCTGGCCGGCTGCATCGTCACCTCGATCTGCGTCCGCTTCATGTTCGGCCACTCCTTCTCGACCTGGCGCCTGCATCTGCGCGGCGAGACCATCCGCAGCGCCAATGACGTCGGCTGGCTGCGCAACCTCACCGTCGAGCGGCTGATGCGCTCGGACGTCGGCAAGGTGCCGTCGACCACGACGATCGCCGCCGTGCGCCGCGAATTCGTGCTGGGCTCGCGGCCGGGCGTCGTCATCGTCAACAATGCCGACGAATATGTCGGCCTCGTCCTGCTGCCCGACCTGTTCTCCAGCGATCTCGACACCATCGCCGACGAGATCCAGGTGATCGAGCTCGCCCGCCTGACCGAGATCGTGCTGATCCCGGAAATGAACGTGAAGTCGGCGATGGCGGTGTTCGACGAGGCGGAAGCCGAGATGCTGGCGGTGGTCGATTCCACCGACAGCCGCAAGGTGGTCGGCTTCCTCACCGAGACCTTCGCCCGCCGCCGCTATGTCGAGGAGATCGACAAGGCCACGCGCGGCGTGCTCGGGGCGCTGTCGTAAAGCGCGATGAGATTGGGATGAATCGTCATCGCGCTTCAGGTTGGTGCTTGATCGCGATCTCTTCGGTAGACCGCTAGGTGCTCTTCCGGATCATCGAGACGGAGGGGCGACGACGCAGGCCACGATCCGGCGGACCAGTGGCAGCACCATCAGCAGTGTTGGGAAGGCGACGAGCCAAGACAGCGCCCAGGCGCCCGGCCAGGTCGCGAGGAAGGCCGGCGTTGCGCCGAGGCTCCGAAGCGTCGAAATAACCGACACCACGGCCGTCATGAGGATGGACAGCACGAATGGCATCACGATCGGCGCATAGCGCGCCGGCAGTTTGCGAACCGCAATCATCTGATTTCTCTTGAGGAAAAGGACGCGTCGATCACGTTGAACCTTCGAAAATGGCATCGATCCCGACGGCGTCGGTTGATGCGTTGGTTCACGTGAAACGCTTACGGCGACCGAAAAACGGCGCGGCTGTTCATTATCTGCTCAGGTTGGATCGTTCAAGCTGGATCTGAAATGTCGGTTTACAATCGTTCAAAGCGTGGCAGATTGCCGCGTTCGCGAAACCATTTCAATGGTTTGCGCATTATATATGGTTTGCATAGATCAATTTGGGCGAGAACAGAGGAAGGTCAAAATGAGTAAGGGACCGATGAATTCCGCGGCCGGCCGCAACATCGTACTGGCCGCGTTCGCAAGCCTGGCATTGGTCGCAACCTCCGCATCGCCCTCGTCCGCGGCCTCCGCGGGACCGGCCAAGGCGGTGTCCGCAAAGGTCGCCACGGCCGGCCAGGCCTCGGACGTCACCGATTTCAGCGCCGCACGCCGCCACCGCTACTATCGACGCGGGTCGAACGCCGCGGGCCTTGCCTTCATGGGGGCCGCGGCGGGCATCATCGGCGGGGTGATCGCCGAGCAGCGGCGCCGCGACTATTACGAGAACCGCTATTATTATGGCCCGCGTCGTTACTACGGCGGTCCGGGCTATTACGGCGGTCCGGGCTACTACGGCGGTAGTCCTTATTATTACGATCCGGGCTACTGATACGGCCATATCGAGCGGTCGCTTTCGGCGTCGCCGTAGGCGCAGACCCGGTTCATTGGTCTGATCTACGCGTTTCCCGGTTTCGTTGCAGGGGCGGTGTTCGGCACCGCCCCTTTCTGTTGCTTGCGGATGATCCGCCGTTCGCCCTGTTTCGCGAGCATGTCAACCGTCTGCCGCAAAAATATTCCACTTTACCGAAATTCGGATTTGTCGTATGTGTCGTGCATCCCGGCTCATCCTTGAGGGGCGATCATGTGGTCGTCTTGTTCGCGAGCCGGGCTTGCGGTGGACGCGGCAGCGT
>NZ_JBXAQU010000015.1:0-201595 GCF_058807535.1 Bradyrhizobium sp. GW821-FHT12B03
GGAGAACCCAGCCGCTAGGCCGCTTCGGAGCTGGCGCCAATACATCGGACTACTGCAGCCTTTTTCAACGAAATCGGGCCAATAGGCGACATGCAGTGGGATATTACTCTATGAACAGCAGCCCCCGCTTCTTATCGCCGTCGAACGTATTTACAGCGTCGAACAGCCGCTTCCGCTCGACCAGCCATGGCTGGAAGCTGAAATTGACATCGAGCACGAAAACGAGGTCCTCGGCTTCGAAATAGCCCCCGATTGGGGAGTGATGTCCGCTACCAGCACCAAAAATTTGAGCGCGATCGAAATTCACGATGTAGCGTCGGCCCGGATCGTTGGATCGACGGAGATGCTCCAGAAACTGGTTCTCGCTGAGATCGCGTAAGACCGTGACTTTCCGGCTCGTGTTGGTCTGGGCGACTTTGGCCAGCTCGTCGAGCGTGAGACCCATGATGCATACGCCTGTCCAGCAGCTCCATGTACCGGCCAACACCTTGCCCTCCGTCCTTGCCGCCTCGCCAAGCGACCGGTAAGCATTCGCAACAGCTGCAGGTCCGCAGCGAGAGCCATTTGACTGCCAGTCAACGTGTCTTTGGAATGTGGCTGCCACGGGCAGGTGCCACGCACGCTCCATAAGCTCCGGAGTACGTGTTACCGATAGCGCTATGGCGTCTGATGGCACGTGCGATTGACCGACCACCAGGGCTCCGGCACAAACGAGACCCACGGCGATAGCCATGCTGCTGATACTGACGTAGCGCCATCGCTTCATGGGTCAGAACCTTAGCGGCAATGACGACATTGGCCGGCAGGATTATATTTTAGCTAACTGGCGGGAGGGAGATTTCGTGTGAGCGTCCCTTTGCGGGCAACGGCTGCTCTCGATGGCAGCAATCAGCCCGTCCCGCTGACGGCCAATAAACGAGGCGAGAAAGAAGCCGGAGATGAAGAGCTTCGCTGGCACGTAGTGGGACCACCGGATCGAATTAGAAATCAAGACTTGTCGTGCGCGTACTTCTCCAGAAGCAGCCGATTATATTCATCTCTCACGGCTCTTCGCGAAATATGCCTTTTTCGGTCTTTGGCAATCTTCAGAAGATCCGGATCTGTCGGTGCCCGTGATTTCCGCCTAAATCTCGCAAAGAGTCCGGTAGCAGGCGCCGACGTCCTTCCAAACAGCCGGTCAAACCATCCCATTGTGTCCTCCCGGACAGACCGCGGTTACGACACTATCACCGTGAATTTGGAGGGGCAAAGGGACAATACCACTGCATCTTTTGAAAAGCTTGCCACCACATGGCCCGCGCGATGCAGTTCGAATGTCGGTAAAGGGCCGATTTTGTTGCAAAAGTCGGTTGAGGCGAGCCGGCAAGCGTGATTCCGTTGTGTTGACGCGAATCGCGACGAGGTCGATCGATGATGGGCCGTCTGAAGAGTGACCAAGGTCAACTGTTCTACGAGTTTCATCTCAGCGATGCGGTTCCCGAAGATCATCTGGTGCGGAAGATCGACACCGCTCTCGATCTGTCCTGGCTTCGCAGTCAACTTGCTCCTCATTATTCGTCCACGGGTCGCCCATCGATCGATCCGGAGCTGATGATCCGGATGCTGATCGTGGGGTATGTCTTCGCGATCCGCTCGGAGCGGCTGCTCTGCCGTGAAGTGCAGGTGAACCTCGCCTATCGGTGGTTCTGCAAGCTCGGTATCGAGGATGCTATCCCGGATCATTCGGCCTTCTCGCGGGCCCGCAATGAGCGCTTCCGCGAGGGAGATGTCGTTCGTCGCGTATTCGAACGTATCGTCGAGGCGTGCATTGTGGCCGGTCTGGTTGGTGGCGAAGGTTTTGCGGTAGACGCGAGCCTGATCCAGGCCGATGCGAACAAGCAGCGCTCGATCGCGGGTCAAGACTGGTGCAGGGATCGCGATCCGGCGAGGTCAAGCCGCGCGGTGAAGGAGTATCTGGCAACCCTCGACGATACGGCGTGGGGTGCGGCCAGTGACGTTGTCCCGAAGTTCATCTCGCCGTCCGATCCCGCGGCCCAGTGGACCGGAGCTCACAAGGGACCAGCATTCTTCGCTTACTCCGACAATTATCTCATCGACGTGAAGTTCGGCGTCATCGTTGATGTCGAGGCGTCCCGCGCCATTCGCCAGGCCGAGGTCGGCGCGGCGAGGACAATGATCGAACGAACAGAGGAGCGCTTTGGTCTCAAGCCGGAGCGGCTTGTCGGGGATACCGCTTACGGGGCGGCTCCGATGCTGAACTGGCTGGTCGAGGAGAAGGGCATCGCGCCACATATCCCCGTATTCGACAAGTCGAAGCGAGATGACGGTACCTTCTCGCGCAGCGACTTTCGCTATGATCCGACCAGCGACGTCTACCTCTGCCCGGGCGGAAAGCGGCTCGGGACGAGTGGCACCGTGCACGAGGGCAAAACGCTTCTGTATCGTGCGAGCAAGCTCGACTGCGACGCATGCCCGCTTAAACTGCAGTGCTGTCCAAAAGAACCATCGCGCAAGATCCCGCGCGACATACATGAGCACGCCCGGGACGTCGCCCGGTCGTTCGCTGGCACCGAGGGCTTCGAGACGTCGCGACGTCAGCGCAAGAAGATCGAGATGCAGTTTGCACACTTGAAGCGCATCCTGAGGCTTGGTCGGCTTCGGCTTCGTGGCCCACGGGGCGCCCAGGACGAGTTTGTTCTGGCTGCCATCGCTCAAAATCTGAGGCGCCTCGCGACGTTCGTTGCGCGACCACCACCCGCTCATGCCCTGTGCATCGCGTAGCGTAGGAGTTGCGTTGAGAGCGTCACGGTCGGCGGATCAAAGCCGGTCGGCCTTACCGAACGGCCGAAAAACATCCGTCGGTTACAGCCGACTTCTGCAACGAAATCGGCCACAAGCAGAGTTTTCGGAGACCTTGTGCCGGTTGGCCATATCGGCCAGCACAGATATAACTTTTCTCATTCCTTTTCTGGCATCGCTTTTCTGGCGTTTTCACATGGGCATTGTTGGAAGTTGTCATGGCAGCGCGTGAACATTGGCAGATGGATGCCAGCGTCCCTGAGCTCTATGAGCGTTATCTCGTCCCCGCCATCACGTCGATTTGGGCCAAGGATCTGCTCGACCGTACCAGACCGACAAAAGGGGAAAGCGTACTCGATGTCGCCTGCGGAACCGGCGTCGTGGCGCGGCTGTTGGATGAACGGGGGCACGTCGGGAGGTTGGTTGGCATGGACCTCAACACGGCGATGTTGACTGTGGCTCGGACGAAATCGACCAAGGTCGAGTGGATCGAAGGGAGTGCGCTGAACTTGCCATTCGAGGCGCATAGTTTCGATGTCGTGCTCTGCCAACTCGGACTGCAATTTTTCCCTGATCGACCGCTGGCTCTCAGAGAGATGGCCCGGGTTCTCAAGCCGCGAGGTCGCGTCGGGCTCAGCGTCTACAGCGCCATTGAGCAAACGCCAGCCGCGCACGCTTTCGTGCAGGCACTCGACAGTTTTCTCGGAGCTCAATCCTCACGGACGAAACGCTCCGAGCATCTTTCCTGCGCTGCCGAAGAGCTCGGCAACTGGGTGCGGCAGGCTGGCTTTGAGGACGTCAATGTTGCGACCGTATCCAAGCAAATTAGCTTTCCCTCAGCGCTGGATTACGTCCGCTTCCAACTCACGGCGACCCCGATGGCTGCGCTCTTGAAGGGCGAGGATGGTCCCGGAAGCGAACGCAAGATTGCCGCCATCGCCGACGACGCGGCGGCTCGCCTCGATCCCGCTATGCTGGCGAACGGCCGGCTGACATTCCCGCAGCAATCTTTCGTGGTGACGGCTTCGCTCCACTGAGGTCGGCTGTGGGCCCGAACCCGGAAATTGCCAAGACGCGCGACTTCCAGGTTCAGATCTGTCGAGCGCCGCCGGGCGAGCAACGTCCGGTCGACCGACCTGCGGACATATCACCACACTGCGCCCGGTGGACGACATTCAGATGCACGGCGAACACCGCGCGGCTCAGACATCATCAAGGTCGGGTCGAACGATGCGCCGAAGCAGCCGTCAACTGAATGGTCTCAGCCGCGTGCAGGCGATTTGCTTCCGGAAACTGCGATCGCCCGAACAACACGGGCGATACGCTCCTCGCGCGCGCTGGGCCTGATTCGGCCCGAACGTTCGAGTTCAGCGAGTCCATGAAGGGTTGCCCAGAACGTCTCGGTCACGACAGCGACATCGACGCAAAACGGCGATACGACTGCCGCGAGTGCTTCGAAGCCGGCCTGTAGCTCCGGTCTGGTTCCGGCTTCGGCGAACCGCAAGTTCGTCGGGAGGACGAACATGGCGTCGTAGAGCGCAGGACGACTTAGCCCGAAGGCGAGATAGGCCGCCGCGACATTCTTGAGGGCGTTTCGTCCGCCCGATCCACTTGCCGCTTCCCGAAGAGCGACGGTGAGTTCCTTGAAGCCCTCGACTGCAACTGCTGCAACGATCGCATCCCTGTTCTCGAAATGCGAATAGAGCACCGGCTGACTGTATTCGATCTCCTCGGCCAGGCGCCGGATCGTAACGGCATCCCACCCTTCGCGCTCTGCGATCACGCGCGCTGCCGCGACGATGCGATGCTCGCGCTCAGCCCGCTCCCTGCCTTTCCGCTCGGCGGTACCCAATCTCCGATCTCCCGAACCTGGAATGCGCGCGTCAACGATATCATTCCGACGCTTGACAATCTAGCATCAATAGATAATTCTAGCAATGATAGATTATATTCCTTGGCTAGAAAGGACGGTGCGATGCATTGGCTTGCCCTCGGAACGGCGTTGCTCGTGGCTTTCGCGATCATCGCGATCGGCCTCCAATATGTCGCGAGCCCATTGGCCGCCACACGCAGCTTCGGCCTGCCGCTTCCTGAGAATGGCGCCAACATCGCATGGTGGCTTCGTCTCAAGGGGGTGCGGGACATCGCATCGGGGTTGGCAGTGCTGGCGTTCATGATGTGGGGCGCGCCCGGCGGCGTCGGCATCATTCTGCTTGTGGAAGCCATCATCCCCGTGGGCGACATGCTGCTCATTCTTGCCGCGAAAGGCTCTACGAGGAGCGCCTTGGGCATCCATGGTCTCACGGCCGTGATCATGGTCTTCGCGGCCGTGCCCCTGGTCACTGGGGTGGTCTAAGATGGTTCATGCTGTTTCAAATTGGCTGCTCGTTGCCGGCTTCTTCGGCGCCGGCCTCTTCAACGCGATCGGCACATCCACAACACAAGGCGATTTTGCTCGGTGGGGTTACCCGCGCTGGTGGAGCATTTTGACTGGTGGACTGGAGATCATGACCGCCGTTCTGATTGCGCTTCCCGTCGGACGCATCATTGGCCTGGTGCTTGGCGCGGCCATCATTGCAGCTGCGGTTTTGACCGTTCTGCGCCACCGCGATTTTTCGCACCTGGTGCCACTTGGCGGCTTTGTCGCCTTGATCGCTCTTGCTGCGACCTGGCCTTGAGCCCTGCCCTAGGACTTCGATTCCGCAGCCCCCGCCCGCCGCCCCGGCGCAGGTCCCACATACCGCGCCCGCGGGCGGATCAGCTTGCCGAACTGCAATTGCTCGCTGGCATGGGCGATCCAGCCGACGCTGCGGGCCATCGCGAACAGGGCGAGCTCGCTGCCGGCCGGCAGCCGCAGCGCGTGCACGAGCACGGCGAGCGCGTAGTCGATGTTGACGAGCTCGCCGGTCGCTTCGATGATCCGCTCGGGCACTTCGCGCGTGAATTTTCGCGGCGCGCCGGCGCGCGAGAGCGCGTTCAGCAGCGATTGCGCGCGGGGATCGCCGCGCTTGTAGACGCCATGGCCGAAACCGGCGAAGCGCTCGCCGAGCGCGACGCGTTCGCGCACCACGGGCGCGACGTCGCGGTCGATCAGCGTCTTGACGAGCTGCGAGGCCAGCACGCCGGCGCCGCCATGCTTGGGGCCTTTCAGCGCGGCAAGGCCGGCGATGACGGAATCGTAGAGATTGAGGCCGGTCGAGGCCGCGCAGCGCGCGGTGAAAGTCGATGCGTTCAATTCATGATCGGCGAGCAGAACCAGTGCGCGGCGGATCAGATCGCCCGCATGCTTGTTGTCCGCCGCCCAGGCGCGCGCGACCTGCTGATGCAGCGGCTCGGCCGAGGCTTCCGCATTGAGCATGGTCGCAACCAGCAGGCGGACGATACGCGCACCAACCATGGCGCGGCCGTCGGGGGCGCGGGTGAAGGCGCGGGGATCGGCGCTTGCAGCCAGCGCCAGCACCGCGATGGCGCGGTCGATCGGTGCGGCGCGACGCGCGGCCTGCGCGATCATCCGCATTTCCTCGGAAATCTCGGGCTGATTGTCGGGCGCGAAGGGATCGACGTCGGAGACGTCCCACAGCAGCGTCGCGGTGTGCTCCAGCGTGTCGTTCTCGGCGAGGTCGACGCAATTGACGCCGCGGTAGATCGCGCCCTCCTCGGTGATGGTCGAGATCTCCGTGTCCATGACCGGCAGGTCGGCATCGAAGCTGCGCAGCCCCCGTGGCTCCGGCGACGGCACGCGGCGCTCCTTCAAGGCGCGGACGTCCTCGGCCCGGTAGCGGTTCTTGCGCGAGTCCGGTGTCGGCTCGGAGCGGATCAGGCCGCGGCTGACATAGGCGTAAAGCGTCGCCGGCGAGATCGCGAGCTCGGCGGCGGCTTCCCGGGCGGAGAGGTAGAGCTCCTCGGAATTTTTCATATTGATTTATGTAATCAAGATTGATCAATCTGTCGAGAGGTCCGATTTTTCCTTGGTGCAGTGCAAAGGAGATTGGGCCATGAACATCCACCTCACCAAAAGCCAGATCGGGCTGGACGGCGTTCCCGCGGCCGAGACCGTGCTGAGCCATGTCGATGGCGAGCGCGGCGAGCTGATCATCGCCGGCGAGCATGTCGGCACCCTCGCCGCCAAATCGAGCTTCGAGGGCGTCACCGCCCGGCTCTGGAACGGCGCCAGCAAGACCAGCCTGAGCGAAGCCAATGTGCGGGCGAGCCTGGGCGCGGCGCGCGAGCGGGCCTTCGCCCGACTGGACGAGTTGTTGCCGGCGACGCGCGGCATGGGCATCGTCGACGGGTTTCGCGCGGCGGTCGCGGGGCTACGCGCCGAGCACGGCCTGGCGCATGAAGCGACCATTGTCGGCGCGTTTCCGGTGATCGCGGGCGCGCTCGTGCGGCGCGCCAAGGGGCTCGACCCGGTCGCGCCCGATCCGAATGTGAGCCATGCCGCCGATACGCTTCGCATGCTGCACGGACGCACGCCTGCAGCACGCGAGGTCACCGCGCTGGACGCCTATCTCGTCACGGCCAGCGACCACGGCATGAACGCCTCGACCTTCACCGCACGCGTCGTCGCCTCGACGCAGGCCGATCTGTTCGCGGCGGTCACGGCAGGCTATTGCGCGCTTACCGGTCCGCTGCATGGCGGCGCGCCGGAGCCGGTGCTGGAAATGTTGGACGCGATCGGCTCGCGCGAGCGGATCCAGCCCTGGGTCGATGCGGCGCTGGCGCGCGGCGAGCGGATGATGGGCTTTGGCCACCGCGTCTATCGCGTGCGCGACCCGCGCGCCGACGTGCTCAAGACCGCGGTCGAGGCGCTGGCGTCCAACGGCACCGACCTGCCGTTTGCCGGCGAGGTCGAGGCCTATATCCGCAGCGCGCTACGCAAGAAGAATCCGGAGCGGCCGCTGGAGACGAATGTGGAGTTCTTCACCGCGATCCTGCTCGATGCGCTGGCGATCCCGAGGCAGGCATTCACGCCGATCTTCGCGGTGGCGCGCGCCGCCGGGTGGACCGCGCATGCGCGCGAGCAGCAGCGCACGGGACGGCTGATCCGGCCGAGCTCGTCTTATGTCGGGGCGATGCCGGAGGGGCGATGACGTAGCCGGCATGGAGCGAAGCGTCATCCGGGGAAGCCGATTGCTGTGCGAGAAAGGCCCGGATGACGCCGACGCTCCATCCGGGCCACGACTGTCTGGTTGAACGCGCCCGCAACACGTCGCACGAGACCGTGATTGCGAGGACGGCCTGACGACCCCGAGGGAACACTCGCGCGCCTGGCGACTTACCTATCTGCCCCGGTAGATCAGGAACGCGATGCTGGACTTGTTAGGACATTCGGACGAGGCCAGGATCGGCGAGATCGCCGCCGGCTATGCGGCGAGCCGGAGCGAGGCTGACGCCGATTCCGAAAGGCGCTTTCGCGACCTGCTCCAGGCACTGCCCGCCGCGGTCTACACGACCGACGCGGACGGCCGCATCACGTTCTTCAATCGCGCCTGCGTCGATTTTGCCGGACGTACGCCAAAGATCGGAGAGATGTGGTGCGTGACATGGAAGCTCTATTTGCCTGACGGCACGCCGCTCCCCCACGACGAATGCCCGATGGCCATCGCGCTCAGGCAGAACCGGCCCGTGCGTGATGTCGAAGCCGTGGCCGAACGGCCGGACGGCTCCCGGATCTGCTTCATGCCGTATCCGACGCCGCTACGTGACAAGCGCGGCCGATTGGTTGGGGCGGTGAACATGCTGGTCGACATCACCGCCCGCAAGCAGGCCGAGCAGCGGATGATGCTCCTCACCTCCGAGGTCGACCATCGTTCGAACAATCTGCTCGCAGTGGCTCAGGCGATGCTGCGGCTGACGAAGGCAGACACCGCAGAAGAGTTCCAAGCCGCGTTTCAGGGGCGACTCAGCGCCCTTGCCAACGTGCAGAGGCTGTTCTCGGCCTCGCGCTGGACCGGCGCGAACCTGAAGACCATCGTCGAAGAGGAATTGCGGCCATACGCAAGCCGGGAGGGCGAGCGGGTCAGGATCGCGGGAGGCGACGTCCATCTGCCGCCGACCCTCGCCCAGTCGATCGCAGTCGCGCTGCATGAGCTGGCGACCAACGCTGCCAAATATGGGGCGCTGTCGACGCCTTCGGGCACGCTGGAGATCCGTTGGGCGGCCAATGATGCACGGCCTCTCGTGCTGCACTGGTCGGAGAACGGCGGTCCCCGGCTCAGCGGGCCGCCGACGCGCAGGGGCTTCGGCGTCGGCGCGATCGATGGCATCATCCGGACCTTGCGGGGACAGGTGACCCGGCAATGGAGGCCGGAAGGACTGGTTTGCGAACTGTCCTTCCCCGAGGTCGTCGCCTAAAACGCGATGCCATTAGGATGAATCGTCATCGCGCTTTAGGTTGTTGTCTAAGCATGATCTTTTCGGAAAACCGCTGCGCACTTTTCCGGATCATGCTCTAGGCCTCCCGCACGACCGTCTTCAGATAATTATACGCCTTGATGATCTCGATCAGGCGATCCTCGGTCGAGCGGTCGCCGCCATTGGCGTCGGGGTGATGCTGCTTGACCAGCGCCTTGTACTTGGACTTGACGTCGGCGAGCGTGGCACTGGGGCCGAGGCCCATGACCTGGAGCGCCTTGCGCTCGGCGTTCATCACCTTGCGCGTCTCGACCTTGGGCTGGGCGTCCGGCCCCTTCCGCCAGTTGGCGCGGCCGTTGATCTCGGAGAACATGCTGAACGGATCGAACGCGCCGTCGATCTCGGCTTCCGATCCCTTCTTGACGCCGCCATTGGCGCCCATCTTCCAGGTCGGACGGTGGCCGGTCAGCGCATCCTTCTGGTAGCGCGCGACCGCGTCGGCATTCATGCCGGAAAAGAAATTGTAGTTCTGGTTGTACTCGCGCACGTGGTTCAGACAGAAATGCCAGTACTCGCGCTGGTTCTCGCGGCCCTTCGGCGCGCGGTGAGCGCCCTTGTTCTGGCATCCGGCCCATTCGCAGCCGACCGCGGTGTCGCGCGGCTTCACCTCGGGCTGCTTGCCCCGCGGCTTGACGCGGATGGAGTCGAAGAACTTTGATGAATCGATCGGCATGGCTGACTTTGACTACGCAATGCAAAAACCTTCAAGTCTTGACATTGCAATTAGCTGCGAACCCGGCAAATAACGGAGTGCGAGCTCTGCACCTGAATGGCACACATGGCTATGAGAGACACTATCAGCAACAAGTTGCGGGAAGCTTTCACGCCGGAAAGCCTGCAAGTCGTCGACGAGTCACATTTGCATGAGGGCCATGCCGGCCATCGGCCGAGCGGCGAGACGCACTTCCGTGTGTATATTGTGTCGCAAGCCTTCAAAGGGAAGAGCCGGGTCGAGCGCCACCGCCTGATAAATGCGGCGCTGGCCGCGGAACTCTCCGGCAGCGTGCATGCGCTCGCCATCCACGCGCAGGCGCCGGGGGAAGGGTGATCTGCTTACCCTCCAGGTAAGGGTAAGCAAAACTAGAACGACGTCCCGGCCCTTCTCGGCTTGGCCTCCTCCAGCTCCGCCTCGCGTGGCACCGGTGAAATACGGAGCGCGGTGATGCGGTTGCGTTCGCGGCGCAGGACGCGGAAGCGGAAGCCGTGGAAGGTGAAGCTCTGGCCACGGTCGGGGATCGAGCGCGCCTCGTGAATGACGAGGCCGGCAACCGTCGTTGCCTCTTCATCGGGCAGGTGCCAGTCGAGCGCGCGGTTGAGATCGCGGATCGGCACGGAGCCGTCGACCACGACAGAACCATCGGGCTGGCGGCGCACGCCGGCGACCACGACGTCGTGCTCGTCGGAGATGTCGCCGACGATCTCCTCCAGAATGTCTTCCAGCGTTACGAGGCCTTCAACCTCGCCATACTCGTCGACGACGAGCGCGAAATGGGTCTTGCGGCGCCGGAACGCCTTGAGCTGCTGGGATATCGGTCGCATTTCCGGCACGAACCAGGGCGGCAGCATGATCGTGGTGACATCGATGCGCGAGGTATCGCCCTCCGACGCGTGGATGGCCCGCAGCAGATCCTTGGCGTGCAGAATGCCGATGATGTTCTCCGACTTGTCGCGCCACAGCGGAATGCGGGTGTACTCGGTGGCCAGCACCTCCCGCACCAGCTCCTCCGACGGCAGGTCGGCATTGATCATCACCATGGCGGTGCGATGAACCATCACGTCGGATACCGTCAGCTCGCCGAGGCGGAAGACGTTGTGAATATACTCGGCCTCGCCGCTCTCGATCTTGCCGTGCACGGCCGATTCCTCGACCAGGCCTTCGATCTCGGAATCCGTCAGGATCTCGTGCTGCGAAAACTCCTGGACGCCAATCAGGCGCAAGATCGCGCTCGAAGCCGTGTTGAGACACCAGCTCAGCGGATAGAACACCAGATAGGAGGCGTGAAGCGGATATGCGATCCACTGCGACACCGGCATCGGCTCCCTGATCGCAAGCGTCTTCGGCACCTGTTCGCCGATGATGATGTGCAGGGAGGAGAAGACCAGAAAACCCGCCACGAACGACGTGAAGTGCAGCGTGGCCTCCGACAATCCGAGCGGACGGAGGATCGGGCTCAGCAGCGCAGACACGGTCGGCTCGCCGATCCAGCCAAGACCCAGGGAGGCCATGGTGATGCCGAGCTGGCAGCAGGCGAGATAGGATTCGATGTTTCCCATCATGGTCTGGAGCAGGCGCGCGCCGAAGCGGTTCTGCTCGACCATGACCTTGACGCGAAAGCCGCGGCTCTTCACGAGCGCAAATTCCGCCGCCACATAGAATGCATTGGCGGCGAGCAAGAGGACCGCAAGCAGCAGATTGATCGAGATCGAACTCATGCCTGCCTCGCGACCGCCTTGACCTTCCGCGCCTCTTCGCGGGCGGCATGCCCAGACAATCCCGCCATCACTGCGACAATTTCGACTGCAGGAAATCGCGGACCGGGGCCGGCTCGACGTCCTTTGCGATCACCGCGCGGCCCACCGCCTCCAGCAGGATGAAGGTGAGCTTGCCGCGCTTGACCTTCTTGTCCTGCGCCATCAGGGCCATCAGCGCGTCGGCGTCCGCCAGCCCTTCCTGCGCAAAGCCCGCAATATCCTGCAAGCGGGTCGGCAGGCCGGCTTCGATCAGGTGCCGCTCGACGCGCGCCGCCTCGAGCTCGCCGATCATGCCGAGCTGCGCCGAGAACTGCGCCGCCAGCGTCATGCCGATCGCGACGCCCTCGCCGTGGAACAGGCGGTCGGAGAAGCCGGTCGCAGCTTCCAGCGCATGGCCGAAGGTGTGGCCGAGATTGAGCAGCGCGCGCTCGCCGGTCTCGCGCTCGTCGCGCGAGACGACGCCGGCCTTGGCCCGGCAGGAGGTGGCGATCGCGTGCTCGCGCGCCGAGCCGCCCTTGAAGATGTCGGAATGGTTCTTTTCCAGCCAGGTGAAGAAGGCCTCGTCGCCGAGCACGCCGTATTTGGCGACCTCGGCATAGCCGGCGCGGAACTGGCGCGGCGACAGCGTGTCGAGCACGGCGGTGTCGGCGATGACCAGCACCGGCTGGTGGAAGGCACCGAGCAGGTTCTTGCCCTGTGGCGAGTTGATGCCGGTCTTGCCGCCGACGGAGGAATCGACCTGGGCCAGGAGCGAAGTCGGCACCTGCACGAAATCGACGCCGCGGCGCAGGATCGCGGCGGCAAAGCCGGCGAGATCGCCGACCACGCCGCCGCCGAGCGCGATGACGAGATCGTTGCGCTCGATCTTCGCGGCGATCAGGGCTTCGCTGACCTTTTCCAGGCCCGCATAGGTTTTCGAGATCTCGCCTTCCTCGACGACGATGCGCGACGTCGGGATGCCGGCGGCGGCGAGCGAGGCTTCGGTCGGCTCGAGCCAGTGTTTTGCGACGGTGCGGTCGGTCACGATCGCGGTGCGCACACCTGGGCGCAAGGCTGCGACCCGCTCGCCAAGCGAGGCCAGCACGCCGCGGCCGATGACGATGTCGTAGGTCCGGTCGCCGAGCGCGACGTCGACATTGACAGGATCGGAATGTTTCAACGGCGCAGTCATCGTACGGCACTCGCGACATCGGCAGGGGGTGGGGCGGCCTGCTCGCCGCAGAGATGGGCGCGCAGCGTCTCGATGCATTCCTCGACGATCTTGTCGTGCGGCACGTCGCGCGAGGCGATGGTGAGGTCGGCATGGCTGTAGACCGGCTCGCGCTCGGTGAGCAGGCGCGTCACGGTCCCTTCCGGATCGGCGGTCTGGAGCAGCGGACGGTCGGCACGGCGGCGGACGCGGCGCATGATGACGTCGTGGTCCGCCTTGAGCCAGATCGAGATCGCCTTCGCCGCGATGCGGCTGCGCGTCTCCTCGCGCATGAAGGCGCCGCCGCCGGTCGCCAGCACCACGGGACCGCCGTCGAGCAGGCGCGCGATCACCCGTGCCTCGCCGTCGCGGAAATGCGCCTCGCCGTGGCGCTCGAAAATCTCCGGTATGGTCATGCCGGCCGCGGCCTCGATCTCGGTGTCGGCGTCGACGAAGGGCAGCTTGAGCCTGAGAGCCATGCGGCGGCCGATGGTCGACTTGCCCACCCCCATCATGCCGACGAGCACGATCGAGCGCGCCCCGAGCGCCGACAGGATGTCGGCCTCAGGCGAAGCGGGAATCGGCAACGCGGCGTCGGACATGGATCTCGCTCTGGATCTCGCTCTGGGTCTCGCTCGATCTGCCGCCAAAGACGGCCTGCTTTGGCCACCTATACGACCCCGAAGGGGGCCTCGCCAGAGGACTCTTGCCACGAAACGGCGAACATGTTGGATGATTTCATTGGTTAATTTGCCCGTTCGCGCCCTCGCCGAGACCTTATCGAGATCCTGCCGATGCCCAGCCTGTTCCGCTTCCTGACGGTCGTCGCCGTGATCGCCGGCATCGTCTATGGCGTGGTCTTCGCGCTGGCGAACTTCGTCAATCCCAAGCCGCGGGAAATGACGGTGACGATCCCGCCGGATAAGTTTCTCAAGAAATAGGAGCTAGCCTCCAGGGCATGCGTGCAAAGCCCTCAGACAGCAAGCTCACCGGCCTGTTCCTCGACATGCTCGCGGCGGAACAGGGCGCCGGCCCCAATACGCTCGATGCCTACCGCCGCGATCTCACGGACTTCTCCGAGTTCCTGGGCCGCACCGGCCACAATTTTGCGGACGCCGAGACGCAAACGCTGCGCGACTATCTCGCCGATCTCGACACGCGCGGCTTCAAATCGACCAGCGTCGCACGGCGGCTGTCGGCGATGCGGCATCTCTACCGCTTCCTCCTCAACGAGCGCATCCGCAGCGACGATCCCGCGGCCATCCTGTCCGGCCCCAAGCGCGGCCGCGGCCTGCCAAAGGTGCTGTCGATCGCGGATGTCGACCGCATGCTCCGCCGCGCCAAGGAATTGAGCGAGGCGGAGGATGCCTCGCCCTCGAAACGGCTGCGCGCCCTGCGGCTCTATTGCCTGCTCGAGGTGCTCTACGCCACGGGCCTGCGCGTCTCCGAGCTGGTGGCGCTGCCGCGCACCGCGGCGAAGCGCGACGCCCGCATGATCGTGGTGCGCGGCAAGGGCAACAAGGAGCGTCTGGTGCCGCTGAACGAGGCCTCGCGGCAGGCAATGGCGGATTATCTCGTCGCGACGGAAGCCGCCAAGACGGAGAAGAAGAAAGACAGCCTCGCCGCCTCGAAATGGCTATTCCCCTCGTTCGGCGAGAGCGGGCATCTGACGCGCCAGCATTTTGCCCGTGATTTGAAGGAGCTCGCAGTCGCCTCGGGCCTGCAGGCCCGGCTGGTCTCCCCGCACGTGCTGCGCCACGCCTTCGCCAGCCACCTCCTGCACAACGGCGCCGACTTGCGCATCGTGCAGACCCTGCTCGGACACACCGACATCTCGACGACGCAGATCTACACCCATGTGGTCGAGGAACGGCTGAAGAGCCTGGTGCGCGACCTGCACCCGCTGGCGGAGAAGTGACGCTGCCGTAGCCCGGATGGAGCGCAGCGAAATCCGGGTTCTCACCTCGCGGAAAGACCTTCCCGGATTGCGCTTCGCTCCATCCGGGCTGCGGGCAACGCCCGAAACCGCCTTGACTTCGGCCACATCTCCGCAGAAAGAGCCGTGGCCTCACGATTGATTTGGCGGGCTGCCCAGAAGCGCACAAGCCAACTCATTGAAGAAGCTACATTTCTTTCCGCAGGTCCGAAACCGCTTCGCCGCCTCGCCCCGTCCTCCCTATATTGAGTTGATGCAAGACCAGATGCGCAGCTATCTCGACTTCGAAAAGCCCGTCGCCGAGCTCGACTCCAAGCTCGACGAATTGCGCACGCTGGCCGCCTCCGGCACCGACATCGCCGATGAGATCGGGCGGATCGAGGACAAGGCGGCGCAGGCGCTGGCCGACCTCTATACGAACCTGACCCCGTGGCAGAAGACGCTGGTCGCGCGGCATCCGCAGCGGCCGCACTTCAACGACTTCATCAAGGGCCTGATCACCGAATTCACCCCGCTCGCCGGCGACCGCAAGTTCGGCGAGGACGAGGCGCTGGTCGCCGGTTTCGGCCGCTTCCGCGGCGAGCCGATCTGCGTGATGGGCCAGGAAAAGGGCGATTCCACCGAGAGCCGCATCAAGCACAATTTCGGCATGGCGCGGCCCGAAGGCTATCGCAAATGCGTGCGGGTGATGGAGATGGCCGAGCGGTTCGGCCTGCCCGTGCTGTCGCTCGCCGATTCCGCCGGCGCCTATCCCGGCATCGGCGCCGAGGAGCGGGGCCAGGCCGAAGCCATCGCGCGCTCGACCGATGCCTGCATGGCGCTGACCGTGCCGAACGTCGCCATCATCACTGGCGAGGGCATGTCGGGCGGCGCCATCGCCATCACCACCGCCAACAAGGTGCTGATGCTGGAGCACGCGATCTACAGCGTGATCTCGCCGGAGGCCGCCTCCTCCATCCTCTGGCGCGACGGCAGCAAGGCCCAGGAAGCCGCCAACAACATGAAGATCACTGCCCAGGACATGCTCCGCTTCGGCGTGATCGACAGCATCCTGAAGGAGCCGGTCGGCGGCGCTCACCGCGACCCCGCCGCCATGATCGCCACCACGGGCGAGGCCATCGCCAAGGCCTTCGACGAGCTCCGCGGCCTCGACGGCGACGCCATCCGCAAGCAGCGGCGGCAGAAATTCCTCGATATCGGCCGGAAACTGGGCTGATTTGCCACAATTTCGTGTCCCGGACGCGATGCAGCGTGAAACGCTGCTTCGCAGAGCCGGGATCTATCGCCCGGGCTGGGCCCCGGCTCTGCGTCGCACCGCTGACGCGCTGCGCCGCGTCCGGGGCACGAGAGACCAAAAGCCCACCCCGGTAACCCCGCGTTAACCCTTTTTTTGCCCAAATCAGCGATCTGAGTCCCAACTGGGCCGGACGGCCCAAGTAAGGCCCAAAGTCGCGTCCATTTAGTCTCTGTTGACCATGCTACTGGGCCAACGGGCTCGTGATCCCCGCTCGGGTTGCGACCACATGACCCAGAGGTTAGAATTTTAATCAATGGCTTCAGGGCATAAGCGCTGGAGCGTGGTTTGAAAAAGCCCGTCACGACGGGTCCGGATCTCCGGTCGGATCATGCTCCAAAACGATTGGGGTTTGCGCTGCTTGCCCGGCACGGTGTGGGGTCCATCTTGATTTCTCGTTCGCTTGCTCGCGCGCTCTTGGCTTTGGTTGCGCTGCTGACGGCCAGCGTTCTGCTGGCCGGCTGCGACACCGACCAGGTGTCGCTCGCGACCAACGCCAAGGCCAACCAGCCGGTGCCGCCAAAGCTGCTCGCCGCGATGGTCGAGAAGGACATGGATCTGCAATCGCCGATCCTGGTCCGCCTGTTCAAGCAGGAGGCCGAGCTCGAGGTCTGGAAGCAGACCCGGAGCGGCCAGTTCGCGCTGCTCAAGACCTATCCGATCTGCCGCTGGTCGGGTGACCTCGGACCGAAGGTCCGCGAAGGCGACCGCCAGGCGCCGGAAGGATTCTACTCGATCAATCCGAGCCAGATGAATCCGCAGTCGGCCTATTACCTGTCCTTCAACACGGGTTACCCGAACGCGTTCGACAAGGCTCTGGGCCGCACCGGCTCGCAGCTGATGGTGCATGGCGATTGTTCTTCGCGCGGCTGTTACGCCATGACCGACGAGCAGATCGCCGAGATCTATTCGCTCGGCCGCGAATCCTTCTTCGGCGGCCAGAAGGCGTTCCAGCTGCAGGCCTATCCGTTCAAGATGACGCCGGTGAACATGGCCAAGCACCGGAACAATCCGAACATGGCGTTCTGGAAGATGATCAAGGAAGGCTATGATCATTTCGAGGTGACGCGGCAGGAGCCGAGGGTCGATTTCTGCGAGAAGAAGTACGTCTTCGACGCGGCGAAGCCGGCCGACGCCAAGCGCGATCCGGTGTTCGACGCCGCGGCCAAGTGCCCGGCCTATGTGATCCCCGAGGACGTCGCCAGCGCCGTGCGCGAGAAGCAGTCGCGTGACGAAGCCGAATACGCCAAGCTCGTCTCCCGCGGCACGCCGGTGGCGCGCATGAACACCGGCATCGACGGCGGCATGAACAAGATCTTCGCCGCCAAGATTCCCGAAGGCTCGACCGGCCTGTCGGAAGGCGCCGAAGGCACCACGCTGCAGATGCTGGCGATGGCGAAGGCGCCGGGCACGATCCCCGGCCACGTCAATCCGCCCAAGCCGAATCTCGATGCGGCCGCAACCGCGCCGCAGGAAGAGCCGGTCGTCGCCGTCAGCGCGCCCGCCGCCAACACCCGCGTCGCGTCCGCCGCGCCTGCTGAAAAATCCGGCGGCTTCTTCTCGAACCTCGGCCGCAAGATGGGCATCGGCACCGCGGACACGACGGCCACCACCACACCTCCGCCGCAAGCCACCGCGTCCGTCGCCCCGGCCACGACGTCCACGACGCCGCCCACCGCAGCGTCGAGGCTGAAGGCCGCGGTGACCCGGTTCGTGCCCGGACGCGATACGTCCAAGGATGCCTCGAAGGACGCGCCGAAGCCGACTGTTGCCGCCGCCAAACCCGCCGAGCCGGCGAAGCAGCCCGACACGCGGCTTGCCGCGACGCGCCCGGCGCTAAAACCGTCGGTGTCCGATGGCGCTGCCGACAACGCACAGATGGCCGGCGCCGCGCCGGTGGTGCAATCGAACTCGTTCAACAGCCGCTTCGAGGCGGTGAAGTAACGGGCGAAGCTGGTCGCTCACACGAAGTGACGCTTCCTGCATTTTGGTGCCGCCGTTGCACCCAGCCCGCCCCCTGATACTCTCCAAGTCAGAGGCCGAGACTTGGACCGGGAGAATACCGAGGGGATCGCTGGAACACCGTGGACGGAGAGCGAAATCTCCGCCGTGGTCGATAGTTATTTTCGGATGTTGGCCTCCGAAAGAGCGGGCACGGCCTACAGCAAGGCGCAGAATCGGCGCCAGCTCATGACGATCGTGCATCGGTCTGAAGGCTCGATCGAACGCAAGCTTCAAAACATTTCTGCCGTTCTCGATATGCTGGGGACGCAGTGGATCAACGGTTACAAGCCGTTGGCGCACTATCAGGACGCCTTGGTGGCTGCCGTTGAACACAACGTCGGACAGACACCGGATTTTCTTTACCCCGCGAACACTGACACTCAACCGCTGGCGCTCAACGACGATGCCGTTTTCGTTGCTCCACCATCCGTCGCGGACTTCGAGAAGACATTGACGCCCGCCGTTCGCCGGCTGGTCGGAAAGTTCGACCCCGCCGAGCGCGACGCCAGGAACCATCAATTGGGCAAGGCCGGCGAGAAATTCGTCGTGGAGTTCGAGCGCGACCGACTGCGGCGCGCCGGGCGCAGCGACCTTGCGGATGACGTCCGCTGGGTTTCCGACCTGGACGGCGATGGCTACGGTTACGACGTCCGCTCCTTTGAAACTGATGGCCAAGAGAGGCTTCTGGAAATCAAGACAACATGCGGGCACGAGCGCACCGCGTTTTGGCTAACCCGGCGAGAAGTCGACGTCGCCGCAGAGAGAAGTGATCGATATCGAATCCGGCGGGTCTTCCACTTCCGTAACCGTGCGCAGATGTTCGCGATCACCCCACCACTCGAGCATGCGCTCCTCATGACGCCGACCACCTATTCTGCCGAGCCGCGCTAACGCAGTCCCCAATCCTTGCCGGGTTTTGGCGCAGGCTGTCCGGGCCGAGACACCTCCGGAGTCCACTTGACTGCAGTGATATCATCACTATGATATACATTTATCCATTGTATATCACGGAAGCCGGAATGCAGATTTCCAAATGGGGCAACAGCCTCGCTGTCCGCTTGCCCAAAGCCCTCGTCGAAGAACTCGGCCTCAAGGAGGGCGACGAACTCGAGGTGGTCGCCGCCCGCAAGGGCATGATCGAGGTCGAGACAAAGGAAGAGCGGCGTCGACGGGCAATCGAGAACATGCGCGCGCGCAACTGGCCGCCCTTGCCTGCTGACTACAAGTTCGATCGCGACGAGGCGAACGAGCGGTGAGCGCGTTTCTGGACACCAACATTCTCGTTTACGCGCAGCAGACCGGCACCAAGGCCACAATCTCGCGAGACCTGATCGAGCAGGGCGGCGCCATTAGCGCGCAAGTCCTGAACGAGCTTGCAAACGTCTTGCACAGGAAGCAGGGACGAAGCTGGCGCGATATCGAGCTTCTGTTCGATGATATCGACAATACGCTCGATCCGGCGCTCCCGCTCACGGCCAAGACCAGCCGTGCGGCTCTTGCGCTGGTGCAAAACGATGGCTTCGCCTTCTATGATGCACTGATCGTTGCCGCTGCGATCGAAGCTGGCTGCGATATCCTCTACAGCGAAGATATGCAGCACGGCCGCAGCATCGGCGGGCTCACCATCGTCAATCCGTTTCTTGGCAGTGCTTCACCATCACCCTGAGGTGGCCCCTCCTTCAGCAACCCTCGAAGGGTGACGGGACCGGCGGGTGCACGCTGCGAAGGCTTTGAGGGCGACGGCAAGGCTGCATCTTGGCCGTTCATCCTTCGAGGCTCGCTACGCGATGCTACGCATCGCGCTGCTCGCGCCTCAGGATGACGGAATTGGCAGAGTTCGCGTTGCGAGGGGTTTGAAGCCAGTAGCAACGTAACGCCCTACGGCGCCAGATACCGCACCAGCTCCGGATTGTCCCTCACCTCGCCGGCCGCACCCTGCAGCGCCACCCGTCCGCGGTCCAGCACGTAGGCGTAGTCCGCCACACGCAGCGCCAGGTCGAGGTGCTGCTCGACGATGATGACGGCGATGCTTTTCGCGAGCTCGATCAGGCGCTCGGTGATCTCTTCGATCACGCCGATCCAGACGCCTTCGGTGGGCTCGTCCAGCAGCAGCAGCTTCGGATCGCCCAGCATGGCGCGGCCGATGGCGAGCATCTTGCGCTCGCCGCCGGAGAGCGTGCCGGCGGGCTGGTCGAGGCGCTGGCCGAGTTTGGGGAAGATGGTCAGCACGTGGTCGACCGCGTCGGCCTTGCTGCTTGCGAGCGAGCCGACCGCGAGGTTGTCGCGCACCGACAGGCGCGCGAACACCGAATGCTCCTGCGGGACGTAGCCGATGCCGGCACGGACGCGCTCCTGGGTCGCGCGGCGGCTGATGTCGCGGCCGTCGAAGGCGACCTCGCCCTTCCACGCCGGCAGCTCGCCGACGATGGTCTTCATCAGCGTGGTCTTGCCGGCGCCGTTGCGCCCCAGCACGGCGACGCCGCCGCGCCAGGGAATGCCGAGGTTGACGTCGAACAGGACCTGGCTGCGGCCATAGCCGGCGTCGAGATGCTTGATGTCCAAAAATTCAGGCACGGCGCAGATAGATCTCCTGGACGGATTTGTTGGCCTGGATCTCGGACACCGTCCCCGATGCCAGCACCTTGCCCTGGTCGAGCACGGTGAGGCGATCGCAGATGTCGCGGATGAAATCGAGATCGTGCTCGACGATGACGAGCGAGCAGTGCTGCTTGATCGGCTGGAGCAATTCCCCGGTAACGCGGCGCTCCTCCAGGCTCATGCCGCCGGTCGGCTCGTCCAGCAGCAGCAGTTTCGGCTTGCCCGCGAGCGCCATCGCGATTTCCAGCCATTGCTGCTGGCCATGCGACAGCGCGGCGGCCGCATCGAACGCACGATCGGCGAGGCGGAACTGGGTGAGCATGGTCATGACCTGGTCGTGCAGGAGCCCGCGTGTCCGCGAGAGCACGAGGTCGAGCAGCGAGGACTGCGCCTGCAGCGCGAGCAGGATGTTGTCGTAGAGCGTCAGCGTCGGCAGCACGCTGGTGATCTGGAATTTCAGGCTCATGCCGGCGCGCGCCCGCTCGGTCGGGGTGAAGGCCGTGATATCGGTGTTGACGAAGCTCACCTTGCCCTGGGTCGGCACCTCGGCACCGGCGATGCACTTCATCAGCGTGCTCTTGCCGGAGCCGTTCGGGCCGATCAGGCCGTGAAACTCGTTCTCGCCGACGGTGAGCGCGGCGCCGTCGAGCGCGGTGAGCTTGCCAAAGACCTTTTTGATGCCCGCGGCCTCAAGGAGCGGCATTGCGCTTCCCCTTCCCGTTCTCCGCTTTGCTTCCCCTGGGCTTCTCACCGAAGCTGCCGACCCGTTCGCGCTCGCCCAGCACAAAGCTGATCAGGCCGAGCGGCCGGAACAGGATCACGAGCAGCAGCAGCACACCCAGGATGATCGGCCAGACGTCGCGATAATTGTCGGACAGCCAGAAGCTGACGCCCTCGACGATGACGGCGCCGATCACCGCGCCGATCAGCGTGCCGGAACCGCCGAACAGCACGTAGAGCACCACCTGCGTCGAGACCACGACGCCGACCATGTTGGGCCAGACGAAGCCTTCATGGAACGCATAGAGGCTGCCGGCGAGGCCTGCGACGGCGCCGCCGATGGTGAAGATGATGGCCTTGAGGTGCTGCGCCTTGTAGCCGAAGAAGGCGATACGCTGCTCGTTCTCGCGCAGGCCCGCGAGCGCGAGGCCAAACTGCGAGCGCACCAGGAAGCGGCAGAGCAGATAGACGACGACGAGAATGCCGAGCACGAGATAGTAGAAGGCCGGCCCTTCAGAGAATTCGTAACTGCCCACCGTCATCGGCGCGATCGAGGGGATGCCGTTCTGGCCGCCGAGATAGTACCAGCCGCGCGCCAGGCGATCGGCGGCGTAGGAGCCGGTGAGCGTGCCCAGCGACACGAAGATCACGCTGGAGGGATGCCGTCCCAGCAGCAGGAAGCCGCCGAGCAATAGCGCGAAGGTGAGACCGATGATCGTGCCCGCAGGGAGCACCAGGAAGATGTTGGTGATGTCGAGGTCGCGCGCGAGCAGCGCCACGCCATAGCCGGCCGAACCGAAGAACAGGGCCTGGCCAAAGCTCATGATACCGGCATAGCCCCAGACCAGATCGAACGACAGCGCGAACAGCGCGAGGATGATCACGCGCGTGGCGAACACCGTGAGGTAGTCCTGCAGCACCAGCGGCGCGAGCAGCGCCGCGACGAGCACGACGCCCTCCACGATCGGCAGGATTTTTCGCGTCGATGATCGCTCGGCCGGCGCGCCCTCGGCCGCCGAAAGTTCCGGCTCATCCCCGACGGCGGCGTGGACCGCCTGCTTAGCTGCACCCATGGATTTCAGCATTCCGAGTCAAGCATCGTGAAAGAGATTTGCTTCGCGGTCGTCCGGTTCACCTCTCCCCAGCGGGGAGAGGTCGGATTGCGTCTGGCGATGCGACGTATCGCCCAGCGCAATCCGGGTGAGGGGCCGCGGCATCCAGTGAGACTTGATCCCCTCACCCGGATCGCATCGTTCGATGCGATCCGACCTCTCCCTACGGGAGACGTGAAGAGAGAGCGCTCGTGCTTCCACCGGTTCACGCAAAGCTCATCACGATCCAGCATTGCCGCTCAGCATTCCTTGGGATCGACAAGCCCGTTGCTGCGCGCAACGATCTCGTAGTTCCCGCCCTTGGCAACCGCGGTGTACATCTTCATCTTGCAGTGCCGCTTGCCCGGCACCATCTCGGCCGGTCCCCCGGGACCTTCCGCGATCTTGGCATGGTCGAGCGCGGCCGCAACCGACTCGCGGTCGATCTTGCCGGCTTCCTTGACGGCGGCTTCCCACAGCTTGAGGCCGCGATAGGTGCCGGTCGCGGCGCTGCCGGCGGCGAACAGGAAGTTGCCCGGAAAATCCTTCTCGTAGGCGGCCTGGATCTTGGCGTCGAACGGGTTCTCCTTGGTCAGCACCTTGAAATAGTCGAGACAGCTCGCAAGCCCCTCGATCTCGCTCGCCTGGTTGATGTTGAGCGTGTTCTCGTCATAGTAGACGCAGGCGAGACGGCCGCCGTTCTTGAGGAAGCCCGCTTCATAGAGCTGCTTGAAGAACGGTCCGACGCCCGGCGGAATGACAGTGTTGAAGACCACGTCCACCTTGTTGGAGATGATGCGGTTGACGGTCGAGGAGAAGTCGACCTGGTCGAGCGGGTAATATTCCTCGAACACCACCTCGCCGCCGTTGGATTCGATCACCTTGCGGGCGTAGACGTTGAGGGTGTGCGGCCAGACATAGTTGGCGCTCGGCAGCGCGAACTTCTTGCCGCCGTTCTTGATCAGCCAGGGGATGAACTCGTCGCATTGCTGCGCCGGCGTCGGGCCGGTGCAGAACAGATAGGGCGTGCACTCCTTGCCTTCGTAGAGCTGTGGATAGATGTAGAGCGTCTTGCCGCGCGCCACGATCGGATCCTTGATCGCGTTGCGCATCGAGGAGGTGATGCCGCCCAGCACCATGTCGACCTTGTCGCGCTGGATCAGCTTGCGGACGTTGCCGACGGCGACGGATTCGTTCGAGGCGGTGTCCTCGATATAGAGCTCGAGCGGACGGCCGAGCAGGCCGCCGGCGGCGTTGATCTCCTTGATCACCATCTTGGCGACGTTGGCGTCGGCATTGCCGGCATAGGCGATCGGGCCGGTGAGGTCGGTGGCGATGCCGACCTTGATCGGGGCTTCGGCCGCATTGGCCCAGGGCGCCGGGATCACCCAGCTGCCGACGCCGGTTGCGACCGCGCCGGACGCAAAGGCGAAATTGGAGAGAAAGCGACGGCGTGAGAGCTGCGTACGGTCGAACATGTGACTAAACCCCTTTTCCAGCGATGAGGCCCTGCGGCCGGAATTTGATGAAGACAATGGCGAGCACGAAGACGAGGACGTCGGCGACGACGGGTGCCATCACCCATGGCAGCGCGGCACTGAGCGTGCCGATGACGCCGGCGCCCGCGACCGGCCCGATGAAGGAGCCGACGCCGCCGACCATGACCGCGACAAAGCCCTGGATCAGGAAACGCAGGCCGAGATCGGCGAACAGACTGAACACCGGCACGATCAGCGCGCCGGCAAGACCGGCGAGCGCGGCACCGAACGCAAAGGTGGCGCCGTAGATCAGCGGCGTGGAAATGCCGGAGGCCCGGGCCAGCGCGGGGTTCTCCAGCGTGGCGCGCACGCGCAGGCCAAAGCTCGTGCGGGAGAGCAGAAGGTAGCAGCCGCCCATCACCAGCAGCGTGATGACGATGATGGTGAAGCGCCAGGCCGAGATGTGCATGGCGCCGATATCGATCGAGCCGCCGATCGGCTCGGGCACGGTGAGATAGAAGCCGCCGATCAGCCCGCGCACGGATTCGCGGATGATCAGGCCGAGCGCATAGGTGCCGAGCATCGCCACAATGGGTGCTGCGTAGAATCTCCGGATGATCAGCGCCTCCAGCACGAAGCCGAGCGCGCCGACCGCGAAGGGTGCGGCGACCATGCCGGCCCAGATCGGCATGCCCTTGGCGTAAGCGAGATAGGTGATGTAGGCGCCGAGCAGGACGAACTCGCCCTGCGCGAAGTTGAAGATGCCCATCATGCTCGCGATGATCCCGAGCCCCAGCACGATCAGGACGATGATCGCGCCAAAGCTCAGGATCTCGAACGCCGCGACGAACGCGTTAGCCATGCGATGGATTCTTGTTTTTGCGCGTCTTCTTCGCGCGAACCGGTATCCACTTCGCTCGAAAACGCTCTGATCCCTCCGTCTGCATCAACGCCTCGCTCACATCTTCTTCCAGTCGCCGACCTGCTCGAAAGCGTGCGCGGCGCGGTAGATGGTGGTTTCCTCGAACATCCGGCCGACCAGCATCAGGCCGACCGGCAGGCCGTCGACCATGCCGCAAGGCAGCGACATCGCGGGATGATGGGTGATGTCGAACGGCGCGGTGTTGGAGATCATCTCCAGGGCGCGAGCGACGTAATCCTCGCGGCTTGCCGTCGGCTCCGGCAGCTTGGTCGCCTTCATCGGCGTCGTCGGCAGCAAGAGCAGATCGTAGTCCTTGAAGGCCTTGTCGTAGGCCGCAGTCAGCCGGCGCGAGATGTTGAGTGCCTTGCCATAGTAGCGCGGGCCAAAATTGTTGTTGATGTAGGTGCCGAGCAGCAGGAACAGCTTTGTCGTCTCCGACAGCGAATCCGCCTGCCGCCGCCAGCCGCGATGAAAATCCATCAGCGAGGTCGAATAGAGGTCGCCGCGGCTGAGCCCGTAGCCGTCGCCATACATCATGGTCTGGGTCATGCCCTCGGTGCCGATCGGCGTCCAGATCGCCGGGCCCATAAGATGCATCGGGATCGAGACCGTCTCGACGGTGGCGCCGAGATCCTTGAAACGTTTTGCCGCCTCGCGCACGCTCTCGTTCACGGCGGCCTCCGCGTTCGCCTGCTCAAACCCTTCCTTGAGGATGCCGATCTTCATGCCCTTCACGCCCTGGCCGAGCGCCTTGGTGTACTCCTCGACCTTCGGCGCCTTGATGCGCGGATCGTAGCCGTCGTCGCCGGCCAGCACTTCGAGCAGCAGCGCGTTGTCGGCGACGGTCGCCGTCATCGGGCCGGTGTGGTCGACGAAGATCTCGATCGGCATGATGCCGGTGTAGGGCACGAGGCCCCAGGTCGGCTTCATGCCGTAGGTGCCGCAGAACGAGGAGGGCATGCGGATCGAGCCGCCCTGGTCGCCGCCGATCGCCATGTCGACCTCACCGAGCGCGACCACGACGCCGCTCCCCGAGGACGAGCCGCCGGCCGAATAGCCCATCTTGTGCGGATTATGCACCGCGCCGACCGCGCCGGTGTGGCTGCCGCCGGACATGCAGAAGGATTCGCAATGCACCTTGCCGGCGATCTCGGCGCCGGCATCGAGCATGCGCGTGACGATGGTGGCGTCAAAGTCGGGCACGTAGCCTTCCAGCGTCGCCGAGCCGTTCATCATGGGCACGCCGGCGAGCATGATGTTGTCTTTCAGGGCAACGGTCTTGCCCTTGAGCTTGCCGCTGGCGGCGCCCTTCACGGCCGACTTGCGGTACCAGGCGTTGCGCGGGTTCTCCTCCGGCGAGGGCCGATAGCCCGGCGTGCGCGGATATTTCACCTCCGGCACCTCGTCCGGCATCGCCCCGACCAGATTGTAGGCTTCGATCGAGCCCTGCATCAGGCCACGGAACGAGGTGACGTCGTCATCGGTCAGCGCGAGGCCGCACTGCTCGGCGACGCTGCGAAGTTGGGCGGGCGTTGGAAGGACAACTGTCACGGCGCTCTCCTTGAGGCTTCTTGATCCCTGGCTTTGGACGGAAGCCGCTCGCTCGCGCCTGCACAGCGCGGGCCAACCGGCTTCGCCGCGATATTACAGACGGAAATATTTTCCTTTTCAAGTATTATTTCGAAGATCCGCCGCGACAGATGAGCGGCCGCAGGTGTCAGAGCGTCTTGATGAGCTTGAAGTCGAGACCGTCGGCTTCAGCGAGGTACATCGGCATCTCGGCCCGGCCGTCGCGGATGGTGACGGGACCGCGGCCCGCCGAATAGACGGTGTTGCGCGCCGCCTTCAGCAGCGGGTGCAGGGCCAGGGAGCCGGCACGGTTGGCCACGGACTCCAGGAACCGCAGCCCCTCGTAGTTCGACTGGCCGACGGAGCCGACCGGCGGCGCGTGCGGACCGAACATCGCCTGATAGCCGCCGAGGAACTCGTCATTGGCACGCGAGGCCATGCAGTTGAAATAGCCGGAGGCGCAGAACAAATTCTCGGTGTTGTCGGCGCCGATGCCGAGCAGCACGGTCTCGTCCATCGCGCCGGCAAGCCGCAGCGTCGAGGTGGCGAGACCCGCCTCGGCGAAGGCGCGGTTGAAGGTGATGCTGTCGGTGCCGATCAGCGAGATCAGCACCACGTCCGGCTTGGCGGCGCGGATGCGCGCCAGATGCGGCTCGTGATTGTCCTCGCCGACGGGGACGAACTCCTCGCCGACGACCTGGCCGCCGGCCTCCTTGATGTAGCGCTTCACCGAACGATGCGACTGCCAGGGCCAGACATAGTCGCTGCCGATCAGGTACCAGCGCGCGGCCTTCTTGACGTCTGCGAGCCAATGGATGGCGGGGCGGCTCTGCCAGCGCGGCGTCTCCCCGATCGCCATCACGCCCGGCGTGCGCTCGCCGCCTTCATAGACCGGCGTGTAGATGTAGGGGATGCGGTTGCCGGTGACCTTGCGCAGCGCGACACGGACGGCGCTGATATGCGAGCCCATGATGAGGTCGACCTCGTCGAAGGCGATCGCCTGCTCGGCGCGCTGCACCACCTCGTCGATCGGGCCGCCGGAATCGTAGATCGACAGCTCCAGCTCGCGGCCCAAAATGCCGCCGCGCTTGTTGATCTCGGCGACCGCCAGCATCGCGCTGTTGGTGGAGGTCGGGCCCCAGATTCCGGGCGAGCCGGTGAAGGTAAGGAAATTGCCGATGCGCAGCTTGTTGCGCGCACCGCGACGCCTCATGAAATGCGCGTCAACCGGAGACAGGTCGAAGTCGGCCGCCGACGACGACAGATTCCTGAACAGCAAGGACGGCGGCAACGCCGGGCCGCCGTGAGCCGGGAAGTTTACCGTCGCGCGCACGCCAACTCCTGTCTGGCACCAGACCTGAAAGCACATTGAGCAGGCGGCCGCGGCTTCCGCCCTTTTGTTGGGCAATGATCCTATTTTGAAAATATTGAATATTCAAGAATTGAAGTGCATATAGATGCAGCATCGATTGCAAGACATTCACTCATTTGGGTCAAGACGAAGTCTTAGCCGTGGCAAAACCGTCGAAAGAAAACACCCCGATCACCGAACACCTCGCTTATTTGCTCGCGCAAGCCAACCGGGAGATCAACCGGCAGCTGGAACTGCGCTTGAGCAAGGAAGGCGTTCCCGTCGAGCAATGGCGCATCCTGAAGGTGCTGTCGGACGGCAACGGCCATTCGATGGGCGAGCTTGCAGACGCCGTGCTGCTCAACCATCCGACGCTGACCAAGATGATCGACCGCATGGTCTCCGACACGCTGGTCTATCGCGTGCAGGACCCGGGCGACCGCCGCAAGGTGCTGATGTTCATCTCCGACCGCGGCAAGGTGCTGAGCAAGAAGCTCAACTCGCTCGCGGTGGACCAGGAGGAGCACATCCTGGAGAGCTACGGCGACAAGTCGACGAGCGAGCTCAAACGGCTGTTGGAGAGCTTGATCGACAGCTCGAATTGAGTGGCGCGCCGCTTCGCACAGCGAACTCAACGCCGTCGTCCCGGCGAAGGCCGGGACCCATAACCACAGGATTGGATTTGGCGAAGACTGCTAGTTACGATTCTTCGCGTGGTACAACGACCGCATGCTCTCGATAGATTCCGCGGTATGGATCCCGGCCTTCGCCGGGATGACGACGGAATGTGCTGCAGCGGTGTTGCGCTCAACTAGCACCGCAGATGCCCAGCTTTCGCGGGGGCATGACAGCGGAGTTTAACGGCTAGCCGTACCGCCCGTGGCAGTGCTTGTATTTCTTGCCCGAGCCGCAGGGGCAATCCTCGTTGCGGCCGATCTTGCCCCAGGAGGCCGGGTTCTTCGGATCGCGCTGGGCGGCGTCGGAGGCCGGCGCACCGAGCGTGACGCTGGCGAGCGCCATCTCGTCCTCGCCGGTGTTGGGGTCGAACTTGTGCGCTTCCATCGGCGGCAGCACGGGCGCTTCCTGCTCCGGCGGGACGATCTCGACGCGCATCAGCTGCGCCGTGACGGCCTCGCGCAGATGCGCGCTCATCTCCTGGAAGAGATTGAAGGCCTCGGTCTTGTATTCCTGGAGCGGATCGCGCTGGCCGTAGCCGCGCAGGCCGATGACCTGGCGCAGATGGTCGAGCATGATCAGATGCTCGCGCCAGAGATGGTCGAGCGTCTGGAGCAGAATGGTCTTCTCGACGTAACGCATCACGTCGGGGCCCCATTGCGCGACCTTGGCCGCCATGTGCTCGTCGGCCCTGGTCTCGATGCGGCTCAGCAGCTCCTCGTCGGCGATGCCCTCTTCCTTGGCCCATTCGTCGACCGGCAGGTCGAGATCGAGCACGCGCTTCAGCTCTTCCTTCAGGCCGCTCACGTCCCACTGCTCGGCATAGGCATGCTCGGGTACGTGCTTGGCGACGAGGTCGTCGATGAAGGCATGACGCATGTCGGTGACGGTCTCGGCGACGCTGTCGTCCTTCATCAGGTCGACGCGCTGGTCGAAGATCACCTTGCGCTGGTCGTTCTGGACGTTGTCGAACTTGAGCAGGTTCTTGCGGATGTCGAAGTTGCGGGCCTCGACCTTCTGCTGCGCCTTCTCGAGCGCCTTGTTGATCCAGGGATGGATGATGGCCTCGCCCTCTTGCAGGCCGAGACGCTGCAGCATGCTGTCGAGGCGATCCGAGCCGAAGATGCGCATCAGATCGTCTTCCAGCGACAGGAAGAACTTCGAGCGGCCGGGGTCGCCCTGACGGCCGGAACGACCGCGCAGCTGGTTGTCGATGCGGCGGGATTCGTGGCGCTCGGAGCCCATGATGTAGAGGCCGCCCGGCTTCGTCACGGTCTTGGCGGGCTTGGAGCCCTTGGCCGGCTCGATCTCGACGGTCTCTTCCGCCTTCAGCACGATCTCGCGGAAGCGCTCGACGTCGGCCTTGATCTGCTCGATCTTCCTGGCCTTCTCGGCCTCGTCCTCGATGCCCGCAGTCTCCTTCGGGATGCGCATCTCCAGCGAGCCGCCGAGCTTGATGTCGGTACCGCGGCCGGCCATGTTGGTCGCGATCGTGATCGCGCCGGGCACGCCGGCTTCCGCGACGATATAGGCTTCCTGCTCGTGGAAGCGCGCGTTCAAGACCGCGAACAGCTTCGCCGGCTTGCCGGCGCGCGCCGCGGCATAGAGCTTGTCCAGCGCGTTGTCCTTGCCGAAATCGATCTGCTTGTAGCCGTGCGCTTTCAGGAATTCGGCAAGCACTTCCGACTTCTCGATCGACGCCGTGCCGACCAGCACCGGCTGCAGCCGCGCATTGGCGCGCTCGATCTCGGCGAGGATGGCGCCGTATTTTTCCTTCTGGGTGCGATAGACCTCGTCGTCCTCGTCCAACCGGCCCACCGGCACGTTGGTCGGGATCTCCACGACTTCGAGCTTGTAGATGTCGAAGAGCTCGTCAGCTTCGGTCAACGCCGTACCGGTCATGCCGGCGAGCTTTTCATACATCCGGAAATAGTTCTGGAACGTGATCGAGGCCAGCGTCTGGTTTTCCGGCTGAACCTGCACATGCTCCTTGGCTTCCAGCGCCTGATGCAGGCCTTCGGAATAGCGCCGGCCGGCCATCATGCGTCCGGTGAACTCGTCGATGATCACGACCTCGTCGTCGCGGACGATGTAGTCCTTGTCGCGCGTGAACAGCGTGTGGGCGCGCAGGGCCTGGTTGATGTGGTGCACGACGGAGACGTTCTCGACGTCGTAGAGCGACTCGCCCTTGAGCTGGCCGGCGTCGCGCAGCAGCGTCTCGATCTTCTCCATGCCGGCTTCGGTCAGCGTCACCGTGCGCTGCTTCTCGTCGACGTCGTAATCGGTCTTGTCGAGCTTGGGCAGGAAGCCGTCGATGGTGTTGTAGAAGTCGGAGCGGTCGTCGAGCGGGCCGGAGATGATCAGCGGCGTGCGCGCTTCGTCGATCAGGATGGAGTCGACCTCGTCGACGATCGCGTAGAAGTGTGGCCGCTGGACCATGTCCTCGAGCCGGTACTTCATGTTGTCGCGAAGATAGTCGAAGCCGTATTCGTTGTTGGTGCCGTAGGTGATGTCGCAGGCATAGGCGGCCTTGCGCTCGGCATCATCCAGACCGTGGACGATCACGCCCGTGGTCATGCCGAGGAAGCTGTAGATCTGGCCCATCCAGCCGGAGTCGCGGCGTGCCAGGTAGTCGTTGACGGTGACGACGTGGATGCCCTTGCCCGCAAGCGCGTTGAGATAGACCGCCAGCGTCGCCACCAGCGTCTTGCCTTCGCCGGTCTTCATCTCGGCGATGTCGCCCTCGTGCAGCACCATGCCGCCGATCAGCTGGACGTCGAAATGACGCTGGCCGAGCGTCCGTTTGGCGGCCTCGCGCACCGTGGCGAAGGCCGGCACCAGGAGGTCGTCCAAGGTCTTGCCCTCGGCGAGCTGCTTCTTGAAGTCGGCGGTGCGGGCCTTGAGCTCCTCGTCGGAGAGTTTGATGAGCTCGGGCTCCAGCGCGTTGATCGCGTTGACGCGGGACTGATATCCCTTCACCCGCCGGTCGTTGGCGGAGCCGAAAAACTTGCGGGCGAGCGCGCCGATCATGCCTAGTTCCTGTGTTCGCGATTTAACCGCGTTGCAGCCAAGAAGTTGTCACCCGCCTGCCTATCAACTCACCGTGACGCCTGCTGGCGCCAGAGCCCGGACTGCGGGGGGTCATCCGCCATATGGGTGGGAATTGGGCAAGTCTGGGTTCAACGGCCAAAAACGCAGCAAAATAAACGCCATCGCCATGGTCGCGACCGGGCAGAGATATGGCCCGGTCAGGGCCTTGTCAACGGCGGGCGCATTGCGGCTAATTCATCATTTTGACAGACTTTTCGCGTTGCCAAGCCCCCCTGAATTGGGCGAGTGTCCGCCCCGCTCGAGCAGCCCCCTGCTTCAACAAAAGGATTTTCCATGACCACCTCGTTCCCGGTAACCAAAACCGGCCTGCGCTTCGGCCTCGCCACCGCCCTGGTGGGCTGCCTTGCGCTGGCGCTGATCGCGGGTCCCGGCCGGGCTGCCGACGATCCGGTCCTGGCGAAGGTCAATGGCGCGGAAATCAAGAAGAGCGACGTGGCCATGGCCGAGGAGGAACTCGGGCCGAGCCTCGCCCAGATGGACCCGGCGACCAAGGACGAGAACGTCCTGTCCTTCCTGATCGACATGAAAATCGTCAGCAAGGCTGCCGAGGACAAGAAGGTCGCCGACAGCGAGGAGTTCAAGAAGCGTCTGGCGTTCGCCCGCAACCGCCTCCTGATGGACAGCCTGCTCGCCAACGAAGGCAAGGCCGCCACCACCCCCGACGCCATGAAGAAGGTCTATGAGGAGGCCTCCAAGCAGATTACCGGCGAGCAGGAGGTGCGCGCCCGCCACATCCTGGTCGAGACCGAGGACGAGGCCAAGGCGGTGAAGGCCGAACTCGACAAGGGCGCCGATTTCGCCGAGCTCGCCAAGAAGAAGTCCAAGGATCCGGGCTCCGCCGACGGCGGCGACCTCGGCTTCTTCACCAAGGAGCAGATGGTGCCGGAATTCTCGACCGTGGCCTTCGCGCTGGAGCCGGGCAAGATCTCCGACCCCGTGAAGTCGCAGTTCGGCTGGCACATCATCAAGGTCGAGGAAAAGCGCAGCCGCAAGGCGCCTGATTTCGAGCAGGTCAAGGCCCAGATCGAGCAGTACGTGACCCGCAAGGCCCAGGCCGACTACGTCGCCAAGCTGCGCACGGAAGCCAAGGTCGAGCGGCTGGACCAGCCGGCGGCGGACGCCAAGCCGGCCGATGCGGCCAAGCCGTCCGACAGCAAGATGGCGCCGCCCGCGAAGAAGTAAATCGACTTCCCTCCCGCACTTCAGTAGTTTGACGTCATGCCCGGGCAAAAGCGCGAAGCGCGTCTTCGCGCCAGACGTCCCGGGCATCCACGTCTTAAGACCCTCATCAACGTGTGCTGAAGGACGTGGATGGCCGGGACAGGCCCGGCCATGACGGTTTCCATTTGTCCAAAAGGCCTCGCGATGTCCTCCTCCGTCTCTCCCCTCGCCCCGAAACACGTTCCCGACATGCCCGTGATCGCGGGCGTCCGTCTTGCGACCGCCGAGGCCGGCATCCGCTACAAGAACCGCACCGACGTGCTGCTGGCGGTGATGGACAAGGGCACCGCGGTCGCCGGCGTCTTCACCAGGTCGAAATGCCCGTCCGCACCGGTGGAATGGTGCCGCGCCAAGCTGAAGGGCGGCAAGGCGCGCGCCCTCGTCGTCAATTCCGGCAACGCCAATGCCTTCACCGGCAAGACCGGGCGCGGCTCCACCGCGCTGACCGCCAAGATCGCGGCCAAGGCCGTCGGGTGCAGCGAGAGCGAGATCTTCCTGGCCTCGACCGGCGTGATCGGCGAGCCGCTGGATGCGACCAAGTTCGACGGGGTGCTGGGCCGCCTCGCCGAGACCGCGGAGCCCGGCGATTATCTCGCCGCGGCCAAGGCGATCATGACCACCGACACCTTCCCCAAGGTCGCGACCGCGACCGTCAAGCTCGGCAAGGCCAAGGTCACCATCAACGGCATGGCCAAGGGCGCCGGCATGATCGCGCCCGACATGGCGACGATGCTGTCGTTCATCTTCACCGACGCGCCGATCGCACCGGCCGCGCTCCAGGCCCTGCTCAAGAGCGGCGTCGAGGACACCTTTAACGCCGTGACGATCGATGGCGATACTTCGACGTCCGACACCCTGCTCGCGTTCGCGACAGGAGCTGCCGCCGCGCACGGCGCGCCAAAGATCAGTCGCGCCAGCGACCCGCGCCTGAAAGCCTTCGTCAAGGCCTTCAACCAGGTGCTCGCCAACCTCTCCGAGCAGGTGGCCCGCGACGGCGAAGGGGCGCGCAAGCTGGTCGAGATCACCGTCGAAGGCGCCAAGACCAAGGCGTCGGCGCGCAAGATCGCGATGTCGATCGCGAACTCGCCGCTGGTGAAGACCGCGATCGCCGGCGAGGACGCCAATTGGGGCCGCGTGGTGATGGCCGTCGGCAAGGCCGGCGAGCCGGCCGACCGCGACAAGCTGTCGATCTCCTTCAACGGCATCCGCGTCGCCAAGAGCGGCGCGCGCGATCCTGACTATGACGAGGCGCAGGTGTCGGAAGCGATGAAGGCACCGGAGATCGCGATCAAGGTCTCGCTCGGCCTCGGCAAGGGCCGCGACCGCGTGCTGACCTGCGACCTCACCAAGGAATATGTCGCGATCAACGGCGATTACAGGTCGTAATTTCGGCTCTCTCACCGTCATCCTGCGGTGCGAGACACGCGGCGCAACGCCGCGTGGGGAGCCTCGAAGGATGCACGGCCACCGCTGCCGCCGCGCCGAGAAAGCCGGGGCTCGTCGCTCTTCGAAGGCCGCTGAAGAAGCGGCCACCTCAGGGTGACGGGGTTAGAACTTCATCCCAATCACCCCGAAATCCGCGCGTCGGCGACCGCCTTCTTGAACAGCGCGTTCATGGCGTCCGAGATGCCTTGCGTCGGGCTGACCTCGAAATACAGCCCCGGCGAAGCACAGCTCTGCATGTTCTGCGCGATCTCGCTGTTCGGCGACGGTCCGAACGGTCCCTTGTTGAAGGGGTCGATATAGGTCATGTACCAGGAATTGGTCGGGAGCTGCAGATAGGTGGTGTAGAGCACCGCGATCTTGATGCCGCGATTCTTGATGGTGGTGCAGAGCGAGACGTCGATCGGCGACTGGCAGCGCCCGCCGCTCACGGTCGGCTTGGAGCAGCCGGTGTTGTACTCGTCGGCGACGCCGTCGGAGACGAAGAACAGATATTTCATCGGCGAGGACGACGTGCCGGCGCCCGGCGCGCTGATCGCGCTGTTGATCGCGGGGAAGACCGTGCTGAACTGCGTATCCTTGTCGGCGGTGTAGGAATCATTGTTGCCGTAGACGCCCATCAGGTCGATGGCGCCTGCCGCCGTCTTGGCGCTCGACAGGCTGGCGGACAGCGAGAACAGCGCGCGCAGGCCGATGGTCTTCGACGAGGCGCCGAAATCGTAGATCGCCATGCGGAACTGGTTCGAATAGGTCTGGGTCGCCCCGGCCGTGTCCATCAGCGACTGCGTCGCACTGCGCAGCACATCGATCCGCGTCGTCACGCCGAGCGTCTTGGCGAGATTGTAGTAGTTGTTCGCGTCGTTGTAGTCGTGACAGGCGAAGGCGCATTTGTCGGACGTGTTGTTGACCATCTTGCTGACGTCGGCCGGCGTCGCCGCCACGCCCATCGACGGCGAATTGTCCAGCAGGAGGTAGAAGTCAACATAGAGCGGCATGGTGGCCGTCGCGGTCGACGTCCCGCTCATGGACAGCGCGGTCTTGCCGATCACGCCGAGAAACATGGTGTTGATGGTGGCGCTGAAAGCGACCGTCGAGGTGACAGTCGAGCCGCTCTTGACCACGGTCGGCGTGACGCCACCCAGCGTATAGCCGGTCAGGTTGACCACGTTGGCGTTGAAGATGTTCGTTGCGTCGGTGACGCCGACGGGGATCGGACCGTCCGAGGTCATCGCGCCCGCGGCGGCAAACGCCGGCGAAGCCTTGGCGACCGAGCCGACGCTGGCCGCATCGGCGGCGGCCTGGAGCTTGGAGCGGATCTGCGTTGCGCGAGAATAATCGACCGCGCAGCCGACCACCGTGATCAGGGGGACGCAGCAAAATGCAAAGATCACTGCGACATTGCCACGCCGGTCGCGGACAAATCGGCGCATGATGGTGCGAAACGCAGCGCGCATGGGTCAGCTCCCGGAATGGTTCAAGTGTTTCCACTCTAGGAACCGTCGATTAAATATGACTTATGGCGGCCGTAGATACGTGGGCCGCAACGGGGTTAACGAACCGTTACGGATCATCTTGAGCGAGCGACATCACGCATGGCCGATCTCAAACTGACACTGGTGGTGGCCTGCGCGCTGGTCGACGCCGACAAGCGCGTCCTGATCGCGCAGCGCCCCGAGGGCAAGACGCTGGCCGGGCTCTGGGAATTTCCCGGCGGCAAGTGCGAACCCGGCGAGCGGCCGGAGCAGAGCCTGATCCGCGAGCTGCATGAAGAACTCGGCATTACCGTCGCCGAGCCGTGCCTGGCGCCGCTGACCTTTGCGAGCTACGGCTACGAGAGCTTCCACCTCCTGATGCCGCTCTATATCTGCCGGCGCTGGGAAGGCCAGGTCACGGCGCGCGAAGGCCAGGCCCTCGCCTGGGTCCGCGCCAACAAGCTGCGCGACTATCCGATGCCGCCCGCCGACATCCCTCTGATCCCGCATTTGATCGATCTGCTGATGTGAGGAGCTGTGCCCTGGACGCAGCGCAGCGCTTCTTCAGCGGTGCGCTGCAGAGCCGGGGCCCATGCCAGCGGCAGACCGGGTCCCGACTCTGCGCAGCAGCGTAAGAACGCTGCAGCGCGTCCGGGACACGCTAGTCCCGCTTAACCTTTTTCACTGCCTCCGCCAGGCTCGCCTTCGCCGACCCCGGCTTGAGCGGTTGCTGCTGGCTCGCATGCGGGGCCCAGCCGGAGAGCCAGATGATGTCGAATGTCGCGCGGATGCGGCCGTCGGTATCGGCAAAGCGCTCGGCATAGATCTCGGCCATGCGCAGCAGCGTCGCGCGCCGGCTCGGCGTGCGGCGGCGTTCGATCAGGACATTGGCCGCGCCCATGCGCCTGATATCCTGCATCAGCGCGAACGCGTTGCCGTAGCGCACCACGACGCGGTCGACGTCGGTGACCGGCAGCGCAAAGCCCGCCCGCTGCAACAGCGCGCCGATATCGCGCAAGTCAGCGAACGGCGCCACGCGCGGCGACACCCCGCCCTCGCATTCGGCTTCGGCGGCGGCAAAGGCCTGCCGCAGCTCGGTCAGGCTGTCGCCGCCGATCATCGCGGCAAGCAACAGGCCGTCCGGCTTCAGCGCGCGGCGGATTTGCGCGAGCACGCCCGGCAGATCGTTGACGAATTGCAGCGCCAGCGCCGAGACGACGAGATCGAGGCTTTCGGGCGTGAAAGGCAGCTTCTCCGCACCCGACGCATCGAGCGCGATCCGTTCGATCGAAGGCAGCCGCGCGCGCAGCGTCGCGAGACCCTCGCCAGGCGTCCAGAGATCGGCCGGAGCGTGAAATTGCCGCGTCACCGCGGCGAGCCGGTCGGACATGTCCTCGGCCACCCGATCGAGCAGGAAGGTGGCCCCGCCCTGCACCTGCGCGCGCCGCTGCCGCGTATGCAGCAAGGCGCGATCGAACAAAGCGGGCGGGGTTTGCGGAGGCTGGGCCATGCCGCTGGTTACGCCGATCACGGCGGTTCTGGCAATCCACTGCGTGTGGCGCTAGCTTCCCTCATGGCAGCCGACATCGGCCTCGCGTTCCAAGCCAACAATCCGCGCCAGGTGCGCGGCGCGCCGGAGTATCCGACGATGATCACTTGTTACCTGCGATACGAGGTCCCACCGGACAAGCTCGCCGAATTCGAGGCTTACGGCAGGATGTGGCTGGAACTGCTGCCTAGATTCGGCGGCATCCACCACGGGTACTTCCTGCCGTCGGAAGGGGCGAGCGACGTCGCGCTGGCGATGTTCAGCTTCCCGAGCTTCGCGGCCTACGAGCAATATCGGAAAGACAGCGCCGAAGATCCGGACGTCCAGAAGGCGATCGCCTTTGCAAGGGAAACGCGCTGCTTCCGCCGTTATGAGCGATCGTTCTTTCGACCCGTGCTCCCGAACGAGCCGTAGGCCGATGGACGCCGAGGCATCACGCTTCATTTCGAGCTATCTGCGCGGCGCGCTAGGCGCCGGCCGTCACGCGCTGGCGCGCGCGGCGCGGCTGGCGCTCGACATCGCGCTGCCGACCTTGTGCGTGTCCTGCCGCGAGCCGGTCGATGGCGAGGGCGTGTGCGCGGCGTGCTGGGCGCGGCTCTCGTTCATCGAGCGGCCCTACTGCCCGCGGCTCGGCATCCCCTTCGTCTACGACCCCGGTCCCGACATGCTGTCGATGGAGGCGATCGCGAGCCCGCCGGCCTACCAGCGGGCACGCGCGGCGGTGCGCTATGACGACGTCGCGCGCACGCTGGTGCACGCGCTGAAATACCAGGACCGCACCGATCTGGCGCCGGCCATGGGCCGCTGGATGGCGCGCGCAGGCGGCGAGCTGCTGACCGGCGCCGACATGCTGATTCCCGTTCCGCTGCATTGGCGGCGGGCCTGGCGGCGCCGCTACAACCAGTCCGGGGCGCTGGCGCGAATCATCGAGCGGCAGAGCGGGGTCAAGGTGCGGGGCGAGGTGCTGCGCCGGGTCCGCGCCACCGAGCAGCAGATCGGCCTGTCGCGCGCCCAGCGCGCCACCAATGTGCAGGGCGCATTCCAGGTATCTCCCGACCATCAGGCCGCGGTGCAGGGCCGCCGCATCGTCCTGATCGACGACGTCCTGACCTCCGGGGCGACGCTGGATGCCTGCGCCCGTGCCTTGTTGCGGGCCAAAGCGGCCCAGGTGGACGTGCTGGTCTTTGCCCGGGTTGTGGAGGTCAGGTGAAGTCCCATATAATTCAATGAATTCGTGACATGAGAGCGCCAGACCAGATGACCGCTGCTGTCGAGATCTACACCAGGCCAGGCTGCGGCTATTGTTCCGCGGCCAAATCGCTGCTGACCCGCAAGAAGGCGACCTTCACGGAATTCGACGTCGCCAAGAACCCGTCCTGGCGCGACGAGATGTACGACCGCGCCGGCGAGGGCTCGACCTTCCCCCAGATCTGGATCGGCGGCACCCATGTCGGCGGCTGCGACGACCTCTACGCGCTCGACCGCGAGGGCAAGCTCGATGGCATGCTCGAAACCGTGAAGGCTGAATCATGAGCGAGGTCAGGACCTTCACCGCTGCGATGGTGCAGATGCGCACCGGCCTGATGCCCGAGCCCAGCCTCGCGCAGGCCACCAAGCTGATCCGGCAGGCGGCGGCTGATGGCGCCGACTACGTCCAGACGCCCGAAGTCAGCAACATGATGCAGTTGAACCGCAAGGCGCTGTTCGAGCATCTCCAGAGCGAAGAGGACGACGCCTCGCTGAAGGCCTATCGCGCGCTCGCCGCCGAGCTCAAGATCCACATCCATGTCGGCTCGCTGGCGCTGCGCTTTTCGCCCGAGAAGGCAGTCAACCGCTCGTTCCTGATCGGCCCCGAGGGCAATGTGCTCGCGAGCTACGACAAGATCCACATGTTCGACATCGAGCTGCCGGACGGCGAAAGCTATCGCGAATCCGCCAACTACCAGCCGGGCGAGACCGCCGTGATCTCCGACCTGCCCTGGGGCCGGGTCGGGCTGACGATCTGCTACGACGTCCGCTTCCCCGCGCTCTACCGCGCGCTGGCCGAGAGCGGCGCCTATTTCATCACCGTGCCGTCCGCCTTCACCCGCAAAACCGGTGAAGCGCATTGGCACATCCTGCTGCGTGCCCGCGCGATCGAGACCGGCTGCTTCATCTTCGCCGCGGCACAGGCCGGCTTGCACGAGAACAAGCGCGAGACGTTCGGTCACTCGTTGATCATCGATCCCTGGGGCGAGATCCTCGCCGAGGGCGATGTCGAGCCCGGCATCATCATGGCCAAGATCGACCCGGCCAAGGTCGAGACCGCGCGCCGCGCGATCCCCTCGCTCCAGCACGGCCGCCGCTTCGGCGTCGCCGACCCCAAGGCCGGGCCGGATCACCTGCATCTGGTGCGGGGATCGGCATGATCCGCTACGCGCTTCATTGCGACCGCAACCACGAATTCGAAAGCTGGTTCCAGAGCTCGTCGGCCTATGATTCGCAGGTGAAGCGCAAGCTCGTGACCTGCCCGATCTGCGGCTCGGCCAAGGTCGAGAAGGCGATCATGGCCCCGCGCATCGTCGGCAAGAAGGGCCGTGGTCCCGCCACGCCTCCGCCGGAGCCCGTTGCTGCCACCGCCGCGCCCGAGGCCGCGCCATCGGGACCGACCTCGCTGATGATGGCGCAGGAGCGCGAGCTGCGCGCCAAGCTCAAGGAGCTGCGCGATCACATCGTCAAGAACGCCGACAATGTCGGCGAGCGCTTTGCGAACGAAGCCCGCGCGATGCATTACGGCGACAAGGAGCACCGCCCGATCTATGGCGAGGCTTCGCCGGACGAGGCGAAGTCGCTGATCGACGAGGGCATCGAGGTCTCGCCGCTGCCGACGTTGCCGGAAGACCGGAACTAGGCCCCGACCAGCACCGCCACGCCCACAACGATCAGCGCGATACCACAAATCTCACGCGGCGCGATCGGCTGCTTGAACGAGTAGTAGGCGACGCCTTGCGCGAACAGCACCTCGATCAGCGCAAGCGTGCGGACGTTGGCGGCGGCCGTCAGCGCGAACGCCAGGAACCAGAATTGCGAGGAGAAGGCGCCCATGAAGCCGGCGAACAGCGACGGCTTCCATAGGCCGAGAATTGCCTGCAGCACCTTTGGCGCGCGCCAGAGCAGATAGATGGTCAGGATCAGCGTCTGCACGAACAGGCCGAGCACCAGTGTGAACGACGCCGACGTCACGAAGGATACGCCGGGAACGGTGATGATCGCACCGCGAAAGCCGACGGCGGAGAGCGCGAAGGCCGCAGCCGCAACAAGGCCGGTGATGGTCGGCTTCAGCTCGGCAAAGCTCTTCTCGCCGCCGGGCCGCAGCGCGGTGATGACGACGCCGATTGTCGCGACCACGATCGCCAGCACTTTCAGCCAGGTGAGGTGATCGCCGAGGAAGACGAAGCCGAAGATCGCGGTTTGGATCGCTTCGGTCTTCAGGTACGCCGTCGTCACCACGAAGGAGCGGTCGTTCATGGCGAGCAGCATCAAGCCGGTCGCGACGATCTGGCTGAGCGCCCCGAGCAGCAGCCACGGCCAGAACACGGTCGGCGGCATGCCGAGGCGATCGCCGGTCGCGATCAGCACCACGCCCAGAAACAGCAGCGAGAACGGGAAGCCGAACAGGAAGCGGATGTTGGTCGCGCCCCACGTCCCCAGCGGCTTCGTCAACGAGCGCTGCATCGCATTGCGCGCGACCTGGCCGAGCGCGGCGATGACGGTGAAGGGAATCCAGAGGCTGGTGACGGTGAGCATGGGGAGGGGGCGATTAGGGCGGGAAAGGATTTGCGGCCAACGTGCAAGCTGCAACCCGCCCGGTCAACCGCAGGGATGTCATGGGAGCGATGCCCGCGCCACAAACTCCGCCGTCGTCCTGGACAAGCGAAGCGCAGATCCAGGACCCATTATCCCAGGGAGTGGTTTTGCGAAGACCCGTGGTTACGAATTTCGCGCCACAACTTCCTCTTGGGGGTATGGGTCCTGGCCCCCCGTGCGCAATTGCGCACTAGGCCAGGACGACACCTTTGGTGTTGCCAGGACAGAGCCACTCAACAGCTACAATCGCCCTCACACCATGCCTTCGGCCACCACCATGTAGTTCACGTCCATGTCCGACGAGAGGGTCCATTTGTCGGCGAAGGGGCTGTAGACGACGCCGGTCTGCTCGGTGATGACAAGGCGGTTGTCGAGCAGGTATTTCGTCAGCTCGTCGGGCGTGACGAACTTGTTCCATTCGTGGGTGCCGCGCGGCAGCCAGCGCAGGACGTATTCGGCGCCGACGATGGCGAGCGCAAAGCTCTTCCAGTTCCGGTTCAGCGTCGAGACCACCATCAAGCCGTTCGGCTTCAGCATCGCGGCGCAGCGCTTCAGGAAGACGCCGACGTCGACGACGTGCTCGACCACCTCCATCGCCAGCACGATGTCGAAGCGCTCGCGCGGGTCGATCTCCTCCACCGTGGTGCAGCGGTAATCGATCGCAAGGTGGCTCTTGTCGGCGTGCAGTTTTGCGGCCGCAATATTGCTCTGCGAGGGATCGACGCCGATGACCTGGGCCCCCAGCCGTGACAGCGGCTCGCAGAGCAGGCCGGCGCCACAGCCGATGTCGAGCACGCGCAGGCCGCCGAGGCAGTTGAGGCTGCGCACGTTGCGCTCGAACTTGCGGCAGGCGGCGTCGCGGATATAGCCGAGCCGCAGCGGATTGATCCGGTGCAGCGGCGCCATCTTACCCTTGGGATCCCACCACTCCGCCGAGAGTTTTGAGAATTTCGCGATCTCGGCGGCATCGACGGTCGAGCCCGGCTGGGCCGTGGCGGAGAAGGAAGTATTTTGCTGCATGCTCATGGTGACGCGCGGTCCTACCGCGTGGTGATCGAACTACGGAAGGCGAGCGGCGAGGCGATGGTCGTGATGGTTTCGCGACCTTCGCCGACGCCATTGATGGTCACGTCGCCGTAGTTGAGAATACGTCCAAGAATCGTCTGGTTGACGTCGACACTCTCGACCTTGTCCAGCGCCATTTCAAAGGTGCGGCGCTTGATGAACCCGGTCTTGTGCACAACCCTGAGGTTGGTGACGTCGGTCTCGGTGGTGAAGCGATGGAACCAGCCCTTCACGGTCCAATAGAGCGCCGCCAACGCCACCAGGCCGGAGGCGACGAGACAGAGCAGAACGAGCCCTTCAACGATGGTTTGCCGGGACAGGACGAACAGGGCCAAAGCCACGATCCAGGCCACAATCGCCGGAAAATAGAAGATCCAGTGCGCATTGGTCGAATACAGCACCCGCTCGCCCGGTTGCAGGATCTCGTCGATGTAGCGCGCCATGACCTCGGTTAACCCATTACCCCCGCAACCGGCCCCCGCAGGAACCCGCTTGCCCCCGGCCCCGCCGCTATGTATACGCGCGGTCGGTGTCCGCGAGGCCCGTCCAGTGCGGGCCACCATACTGATCCTTATGAGGGAATGCACGCGTCGTCATGAGCCGCCTCGTGATGAAATTCGGCGGCACATCCGTCGCCAACATCGAACGTATCCGCAACGTCGCACGCCACGTGAAGCGTGAGGTCGACGCCGGCCACGAAGTGGCCGTGGTCGTCTCGGCGATGTCGGGCAAAACCAACGAGCTGGTGGCCTGGTGCACCGAGGCCTCGCCGATGCACGACGCGCGCGAATACGACGCCGTGGTCGCCTCCGGCGAACAGGTGACGTCCGGCCTGCTTGCCATCGTGCTCCAGAGCATGGGCATCCAGGCCCGCTCCTGGCAGGGCTGGCAGATCCCGATCAAGACCAGCGACGCCCATGCCTCGGCCCGGATCGAGGACATCGACGGCAGCGAGATCATCAAGCGCTTCAGGGATCGCAAGGAAGTCGCGGTCATCGCCGGCTTCCAGGGCATCAACCCCGAGACCAATCGCATCACCACGCTCGGCCGTGGCGGCTCCGACACCTCGGCCGTGGCGGTCGCCGCCGCCGTCAAGGCGGATCGCTGCGACATCTACACCGACGTCGATGGCGTCTACACCACCGACCCGCGAATCGTGCCCAAGGCCAAGAGGCTCGACAAGATCGCGTTCGAAGACATGCTGGAACTGGCCTCGCAGGGCGCAAAAGTGCTCCAGGTCCGCTCGGTGGAACTCGGCATGGTCCACAACATGCCGATCTTCGTCCGCTCGAGCTTTGACAAGCCCGAGGATATCGACCCGCATGCCAACCAGCCGCCCGGCACGCTGATCTGCGGCGAGGAGGAGATCATGGAAAACCACGTCGTCACCGGCATCGCCTTTTCGAAGGACGAGGCCCAGATCTCGGTACGCCAGATCCAGGACAAGCCGGGCGTCGCCGCCTCGATCTTCGGCCCGCTGGCGGACGCCAACATCAACGTCGACATGATCGTCCAGAACGTTTCTGAAGACGGCAAGACCACCGACCTCACCTTCACGGTGCCGGCCGCCGACTACACCCGCGCCAAGGACACGATCACCGCCGCCAAGGCCACGATCGGCTACCACCGGCTCGACACCGCCACCGACGTCGCCAAGATTTCAGTGATCGGCAGCGGCATGCGCAGCCATGCCGGCGTCGCCGCCCAGGCGTTCTCGGCCCTCGCCGGACGGAATATCAACATCCGGGCCATTACAACCTCCGAGATCAAATTCTCGGTTTTGATCGATACTGCGTATACCGAACTTGCGGTGCGGACCCTGCACACGCTCTATGGCCTCGATCAGGCTTAGACTAATTTTCTCTTAGCGGTCGCAGCAAACGCGAAGGTGTACACACCTTCGCGTTTGGCAGGCGTTTTGCTTGGCAAAACAAGCCCCAGTTCGCTATACGGCGAAGAGGGTGGGCTGCCGCAGACTGTGTCCCAGTTCAGGCCGCTGATTCGGTGCAAGCGAGAGTTTGCACCTGCGCCGGACAAACAAATTGGTTGTTTTTCTGGGATTTTGGGCCAGCCGCCGGCCGATACCGCCGGGTCGGGCAGACGGAGGAGACTGAGGGGACATGCGGAGCGCGTCGGGAGGTCCCCGCGTCTTGTTGAGACGGCTCCGCGAAACCATGGCGGAGCAGGTCTCGGCCCAGGAGCGGCTGGACAAGATCGTGGTGCTGATCGCCGCCAACATGGTGGCCGAGGTGTGCTCGGTCTACGTGCTGCGCGTCGACAACACGCTCGAGCTCTACGCCACCGAAGGCCTCAACCGCGAGGCGGTGCACCACACCGTGCTCAGCGCCCATGAGGGCCTGGTCGGCCTCGTCGCCAGCGAGGCGACGCCGCTCAATCTGAACGACGCGCAGAGCCACCCGGCCTTCTCGTTCCGCCCGGAAACCGGCGAAGAAATCTACCACTCCTTCCTCGGCGTGCCGATCCTGCGCGCCGGCAACACGCTCGGCGTGCTGGTGGTGCAGAACCGCGCCAAGCGCACCTATGTCGAGGAGGAGCTCGAGGCGCTGCAGACCACCGCGATGGTGCTGGCGGAGCTGATCGCCTCCGGCGAATTGTCGGCGCTGGCCCAGCCGGGCCTGGAGCCGGCCGCGCGCCACTCCATGCAGAAAGTCGGCGCGATCCTGTCGGAGGGCATCGCGCTCGGCCACGTCGTGCTGCACGAGCCGCGCGTCGTCATCAAGGACTACATCGCCGAGGACCTGCCGAAGGAAATCAAGCGGCTGGACACCGCGCTCGCCAAGCTGCGCGCCGATCTCGACCGCATGCTGGAGCGCGGCGACGTCGCCGAGGGCGGCGAGCACCGCGAGGTGCTGGAAGCCTACCGCATGTTCGCCAACGACCAGGGCTGGTCGCACAAGCTGCACGAGGCGGTCGCCACCGGCCTCACCGCGGAAGCCGCCGTCGAGCGCGTGCAGTCCGACACCCGCGCGCGCATGCTGCGCTCGACCGATCCTTATCTGCGCGACCGGCTGCATGACCTCGAGGATCTCGGCTATCGCCTGATGCGGCAGCTGGTCGGCCAGGACCACGCGCCGTCGCGCGAACAATTGCCCGACAATGCCATCGTCATCGCCCGCGCGATGGGCCCGGCGGCGCTGCTCGACTACGACCGCAAGCGCCTGCGCGGCATCGTGCTCGAGGAAGGCACCGCCAACTCGCACGTCTCGATCGTGGCGCGCGCGCTCGGAATCCCCGCGGTCGGCGAGGTGCCGAACGCGCCCGGCATCGCCGATCCCGGCGATGCCATCATCGTCGACGGCACGTCGGGCTCGATCTATGTTCGCCCGTCGCAGGAGATCGAGGCGGCGTTCGCCGAGCGCGTGCGCTTCCGCGCCCGCCGCCAGGCGCAGTACCTGGCGCTGCGCGACCGCCCTTGCGTCACCAAGGACGGCCAGAAGGTCGAGCTGATGATCAACGCGGGCCTCGCCATCGACCTGCCGCATATCGAGGACACCGGCAGCGCCGGCATCGGCCTGTTCCGCACCGAACTGCAATTCATGGTCGGCCAGAGCCTGCCGCGTACCAGCGACCAGCTTGCGCTCTATCGCACCGTGCTGGATGCGGCCGGCACCAAGCCCGTCACTTTCCGCACCCTCGACATCGGCGGCGACAAGGCGCTGCCCTATATGGAAGCGGTGATCGAGGAGAATCCCGCACTCGGCTGGCGCGCGATCCGGCTCGGGCTCGATCGCCCCGGCCTGTTGCGCGGCCAGATCCGCGCGCTGCTCCGCGCCGGCGGCGGCCGCGCGCTGCGCATCATGTTCCCGATGATCTCGGAGGTCGCCGAATTCGATTCGGCGAAGGCGCTGGTCGAGCGCGAACTCACTTATTTGCGCCAGCACGGCCACACGCTGCCCGAGCGCATCGACATCGGCACCATGGTCGAGGTGCCGGCGCTGCTGTATCAGCTCGACGAGCTCCTGCGCAAAGTCGATTTCATCTCGGTCGGCTCCAACGATCTGTTCCAGTTCCTGTTCGCGGTCGACCGCGGCAATGCCAAGGTCTCCGAGCGCTTCGACACCATGTCGGCGCCGATCCTGCGCGCGCTGCGCGACATTGCCCGCAAGTCCCATGCGGCGAAGAAGTCGCTCTCGCTCTGCGGCGAGATGGCCTCCAAGCCGATCGGCGCGCTGGCGCTGATCGCGATGGGCTATCGCTCGCTGTCGCTTTCGGCGACCGCGCTCGGCCCGGTCAAGGCGATGGTGATCGATCTCGATGCCAAGAAAGCCGAGGCGATGCTCGGCCCGTTGCTGGATGCGCCAAGCGGCAGCGTCTCGATCCGGCAGAAGCTGACGGAATTTGCCGAGGCCGAAGGCCTGGCCTTGTAGCGGGCCTGCTGCCCGCGTTCCGCCGCCTCGCCGCCTTCCGCACTTTGAGACTTACCCGATGTCGTCACTCCCCGAAGCCAAACTGGACGTCCTGCTCGCGCATCACGCCTCGCTCGAGGCCGAATCGCTGGGACAGCTCGCCTCCGAGCGCTACGTGCAGATCACGCGCGAGCTCGCCGAGATCACGCCGCTGATCGAGGCGGTGAAGACTTATCGTGCCGCGGTCAAGGAGCTGGCCGACACCGAGGCGCTGATCGCCGATCCCGCGACGGATGCCGAGATGCGCAGCATGGCGGAAGCCGAGCGCAACGAGCTCAATCCCAGAATCGAGGAACTGGTCCAGAAGATCCGCGTCGCGCTGCTGCCCAAGGACGCCATGGACGACCGCAACGTGGTGCTGGAAATCCGCGCCGGCACCGGTGGCGACGAGGCCTCGCTGTTCGCCGGCGACCTGTTCCGGATGTACGAGCGCTTCGCCAGCCTCCAGGGCTGGAAGGTCGAGGTGATCTCGGCGAGCGAAGGCACCGTCGGCGGCTACAAGGAAATCATCGCGGAGGTGCAGGGCCGCGGCGCATTCTCGAAGCTGAAATTCGAATCCGGCGTGCACCGCGTGCAGCGCGTACCCGACACCGAGACGCAAGGGCGCATCCACACCTCGGCCGCGACGGTGGCCGTGCTGCCCGAAGTCGAGGATGTCGACGTCGACATCAAGAACGACGATCTGCGCATCGAGACCATGCGCGCGCAGGGCGCGGGCGGCCAGCACGTCAACAAGACCGAATCGGCGATCCGCATCACCCACATCCCGACCGGCATCGTGGTGATGATGCAGGACAGCCGCTCGCAGCACAAGAACCGCGCCTCGGCCATGAACATCCTGCGCTCGCGCATCTATGACGCCGAGCGGCAACGCGTCGACGCGGCGCGTTCGGCCGAGCGCAAGGAGAAGGTCGGCTCCGGCGACCGCTCTGAGCGCATCCGCACCTATAATTTTCCGCAAGGGCGCGTCACCGACCACCGCATCAATCTGACGCTCTACAAGCTGCCCCAGGTGATCGCGGGCGAAGCGCTCGGCGAATTGATCGACGCGCTGACGACCGAGCATCAGGCCGCACAGCTCGCAGCGCAAGGCGCGGCGGCGTGACGCGCCGCGTGAGTGCTCCCTTCACCGGACAATCGATCGAGAGCGCACGCCGCGCACTGGCGGCGCAGCTGCGATCGGCGCAGCTCGACGAGGCCGAGCTCGACGCCCGCATCCTGCTGGGTGCAGCGCTCGGCCTCGACCTCACCGGCCTGATTGCGCAGGCCGCCCGGCTCCTCACGGAAACCGAGGCGGCGCGGCTCGCGCAGCATGCGCAACGCCGTATCGCCGGCGAACCGGTGGCGCGCATTCTCGGTGTCCGGGAATTCTGGGGCCTGCCGTTTCGTCTGTCGGAAGCAACCCTGGTGCCGCGGCCCGATACCGAGACCGTGGTCGAGCTCGCGCTCGAAATTTTCCGCGAGCAACAGGCCTTGCAGCCGCCACGCATCGCCGACATCGGCACCGGATCCGGCGCGATCCTGCTGGCGCTGTTGCACGATATTCCCGGCGCCTTCGGCGTCGGCTCCGATCTCAGCCTGAACGCGCTCGAGACCGCCAGGGGCAATGCCGTGACCCTTGGCCTTGCCGACCGCTCCGCCTTCGTCGCCTGCTCCTATTTGGCGGCGCTCAGTGGCCCGTTCGATCTCATCGTGTCGAATCCGCCCTATATCCCCTCCGCCGAAATCCCGAAATTGAGTATCGAGGTGCGCGGACACGATCCGCATCTGGCGCTCGACGGCGGCAATGACGGATATGACGCCTACCGCGCCCTGATCCCGCAGGCGGCCGAGCGTCTCGCTCCGGGCGGAGCGCTGATCGTCGAGGCCGGACAGGGCCAGGCCCGGACTATCGAAACCCTGATGACGGCGGCGGCGTTGGTCGTGGACCGGCCGCCCAGGCCCGATTTGGCAGGTATTCCACGGGCCATTTCGGCCCGAAAAATGCCCCCATAAAAGCCGGATTGGCCTGCAAAAACCTCTTGGAATATCCCTTGGGAACGACTACCTTCTCCTCAACACATCGGTGTCGGCCCCGTAGACCTACGGGCGAAAGCCGGGCTCTCAAGCGAGAGCTTCACTGATTTAAGGTTCCAAGCCGCAGGTCCTGTTAAGCGCGATGGCCCTTTGAGGTGCGCTGCTTTCCGACCGCAAAGTGAACGAAAGCCTGATATTGCGCGCGAAGACTAACGCAAGAAACCAGGGCTTGTTTTGGCAGGCAAAATGAATGGGTTCGCTGGCGATGAATGCTGGCGGGTGGGGAACGCGTCTTTGTTGAGCGCGACGGTCGACAAACATCGGCAGGGTTCGATCCGCTCTCACGCGCGGTGCGCTTGAGCGATGTGGACCGCTGTCATCAGGTCACTCTCAGCAATCAGTAATGCGTGCAACCTTTAGGGCTGGAATTAAAGGCAGGACATGAGAAACGGTCAGAACAAGCAGCGGATGCGCAACCGCAACAATAATAACAACAACAACAACAACCGGCGCGGCCAGAACCCGATGACCCGGGTCTACGAGTCCAACGGACCCGACATCAAGATCCGCGGCACGGCTTCGCATATCGCTGAAAAGTATCTCCAGCTCGCGCGCGACGCGCGCTCCTCCGGCGACCCCGTTGCGGCCGAGAACTACTACCAGCACGCCGAGCATTATTTCCGCCTGATCGCGGCCGCCCAGGAACAGTTCCGCCAGAACCAGCAGCCGCGCGGCGACGAGCCGATCAGCAACAGCAGCGGCGACGACAGCGAAGACGACGGCGAGAATTTCTCCAATTTCGGCCAAGAGCCGGGCTTCGTCCCGCAGCCGCAGCAACAGCCTTACATGCGCGACGGCCAGCGCGAACATCATCAGCGTGATCACCAGCAGCGTGACAACCAGCCGCCGTACCAGCGCGACAACCAGCAACCGCGCGAGCACCGCGAACGCGACCATCGTCCGCAGCCGCAATATCAGCCCCAGCCCCAGCCGCAGCCACAACCGCCGAACCAGCCGCAGCCCGTCATCGCCGATGCCGGCAGCGTCGACCGCCTGCCCTCCTTCATCACCGGCGCGCAGCCGCAGGTGAATGGCACCCCGGGCGGCTTCGAGGGCGGCGGTGGCGGCGAGCGCTTTCCGCGCCGCCGGCGCCGTCCGCATGGCCCGCGCCCCGAGCGCGAAGCCGCTCCGGCTGCCTCCAGCGACGATCTGGCGCCCGGCGAGTAAGCTCCTTCAAATAGTCTGATCTGCATCGTCCCGGCCTCGCGCCGGGACGATTTGTTCTTGAAGATGCGCGTTGGCTGAAGCGGTGTGATCCGTAGCCGACCGAACCGATTTCATCATGCTTTAGCTGCGCGTCACCGTCGTCGAGGACGGCACCAGCACCGGCTTCAACGAGGGAATCAGCCGCGCCCGCTCGCGCTTGGCCGGGATCGCGCGATAGACCTGCTTGGTGGCCTCGACGATGTGCACGCCGGCGAAGGGCAGCGACAGCGCCGCGCCGGCACGCTCCCACATCTGAGCCGATTTCAGCACCCAGCCACCGGCATAGGGCGGCATGAACAGCGCCTCGCCCCAGGCCGTCGGCGTGAACCAGGTCTGGCGCAGCAGATCGGTGATCTGCGAGCGCGAATAGGGCCGGCCGTGACCGAACGGCGTGTTGTCGCTGCGCGTCCACACGCCGCGGCGGTTCGGGATCACCGCGATCACGCGGCCCGACGGCGACAGCACGCGCCACACCTCGCGCAGCAGCGCAGCCGGATCGTCCGACATCTCCAGCGCGTGGACCAGCAGGATGCGGTCCACCGCGGAATCAGGAAGCGGCAGCGAGAATTCATCCACCAGCGAGGCCAGCGCCGGCCGTCCCGTCGGCCATTTCAGAACACCCTGGGCCGCCGGCATGAAGGCGAGACAGCGTTCGGCGTCCTCGCGGAACAGACCGAGATAGGGCGTGGGATAGCCGATGCCGAGCACCCGCTGGCCCTCGGCACGCGGCCAACGCTCCCTGATGCCGCGATTGATCATTTGCCGCGCCACAATCCCGAGGCGACGGGAATAGAATTCGCGGAGGTCGACGACGTCGATGGTCATGACGGCAATGTAACATGCGCAAGGCCGCGGCTGCGCGCTGAATATTGCATTGCCTGCGCAACGTTAACGCCATATTTGTCTGCCGGGGCTGAGCGTGAAGGAGATGTCATGGCTGCCGAAATTCGTACTTTCAGCTGTTTAAACGACAATTTCGGTTACCTGATCCACGATGTGGAAACCAAGGCAACGGCGTCGATCGACGCGCCGGAGGCCGGCCCCATCCTGAAGGCGCTGGAGCAGGAAGGCTGGCAGCTCACCGACATCCTGATCACCCACCATCACGGCGATCATGTCGGCGGGGTCGCCGAACTCAAGCAGAAATACAATTGCCGCGTCGTCGCGCCGCACGACAAGACGACGAAGATTGCCAATGTCGACCTGCGCGTCGCCAATGCCGACGTGGTCAAGATCGGCAATTTGCTGGCGCGTGTCGTGGAGACGCCCGGCCACACGCTCGACCACATCTCCTACGTGTTCGACACCGAGAAGACCGTGTTCGCCGCCGACACGCTGTTTTCGATCGGCTGCGGCCGCGTGTTCGAAGGCACTTACCCGATGATGTGGGATTCGCTGTTGAAGCTGCGGGCGCTGCCCGACGACTTCAAGCTCTATTGCGGCCACGAATACACGGCGTCCAACGTCAAGTTCGCGCTCACCGTCGATCCCGACAACGCAGCGCTTCAGGCGCGCGCGGCGGAGGTCGCCAGGCTGCGGGCCGAGAACAAGCCGACCATTCCCTCACTGCTTGGTGATGAGAAGCGAGCAAACGTGTTCCTGCGCGCCGATGAACCCTCGGTCGCAGCCAGGCTACACATGAAGGGTGCGGATGCCGCCGCGGTGTTCGGCGAGCTGCGCGAGCGCAAAAACAAGTCTTGAAGAACAAGTCCTGACGGGGATCGATGCCGACCGCAGCCGAGATCATCGCGCGCCTTGAACTCCGACCGCATCCCGAAGGCGGGCATTATCGCGAGACGTTTCGCGACCAGACCACGGACGCCAACGGTCGTTCGCGATCAACCCTCATCTACTTCCTGCTTGCGCGCGGCGAGCGTTCGCACTGGCACCGGATCGATGCGGTCGAGAGCTGGCATTATTATGCCGGAAGTCCGCTGACGCTGCGCATTGCCCATGAAGGCTGTTCCCAGCACGAGGTGCGCCTTGGCACCGACCTCGTGAGTGGCGAGCGGCCGCAGGGAATCGTGCCGGCGAATGCCTGGCAAATGGCGGAGACCACGGGCGAGTGGACGTTGGTCGGCTGCACCGTGGCACCCGCATTCGAGTTCGCAAAATTCGAGCTCGCGCCGAAGGGCTGGGAGCCCTAGGGCAAACAGTCACCGCTTCCGCAACACCATGTCCTTCGCCGCGATCAGGCCGCCGCCGGCGATCAGGACCGCGGCGATGGCGATGTTGGCACTGGCCTTGGCGAAACCCGCGGCGATGAGAAAGCCGGTCGAGAGCAGCGGCGTCGCGTAGGAGGCAGCGCCGAGCACGCGGATGTCGCCGCGCTTCATGCCGATGTCCCAGGCGTAGAAGGCCGCGCCCACAGGCCCAATGCCGAGCGCGACGACCGAAAGCCACTGCACCGTGGTCTCGGGCCACACGGTGGTTTCGAGCACGCCGTGCATCAGCGCGGCGAGCACGGATGTGGCGAGGCAAAAGCCAGCGACCGCATCGGTCGGCACCGCCTTCAACCGGCGCGACAGCACCGAATAGGTTGCCCACACGAAGGCGGCGATGAACGCCGCGATCAGCCCCGGCACCGCGCCCGGCGCGAAACCGGAAGTATTGCCGGCAAACAGCAGCACGGTGCCGACGAGGCCGAGCACGGCGCCGACGATATGATGCACGGCCAGCCGTTCGCCCGGCAGGAACGACGAGAACAGCACGATCAGCAGCGGCCAGAGATAATTGAGCAGACCGGCTTCGGCCGGCGGGGCGAAGCGCAGCGCCAGAAAATACAGCGCGTGATAGCCGAACAGGCCGCCGACGCCGACCGCCCAGACGACCAACGGCTGGCGCAGGCTTTTCGCCGCCTCGCCGCGGCCGATCCAGGTGAGGAGGCCGACGAAACCGCCGATCGCGAAGGTCATTGCGGCGAGCTGGAACGCCGGGATCTTTCCGGTCGCGACCGTCATCACAGAGAGCAGTGACCACATCAGGATCGCGGTCAATCCGATCAGCGTCGCGGTGCGGGGAGTCATCGGCCAGATACTTTCGTCGTGGCCGGGCATAGCCGTCCGAAGAACGGCGTCGCTTCCGCTCGCCTGTACCCGGCCATCCACATGACGTGGAGGCCGATGGTTTTAAAGCCGTGGATGCCCGGGACAAGCCCCAGGCATGACGAAGTCACCTATACGATCGAACGTGATGCCTAAGCATCACACCATGTACTGGCCGCCATTGACCGTCAGCGTCGAGCCGGTGATGGCGCCGGCCTCGTCGGCGGCGAGGAATACGACCGCGCGCGCGATTTCTTCGGGCTCGCCGAGGCGGCCGATCGGGATCAGCGGCAGAATGGCCTTCTCCAGCACGTCCTTCGGCACCGCCTGCACCATCTCGGTGTTGATATAGCCGGGGCAGATCGCGTTCACGGTGACGCCGGCCTTGGCATTCTCCAGCGCGAGCGCCTTGGTGAACCCGATCTCGCCGGCCTTGGCCGCGGAATAGTTCACCTGGCCGAACTGCCCCTTCTGGCCGTTGATCGAGGAGATGTTGATGATGCGGCCGAACTTGCGACCGCGCATGCCTTCGATCACCTGGCGCGACATGTTGAACAGCGAGCCGAGATTGGTGCCGATCACGGCGTTCCATTGCTCGAGGCTCATCTTGTGGAAGGCGCCGTCCTTGGTGATGCCGGCATTGTTGACGAGCACGTCGATCGGGCCGACCTCGGCCTCGACCTTCTTCACGCCCTCGGCGCAGGCGTCGAAATTGCTGACGTCCCATTTGTAGACGGCGATGCCGGTCTCGGCCTTGAACTTCTCCGCCGCCGCATCGTTACCGGCATAGCTCGCCGCGACCTTGTAGCCGGCCGCCTTCAGCGCCTTGCCGATCGCAGCTCCGATGCCCCGCGTACCACCCGTCACCAATGCAACACGTGCCATATCGTATTCCTTCCCTTGGACTCTTCGGACGTTTCTGAGTGATCGTTTTTAACGATGGATTATGCGGTTGGTTTGACGGACATCAAGAACAAAACGCCCGGCGTGAGCCGGGCGTTTGTATTTAGTCGAGGCTGGCACGGTTGCGAAGAATATTTGATTTGCAACCGCTGCCTTTTTAGTCGCGTGCAACGCACTCACCGACGCGTGCAGCGCACCCGTCAGTTACGCGTAAGCTCAGTCGCGCGCCAGACACATCGCGATACCCATGCCGCCGCCGATGCACAGCGTGGCAAGGCCCTTCTTGGAATCCCGCTTCTGCATTTCGTGCAGCAGCGTCACCAGCACGCGCGCGCCCGAGGCGCCGACGGGGTGGCCGATCGCGATCGCGCCGCCGTTGACGTTGACCTTGGACGTGTCCCAACCGAGGTCCTTGTTGACGGCGCAGGCTTGCGCCGCGAAGGCCTCGTTGGCCTCGATCAGGTCGAGATCGCCGACGTTCCAGCCGGCCTTCTTCAGCGCGGCGCGCGAGGCCGGGATCGGACCCGAGCCCATGATCTTCGGATCGACGCCGGCCTGCGCCCAGGACACGATGCGCGCGAGCGGCTTCTTGCCTTCCTTGGCGGCTTGCTTCGCGGTCATCAGCACCACGGCGGCAGCGCCGTCATTGATGCCCGAGGCCGAACCCGCGGTGACCGTGCCGTCCTTCTCGAAGGCGGGACGGAGCTTGGCCATCGCGTCGAGCGTTGCGCCATGGCGCGGATATTCGTCGGCGCTGACGACCGTGTCGCCCTTGCGGCCCTTGATGGTGACCGGGACGATCTCGTCGTTGAACTTGCCGGCCTTCTGCGCGGCCTCGGCCTTCTGCTGCGAGGCGACCGCGAACTCGTCCTGCTGGGCGCGGGTGATCTGCCACTGGCGCGCGACGTTCTCGGCGGTGTTGCCCATGTGGTAGCCGTTGAAGGCATCCCACAGGCCGTCCTTGATCATGGTGTCGACGAATTCGAGCGCGCCCATCTTGACGCCGCCACGCAGATATTGGGCGTGCGGGGCCATGCTCATGGATTCCTGGCCACCGGCCACCACGATCTCGGAATCGCCGTTGAGCAGCGCCTGGTAGCCGAGCGCGACCGTGCGCAGGCCCGAGCCGCAAAGCTGGTTGACGCCCCAGGCCGGGCTCTCCACCGGAATGCCGGCAGCGATCGAGGCCTGGCGGGCCGGGTTCTGGCCCTGAGCAGCGGTCAGGATCTGGCCCATAATGACTTCGGAGACCCGACCGGGCTCGATGCCACCGCGCTCCAGCGCGGCCTTGATGGCGATCGCGCCGAGATCGTGGGCGGGAAGGGTCGCGAACGCTCCGTTGAAGCTTCCGACCGGGGTGCGGGCGGCGCTGACGATGACGACATCGTCTGACATGGGCATCTCCTGGGGTTGAATGGGGGCAGACGGGGCTGGGGAAACGGCTCGCCAGTCTCGGACGGCATCCTGTTAACGTCGTTGAGGCATGTCAATCGGCGGGTGACCGAATTCCTGCCGCAGCGCATTCAAAATAGCGTTCTTGGCGCTTTCGCAAGCACGTTTTTGCTGCCCGATTAACCGTGGCGCACAAAACGGTAGCGTGACCCCTTTGAAAATGCTTATTTTGTTGCGTTGCGTACTCTTCCCGCCCTGCGGCATAGCCCGCCGGGTTCCCGTTCTCAGCGTCTTGCAAGTGAGAGCCCATGGCGAAATCAGACCAACCCACCACCATCAAGAAATACGCGAACCGCCGGCTCTATAACACCGGAACGAGCACTTACGTGACGCTGGAAGACCTCGCCGCCATGGTCAAGGACGGCGAAGATTTCCTGGTCTACGACGCCAAGACCGGCGACGACATCACCCGCTCCGTGCTGGCCCAGATCATCTTCGAGCAGGAGAACAAGGCCGGCCAGAACCTGCTCCCGACCACCTTCCTGCGCCAGCTGATCCGCTTCTACGGCGACAGCATGCAGATGGTGGTGCCGAAATATCTGGAGCAGTCGATCGCGACGCTGACCCAGGAACAGGAGAAGTTCCGCAAGCAGATCGCCAACTCGCTCTCCGGAACCCCGTTTGCGCCGCTGGAAGAACAGGTCCGCCGCAACATGGAGCTGTTCCAGCAGACCTTCTCGATGTTCAAGCCGTTCGTCCCCACCGCGGGCCGCCCGGCGACAACGCCAGAGCCGGAGCCCGATGCCGGCGCCGAGCCGGCCAAGGACACCAACATCGACGATCTGCGCCAGCAGATGAAGGACATGCAGGAACGCCTCGAGCGGATGTCGAAGAAGGAAGAGTAGGTCCTTCGTTCGCGCTGCTGCGCCCGCATGCGGCGGGCGCGTCCTCGGGTGCTTTGCGCAGCCCCGATTTTTTTCTCGCGAACTCTAGCCCCGTCATCCCCGCGCAACGGCGAAGCCGTTGTCGCTGGAGGTGCGAGGCGCGCGGTGCATCGCATTGCGCGCCGAGCCTCGAAGGATGAGCGGCCGCGATGCAGCCGGGCTGTCGCCCTTCGAGGCCTCCGCTTCGCTCCGGCGCCTCAGGGGTGACGACCTCAGATTCATGCTCGCAGCACGAAGCGGCCGGCCCCTTACGCCGCCAGCTTCACCGCATGCGCAAAGTCCCAATAGAGCTTGCGCGCTTTGGTGTAGAACGGGCCCGGCTTCAGCTCGCGCTCGTCGATGCGAATCACCGGCGCGACCTTGGCGAAATTGCCGGTTGAAAAAATCTCGTCGGCGGCAAGGAAGTCCGCATAGCGCAGCGTCTTCTCGACCACGGTGACGCCGTCGCCGCGAAGCAGGTTGATGACGCGCTGGCGCGTGATGCCGTTGAGGAAGGTGCCGTTCGGCACCGGCGTGAACACCACGCCGTCCTTGGCCATGAACACGTTGGAATTGCCGAACTCGGCGACGTTGCCGAGCATGTCGAGCATCAGCGCGTTCTGGAAGCCGCGGGAGACCGCCTCCGCCAGCGCACGCGAATTGTTGGGATAAAGGCAGGCCGCTTTCGCCTCGACCGGCGCGCATTCGGCGGTGGGCCTGCGGAACGGCGACAGCGTAATCGCGTTGCCGACCGGTTTGGGCATCGGCGCCTCGTAGATGCACAGGCACCAATTGGTGGTCTCGGGGTCGAACAGCACGCCGCCGCCCGACCCGTTCTGCGCCCAGTACATCGGGCGGATATAGAGCTCGGCCTTCGCCGCGAAGCGCGCGATGCCTTCGTTCGCGAGCGTGAGCCAGGTGCCGGAATCGACCACCGGCTTCAGGCCAAAGTTGATCGCGGACTGATTGGCGCGGGCGACGTGACGGTCGAGATCGGGCGCGACGCCCTCGAACGCGCGCGCGCCGTCGAACACGACCGAGCCGAGCCAGGCTGCATGCGTCCGCGGCCCCATGATCGGCACATTGCCGTCATGCCATTTGCCCTCGAAGAAGGTCCAGCTCGGCGAATATTCGATGGGTTTCTTGATCTCGGCGATGACCGGCCTCCCCTGGAAAGATCCGGACACTATTATCCCAATTTCTAAATGATTTCCTGCGGGGAATGACCACCCTCCAGGGGAGGGTAAGACAGAGCAAACCGGATATAATCCCGGCGACGTTACGGAGGCCTCCATGCCGCTCGATCCGCTCGCAAAGCGTTTGTTGACCATGATGGCTGCGGCTGGGCCGCAGGCACGGAGTCGGCCGAGCGTCGAGGCGCGGCGGCAGTCGCTGGCGAAGCTGATGCAGTTTGCGCGGACTGACGCGCCTGATGTGACCGCGTCCGACGGCACGCTGCCCGGCCCCGGCGGCGAGCTTCCCTATCGGCTGTATTCGCCCGCAAGCGCCGGCGCGCGCGCGCCGGGCTTCGTGTTCTTTCATGGCGGCGGGCTGGTCGCCGGCAGCATCGCCACGCACGACCGCATCGCGGCGGCGCTTGCGCATGCTACCGGCTGCCGCCTGGTCTCGGTCGACTACCGCCTCGCGCCGGAGCACAAATTCCCCGCCGCCATGGACGATGCGATCGCCGCCACCGAATGGGTCGCGCGCGAAGCCTCGTCCCTCGGCATCGACGCCGAACGTCTCGTCGTCGGCGGCGATTCCGCCGGCGCAACGCTCGCCGCGATCGTGTGCCAGGAGGCGCTGCAGACCACCGGCCTCTCCATCGTCGCGCAATGCCTGATCTGCCCGGTGCTGGATTTCGAGGAGACATCGCCTTCGCGCGAGGCGTTCGCCGAGGGCCATCTGATCGATCGCATCACGATCGAAGCCGATCTCGCCGACTATCTGCCCGGCGACATCGATGCGGCCGATCCCCGCATCTCCCCTCTGCGCGCGACACGCCTTGCGGGCCTGCCGACCGCGATCATCCATACCGCCGAGTTCGACCCGATGCGCGACGAAGGCAATGCCTATGCGCGCAAGCTGCTGACCGCAGGCGTCGCCGTCGAGCACGTCTGCCATGACGGCATGGTCCACAATTTCCACGCCATGGGCGCAATCCTGCCACAAGCGCAGCTCGTGCTGTCGCAGATCGGCGAGCAGGTGCGGCGGGCGGTGGAGGCGTAAAGTCGCGAATCACGCGCGCGCATCGAGCACGGCCCTGGCTGCTACAACATATTCGGGCCAATGCGCGTCCGCATAGCGCTCGGCCTCCCGCACGCAGGTGATATCGGGCGCATGCGCGGCCGCAATCGTGCGTGCGAAGCGCTCTTCGGCGACCGTTACGTCACCGGGTTCGGCCGATGGCACGGCGGCGGCCACGGTGGTCGGAGCAACAGCAAGGCCCGCGATTCCGGCGAGCAGGATGCGGCGTGACGTGTTCATGGCTGTCGGTCTCCATTATCCCCGCCGGCGCTCTGGCCGGTGAGTATGTCAGTGCAATCGCCGCAGGGTAACCGCGCACCTCCGCGCCGTCCATCGATTGCGGCTGACGCTCAAGGAGCAACAACGTCACATCACCGCCCAAATGGCGCGGATGGCAAAGCCGTCCCATCAGACGACGCAGCGGCCGCCGCCCTGCCCGGAGCGCAACTGGCTGCGATCGTGGTGGATTTTCGGTAAGCGCCGCTCCCGAAACTTCACGGATATCGGAATACCCGGTGCAACCGCCTGTCATTGATGATGAAGGACTTTTCGCTCCCGGCGCGGTCCGCCCGCATCGCCCGGCGCGAGGGCCGGTGATTACCCCTCCCCGCGAGATCACCCACCGAGTTACCTCTCGGCAAGATGCTTGCGGCAGACTGGGCCGGTTTCGCCTGGGAGGTCGGAAATGCCCCGCTTGGTATCGGAACGAACGTTTCTGGCCGGCAAGATCATCTTCAATTTCGGTCAATCGACCATCGATTGCGTCGTGCGCCGGATGTCTGAAGATGGCGCGACGCTTGAGATGCAGAGCAGTATCGGCGTGCCCGAACGGTTCCAGCTCAGGCTCGCAAGCCAGGAGATCATCTCCTGCCGGGTGCTGTGGCGGTCGGACCGTCAGGTCGGGGTCGCGCTCGGAGCGGAAGATCATATCGGTCCCAAAGCCGAGAATGAGCAGGAACGACGGGCCGACTCGCTGATGCGCGGACAGATGCTCGCGCTTCGCGCTGCGCTCGATTTCGTCCCGCTCGGCATTGTGCTGCTGGATGCCAATCTCCGCGCGCAGTTGATCAACCGCGCGTTTCGGCGGATGTGGCTGTTGCCCGATGAAGTCGCCAACAGCAATCCGTCTTTCGCGACGCTGATGCACCACGGCCGCGATACTCTGGCCTACGAAATTCCTCCGGCCGACCTGGAGGCCTATGTGGCCGAGCGCGTGCGTCACGTGCAGGCGGGTGACGCCTCGCCGCGCGACCTCCGCCGCTCCGGCGGCGATGTCGTGCGCATGCAATGCACGCCGCTGCCTGACGGCGGGCGGATGCTGACCTATACGCCCGTCACCGATATCGTACGCTACTCCGACGAGCTGAAATTGCTGCGCGACGCGCTCGAGAATGTCGAGGACGGCGTGCTGTTGCTGGACCGCGATCTCAACGCCAGCTTCATGAACCGGCGGATGCGACGGTTCTGGGAGGTGAGCGAGCAGGAGGCGGATGGACACCCGACCTATGCATCGCTGGTGAGCCGGGCGCAGCGCGCGAGCGCCCCCAATCTCTCGACGAACGAAATGACGAAATTTCCCGCCAAGCGCGTCGCCGAGGTCAAAGCCGGGGACCACGTGCGCGACCTGCAGACGCCGGACGGCCGGCGCATCAGGGCGCATTGCACCACGATGTCGAATGGCGGCCGCATGCTGACCTATGTCGACATCACCGATCTGACGCAAAAAGCCGCGATGCTGGAGACGCTCGCAACCACCGATCCACTCACCGGCCTGTACAACCGCCGCCACTTCCTCAACAACCTCGATGCGGAATGGAGCCGCTTTCAGCGCTACTACCGCTCTGTCTCGGTGCTGATGCTCGACATCGACCACTTCAAGTCGGTCAACGATCGCTACGGCCACGCGGTGGGCGACGCCGCGATCAAGGCCGTTGCGGCCGCCTGCCTCGATGGCAAGCGCAAGTCGGACATCGTCGGCCGCCTCGGCGGTGAGGAATTCGCCGTTCTCCTGCCCGAGACCAGCATGTCCCGGGCAAGGATAGTCGCCGAGCGCATCCGCAAGCGCGTGATGAGTACACAGGTCACTGCCGATAAGATTCAGTTCGGTCTCACCGTGAGCATCGGCATCGCCGAGGCCACCGTCAGCATGTCCGGCATCGACGCACTGATGGGCGCGGCGGATCAGGTGCTCTACCAGGCCAAAGCCGAAGGCCGCAATCGCTGCATCGCCTGGGCGCCTCCACCGCCCGCAAGCAAGGCAGCGGAGTGATCGGGCAAGCCGCGTCTATTCAGGTACCGGCACGTCGAACGTGTTGAGCGTGACCGAGACCATGCAATAGACGCCGACGAGATAGGACAGCTCGGCCGCGCCGTGCTCGCCGAATTCCTTGACCGCCGCCCGATAGGTCAGCTCAGGCAGCACGCCGCCGCTCACCAGTGCCGAGGCCATGTCGTAGGCGACGGCTTCCTGCTTGGTGAGATCCACCGGCCGCTGTCCTGCGACGATGGTGGCGAGCTTCTCGTCGGACAGGCCGCGCTGCTCGGCCACCAGCACATGGGCATAGAGCTCGTAGCCGGACCGGAAATGCGAGCCTGTGACGAGGATCGCGACCTCGCGCACCGGTGCCGGCAATATTGGATTCGAGGCGATCGCCTTGACCAGTTCCCACACCGGCTTGCCGAAGCGCGGCTCGCGGATCCAGGGATTCCAGGGACCGAGCAGCGCGCCGTCGTCGCGCATGTTCACGAAGCCCTTGAAATGGTCCTTGATGCCGGCTCGCATGTCGTCATAGAGCGGCTTCTGTTCGTCGGTCAGATCTTTCGGATCGAGAATGGGAAGGCGCACGGCGAAATCTCCTCGTTGAGAAGATGCGAGGCTCGCTTGCGTCCGCGCCCAAGGCAAGTGAAGTTGCCGTGACATCCGGTCCGGGCCGTGGCCGCCCAACGGCGTCGGTTACGACGCCTCCGGGCGCGCCAGCGGCTCGCCCAGCGTATGCATCAGCCGGTTGGCCCAGCCAAAGATCGCAGCCGACAGCACCAGGTCGAGCTGCTCGAGCTCGCTCAGCCCGGCCTCGCCAAGTGCGCGCGCATCGTCTGCGCTCGCTTCGATCGGAGTCGTCGAGAGTTTTGTGGCGAAATTGAACAGTGCCTGCTGGCGTGCTTCCAGCGTGGCGTCGCGCTCGTCGGCAAAGATCTCCTCAACGACGTCGTCGCGCCCGGAGTAGTTGATGAAGCGCGAGGCGTGCACGGCGGCGCAATAGATGCAACGGTTCACAACCGAGGCACTCAACGCGCCGAGCTCGCGCTCGGCCGGGGACAGGCCGTCCTTGCCATACATGATGAGGTTGAACAGCGGTGAGCGCACGCTAAGCGATTCCGGGTCATGCGCCAGCGTCAGCACGTAAGGCGACACGCCCTTGTTGGAGGGCGTGACCTTCATCGCCGCGAGCTGTTCTGATGTCGCCGAGGCGAGCTCGACCGGCGTGACGTAGGGCGACCACGTCGGGATCGTGGCGGTGAAGCTGTGGACGACCTCGCTCATTGGGCCTGGACCTCCTTCAGCAGCCTGAGGCCGGCCACGACCCGCAACTGGTAATTCACGAAAGCGGCAAGCTCGGACAGCCGCACGATATCGGCCTCGCTGACACCGACCGCCTTCAGCGCCGCGATGTCCCGTCGCGTCGCCTCGCGCGGCGCCAGCGTCAGCAGGTCGGCGTGGCGGGCCATAGCGTCGTGCACGGAATCGCCACACACGCCGCCGGGCCGGGCAAGGGCAGCCAGGTCGAGATCGGTCGAATGCGCCAGATAGGATTCGTAATGCGCGGTCAGCGCCTCGTCGCCGAGATGCCGGCACATCCGCGCCGCGAGCGACGCCCGCAGGCCGTGGCTCAGGCCGCCGGACTCACGCGGCAGCAGCACCGCGTCATGGGCGGCTTCGCTGAGGCGCAAGATCTCGGCGCGGGCGTTCAGAGCCTGCCCGAGCCGCGACGCCGCCGGCACGCCGGCAATGGTTTCGATCAGCGTGGTCAAGCAATACTCCGCGGGCTCTGTGGGTTGGCAACGTCCTCCACGGCGAGCGTCAGCGGCTGCGCCGTATCCAGGAACGACAACAAGGCGGCCTCGTACGGCGCCGGATCGAGGCTGCGGGCTGTCAGCCATGCGGGGTCGTAATAGGACTGCCGGTAGCGCTCGCCGGAATCGCAGATCAGCGTGACCAGCGATCCGGTTTGGCCGGCGCTGCGCATCTCCGAGGCGATGCGGCACAGCGCCAGGAAATTGGTGCCGGTCGAGCCGCCCACCGGGCGGCGCAGCCGGCGCGACAGCACATTCATCGCCGCGATCGTCATCACATCCGGGATCTTCATCATGCGGTCGACGACACCAGGCACGAAGGAAGGTTCGCAGCGCGGCCTGCCGACGCCTTCGATCAGCGAGGGCCGCTCGCAAACATGGGAGCGGTCCTGCGAACGGAAGCAGTCGAAGAAGGCAGAATGCTCGACATCGGCGACGCACAGCCGCGTCGGATATTGGCGATAGCGCAAATAGCGCCCGATGGTCGCCGAGGTGCCGCCGGTGCCTGCGCCCATCACGATCCAGTCCGGCAGCGGGCGCGGCTCGCCCTGCAACTGCGTGAAGATCGACTCGGCGATGTTGTTGTTGCCTCGCCAGTCGGTGGCGCGCTCGGCGAAGGTGAACTGGTCCATATAGTGGCCGTTCAGCCGGGTCGCGAGCGCGGCGGCCTCCGCATAGAGCGCGCGGCCGTCGTCTATCAGATGGCAATTACCGCCATAATGCGCGATCGCGGCGATCTTCTCCGCCGAGGTCGTGCGCGGCATCACGGCGTAGAAGGGCACGCCGATCATCTGCGCGAAATAGGCCTCCGACACCGCGGTCGATCCCGACGAGGCCTCGACGACGGGCGTGCCCTCGCGGATGTGCCCGTTGCAGAGCGCGTAGAGGAACAGCGAGCGCGCCAGCCGGTGCTTCAGGCTGCCGGTCGGATGGGTGGATTCGTCCTTCAGATAGATGTCGATGCCCGACAGCGCCGGCACGATCAGCCGGATCAGATGCGTGTCGGCGGTGCGGCACTGGTCGGCCTCGATCGCGGCGACGGCTTCGTCAACCCAGCCGCGCCGGTAGGCCGGCCCGGCCGGATTGTGGTGGCGAAAGGCAGTTGGCTCGATCGGCATGACGTCAATCTCTCATAATACTTCTTGCGCATCAAGAAATATTGTTCATTCTATATACACATAATGCAGGCGACGTAATGCAAGCGATTTGGCCATGAACCAGGACGTTATCGATATCCGCCTTCTCGAGGCCTTCGCCGCCGTGATGTCCGCCGGCAGCATCACCGGCGCGGCACGGCTGCTTGGCCGGTCGCAGCCGGTCGTGACGCGTCAGATCCAGGATCTCGAGGCCGACGTCGGCTATCTCCTGTTCACGCGGAATGGTCCACGTATCAGCCCGACGCCGAAGGGCGTGCTGTTTCACGCCGAGGTCGAGCGGCTGCTGATGGGCTTGAAGCACATCCGCCAGCGCGCCAACGCGATCGGCGCGGGTGCGCTTCCCGTGCTCAGCCTGGCGGCGATCCCGGCGCTGGCAGCCGGCTTCGTCCCGGCCGCGCTCGCAGCGCTCGAACGCGAACTGCTGCCGAACCAGGTCCATGTGCAGGCGCTCGCGGCCGAGAATGTCGTGCAATCGGTGCTGTCGCAGTCGGTCGATTTCGGCCTTGCGAGCCTGCCGATCCAGCATCCCGGGCTCGACGTGCAATGGGTCTGCGAGGTGCCGTGCGTCGCCTGCCTCGCGATGGATCATCCGCTGGCGAAGAAGAAGGTCATTCGCCTGAAGGATCTCGGTGGCGTCCGGCTGCTGACGATGGCCAACCCCTACCGGCTTCGCCGCCGCGTCGAGGAAGCGCTGGAGCGCGAAGGCGTCGTACCCGCCGAGGTCATCGACACCAACGCGTCGCTGACGGCGATCGCCATGGCCAAGCAGTCGCTCGGCATCGCCGTGGTCGAGCCGGTGCTGACCTCCAGCCTGCCGGTGGAGGGCGTCGTCACCCGGCCGCTGGACGTGTCCATTCCCTTCCTGTTCGCCGCGATTGCGCCGACCGGGCGCGAGCTGTCGCCGACGGTCGCCGCGCTCAACGACGCGCTGCGCGCCGCGGTCGCGCTGATGCCCGGCGCAAAGCTGCATAGCGGCGCTGCCGCACTGGCCGAGGCCGGCGACGAAGCCGGTGAATTCGAGAAAGCTCCCTCATGACGACGACGACACCTGACACGGCGGGCCTCGCGGCCCTTGAAGCGCGCCTGAAGCAGGATCTGGCCTGGCTCGAACTGCCGGCCAAACCATGGGTGCCGCGACGCGTCGTCGATGGCGAGAGCGTCGTCGACGTCGTCATCGTCGGTGCCGGCATGGCCGGCCTGGTCGCCTCCGCCATGCTCAGGCGTCTCGGCATCGACAACCAGCTCGTGCTCGATCGGGCGCGCGCCGGCGAGGAAGGCCCCTGGGTCACGTTCGCGCGGATGCGGACGCTGCGCTCGCCCAAGGAATTGACCGGACCCGCGATGGGCATGCCGGCACTGACGTTCCGCGCCTTCTACGAGGCGCAGTACGGCAAGGAAGCCTGGCAGGCGCTCGACCGCGCGCCGCGCACGATGTGGATGGATTACCTGATCTGGTACCGCAAGGTGCTGGATCTGCCGGTCTGCAACGGGGTCTCGGTCGAGCGAATCCACGTCCGTTCCGACGAATTGTTCGCGCTCGACCTCAGTGAAGGCGGCACGTCGCGGCGAGTTCTCGCCCGGCACGTCGTGCTGGCGACGGGGCGCGACGGCCTCGGCGGCGCTTACGTGCCGCCGCTCGCCGACGGCATCGACCGCCGATTCTGGGCACATTCCGCCGACCCGATCGACTTCGAAAAGCTACGCGGCAAGCGCGTCGCCGTCGTCGGCGCCGGCGCATCGGCGATGGACAACGCGGCGATGGCGCTGGAGGCGGGCGCCGCGCGCCTCGATTTGTTCATCCGGCGCGCCGACATCCCGCGCGTCAACAAATTCACCGGCATCGGCAGCCAGGGCGTCGTGCACGGCTTTGCCGGGCTCACTGACGATTGGAAATGGCGCTTCCTCGATCACACGCTGAAGGCGCAGACGCCGCCGCCGCGCCAGAGCGTGCTGCGCGTCTCCACCTATCCGCAGGCGCATTTCCATCTCGCAAGCCCGATCGACGAACTCGCCGTCGCGGGAGATCATCTCGTGGTGACGACGTCGAAGGGCCGCTACGCGACCGATTTCATCATCTTCGGCACCGGCTTCAAGGTCGACCTCGCGCTGCGCGACGAGCTTGCCGCGTTCGCGCCGCATATCCGGTTCTGGCGCGACCGCTTCACGACGCCCGACGGCATGGACAATGCCGAGCTGGAGAACTCGCCAGACCTCGGCGACAGCTTCCAGTTCCAGGAGAAAGAGCCCGGCGCCTGCCCGATGCTGGCGCGGCTGCATTGCTTCAACTATCCGGCGACGCTGAGCCACGGAAAACTCTCCGGCGATATCCCTGCGATCAGCGAGGGCGCCGACCGGCTCGCGCGCGGCATCGTCCGCCGCCTCTTCGTCGAGGATCGCGAGATCCATTTCGCCAACCTCAAGGCCTTCGCCACGCCGGAACTCGCCGGCGACGAATGGCAGGATGCCGACGCCACCCATCAACCCGCCGAATAGGCCGAAACGGACAGGCAAGCGAGAGATGCAGACGAACAGGAAAGCCATCGCGGCCGCGATCGCCGGCAATGCGCTGGAGTGGTACGACTTCACGGTGTTCGCGCTGATGACACCGGTGATCAAGAACCTGTTCTTTCCGGTCGATCCGAAAGTCGCGGGCAGCGAGATCAACGCGCTGCTGCTGACCACCGCGCTGTTCGGCACCGGCTTCTTCATGCGGCCGATCGGCGGCCTCGTGCTCGGCTATTTCGGCGATCGCAGGGGGCGAAAGGCGGCGATGACGCTCGGCATGGGCATCATGGCGCTGTCGGTCGCGCTGTTGGCGTTGACGCCGACCTACGCCACGGCCGGCATCGTGGCGCCGCTGATCGTGCTGCTGGCGCGGCTGCTGCAGGGCTTTTCAGTCGGCGGCGAGTTCGGCACCTCGACCGCCTATCTGATCGAAGCCGCGCCCCCCGGCCGCACCGGCTTCTATGGCTCGTGGCAGATCGCCGGCCAGCTCATGGCGAACGTGCTCGGCGCAGTGCTGGGCGCCGCCCTGACGCTGACCTTCACGCAGGAGCAGCTTGCCGCCGGCGCCTGGCGCATTCCCTTCTTCGTCGGCCTCGTGATCGTTCCGATCCTGCTCTACATGCGCGCCAGCGTCATCGAGCCTGAGGCCTCCCGGCGCAGCATGGCGACGGTGCACAAGGACAATTTCATCGCCGCGCTGAAGAATCCCGGCCGCAATTTCCTGATCGGCATGGGCATGGTGGTGGCGAGTGCCGTGTCGTTCTACATCACCTTCGGCTACACCGTGACCTACGCCAAGGAGGTGCTGAAGCTGCCGCTGATGCAGAGCTTCCTGGTGCAGATGATCGCGGCGATCGTGATGGTGATCGTCGTCCCCATTGCCGGTGCCATCTCCGACCGCTATCCACGCAAGCCGTTGCTGCTGGTCTCCCTCATCGGCTATTTCGTCTCACTCTATCCGCTCTATGCCTGGGTGATCTCGGAGCCGTCGATCGCAAAGCTCCTGGTCGCCCAAATCGTCATCGGCTTCTTCAGCGCCTTCTTCCTCGGCGTCTACTGCACCACGCTGGTCGAGCTGTTTCCGATCCGCGTCCGCTCGACCGCGCTCGCGATCGTCAACAATGTCGCGGTGCTGGTGTTCGGCGGCTTTGCCCAGTTCTTCGTGACCTGGCTGATCGCGCTCACCGGCTCCCCGCTGGCGCCGATCTTCTATGTGATGATCGGCGTCGGCCTCGGGCTGATCGCGGTGATCGCGATGCGGCCGGAGGATGCCGGGCGGGAGCAGATCGTCGCGGACGGCGCCGTCGAACAGGCATCGTGAAGCCGCTCAAAACTCCAGCGGTGCGTTGTCGACGACCTCCTTCATGACGAAGAAGGTGCGGGTCTGGCGCACGCCGGGCAGCGCGATGAGCTGCTCGCCATGGATGCGGTTGAAGTCCTCCATGTCGCCGACGCGGATTTTCAGGAAATAGTCGAAGTCGCCGGCGACGAGGTGGCAGTCGAGCACGAATTTCAGCTTTGCGATGGCCTGCTCGAAGATCGCGAAGCTCTCCGGCGTCGAGCGGTCCAGCACGACGCCGACCATCACCAGCGTGCCCTTCGCCACCTTCTTCGGGGCGACCATGGCGCGCACAGCGGCGATGAAGCCGTCCTCGAACAGGCGCTGGGTGCGGCGATGGCAGGTGGCGGGGCTGAGAGCTACGGTTTCGGCCAGCTCGGCATTGCTGAGCCGGCCGTTATTTTGCAGCAATCTCAATATCTTGAGGTCGACGCGATCCAATCGAGAGGACATGGAAGAAGCTTCCGTTATTGAATTTATTTCTGAAAGAAATATTAGCCAAATCGACGATATCCGCAAGATAACGCGCAATATGGGCGCAGCATTCGAGAGCACATTCCTTCTCAGGTATGCTAGTCGCTGCGGCCAGATCAACGCCAATCGGGATGACCTGACCATGCTGGAAAAATTCGCGCGCTATCCGCTGACCTTCGGCCCGACGCCCATCGAGAAGCTGGAGCGGCTGTCGAAGCATCTCGGCGGCAATGTCGAGATCTATGCCAAGCGCGAAGACTGCAATTCCGGCCTCGCCTATGGCGGCAACAAGCTGCGCAAGCTCGAATACATCATCCCGGACGCGATCGCCTCCAACGCCGACACGCTGGTGTCGATCGGCGGCGTGCAGTCCAACCACACCCGCATGATCGCCGCCGTCGCCGCCAAGATCGGCATGAAGTGCCGCCTGGTGCAGGAAGCCTGGGTGCCGCACGAGGACGCCGTCTATGACCGCGTCGGCAACATCATGCTCTCGCGCATCATGGGCGCCGACGTGCGCCTGGTCGACGACGGCTTCGACATCGGCATCCGCAAGAGCTGGGAGCAGGCGATCGAGGAAGTGAAGGCGGCAGGCGGCAAGCCTTACGCGATTCCGGCCGGCGCCTCCGTGCACAAGTTTGGCGGCCTCGGCTATGTCGGCTTCGCCGAGGAAGTGCGCAAGCAGGAGAAAGAGCTCGGCTTCAAGTTCGATTACATCGTGGTCTGCACCGTCACCGGCTCCACCCATGCCGGCATGCTGGTCGGCTTCGCCGCCGACGGCCGGGCGCGCAAGGTGATCGGCATCGACGGGTCGTTCACCCCGGCGCAGACCAAGGCCCAGGTGCTCTCGATCGCCCAGAACACGGCCAAGCTCGTCGAGCTCGGCAAGGACATCGTTGCAGACGACGTCGTGCTGATCGAGGACTACGCCTATCCCGCCTATGGCGTGCCGTCGGAAGAGACCAAGGAAGCGATCCGCCTCACCGCGCGTCTCGAAGCCATGATCACCGACCCCGTCTACGAGGGCAAGTCGATGCAGGGCCTGATCGACCTGACGCAGAAGGGCTATTTCGAGAAGGGCGCGAAGGTCCTCTACGCCCATCTCGGCGGCGCGCCCGCGCTCAACGGCTACGGCTACGCGTTCCGGAACGGCTGAGGTTGCCCGCCTCGCGCCTCATTGACCGCTGTCGTCCCGGCGAAGGCCGGGACCCATACCCCAGGGAGAAGTTTGGCGAAGAACGTCGTCGCGCCTGCCCCAAGACAAATCACGCGGCATGGATCCCGGATCTGCGCTCCGCTTGCCCGGGATGACGATGTGAAGAGAGTTGGCGCGCTAACAACCGCTACCGCGTCCTGACGATCTGCAGCAGCTCCTCGCCATAATGCTCGAGCTTCTTGTCGCCGATGCCGGGCACGTTGCGCAGTTCGTCGAGCGTGGTCGGCCAGGCCCGGACGATGCCGTCGATGGTGGCATCGTGCAGCACGACATAGGCCGGCACGCCGCGCTCGCGCGCGATATCCGAGCGCCAGGCGCGCAAGCGCGCACGCAGCTCGGGATCGACATCGCCCTGCGGCGCGCTTGCGGCCGGCGCGAGATCGCCGCGGCGGGATTTTGTGCGACTGGAACGGATGCGGGTGCCGGGCGCCTCCTCGCGCAGCCATACTTCCGTCTCGCCACGCAACACGCCGCGCGAGGAATCCGTCAGCTTCAGCGCGCCATAAGCTTCGCTGTCACTCTGCAGATGGCCCATCGCCACCAGCTGCCGCAGCACAGTGCGCCATTGCTTCTCGTTGAGCTCGCGCCCGATGCCGAACACCGACAGCTTGTCGTGGCCGAACTGCGTGACCTTCTCGGTCAGGCGGCCGATCAGCACGTCGATCAGGTGCATCGCGCCGAAGCGCTGGCCGGTACGATAAGCGCAGGAGAGCAGTTTTTGCGCCAGCACCTTGCCATCGCGCATTTTCGGCGGCGTCAGGCAGTTGTCGCAATTGCCGCAGCTTTCGCCGTGCACGCTCTCGCCGAAATAGGCGAGCAGCCGCTTGCGCCGGCACTGCGCAGTCTCGGCGAGCCCGACCAGCGCGTCGAGCTTGCCGATCGACACGCGCTTGAAATCGTCGGAGCCGCTGGACTCGTCGATCATGCGGCGTTGCTGCACGATGTCGGAAAGGCCATAGGCCATCCAGGCGGCCGACGGCTTGCCGTCGCGGCCGGCGCGCCCCGTCTCCTGGTAATAGGCCTCGATGCTCTTGGGCAGATCGAGATGGGCGACGAAGCGCACGTCGGGCTTGTCGATGCCCATGCCGAAGGCGATGGTCGCCACGATGACGATGCCGTCCTCGTTGAGGAAGCGGTCCTGGTTGCGCGAGCGCACGCTGCTGTCGAGCCCGGCGTGGTAGGGCAGCGCGGCGATGCCGGCATCGTCGAGCGCGGCGGCGACCTCCTCGACCCGGTTTCGTGACAGGCAATAGACCACACCGGCGTCGCCGGCATGGCGCTCCCGGATGAACTCCTTGAGCTGCGACACCGCATTGCGCTTGTCGACGATCTCGTAGCGGATGTTGGGGCGATCGAAGCTGGAGACGAATTGCGGGGAACCGGCAAGCTGGAGCCGTTCGACGATTTCCTTCCGCGTCAGCTCGTCGGCGGTTGCGGTCAGCGCGATGCGCGGCACGTCGGGGAACCGCTCGGCGATAATGGAGAGGCCGACATATTCGGGGCGGAAGTCGTGGCCCCATTGCGAGACGCAGTGCGCCTCGTCGATGGCGAACAGCGCGACCTTGGCCTGCGCCAGCATCGACAGGCAGCGCGGCGTCACCAGCCGTTCCGGCGCGACATAGAGCAGGTCGAGATCGCCCGCGATCAGGCGCCGCTCGATGTCGGAGGCTTCCTGCGGCGTCAGCGACGAGTTCAGCGCGGCCGCGTTGACCCCGGCCTCGAGCAGGCCGGCGACCTGGTCGCGCATCAGCGCAATCAAGGGCGAGACCACGATGCCGCAGCCTTCGCGCAGCAATGACGGAAGCTGATAGCACAGCGACTTGCCGCCGCCGGTCGGCATCAGCACGAGGCAATTGCCGCCATCGGTGACGTGCCGGATGATCTCTCCCTGTGCCCCGCGGAAACCCGGCAGGCCGAACACCGAATGCAGCACCGACAGCGCATCACGGCCGTTGGCCGGCGCAGGCAGCGGAGCGGTGGAGGGGGCATTCATGGGCGTGTCGGAGACCGTGGGATTCGTCACAAGGCCAGTCGCATGCTGGCGCGGGCGTTGCAAGACTATCTTCTCCCTCTCCCGCCTGCGGGGAGAGGTGAAGAAATGTGCACTCTGAAAAGGAGGACGTAGAGCGTCCTACGCCCCGATCCGCCGCAGCGCCTCCGCGACGGTCACGATCGGCATGTTGCGCTTCCCGGCGGCCTCAAGCGCATGGCGCATCAAATGCGGCGTGCAGCCATAGGGGCTCGGCGCATCGACGACATCATGGCTGTAAAAGATCAGCCAGCCGCCGCTTTCGAGCGCTTCGTCGAAATAGCGATCGACGCCCGCTGCATCGATCTCGTAATTGACCAAAGGCGAGGCGCGCAGGAACTGGAGATCGATGACGTCGCGATTGACGCCCGGCAGGATGCCGCGCGCCGAGCGGAAAGCCTTTGTGAGCTGCGGCTTGAGCCAGACCGAGGCGATCCCATAGGGATAGGCGAAGTTCTCCAGCGTGATCGAGGAATCGATGCTGCGGAAATGGCTGCGGTTCCGCTCGATCTCCTGCGCCATGGCGGCCGCGTCGAGATCCGCCGAGCTCTGATGCGAGAAGGTGTGGCAAGCAATCTCGTGGCCGGCACGGTGAAGCCGTACCACCGCGTCATTCGACAGCCCACGCCAATGATCCGACGGCTGGTCGATCAGGCTGCCGGCGATGTAGTACGTGCCGCGGCCGCCATGCCCTTCGAGCAGCGAGGCGCCCTCGGCGGCGGCGCTATCGGGGGCGTCGTCGAAGGTGAAGCTGACCATCGGCGCGTGCACAGGCAAGCGGTGCGGCGCGGCGCGGAAATGCCGGGCCAGCCGATTGCTCACGCGTCCCTGGAGTGCCGACCACACGATCGCATGTCCCGTGATTCCGTATTCCTCTACTGAACCATTCGCACGCCGGTTGAGGCAAGCTTAACGCTTGGGTAATCCTAACGGGGATCACCCCCGTGGGCTAGCGCGCAAGGACCGACGCATCGGCGTCCGCGCCTAGATAGTGCAGCCAGTTACGGAATAGCGCCGCCGCCGCGCTGCCGGCGGCGATATCGGCGCGCAAATTCAGCGCCGGCAGCTCGTTGCTGAGCGCGGGATGGCGCTGGTGCCTCGCCTGCTTCTCGAAGCGCACAAGTTTCTCTTCCGTCGCTACGTCAAAATAGCTCACAGGCAGGTGCGGATAATTGTCGCGCTCACGCGCGAGGTAGCGGCCGATGTCGCGCAGATATTCGCGCTGGAGCGACAGCGCGTCATATTCCGGGTGGCCCTGGAAGAACACGAAGCGGCTGGCATATTGGCGGACGAAGACGTCGACACCGGCCTGGGCCGAGCGTGTCAAAACCTGATAACCGGCCTGGTCGAGATCGCTCTCGACGATCTCGTTCAGGCGCGAATGCGAGACTTTGAGCGGTGCCGGCACGGCATGCGTCAGGGAATCGCTCGTGACGGCTTCGCAATCGAAGACGCCGTGACATTTGGCCGGCAACCGTCGCCGCTTGATGCCGTCGAGGTGCAGCACCGCGGCATGCGCGGCGAGGCACGACCAGATCGTCGAGCGCGTATTGACCCTGGCCCAGTCGATCAGATCGGTGAGATCACGCCAATACGGCTCCTGATCGAGCTCGGGCGCGACCGGCTCGGCGCCGGTCACGATCAGCCCGTCGAAGCGCTGGCGCTTGAGATCGGCGAGATCGGAATATTCGCTCTCGACATGCCATTTCGCTTCGGGCGAGCGCTTCACCGACGGCAGCGAGAAGCAATGGAAGCGGATGCGGCGCGGGCCCGCGGCGGCCTGAAGCAGCTTCATGAACTGCCGCTCGGTCGCCTTCAGCGCCGGATCCGGCATGTTGTTGATCAGCCCGATGGTGAGCTCGGCGGCGGCATGATCGCGCGCCAGGTCGCCCTCGGCCGGCACCAGCGCCGGGCTCGATATGCCTTGATCCCTGTCGATCAGGACCGTCATCGGGGTCGTCGCCTACTCCGCGGCCTGGAGGCGCGACAACGGACAGGCCTTTTCCAGCGCCTGGTCGATATCCTCGATGATGTCGGCAGCATGCTCGATGCCGATCGAGAGGCGGATCGTCTCCGGCAGCACGCCGGCGGCGCGCTGCTGCTCCGCCGACATCTGACGGTGCGTGGTCGAGGCGGGATGGCAGGCCAGCGACTTGGCATCGCCGATATTGACGAGGCGCGTGATCAGCTTCAGGGCATCGTAGAAGGTCTTGCCGGCCTCCATGCCGCCCTTGATGCCGAAGGTGAACAGCGAGGAAGCGTTGCCGTCGAGATACTTTTGGACCAGCGGATAGTAGGGACTATCGGGAAAGCCCGTGTAATTCACCCAGGCGACACGCGGATCGTTACGCAGGAATTCAGCGACCTTGCGGGCGTTCTCGCAGTGGCGCTCCATGCGCAGCGCCACGGTCTCGATGCCCTGGAGCAGCAGGAAGGCGTTGAACGGCGAGAGCACCGCGCCCATGGTGCGCTGATAGACGCTGCGCGCGCGCTCGATATAGGCGGTCCTGCCGAAGCGCTCGGCATAGACAAGGCCGTGATAGGAGGCGTCCGGCTTGTTGTAAGCCGGGAAACGCTCGGCGTGCCTGGCCCACGGAAAATTTCCGGAATCGACGATGGCACCGCCGAGCGTGGTGCCGTGGCCGCCGAGGAATTTGGTCAGGGAGTGCACGGCGATGTCGGCGCCGTAGTCGAACGGCTTGAGCAGGATCGGGGTCGCGACCGTGTTGTCGACGATCAGCGGCACGCCATGGGCATGCGCGATTCTGGCCAGCGCCTCGATGTCGCAGACATTACCGGCGGGATTGCCGATAGTCTCGGCAAACACCGCGCGGGTGTTCTCGTCGATCAGCCTTTCGATCGCTTCGGGCTTGTCGCTCTCGGCGAAGCGGCCGGTGATGCCCTGCCGCGGCAGGATGTGCGACAGCAGCGTGTGCGTGGTGCCGTAGAGCTGCGGCACGGAGACGATGTTGCCGCCGTGATCGGCGACATTGACGAAGGCGAAATGCAGCGCTGCCTGGCCGGTTGCGACCGCGAGCGCGCCGACACCGCCTTCAAGCTGGGCGATACGCTTCTCAAGCACCGCGCTGGTCGGATTGGCGATGCGGCTGTAGCGATAGCCTTCGGCCTCGAGATTGAAGAGCGCCGCGCCGTGATCGGCACTATCGAAGGCGTAGGCCGCGGTCTGGTAGATCGGCACGGCAACCGCGTGCGTGGTGGCTTCGGGCTCATAGCCGGCGTGAATAGCGATCGTCTCGTTGCGCATCGTGCCACCTCCGCGTGGAGCGGGCCGCACTTATTGGCCTGTATGAGGCATGTGCGTTGTCCGCCGTCCTCGTGTTAGAGGCGGGTGGTAAAGCGGGCAATAATTCGTCTAGAGATCGAGGAAGTAACCCTAACACTTGTTGGGGAATTGGCTAAAATTCGAGTTAAATTGGATTAATGGATTGGTGCGGCTTGCCGCTGCCGCCACCGTGCCGTCAGGGCGGCGCGCCGAAGCCCTGCAACGCCGGGCCGGTGCGGCATAATGCCGGGCCGACGCGGCATCGTCGATGCGCGTGGCACGAACGCTCGGTGTCGCCGAGCTGCCGAATCCTCTCCGAGAGTCGCAGCTCGTCGAGATGACGCGGAATGATCGATCGAGCGATCGGTCGGCATGTCGCTCTCCCATACTGCAAGTCGACGCGTTCCTGCACGGCGCGGCATCCGCGCATGTCGGGGACAGGCATCAACGCAGGTCGCGCATAGCCCCGGGAGACCACGGAGCTCGCCGGGCCAGGCGCGCAAGATCAGCTGGTCTTTCTCGGCGATTTTCTCACGCTGATGAGATGATCTGAAACGATGCAGACACGCAGATTCACACTGCGGTCAACCCTTGCGTAAGTTCCGCGATGCTAGCGTCCGCGCCTCGATTTCGTCCAGGGATGCGTCTGCTTGACCTTTACCACCAGGAATGCTCGTCGCCTGTTCTCGCGTTTTGCTTCCGATCGAAATGGCAACATCGCCATCATCTTCGCGCTTGCGCTGGTCCCGTTGTTGTCATTCGTCGGCGCCGCCGTCGACTACTCCCTCGCCGCACGGGCGAGAGCGAAGCTGATGGCCGCGCTCGACACCGCCGTGCTGGTCGCCACCGCCAAGAGCGAGATCACGAAGACCGCGTCGGCCGCGCAGAGCGATGCACTGAACACCTTCGCCGGACAGATGTCTGCGTTCAGCATGACGTCGAGCGCCGTGACCATCACCGTGACCGACAGCGTCACCACCCGAACCGCCTCGGGAACGGCGACTTCGTCGGTGACGACCTATTTCATGGGAATCCTCGGCTACAAGACCCTCGACATTTCGGCATCCTCGACTGCCGCAGCCTCCTTGCCGTCCTACATCGACTTCTACGTACTGCTGGACAACTCGCCGTCGCAGGGCCTCGGCGCCACCACGGCCGACATGACCGCGCTGCAGAACGCGACATCCGACAGTTGCGCCTTCGCCTGCCACGACACCTACACGTCGAGTTCGAAGAAGACCAAGCAGACCAACAGCTATTATTCGATCGCGAAGAAGCTGGGGATCAAGATGCGAATCGACCTTGTGCGTGACGCGACGCAGTCCCTGACGGACACGGCCACTGCGAGCCAGCTGGTCAGCAACCAGTACCGGATGGCGGTCTACACCATGGGCGGCGATTGCAGCTCGATCGGCCTGACCACGATCTCGGCGCTCACCTCGAGCCTCTCTTCGGTCAAGACAGCCGTTGCAGGCGTCGACCTGATGACGATCCCCTACACCAATTACAACAACGAAATGTGTACGGATTTCGACGGCACCCTGTCGTCGATGAACGGTGCGATTCCGACGCCCGGCGACGGCTCCTCCTCCTCGCCGCAGAAATGGCTGTTCTTCGTCTCGGATGGCGTGGCCGACTATTACTATCCCTCGAACTGCAGCCAGACCGTGATCACCTCGTCGGGCCGATGCCAGGAGCCGCTGACGACGACGATCTGCGACACCATCAAGGCGCGCGGCGTCAAGATCGCGGTGCTCTACACCACCTATCTCGCGATCACCAACAACAGCTGGTACACCACCTACATCGCGCCGTGGCGCAGCGCGATCGCCACCAAGATGCAGGCCTGCGCGACCTCAGGCTACTATTACGAGGTCTCCAGCGATTCCAGCATCACCGATGCGCTGAACGCGCTGTTCCAGAAAGCGATCGCGGCCGCGCACCTGACGAACTGACTGATCTTCCCGCGGGCTTCGCGCCTGACGCGCGAAGCCCCTGAGCAGAGGTTCAGTCCATCGTCTCCCAGAGGCGATGGGTGAGCACGCCGGCGCGCTTCTCGATCGCCGCCGCGGCATCGAGCGCGAGATCCTCGCGATAGCGCCCGGTGATCAATTGCACGCCGATCGGCTTGCCCTCGTGCAGCGCCACCGGCACCACCGCGCCGGGCAGGCCCAGCACGTTGATCGCGGAGATGAAGCGGATCCCGCCCCAGAACACCTCCTGCACGCGCTCGGCGCTGATGGTGTCGTCGCGCGGGCCCGGCGTCGGGCTGACCGTGGTCGGCGCCAGCACGACCGGATACTCCTCGAAGAACAGCTGCCAGGCGCGAATGTGGCCGTTGCGCGCGGCCGTCGCCTGCATCCAGGCCTTGAGATCGAGCACATTGGCCTTGGTCTTCATGCCGTTCCACGCCTTGTGGAAGTCTTCGGACGTGACCTTCAGCATCCCGGCCTCCTGCATCACCATCGTCTCGTTGGTGATGATGTCGCACCAGGTCTGCCAGACGCCGTTGATGTCGGGCACCTCGACCTCGCTGACGCGATAGCCGGAACGCTCGAGGTGATCGGCGGCCTGGCGCAGCGCCGCGGCGACGGACGGGTCGACGTTCATGTCGTCGGGGATCTTCGCAAGCGCGACCTTGATCGGCCCTTTCGGCTTCGGTCCGACCAGCGGCGCCGGCACCCACCAGGGATCACGCGGATCGCGCTGGCTCATCACCTCCAACGCAAGACGGACGTCGGCGACGTGGCGGGCGAGCGGTCCCTGCGCCGACATCAGATGCGCCAGCATGGGGCGCTCGGCGGTTGCGCTTCCGTTGAAGGCGGGGATGCGGCCCTGCGTCGGCTTGATGGTGGCGACGCCGTTGCAATGCGCCGGCCAGCGCAGCGAGCCGCCGATGTCGTTGCCGTGGGCAATGGTGCCGATACCGGCGGCCACCGCCGAGCCCGCGCCGCCCGAGGAGCCACCGCAGGTAATGTCGGGGTCCCAGGGGTTCAGCGTCAGTCCATGCAGGGGATTGTCGGTGAAGCCGCGGAAGGAGAATTCCGGCGTATTGGTGAGACCGATGACGATGGCGCCGGCCTTCTTCAGGTTGCGGACAACAGGCGCATCCGAGGGTGCGATGTAATCCTTGTTGGCGGGCACGCCGTTGAAGTTTGGCCGGCCCTCATAGTCGACGTTTTCCTTGATGGTGATGGGCACGCCGTGCAGAAGGCCGAGCGCGCCGCCTTTGGCACGCTGCTTGTCGGCCGCGTGCGCGGCCTTCAGCGCCTCCTCGCTGAGATCGACAACGACCGCGTTCAGCCTGGGATTGACCGCGCGCATCCGATCCAGATGCGCCTCGACGGTCTCGACCGCGGAGATTGCGCCGTTGCGAATCGCGGCCGCGGTATCGACCGCGGACCATTGCCAGACCGCTCCCTTGGGACGGTGCGCCGTGGCCGATTTGCGCGGGGCAGCCTTCCTGACCGTCTTCCTGGCAGCCTTCGCGACGGCAACCTTGCGGGGGGTGCTCGTCCTGCTCGAGGTCTTCGTGCCTTTCCTTGAAACACTTTTCTTCTTGCTCGCCGTCTTCTTCGCCACGTCGCATCTCCTGAAATTGCGTCGCGGAGGTTATGGAGGTCACGCAACCGTGTACAGGCGCGTTTCTGCATGGCGCGTTGTCGCGACGCTCTGTCACGGCCCCGGAGCCAGAGACATTCGTGAACCTTTGGGCGCCCTGTCTTGACCCATATACTGGTTGAATGGTGAAACAAACTACCGTTGAGATTGCCGCATAACGACCCAGTTTTTTGAGCCAGCTATTTCGACATCGGCAGATTGGAGCATTTTCCATGCTCACGGAATTCGACGGCGGATACGGCGAACAACCCTTTCGCGACCTGTGCACCAACTACCCCGGCGCTGAAGCCTACGATCCCCACGATTTCCGGATTGAATGGGGGCCGATCTTTCACCGCGGCCGGCTCGACGGAACGGCGCGCGTGCTCATCGTCGGCCAGGACCCGGCCCAGCACGAGACGATCGTGCGCCGAATCCTGGTCGGCACCGCGGGCCGCCGGACCCAGGGCTTTCTGGCCAAGCTCGGCATCACGCAGAGCTACGTGATGGTGAACACGTTCCTGTACAGCGTCTACGGCCAGAGCGGCGGCTCCAAGCACAAGAACGAGCCCGGCATCGTCGAGTATCGCAACAAATGGTTCAAGGCCGTGCTGGGGCCCGGCAACATCGAAGCGGTCGTCTCGCTCGGCGGCCTCGCGGACGAGGCCTGGAAAGCGTGGCTGAAGACTGCCGACGGCGCGGCCTACAAGACCCTCGCCTATCAGCACATCACGCATCCGACCTGGCCGGAAAGCTCCGCGCATGACAACGCGACGCGGGCCGCAAATACCAAGATCATGCTGACCAAGTGGAATGCCGCACTCGCGGCGCTCGCGCCACAAATCCAGCATCCTGACGTGTCAACGACACTGGTGCCGTATGGCGACGCCTTCAAGCCGACCGAGCTGTTCGACATCATCGCAAAGGACCTTCCAGCGGGACTGCCGGCCTGGATGCGCGGCGACATACCATGGGCTGTTCGCCAGGGTGCTGACGCCGCAGCCAAGCGGCGCACGATCACGATCACCATTCCCGACGGAGTGATCCCATGAGCCCGGCCGCAAGCCCGACGCGATGGGCCCTGACCGGCCGGATCGTGACGATGGCCGCCGAGGGCGACGTCATCAAGAACGGGACGATCTTCATCGAGGACAACCGGATCGCCGCGATCGTCCCCAAGGGACAGCCGGCCCCGGTGGGCTTCGAGGCCGTCACCGCGGTGGCCACCGGCGGCACCATCTATCCCGGCCTGATCGAGCTGCATAATCACCTCAGCTACAACATCCTGCCGCTCTGGCGCGTGCCGCAGCTCTACGGCAATCGCGACCAATGGCAGAACGCCAAATCGTACAAGACGTCCGTGACCGGTCCGATGAGCGCGATCGCCCTTGCCGATGACGGCTCGCTGCTGCCGGCGCTGGTTCGCTATGTCGAAGCCAAGTGCATGGTGGCGGGCACCACGACGAGCCAGGGGATCACGCTGTCGAACTGGAGCGGCACGATCCACAAATACTACAAGGGCGCGTTGCGTGCCGCCGAGATCGGCAGCCCTCCGGATCTTCCGCGCGCACACTCGAAGATCCCCGATATCGATGCGCAGGACTGGGCGAAGTTCGACAAGGAGCTGAAATCGTCCGCGTGCTTCCTGCTGCATCTCAGTGAGGGCATCGATGCCAAGGCGCACAGCCACTTCCTCGCGCTGCGCAATTCCGAGGGCGATTGGGCGATCGAGCCGTCGCTGGCCGGCATTCATTGCACGGCACTCGATGCGACCGACTTCGGAACGATGGCCGAAAACCATGCCAAGGTCGTCTGGTCGCCCCTGAGCAATCTGCTGCTCTATGGCAAGACGACTGACGTCGTTGCCGCGCGCACCGCCGGGCTTACCATCGCGCTGGGCTCGGACTGGTCACCGTCCGGCAGCAAGAACCTGCTGGGCGAGCTGAAGGCAGCAAAGGTCGTGTCCGCACATTTCAATCTCGGCTTCAGCGACTACGACATCGTGTCGATGGCGACGCGCAATCCGGCCACGATCCTGAAATGGGACGGAAAGCTGGGGACGATCGCCAAGGGCAGGTTCGCCGACCTCCTGGTCGTGAAGGGCGTGACCGGCGATCCTTACGGCCATCTGATCAAGTCGCGCGAGCAGGACATCGTGCTCGTCGCCATCGGCGGACGGCCGCGCTACGGAACAAAGACGGTCATGCAAAAGGCGGGCGGAAGCGGCGAGGCCCTCAAGGTCGGCAGCAGCGCACGGGTGATCGACTTCTCCTCGCCCGATCAGGATCCAGGGATCGAGAAAGTCACACTGGCAGAGGCGACGACCCGCTTGCGCGCCGCGCTCGGCAATCTCGGCACGCTGCAGGCCCACAGCCTCGCCGTGAGCGACGCGATCGCGCGCGGAACGGTATCACGCACCGGATGGCGTCTCGCGCTGGACGAGCAGTTCGGCAACAATGTCCAATTGCGCCCGCGGCTGGAATATAACGGCGTCCGAACCGGCCCGGACCTGGCGGCGGTGGCAGCGGCGGCCGAGCCGCTGCACCCGATCAAGCTGGATGGCCTCACGGTGGCGGGCGATCCCGTCTTCATCGATACGCTGAAGAACGAGCCGAATCTTCCCGACGGAATCGCGACGGCAATCGCGGCTTTTTATTAGTCGTCCGTTACACCAGCGGCGGATTGAGCCGCGCAAAGCCCTCCTGGATGCGATAGGGATAATAGGGATAGGGCGGCATCACAGCGCTCGCCGCATCGAGACGCTTGATCTGCTCCGCACTCAGCGACCAGCCGACCGTGCCGAGATTGTCGCGCAGCTGTGCCTCGTCGCGGGCACCGATGATCACGGAGGAGACGGTGGGACGCGACAGCAACCAGGCGATCGCGACCTGCGGCACGGTGCGGCCGGTCTCCGCGGCAATCGCGTCCAACACGTCGACAACAGCGTAAAGCCGCTGCTCGTCCACGGGCGGGCCGAACTGCGCTGTGGCATGCAGGCGGCTCTCCTGCGGCAGCGGTTGGCCACGCCGGATCTTTCCGGTCAGCCGGCCCCAGCCCAGCGGACTCCACACCAGCGCGCCGACGCCCTGATCGCGCGCAAGCGGCATCAATTCCCACTCATAGTCGCGGCCGAGCAGCGAGTAATAGACCTGGTGCGCGACATAACGCGGCCAGCCGTGGCGGTCCGCGATGGCGAGCGACTTCATCAGCTGCCAGCCCGCGAAGTTGGAGACGCTGACATAGCGCAGCTTGCCGGCGCGCACGAGCGTATCGAGGGTCGACAGCACCTCCTCGATCGGCGTGAACGCGTCGAAGGCGTGGAGCTGGAGCAGGTCGATATAATCGGTGCCGAGCCGGCGCAGTCCCGCGTCGACCGAGGTCAGCAGCCGCTGCCGCGACGAGCCGGCATCGAGCGGGCCGTCGCCCATCGGCAGGCTCATCTTGGTCGAGATCAGCACCTTGTCGCGGCGCCCTTTGATCGCGGCACCGAGGATCTCCTCGGAGGCGCCGTTCGAATAGACATCGGCACTGTCGAACAGATTGACACCGGCATCGAGGCAGATGTCGACCAGCCTGCGCGCCTCCTCGATGCCGCTGCGGCCCCAGGCCGAGAACAGCGGACCCTGGCCACCGAAGGTGCCGGTGCCGAAGCTGAGAACGGGGACCTTAAGTCCGGAAGCGCCGAGATTGCGGTATTCCATGATCGCTCTCCTCTATTCCGCCGGACACGCCGCGACTGCGACCGTCATGCGGTCGAGCCGCAGGCTCCACAGCGCCAGCACGAGACCGACCGCGGTGATGCCGGCGGCGACCAGCGGCAGCGCGGAGAGACCGAACCCGCGGTCGATGGTGACGCCGCCGGCCCAGGCGCCGAGCGCGTTGCCGAGATTGAACGCGGCGATGTTGAGGCTCGAGGCGAGCGTGCGGCCGTTGGGCCCGGCAGCTTCGAGCACCCGGAGCTGCAGCGGCGCGACGGTTGCGAAGGCGGCGATGCCGAGCAGCAGGATCAGCGCGATGGACAGAATCTTGACCGACAGCACCGCGGCGAGGCCAAGCAGCACGATCGCGAGCGCAGCAAGCGTGCCGGTGAGGGCCCGGGCGAGGCCACGATCGGCGAGCTTGCCGCCGGCGACATTGCCGATCGCAAGACCCGCGCCGAACACCAGCAGGATCGGCGAGACCGATTGTTCCGAAAAGCCGGTGAAGCGCGTCAGGATCGGCTGGATGTAGGTAAGGACGACGAACAGGCCGGCAAAGCCGAACACCGTCATGGCAAGGCCGAGCAGCACCTGCGGACGGCCGAGCACCGCGACCTCCTCCGCGAGCGAGATCGGCTTGTCGCCATTGCCAACATGGCCGGGCACGAACGCAGCGACCACGGCGAAGGCGATCACGCCGATCACAGTCACCGCCCAGAACGCGGCGCGCCAGCCGAGCATCAGCCCGAACCAGGCGCCGAAGGGTACCCCGAGCAGCGTCGCAACCGTCAGGCCGATGAACATGGTCGATATCGCCGATGCGCGCTTGTCCTCGGCAACGAGGCTGGTGGCCACCACCGAGCCGACGCCGAAGAACGTGCCATGCGCGAGCGAGGTCAGCACCCGCGCCGCCATCAGCAATTCGTAGTTCGGCGCCAGCGCGCAGGCGGCATTGCCGAGCGTGAAGATCGCCATCAACGCCAGCAGCACGGTCTTGCGCGGCATCCGCCGCGTCGCCAGCGTCAAGACCGGCGCGCCGACGAACACGCCGAGCGCATAGCCGGAGATGAGCAGGCCCGCGACCGGCACGGAGACGTGCATGTCGGCGGCGACCTGGAGCAGGAGGCCCATGATGATGAATTCGGTGGTGCCGATGCCGAAGGCACCGGCGGTGAGCGCGAAGACGGCGGGAGGCATGCGTGGCTCCGATGGATGAGACTGATCACGCAGATAGCCGCGCTGCGGCAAAACCATTAGGCTGTCCGCAATCCAATCATTTGTGACGTGAATTCAACATGGCCCGTTTCGACACCAACCGCTCCGCCGAGATGGAGGTCTTCGTCCGCGTCGTCGATCTCGGCGGTTTCACCCAGGCCGCACGAAAACTGCGGCTGACGCCGTCGGGCGTGAGCAAGCTGATCTCGCGGCTGGAGGCGCGGCTCGGCTCGCGGCTGATCAACCGCACCACGCGCAAGCTGACGCTGACGGAGGAAGGCCAGGCCTTCTACCAGCGTTCGTTGCGCATCCTCGCCGAGATGGAGGAGGCCGAGCGCGAGGCGGCCTCAGGCGCGGCGCCGCGCGGCCGCCTCGCCGTGAACAGCAACATCCCTTTCGGCATGCTGCATCTGATGCCGCTGATCCCGCGCTTCCTCGAACAGCATCCCGACGTCACGCTCGATCTCGTGCTGACCGACACGCTGATCGACCTGATGCAGGAGCGCGCCGACGTCGCCATCCGCGTCGGCCCGCTGCGCGCCTCGCGCCTCGTCGCGCGCAAACTCGGCACCAGTCGCATGGTGGTGGTCGGCGCACCGAATTATCTCGCGCGCTTCGGCACGCCGAAAATTCCGGCCGATCTTGCCGAGCACCGCGGCATCGGCTGGACCTTTCCCCGCAGTATCCGCGGCTGGCCGTTCAAACGCGGCGACCGCACCGAGGAAGCCGTGCCGCCACCGGCGGCCCGCGCCAGCGATGGCGAAGCCGCCCGCCGCCTCGCGCTCGGCGGCGTCGGCCTTGCCCGCCTCGCCCTCTTCCACATCGGCCCCGACATCGAAGCCGGCCGCCTCGTCCCGGTGCTGCAAAACTACAACCCCGGCGACCGCGAGGACATCCATGCCGTCTATGTCGGCCACACCGCGCCCCTCCCCGCGCGCGTGCGCGCCTTCATCGATTTCCTGGCCGCGCACGTGCAGGTGAGCGATCCCGCGCTGAAGCGGGCGGGGGACGGGAGATGGAAATTGGTGGGATGAGGCCAATGGCGGAGAGAGTGTCAGTCAATCCCCGTTGATCTTCTTGGGCCAAAATCCACCATTTGAGCTACGGCCGGAAACTGGCGTTTCGCCTCCAATCTTTTCATGGAATCCATCGTGGCTCATCCAAGTAACGGCCCAAGCCTTCGATTTCTGTCGGCGGTGGACAGCAGGGTTGATTGGCGTTTGCCCTCCGAAGACAAAGGTCACACGTTCGAACCGAGTCGGGGGGCAGCACAGCCGGCCGGGCGCCGAAGCTCAATTAGGCCGTCGAGCGTGGCGAGGCACACGCTTCCGGAAATCGTCAAAAGCTGCTCCGGCCGTGGGTCTCTGTCGCGGGTGCTGAGGCGAGATGAGTAGAACCAACGATATCCGACCTTCGTCGGTGGCGACCATTTGAAGCGTGATTGGTCGCCCCTCGACGATCTTTCATGCCCACGAGAAGGTGGAAAAGCTTTGGCACGCTTGTCTCCTGTCGCCCTTGTCGAGATGTCATTTTCGCGGTCTAATTGGACCCGAGGCGTTTGATCGCCTGTTCGCACGCTTCGATGCCGCAGCGTGTCCCCGGCAAAGGCTGCCATTCCCATTCACGAAGGGACAATGGCGCTCGACCGCGAGATCATTGATCCTTCGTCAGACGCGGAGGATTTTTGATGAACCTCGACTCCTACAGGATCGCAGCCGAACCGTATTATGAACCGCTCGGCAACGAGATCGCGACGTTTCAAGCCGCCTATGCCGAACGCCTACCTGTGATGCTGAAAGGCCCGACCGGCTGCGGCAAGACCCGCTTCGTCGAGCACATGGCCTGGTGGCTCGGAAAACCCCTGATCACGGTTGCAGCGCATGAGGACATGACGGCGGCGGATCTCGCCGGACGTTATCTGCTCGAACCCTCCGGCACGGTCTGGCACGATGGCCCGCTCACGCTGGCGGCACGCCATGGTGGCATCTGCTACCTCGATGAAATCGTCGAGGCGCGGCAGGACACGACCGTCGTGATCCACCCCCTCACGGACGCACGGCGCATCCTGCCGCTGGAGAAGCACAACGAGATCGTGCCGGCACATTCCGACTTTCAGCTGACGATTTCATACAACCCCGGCTACCAAAGCGCGGTGAAAGATCTCAAGGAATCGACAAAACAGCGCTTTGTCGCGATCGATTTCGGCTATCCGCCGCCCTCGACCGAAGCCTCCATCATCGTGCGCGAAAGTGGCTCCGACGACGCGCTGGCCGGCATCCTGGTCGCGATCGGCGAGCGGTCGCGCAATTTGCAGGGGCACGGCCTCGACGAAGGCGCCTCCACGCGGATGCTGATCCATGCCGGACGCATGGTGCGCGCCGGCCTGCCGCTGGAACTGGCCGTGCAGTCCAGCATCGTTCTGCCGATCACCGATAATCCCGACATCAGGGCAGCGCTGAGCGACGCCATTCGGGCGTGCCTACCGTGACCACCACCAAGCTGCCGCCCACACTGCATCTGGTTCCCCCGGATCAGAAGGACAGCGCGACCCGGCGCCTGCACCGAATGATGCGCGAGCGCGAGAAGCTGCGGCCGATGTTCCTGGCTGCCTGGGATGCGCTATCCCACCATTTCGACGCCAGCGAGCTCGAGGCCTGGGCCGGCGCCGTGCTCACGCTCGCGCATGTCAACGCCGGTCCGGCGTGCCTGATCGCCTATTGGGAGGCGAGCCGGCACGGCGACGGCCGTCAGGAGATCGCACCGCTGCTTGCGGCCGGACAAGCTACCGCAGACATCTGCCGCCATGCCGGCGCACAATCCGCGACCGCTGCGTTGCAGGCCTTGCCGGCCGCAGGACGCGTGCTTGGCAACGGTCCCGCACTGGCGCGGTGGTGGCGGGTGATGGAAGCGCTGGCGCGGCAGGCACCGGAGTCAGTCACTTCGGTCGCGACCAACATTGGTGAGATCCTTGCGCCGGGCACGATCGACGCCTTTGAGAATTTCGTTGCGGCGGGGCTGAAGCTTGGGTCCGGCAACAAGGCGCGGCGGCTCGCCTTCTTCAATCTGCACGACGAACTGGCGCGCCGCATGATCGCGCGCGATCTCGACAGCGTGACTTTTCCGGAGGCGGAGGTCGAACTCAAGGCGTTCGTGACCGCGCTATGGGGCCGTAGCCCGTTGCTGCGCAGTTTTCCAGCCGACAACAGCCAAACGCCGCAGCGGCGCACCTCGATTGCTGGCCCCTTGATCCGGCTGCCCGAAACTTACCGCGGCGTGCGGGGAAACGGCGCCCGCGCGCTGTTTCGCGCGGCGGCCGCCCATGCCCAAGCCCATCTGGTGCTCGGTCAGGGACTGTTTCCGGTCGGCACGCTGAAGCCGCTGCAGATCGCGCTGGTCAATCTGATCGAGGACGCGCGGATCGAGACGCTGGCGATGCGGCAATTGCCGGGCTTGCGCCGGCTCTGGGCGCCCTATCACGTCGCCACCCCGTCCGGCGTCGTGGCGGCGCCGACCCTGCTGGCCCGGCTGGCGCGCGCGTTGTTCGATCCCTCCTACGCCGACGATGACAGTTTCGTCGCCAAGGGCCGTGAGATGTTTGCAGCGAGTGGGCCGCGAATCGACGATCCCGCCATCAGCCGCGAGATCGGGATGCTGCTCGGCAACGATCTCGGCCAGATGCGCGTGCAGTTCAACGCCAAAACCTATGTGGTCGAGCCGGTCTATCGCGACGATGGCCTGGGTCTGTGGGATTTCGGCGAGGATGCCCCTCCCTCCGGCGAAGTCATGGAGCTTCCGGTCGATGCCGTGCGGTTGGAGCGGCAGGAGGCGCCCAACGACGAAGGCATCAGCCGCGAGCCCGAAGAACAGGGCCAGCCGCATGGGCGCGGCCGCCCGGTGGCGCCGGACGATCGCGGCGTCGTCATCGCCAGATATCCGGAATGGGATCGCGAGCATCGAATCGAACGCGCCGAATGGACCGTGGTGCGCGAGGTGCCGGCACGCACCGGCGACCCGCGCAGCATCGAGGACGCGCTCGACCAAGCCGACGTGCTGCGCAACCGAATCGGCCGATTGGTACGCGGCGTGCGGATCGGGCGCACTATCCGCCTCAACCGCCAGCACGACGGACACGATCTCGATATCGATGCCGTGCTCGACGCCGGCATTGCGCTGCGCACCGGCCGCGAGCCCGACCCCCGCATATTCCGCTCGTCGACATCGATGCATCGCGACCTCGCCGCGCTGCTGCTGATCGACATTTCGGAATCGACGCGAGACAGGCTGGCCTCCGGCGCGACCATCCTCGATGTCGAGCGCCTCGCGGTCGCGGTGCTGGCCGAAGCGATGGACCGGCTCGGCGATCCCTTCAGCCTGTTGGCGTTTGCCTCCAACGGGCGCGAGGACGTCAAGATGACGACGGTGAAGTCCTTCGATGAGGCCTATGACCGGAGCTGCAGGGCGCGTCTTGCCGGCCTGAAGTCGGGCCTGTCGACCCGGCTCGGCACGGCGCTCCGTCATGCCGGTCATTTGATCGGAAGGGAAACGTCCGCACGCAAGCTCGTGATAGTTCTGACCGATGGCGAGCCGTCGGATATCGACGTCCCCGATCCACTCGACCTGGTCGAAGACGCCCGCCGCGCCGCGGTTGGGCTGCATGCCGCGGGTATCGACGCCTATGGCGTCGTGCTCGGGCCTCCGGGCATTCAGGCCGCGTCCCGGATTTTCGGCCGCGGCAATACCATGATGGTGCACCGGATCGAGGACTTGCCGGGCCGCCTTTCCGAACTCTATTTCAGGCTGGCGCGGCGGTAGTGCCGCCATCGTCGTCCAGAATGCTCATTCCGACCCGGCGCGACCAGAACAGTTCGCCGAGGCGAACGACATAGTTCTCCGCCCTCCCCTCGATGGCGACAAACAGCACCTCACCCTCGAAGCGGACCCGCCAGCCCAGATTGCCGACGTGGTAGCCGAGCTCAATCGCATCGCTGATCGAGCGCGGCTCCAGCCGCAGCCAGCGCTGGCCGGCCACCCGCACGACGATGGCGCTGACCTCGTCGAGCAGCAGCACCGCGCCATCGAAAAGCCTTTGATGGCGCGGCAGCGAGATCGCAAGCTCCTGCCCGTTGCGGGTCGTCGTCCGCAGCTGGTGGCGTTCGAGTTCCTCGCCCGAGAGCCGCACCTCGTCGACAGCGTTGTGATGCTCCAGCCGCAGGATCTTCTCCGAGAAAGCCGGCTCGAGGCGGCTGCCGAGGACATGGCTGATACTCAGCATGCGAAGACATTCCTCCCAGAAAGCGCAACCGGCCGAAACATCCGCTTTACGAGGCCAGAAGATCCTTCAGCTTGGTGTCGATGAAGTCGACATCCTTCGGGTTGGTGCCGGGCCCGCCAGCAAAATGCCCCCAGATCGAAGGCACCGGAATGAATTCGGCCTTTGGCATGTTGGCCACCTCGAACTTGCTGTCCTCGGGCGGGAAGTACAGATCGGTCTGGCCCGGCATGACGAAAGCCTTGGCTTTGATCGCGCCGAGCGCCGCCTTGAAGTCGCCCTTGTACAATTCGTTGTCGCTGATATCGCCGTTCTGCCAGGTCCAGAGCATGGTCAGGAGATTGTTGGGATCCTTGGGCAGGAAAAACCCTTCCCAGAACGCGACCAGAAAATCCTCCAGCGAGGAATAGCCGAGCACATCGAGGTCGAGCTTCTCACGGTAGAAGGCTTGCGAGAATCCCCAGCCGGCATAGACCCGCGCCGCCGCCCGGAGACCACGGGCCGGCTTCTCGGTGTACCAGCCTTCCTTCCAGGCGGCGTCCGCGGTCAGCGCGGCCTTGACGCCTTCGAGAAACACAAAATTGTGCCGCGAGCATTTCGCCGAGCCGCAGAATGGCGCGATCAGGTCCATCATGTCCGGATAGAGCGCGCCCCAGTGGAAGGTCTGCAGTGCCCCCATCGACCATCCCGTCACCAGGCGAATATGCTCGATGCCGAATTTCTCGGTGACGAGGCGGTGCTGCACCCGCACGTTGTCGCAGGCCGTCACCTTCGGGAAACGCGGTCCGTTGTAAGGCTCCGGCGTGTTGCTTGGCGACGACGACAGCCCGTTGCCGAGCATGTTCGGAATGATGATGAAATATTTCGTCGGATCGAGCGCGCGGCCTTCGCCGATCAGCCATTCATTGTCGTAGTGCTGGCCCGAATACCAGGTGGGGTAGACGATGACGTTATCCTTCTTCGGGCTGAGCGTACCGAATGTTTTGTAGGCCAACTTGCAATCGCGCAGCGTCGCCCCGCGCTGTAGCTTGACATCGCCGAGATCGTAGATTTCGTAATCGAGACTCATGATGAATGCCCTCGTTCTGGATATGTCGGAGTAGCGGGCCGGCCTCCGCAAAGGCCGGCCCGGCGGTCTTGGAAGCGTCAGAGCGGCTTCGCCACCGCCACCCGCGCGCCGCGCGATTTAGCGATGACATAATAGGCAATGCTCGCCACCAGCGCGGCCGAGATCGCGGTTGACAGATACGGCATCCGCTCCTCGACGATGAAGGCGCAGACCGAGCCGACCGCCCAGGCGATGAACGCATCAGGCCGCCAGTCGGCCTCGATCTTCGCATCGGGGCGGATCAGGTACTGGTCAACCAGGATGACGGCGCCGATCGGCGGCACTAGAATGCCGAGCAGCGACAACCACTGGATGAAGAACGCCCACACATTGCCGGCGGCGACGACGATGCCGATGGCACCGAGGATGATCGCCATCACCCGCATGTGGTTGCCGAGGATGCGCGACCAGCCGGTGGCCGCATTGTAGAGGCAGTGCGAGCAGACCGAGCCGAGGTTGATGTAGAGGAACAGGAATGCCAGCGCGCTCAGCCACGCCATCTGCTTGCCGTTCATGTAGCCGAACATGTTGTCGGCGCCAAAGGGGTTGGCGTTCGGCACCGCCAGCGCCGCCGTCATCACGCCACCGACCAGCATCGCGATCAGATTGGCGAACGGAAAGGCGCTGAAGGTGGCGACCAGCGACGCCGTCGGCGTCTTGGCCCAGCGGTTGAAATCCGCGGTCACCGTGCCGGCGTCAATGAACAGCGCCAGCACCACCGTGAGACCGACGCCCATCGACATCGTGGCGGTACCGTTGTTGCCGGCATAGTTGAAAATCGCCGACGCCGAGCTGGTGGACGCGGCGTCGAACGCGACGAACAGGCCGAGCAAGACGAAGAGCGGTACCGACACCAGCCCGATATAGTGCAATCCCTTCACGCCGACGAAGGTGATGCCAATATAGAGGAGCCCGGCGATGACCGTCATGGCCACATAGTTCAATCCATAGGTCGAACTGACAAGCGCGCCGGTGATCCCGGTCTGCACCGCGTACCAGCCGAGCAGCAAGGTCGACAGCAGGCCGGATGCGAACACGTAGCCTTTCTTGCCGAAGACGATGCTGGCAATCAGCGCGAAGTTCATGCCGCGCTTGGTGCCGATCAGGCCGAGCAACCCGACATAAGCGAACATGATGAGATTGCCGATGATCATCGCGGTCAGCGCCCGTGAAAAGCCCATGCCAAGCACGAGGATCGAGCCGGTCATGGCGCCGGTGATGATCATGGGAAAGCCGAGCCAGACCAACGTGACCGAGAACGCGCTGCGGCGCGAGCCGATCGGCACGGGCTCGTGCTCATATTCACTGCCGAGGAGATGATCGACCTGGTCCTCGGCGGCATGAAGGCCATCCGCGGCGGAGGCCGGCTTGGATACACTGCTTGTCATGGTTCGTCGTCCTTTAGGTAAGGGTGAAATTCGCGGATGATCTCTTGTTCGCCGTCGCGGGCGCGACGGCGGCAGCAAGCTCTGTTATTCTTGAGTTAGGCTTCGCCCTGCGCGACTCGCCCCGAAACGGAGAAGCCAGCCGGTAGCGCGAACGTCCTCCCCTGCTCATGCACCGGCGGAACGCGCCGCCGGTGCAAAGTCTCGCATGCCGTCAGCGATGGGCGACCTTCTTGGCCGGGATGCCCTCGATCGGGCATTCCTCCACGCCGACCGTGCTGCGCGTGAACGACTCGACCATTTCCCGGGTGCCTTCCGGATCGGCGATCCACTTGGCATAGAACTCGTAAGGACACGCCGCGACCCCGCGATCGCCTTCGCCGGAATTGATCATGCCGGTGTAGCCGCGGTGGACCAGCTTGAAGAGATGGTTCTGGGATTGACCGGTCTTGCGTGCGTCGCGGATCAGCGACTTCGACAATTGGGCATACTGGATGCCGTAGTCCTCTTCGCCGCATTCGCCGAGCGTACGGCCGTCGAAACCGACGATCGCCGAGTGACCGAAATAGGAGTAGACGCCGTCGAAGCCGGCGGCATTCGCCACCGCGACATAGACGTTGTTGGCCCATGCCATCGCCTTGGCCATGATCACCTGCTGATCCTTGGCCGGATACATGTAGCCTTGGCAGCGCACGATCAATTCGGCGCCCTTCATGGCGCAGTCGCGCCAGATTTCGGGATAGTTGCCATCGTCGCAGATGATCAGCGAGACCTTCAGCCCCTTCGGACCGTCTGACACATAGGTGCAGTTGCCGGGATACCAGCCCTCGATCGGAACCCAGGGCATGATCTTGCGGTATTTCTGCACGATCTCGCCCTTGTCGTTCATCAGGATCAGGGTGTTATAGGGCGCCTTCTTCGGATGCTCTTCATGACGCTCGCCGGTGAGCGAGAACACGCCCCAGACCTTCGCCTTGCGGCAGGCCTCGGCGAAAATCTCGGTCTCGTCGCCTGGCACCACGGAGGCCGTCTCATACATCTCCTTGGAGTCGTACATGATGCCGTGGGTCGAATACTCCGGGAAGATCACCAGATCCATGCCGGGAAGCCCGGTCTTCATGCCGACGATCATGTCGGCGATCTTGCGGGCGTTGTCGAGCACCTCGGCCTTGGTATGGAGCCGCGGCATCTTGTAGTTCACGACGGCGACGCCCACCGTGTCGTTGCTTGAAGAAATATCACCATGCAGCATATCGCTCTCCTTACCGTTGTCTGGTCACAAACTTCCCGGTGCCTTTCCTCCGCACCGCTTACGCCCGCCCCACCACGCGCCGGTCACACCGCCATATGGCGGTGAACCAGAGCGTCGCTGAGTTCGCCGATCTCGCCCGATGCCACCACGCGCCCCTTCTCCATCATGGCGAAGCGGTGCGCCGCACGGCGCACGAACGAGACATTCTGCTCGACCAGAACGACGGTTAGCCCGACGTCGCGGTTGAGCCGGATAATGATCTTTTCGATTTCCTCGACGATCGAGGGCTGGATGCCCTCGTTCGGCTCGTCGAGCAGGATGACCTTGGGATCGGCGGCGAGCGCGCGAGCGATCGCAAGCTGCTGTTGCTGGCCGCCGGAAAGCACGCCGCCGTTGCGGTCGAGATTGTTCATCAGATACGGGAACAGCTCCGCCACCAGCGGCGGAATCTCGCGCTTGCCGTCGGCGCGGGCAAACGAGCCCATCAGGATGTTTTCCCGGATCGAAAAATCCGGAATGATCTCGCGCCCCTGCGGGACATAGGCGATCCCGGCCCTGGCGCGGCGGAACGTCGGCTGTCGGCCGAGCTCGACCGCATCGAACCGGATCCCGCCGTTCATCCGGTCGGTCAGCCCCATCAACGTCTTCAACAAAGTGGTCTTGCCGGTGCCGTTGCGGCCGAGCACGGCAGTGACCTTGCCGTCGGGAACGTCGAGGCAGACGTCATGCAGGATGTGGCTGCGGTCGTAGAAGCTGTCGACATGGGCGAAGGCCAGCATCACGTGATCCCCTTCGATCCGAGATAGGCCTCTCGCACTTTCGGATTGTTCTCGATCTCCTCGACATTGCCTTCGGCCAGCACCTGGCCCAGATGCAGCACGGTGATGCGCTCCGCGATTTCGCGCACGAACGCCATGTCATGCTCGACCACGACAATGGTGTGGCGACCTCTGAGATTATTGACGATCTCCGAGGTCTTGTGCGTCTCCGCCTGGGTCATGCCGGCGGTCGGCTCGTCGAGCAGGATGATCTTTGGATTCTGCGTGATCAGTAATCCAAGCTCGAGCCATTGGGTCTGACCGTGGCTGAGATAGGCGGCGATGCGATCGGCTTCCTCAGTGAGGCCGATCAGCTCCAGCACTTCGTCGACGTTGCGCTCGGCCTCCGCGCTGAAGCCGAAGCGGAGATTGGCGAACACGCCGGGGTTGCGACAGCTCGCGACTTCGAGGTTGCGGCGGACGGTCAGTTCCTTGAACACGCTGGGGATCTGGAATTTTCGCCCGACGCCGGCGCGCGCGATCTTGTGCTCCTCCCAATTGGTGATGTCGGTGTCATGCAGGAAGACGCGGCCGGAGGTCGATTTGGTCTTGCCGGAGATCAGGTCCATCAGCGTGGTCTTGCCGGCGCCGTTGGCGCCCAGCAGCACGCGCAATTCGCCATCCTCGATCGTCATCGTCACGCCGTTGACGGCCTTGAAGCCTTCGAAGTCGACGCTCAGTCCATCGATGGTGAGTGCTGTCTGCGCCATTGCCCTACTCCGCCAGTTGCGACGACGGGTCGTCGCTCATGCGCACGGCAGAAGACGACGTGCGGGGCTTTCGGGTCACGATGCGATCGACGAGGTCATGGGCGAGGCCGGCGAGACCGCGCGGCAGATAGAGCACGACCAGGACGAAGATCAGGCCGATGATCGCCTTCCACGCCTCGGCAAAGCCCTCGGTCTCGCTCACGGTCGCCGAGATCATATTGATCAGGATGGCCCCGATGCAGGCGCCGAGGGTGGAGGAACGCCCGCCGACCGCGGCCCACACCACCATGGTGATGGAGAAAGACAGGTCCATGAAGGTCGGCGAGGCGAATTCCGAGACGACCACATAGAGCATGCCGGCGAAGCCTGCGATCGCCGCCGAGACCGCGAAGAAGAAGATCTGGTAGGCCGGCACGTCAAAGCCGAGATAGCGCGCCCGGACCTGATCGTCGCGCACCGCCTGCAGGATCAGCCCGGCGCGGGTGTCGATCAACAGCCGCGCCCCGACCAGCACCAGGCTCAGCGACACCGCGACGAGATAATAGGTCGGGACCACATAGGGGTCGAACTCGAGCTCGCCGACCTTGAACCAGCCGAGGTCGGTGAGGCCGTTGAAGCCGTTGGTGACGGGCTGGGAGTCGATCACGACGAGGCGGACCAGCAACACCAGCGCCAGTGTGATGATGGAAACGAACACGCCGGCGATGCGCTTGCGGAACACGATGGTGCCGAGCACCATTGCAATCAGAACCGGCAGGATCAGACCCATTGCGAGGCCGAACCACTGGTACTGGAACGGCAGCCACAGGAACGAGGCTTTGTTGATGCAGCAGAGTTCGGTCTTCGAGCCCGGCTCGGCGTTCCACAGCATGAAATCCGGCACCGGCCGGTCGGAGCCCTGCTGCAGGCTGGTCGTGCTCGCGAGCTTCAGCGACATCGCCAGCATGTAGGCACCAGCGCCGAAGAACAGGCCCTGGCCGAGGCTGAGGATACCGGCATAGCCCCAAGACAGCGCCACCGCGACGCCGAGCATGCCGTAGACCAGATATTTGGCGACGCGGTTGAGCCAGAACGAATCCATCACCAGCGGCGCGATCATGATGAAGACGACGAACACCGCGTAGACGGCCCAGTCGATCCGGCGCTTCGAACTCATCGTCAGCGGCCTTTCAGGGCGAACAGGCCCTTCGGCTTGAGAATGATGATCGCGATCACGACGCCGAACACGACCGCGCGCGCCAGGATGTCATTGGTCGCGGCCGCCACCAGCCCGTTGATTTCGCCGAGAATGCCGGCCGATAGCACCGACCCGAGCAGGCTGCCGACACCTCCCATCACCACCACCAGGAAGCCGTCGACCACCATCGACGTGCCCATGTCTGGAAACACCGTCTTGAAGCCGGACATCATCACGCCAGCGACGCCGGCAAGACCCGAGCCAAACGCAAAGGTCAGTGCATTGACGCGCGTGACGTCGATGCCGCAGGCGGCTGCCATCTTCGGATTGCGAATAATAGCGCGCACCTGGGTGCCGATCGACGTGCGGTAAATGATGAACCAGGTCGCCACCGCCAGAATCGCGGTGACCAGGATGATGAAAGCGCGGTAGCGGTTGATCCCGGCGCCGGCGATCTCGAACGCGCCCTGCAGGTTCGCGGGTACGCTGACGTTCTGCAGCCCCGGCCCCAATCCCTGGATGTGGACGCCGAGGAACGACAGGCCGAATTCCAGCCGCACCGCCTGCTGGATCAGGATCGCGATGCCCCAGGTCGCGAGCAGCGTATCGAGCAGGCGGCCATAGAGACGCCGTACCACGACACGTTCGATCAGGAGGCCGAGCAGCGCCGTGACGACGAAGGCGAGCGGGATAGCGACGAAGATGTTGGTGCCGAACCAGATGCCGGAGAGCACCGTGACATAGGCACCGACCATCACCATCTCGCCATGGGCCATGTTGATGACCCCCATGGCGCCATAGGTGATGGCAAGACCGAGGGCGACCAGAAGCAGGATCGACCCAAGGCTGAGACCGATGAAAAGAACTTCGAGCATGCCACCGTCCTGCCCATCCACCGCGCTCAGAGCGCGCGGTGGATGCTGCGTGCCGCGATCAGGTTTTGAGCTTGGCCGTTTCCAACCCGTGGCCCGTACAGAACAGATTGCTCGGGGTCTCACCGTAGGCGACGTAGGGCAGCGGGATCGTCGGCTCCTTGTAGGCGTCGATGATCTTGCCCTGCCCGTCCGGAAGCCACTGCGCGATGCGCGGCGTCAGGTAGGTGTGCAGATTGTCCGGATCGATCTTCACGTGGCCGTTGGGCGCGTCGAGCTCTTGGCCCTTGACCGCCTCGCGGATTGCAACCGGCGTGATCTCGGCGGCCTTCTCCGCCGCCTGTTTCCACAGGAAGACCTGGAAGTAGGAGGATTCCAGCGCGTGATGCGTCACTGCCTTCGGATCCTTGACGAACGCGCGGTAGCGCTCGACGAAGGCCTTGTTGCGGTCGGTATCGATCGCCTGGAAGTACGGGAACGAGGTGTAGCTGCCCACGGCGTATTCCGCACCCATCGCCGCGATCTCGATCTCGGAGGTCACGGTGGCGCAGATCGGCAATTTATCGTGGGTGAGGCCCTGATTCTTGTACTCGCGGTAGAACGCGACCACGGAATCGCCGACCACGTTGGACAGCACCACGTCGCAGCCGGAGCCCTTGATCTTGTTGACCATCGAGCCCCATTCGGAATGGCCGAGCTCGAGATATTCGTCGGCGATCCACTCACCGCCGTTCTTCTCGATCAGGATCTTGGAGACCTTCGCCATCTCGCGCGGATAGATGTAGTTCGAGCCGACGATGAAGAACTTCTTCTTGCCCAGCGTCGTGATGATCCAGGGAATGAAGTTCGAGAGCTGCTGGTTCGGAACGGCGCCGGTGTAGACGACGTTCTTCGAGCATTCGAAACCTTCGTAATAGGTCGGGTAGAAATACAAATTGTTGCGCTTCTCGAACACCGGCAGAACCGCCTTGCGGCTTGCCGAGGTGTAGGAGCCGAACACGGTCGGCACCTTGTCCTGGATGACGAGCTTGGAAGCCTTTTCGTTGTAGGTCTTCGGATCGGACGCACCGTCTTCGGCGATCGCCGTCACCTTCATGCCCTTGATGCCGCCTGCGGCGTTGATTTCGCTGATCGCCATCATGGTGGCGTCGTGCAGCGACTTCTCGATGATCGAGAGACCGCCGGTCAGCGAGAACAACACACCGACCTTCACCTCGCCCGCGGCACGCGCGCCGGTCTGGAACACCCAAGGCGACGTAATCACCGTGCTCGAGGCGAGCAAACTATTCCTGAGAAACCTGCGTCTATCGATCGCCATAACTCCACTCCCCATGTGTCAAGGCATAGCTAGCCGTTCGCGCCGAAGCGCGTTGTTTCCAACCAAAAAATTCCCAGAGCAGATCAAGCCTCCGAAAGCGCATATGCGCCGGCGGTGTTACTCGACCCAGAAAGCAAAAAAGCCCGACGGATCCTCGCGGATCCTTCGGGCTGCCTAGCCAGAGTCAAACCAGCAACATCGATGGTTCAACAAACGTCAGAGGAGAATTTTCTCCGTCGACGTTTTAAAAACTAATCACCTTTCACGCGATATTGCAATAGTTCGTTTGCGTGGATGATTGCGGCCGCCATGTCGTCCATCGACAGCCGCTTCGACATCGCCTGACGGCGGATGCTCTCGTACGCTTCCGCTTCATTCAACCCCTGACCGTCCATCAGGATCACTTTTGCCTTCTGAATGCGTTGAATGCCGGCGAGCTTGCGCTCCAGCTTGCGTACGCGCTTTTCGGCATCGCGACGCTCCAGCCACAGGCTGCGCGCGATCGTGATGTTGGTGAGAACGCCGAACGGGCGAATGGGGCGCTCGATCACGGCGACCGCGCCCGCCTCGAGCACAAGCTGCAGCGTCGACGGGTCTTCGTAGCTGACCACCGCGATCAACGTCGGACGATGGCGATCATCCGATTTCAAAAGCCGCTGAATTTCCTGACGGACATCATGCTCGATCGCCAGCAGCACGATGTCCGCGCCATCGGCCCAGCAATCCGGTACAGGCCATTGGGTTTCCACCATGCAACCGATGCGGCGGAGGTGTTCGACGAGTTTCGTGCGTTCGGCGTCCGGCGGATGCACGACTTGGACCCGCAACCCCCGCAAGTCACGAAGAATTTGGATTGCCACGTCCAGCTCTCCGTTACGGGGTGCTCATGAGTGGAGCAGCGGCAGTTCGTCCACCGACCAGTCGTCCAGGCTCTGGACCACACAGTACGGATCCGGCTTGACACGGACGCCGGGATTCCACACCGCCTGAAAGCGGCCGTTGCGGTCGAGGCGCGCGATGCGCGGCCATAAATAAGTATGGTTGTTCTCCGGGTCGATCCGCACCCGCCCCTGCGGTGCGTCAAACTCGGCATCTCGCAAATTCGCCAGCACCTGCTCGGGATCGTCGGTGCCGCATTTGGCGACCGCCCGCATCGCCAGGTGCAGCTGAAAATAGGAAGCTTCCGCACCTGCAGTGACGGGCGCTTCCGCGCCGTATTTCTCCTTGAAACTGCTGACAAAGCGCCGCGCGGCAGGCGAGGACAGCGTCTCGAAGAACGGCGCGGCCGTGATGTGACCCTCGGCGGCCTCGTTACCCATCTCCGCGACCTCGGCCTCGCTGGTGGTTAGGCTCGCAATCGGCATCCGCGTCGGATCGAAACCGGCGGCGCGGTAGGCGCCATAGAGTTCGGCAGTGCCGCTGCCGACCACAGTCGAGAAGATCACGTCCGGCGAGGTCTTCTTGATGCGGCTGATGACCCGCTCGAAATCCTTCGGGTCCGGATAGAGCGGCACATAGATCTCGTCGAGCACCTTGCCCTTGCCCTGGCTGACGAAGTCGCCCATCACGCGGTTCGACTCGTAGGGGTAGATGTAGTTCGAGCCGACGAACAGGAAGCGATTGCCGTAAGCCGAGAGCAGGAACCTTGCGAGTTGAAGCGAGTTCTGGTTGGGCGCCGCGCCGGTATAAATGCAGTGCCGCGAATACTCGAATCCCTCGTAGAGGGTGGGATAGAACAGCAGGCCCCGATGAGCCTCGGCGACCGGCAGCACGGCCTTACGCGTGCTTGACATGTAGCAGGCGAACAGCAGCTTTATCTTGTCCACCTGAAACAACCGCTCCGCGAAGGAACGAAATTTTTTCGGATCGGACGCCGGATCATACATGACGGGCTCTATGGGCCGGCCAAGAACGCCGCCGCTCGCATTGATCTCCCCGATCGCCAGCAGCGTCGCATTGAGCTGCGTCCGCTCGATCGCCGAAGTCACGCCGGTCTGCGAAAACAGCACGCCGACACGCCAGGGAACCGAATTATCCTCGACCAACGTCATAGTAAGCCAGATCACTCCGCGTGCAGCAAGATGACCTCCAACCTGCTCGTCGGACCTTATTACCGAATAGACGCGATTGGGAATATGCCTGTTGGACTTTTTTGGTCGCCTTCTAGTCGAGCCGAGCAACTCGGCAAACCAAGGTACCGGCTGCGGGTCAGGCTGGGCGGTGGCGGATACCCCCACGCTATACTCGCCGCATTGAACGCAGGAGCGCGAGCCTACCCCCACCATCGGAAGGCCTAACCGGCGCAACCGCGTTGACGCGGATACTTTGCGGCATGAGTTCGACGACAAGCGACTTCACCATCTGATGAACGGCCGCCTTGCGCGGTATCGACACCGAACTCCTCCAGCATCGCAACATCGGCCCGGACCGACGCGCTGAGTTCGGCGACGGCATAGCCGATGCCGCGGCCCCGCCCGTCACGACAACGGTCTTGCCGTCCAGCTTGAATTTATCGATCGCCGTCATGATCGTCTGCAGTACTGTTTGGGGGCACATGGGCTCTTCGCTTCCGCCGAGACGCAGATGCGCCGCCCGGTTCCGCTAGCTGGAAAACAGATAGGCCCGTTCGGGGTCGAATGTCAGCGCGACCTTCTCGCCGACGGATGTCGCCACGTCCGGCGTCGTCAACACGCGCATTGTCCCGCCATCGATGGTCTGGACGATGACGACATTTTCCTTGCCGTGGCGCTCGACGGCCCAGACCTCGCCTGTGATCGAGGGCGCCGCCGAGCCGTCCGATATCCGCATATGCTGAGGGCGGATGCCGAGCCAATGGGTTGAGCCGCGCCCACCCGCCCGCTCGCGCAATCGTTCCGGCAAGGCGATGCAGGAGTTTTTTGCCTGCAGCTGCGGTGTACCTGCGCCTTCGCCGAGGACGCCCTCGATGAAGTTCATTGCCGGTGAGCCGATGAAGCCGGCCACGAAACGGGTATTCGGCCTGTTGTAGATCTCATCGGGAGAGCCGACCTGCTCGACCCTTCCCTTGTTCATCACCACGATGACGTCGCCCATCGTCATGGCTTCGATCTGATCGTGGGTCACGAAAACGGTGGTGACACCGAGCGTCTTCTGCAGATGAACCAGCTCGGCCCGCAGCGAATTGCGCAGCGCGGCATCCAGCGCCGAGAACGGCTCGTCCATCAGGAACACCGACGGTTGCCTGACGATCGCCTTGGCCAAAGCGACCCGCTGCCGCTCGCCGCCGGACAGCGCGCTTGGCTTCTTGGCCAACAAGTGGTCGACTTTCAGGAACTGCGTCGCCGACGAGATCCGCGTCTTGATTTCGCCGACGGACAACCCCGCGTGCCGGAGGCTCATCTGAATATTGGCCAGCGCCGTCAGATGCGGATAGAGCAGGGCCGACTGAAACACCATCGCCACGTTGCGCGCATGCGGCGGGAGGTCGGTCACCGACCTGCCGTCGAACAGCACCTGTCCCTCGGTCGGAGTCTCGAACCCGGCGATCATGTTCAACGTCGTCGTCTTGCCGCAGCCGGACGGCCCGAGAAAGACGACGAACTTGCCGCTTTCGAATTCTAGATTGGTGTCCTCAACGGCCGTCTCCGAGCCGAACACCTTCCGCAATCCTTCGAGCCTGATCGTGGTCATGCGCAATCCCGGGCTTGCCAATCAATGAATCGCATCGACCATGCCGAGCGATGCGATGTGGCGCTGCAGATAGTAGGCAACCAGCGCTGCAGGAACGATTGATATCCACAACGATGCCGAGAGAAGCCCCGGTTGCGGCTGGAGGAACAGGAATCCGGATACCGCAGTCGGCAGCGTCGCCGCATCCGTGCCGTTCACGAGCTGCGTGGCGAACACGAATTCGTTCCAGGCGAACAGGAAGGACACCACCGCCGCGACCGCGATGCCGCTTCTCGCCATCGGAATCACCACACGCAGCAGCGTTCCTAGCCGCGAAAATCCATCGATCCGCGCCAACCGCTCGACCGGCGGCAAGTTGCGGAAGTATCCGATCAGCATCCAAGTCACGAACGGCACCGTCACTGTTAGATTGACGATGACCAGTCCAAACCGCGTGCCAGTCAGGCCGAGCTGGATAAACAGGATGTAGAACGGAATGAGCGTGGAGACGGGTGGGACCGCGACGGAAAACAGGATGGCCATCAGCAGCGCCGTCTTGCCGCGGAAGGAAAACCGCCCGAACGCATAAGCCAGGGGAACGACGATCATCAGGGTGATCACAGTTACGGCCGCGGCGACGATGAGGCTGTTGATAAGGCCGTTGATCACTTGCCGCGCCTGGCCGGCCGGCATGAAATACGTGCCGTTTGCATCGGTGAAGCCGAATCCAAAAATGTTGAAGAACGCGGCGAGATGCGGATGGAGCGGAAAGATCGGTGCCGGAAAGGCCACGGCTTCGACCGGCGAGAACAACGCAGTCTTGAGCGTCCAGTAGATCGGCAGCAGCGTCCAGACCACGGCGACCGTGACCGAGAAAGCATAGCCCGCGCAGCGCAGCACCCTCCTGCCCATCACGGATTCTCCAGCTTGCGACCCCACAGGAAATGCAGCGCGAGCGCTGATCCGATGGTAAGGAACAAGAGATAGAACGACATCGCCGCCGACAGCCCGTAGTTCGATTGCCGGAACGCCAGTTCGTAGAGCCGGTAGGTCAGCGTCGACGAGGCGTCGCCGGGGCCACCGGCGGACATCACGTAGATGAAGTCGAGCTGCTTCATCGAGAGAATCATCGCAATGCTGGTGAACACGAACAACGAGTAGTGCAGTGGCGGCAACGTCACGTGCACGAAGCGCTCCCAGGCCGTCAATTGATCCAGCCCCGCAAGGTCATAGAGCCGGCTTGGGATGGTCTTCAGACTGGCGAGCAGGAAGAAGGCCACCAGCGGAGCGATGTTCCAGGCATTTCCGAGCGCCAGCAGATCGACGATGTGGCGACCGGAGATCAGGGAAATCTCGGTCGCCGCGTCTGGCGTGTTGGTGCCGAGGATCAGGTTGATCAGCGATGACGCCACACCGGTCTGACCACGCGCGAGATAAGCCCACATCACCCCCGCCCCGTACAGCGAAACCGACCAGGGCAGGATGATGATCGTTCCCAGAATCGAGCGCCATTTGCCCGCGCGATTCATCAGCATTGCCAGCGCAAGCCCGATCCCAATCGAGAGAACGACCGACAGCAGGACAAACCTGACCGTCACCAGTGTGGACCACCAGAAGTCGGGCGACAGCAGCGCTTCCTGGTAGTTGGCGAAGCCGGCGTAGCTGGTGCGGAAACCGCCGAAGAAGCTCACCTCCTGGAACGACAGCCAGATCGCATAGCCCATCGGGTAGATCATCACCAGCAGCAGGAAGGCAATGACCGGCACCGACAGCAGCAGTGCGAACTGTCCGCTGGACAATTCCCGTCGATGCGTCGTCACCACTTGCCATCCCGCATTTCGGGACCACCGGGGCGCTGGTGTCGCGATGATCCCATCTTCATCGTTTACCCGAGCTTGTACTTCTTGTTGAGGGAAGCGAGCTGGGCGTTGATCTCCCCGATCACCTTCTCAACGGATTCGTCGTTGCGCAGGAATTGGCCAAGCCGGTTGCGAAGGTACGTATTGTATTCTTCGGCGTAGATGGTCTTCCAAGTGTCGGGATGCGGTGCTTTTGAATAGACCGCCAGCAGCGCGTCGAAGTCTCCCTCAGCGACAAGATTTTTCTTGAAGGCTGCCTTGGTCGTTTCGCTCTCCATGACGGTCTTGTAGGCCGAAAACAGCATGGAGTTCTCTGCCCAGCGCTGGCCCACGGCTACCTTTCCGGTCTGGTCCTTGTACCCGTACCAGCTCTGGAACCGCGCCACATCGACATCGAGGGCAGCCGACCGCTTGCGCGCCGACTTGATATACATGGCGGAATCCAGCAGGCCCCAGCTCTGGCCCTGATAGGGCAGGAAGCTCGTCTTTCCGGCGACCTTGGACTTGGTGGGATCGTTGAAGACAGCGAGGTTGTATGAGGCTTGCGTCGAGTACAGATACCGGCCGGAGCTGAACGCATCGACGATCGCAGCCTCGTTGAACGACAGCACCTCTTCCTTCACGAGACCAGCATTGTAGATCGCCTTCCAGGCCGTGAGCGTCTTGCCACCCGCACCGTCGACCGTGAGCTGCGGTGCAAAGGTCTTGGGATCAATCTGCGCACCGCCGCGGTTGATGACCTCCCAGATGAAGGCCCAGCTGATGCCGTAGAACTCATTAAACCAGTGCGGCATGTAAAGGTCCTTGCCGCCCTTCTTGGCGAGATCCAGCACCTGGGCATAGAACTCGTCCCAGTTCTTGGGAGGGACGCCATCGACGCCGAGTTCTTTCTGCTTGTCGGTGTTGACGACGACCAGGCCCCGAATCGCCAGGAAGTAGGACAGGCCAAGCAGCTTGTTCTTGTAGGTGAAAGCGTTGCGGGCATTGTCATACATGTCCGCCTTGATCTGCTCGATGTTTGGCACGTCGTCGGCCGGAGCGATCCAGCCGGCCTCGAGGAAGCGTACGGCCGTCGGCGGATTGCCGTAGATGATGTCGAGCTTGTCGCCGGCGATCAGCGATTTTTCCATCAGGGTCGGATAGTCGCCATGCGTGACCGTCTGATAGTCGACATGCCCGCCCTGTTCGCTGTTGTACCGATTGACATTGTCGGCCACCACCTCGGGCTTGAAGGGCCAGCCGCGGAAATAGACGGCCTCGGTGCTGGTGGGCTTCAGTTCGGCCCCCTCGGCCGTGGCTTGGCTGGCAGAGCCACCGATGACCAGCGGCGTTAAGCTCGTTGCTCCCATCACTTTGAGCAGCGTTCGGCGATCGATATTCGTCATTGGCCTTGCTCCTGATTCAAAACTGGTCCCGATCTTTCCACCGATGCCGCAATTCGAAGCGGCCAACGGCCTCTCGTTGCCCGCGGCCGGCCGCGTTGCCCGGTCCGGCTTTGGAATTCGCTAAGTCATGTAGACCCCACCGGTAACGTTGATGCCCTGGCCGGTCATGAAGCGCGCGGCATCGGAAGCCAGGAACAACACGACGTCGGCGACGTCGTCGGGCTCCTCAAGCCGTCCGAGTGGCGTTTGCGCGACGTAGTCGGCGATGACCGCCTCCGGAGTGAGGCCGCGCAGTTGCGCTTCCCACGCGACTTCACGCGACTGCATCGATGTCCTGACGAAGCCCGGACAGACCGCGTTCACCCGCACGCCATACGGCGCGAGCTCGCGGGCGAGCGCCTGGGTCCATCCGAGTACGGCGAATTTGCTGGCCGAGTAATGTGCCAGCAACGGCGCGCCGACCTTTGCTGCGAGCGACGCCGTATTGATGATGACGCCGCCGCCTCCGTCGGCAAGCAGCCGACGTGCGACGATCTGGTTGGTGAGGAAAACACCGCGGGTGTTGACGCGGAAGTTGAAGTCCCAATCCTCGTCGGTCAAGTCCACGGCGCGCGCCATGGTAGAGACGCCGGCATTGGAAACCAGAATGTCGCAACCGCCGAAAAGCGCGAACACGCGCGCGAAGACCGGCTCGACCGAGCCACGCAGGCTGACGTCGACATGGAAGGCCTCTGCACCGGCCCCGATTTCAGCTGCGACAGCCTGTGCGCTTTCGAGATCGAGATCGCCGACGGCGACGCGCGCGCCTTGATTGGCAAAGGCCAACGCGATGGCGCGTCCGATACCGGCCCCCGCGCCGGTGACGATCACACGCTTGCCATCGAATTTGCCCATGCGCCGAGGCCCTTCCCGTCCGAACGCGGATCAGCACATCCAGATCGCCGCTCAAACGAAAACGAACAAAACTACACATAATCGAACATTACAAGCCTAAATGTTGGTTGACTATGTTCGATTATTGCTTATTTTGCAGCCTGACCGGGCGATAAGCGAACGTTTGCGATAGACTCGTGTTCGAATCGTCTCGAAGGAGCAATACGTGTCCGCCACTCGCCCCACCGGCCAAAGACAGCCGCCGCAGATGCGGCAGGCCTTCCTGGTCGACACCGCACGCAAACGCGGCGTCCTGGTCGTTTCCGATGTCGCAGCCGAACTCGGTGTTTCGGAAATGACGATCCGGCGCGACCTGGATGAACTCGGGCGCAACGGAACGCTGATCAGAACCCATGGCGGCGCCATGGCACCGGACGAAACTCTGCCCACCCCGATCGATCGCGACGAGCCCGCATTCGATGCACGATTGCGGCGCAATGACGAGGCCAAGCGCCGCCTCGCGATCGCAGCCGGCGAATTGATCGGGTCGCGACAGACGATCGCCTTGGACGTCGGGTCGACGACCTATCGGCTCGCCGAGTTGCTGAGCGAGCGTGCCAATCTTCGTTTTTTCACGTCGAGCCTGCGCGCCGCAAGCCTGCTGGCGATCGCAAAGCGTGACGTTCACGTGCCGGGCGGGCAGGTGCGCGGCGAGGAGCCATCGGCGAGTGGAAGCACTGCGCTGGAGCAATTCGAACGTTTCTGGTTCGACATTGCCTTCATCGGCGTCTCCGGCATCACCGCCGACGGTCTGTTCGATTACTCACCCGATGACAGCGAGCTGAAGCGCCTCTACTTGCGTCGATCGTCGCTGAAGGTGGTCGTATGCGACAGCTCGAAATTCCATCGCATGTCGCTGGTTCACGTCAGCGACTTCTCGGCCATCGACACGCTGGTGACCGACGCACCGCCGCCTGAAGACATCGCTGCGGCGCTCGACGCCGCCGGCGTGGAAACCCGTATCGTTGGGCCTGCAGACACGCTTGGATCGGGACACGAGGAACGAAAGAGGTACTCACGATGATGTTCGATTTCTTCGCCCCCAAGAAGAAAGCCGTTATTGCGATGATCCATATCGGCGCATTACCGGGGACCCCGTTGTACGATGCCGACGGCGGCGTCGCGAAGCTGATCGATGATGCGGCGCGCGATGCCGAGGCCCTGCAATCGGGTGGCGTGGACGCGGTGATGTTCGGCAACGAGAACGACCGCCCTTACGTGAGATCTGCTCCACTCGAGGGAGTCGCGGCGATGACCGCCGTCGTTCAGGCGGTCAAGCCTGCCCTAAACGTGCCATTCGGCGTCAACTACCTCTGGGACCCATCGGCGAGCGTGGCCATTGCGGCTGCAACCGGCGCACGGTTCGTCCGGGAGATATTCACCGGCGTGTTTGCCTCCGACATGGGCGTTTGGGCCCCCGACTGCGCCGGAGCATCGCGGCTGCGTCGAAACCTCGGCCGCCAGGATCTGAAGCTGCTTTTCAATATCAACGCGGAGTTCGCCCATTCACTTGATGCGCGGCCAATCGAGCTTCGCGCCAAGAGCGCCATCTTCTCATCGCTTGCCGACGCAATCCTGGTTTCCGGGCCGATTACCGGACAGCCGGCTGACGAATCCGACCTTCGCAAGGTCTGCGAGGCGATCCACGATGCTCCTGTGTTCGCGAACACCGGTGTCACTGTTGACAATGTCCGCGACGTTCTAGCGGTGGCGGATGGGGCGATTGTGGGAACGCATTTCAAGGTCGACGGCAACACCTGGAACGTCGTCGACGGCGCCCGCGTACGCCGCTTCATGGACGTCGTAGAGAAGCTGCGCTGAAGGATCGATCACCGACATGTCTCATGTCATCGGCATCGACGTCGGCACCACCTCGACGATCGGGATTCTCATCAGGCTTCCCGATCAGACGCTGGCGCTGGAATCGCGGCCGGTCGAGCTGCGCTCGCCACATCCGGGGTGGGCGGAGGAAGACCCCGAGCAGTGGTGGAAAAACGTCTGCGAGATCACGCGCGCACTGATCGCAAACAGCGGCGTTGCGCCGGGCGACGTTGCCGCGATCGGCGTCGCGGGCATGCTTCCGGCGGTCGTACTGCTGGACAAGCATGATCGGTTGCTGCGACCAAGCATCCAGCAGAGCGATGGCCGCTGCGTCGCCGAGGTCGCGGAGCTCCGCACCGAGATCGACGATCGTGCGTTTACGGAGTTCGCCGGTAACGGCCTCAATCAGCAACTGCTCGCCGCAAAGACCCGATGGATCGAACGGCACGAGCCGGAGGTCTTCGCCAGGATCGCAACCGTGTTCGGCTCCTACGACTACATCAACTTCCGCTTCACCGGTGAAAAGCGGATCGAGCAGAACTGGGCGCTGGAGGCCGGGCTGACCGATTTGCGGGCTGCCAAATTGAGCGCGTCGCTGATCGCTCACACCCATTTGCCCGAGCGCACCGTACCGCAACGGGCGATGTCAAGCGAGATCATCGGCGTCGTGACGCCGGCCGCGGCGGCGCAATGCGGCCTCGCCGCCGGCACGCCCGTGGTGGGCGGCGCAGCTGACTTCATCGCCTCCGGGCTAGCTTCGGGGCTCGCGCGCCGCGGCGACTGCTTGTTGAAGTTCGGCGGTTCGGTCGATGTGCTCGCAGTCTCCGAGAATGCGCGGCCGGATCCGCGACTATTCCTCGACTATCATCTAATGCCGGACCTCTACGTGCCCAACGGCTGCATGTCGACCGGCGGGTCGGCGCTCAACTGGTTTGTCGCCAATTTCGGCAGCGGCACCGCCGCGGACGCCGACGTGGCGGGGCTCAGCCCGCATCAATATCTCGATCGTCTGGCTGCGCGCGTCCCGCCCCGCGCCGACGGCGTGGCCATCGTGCCCTATTTTCTCGGCGAGAAGACCCCGATCCACGACGCCGCAGCGCGGGGCATGATCTCCGGGCTCAGCTTCAGCCATGGCGTCGCGCATCTGTGGCGCGCGCTGCTCGAATCCTATGCCTACGCGATACGTCATCATCTCGAGGTGTTCGCCGAAACGGGCGCAGAGACCGTGCAATTCCGTGCCTCCGACGGCGGCTCGAACAGCCTGACCTGGATGCAGATCGTCGCCGACGTCATTCAGAAGCCCTTGCAACTCTCGCCGCGGCATCCGGGCTCCTGCCTGGGCGCGGCATGGACCGCCGCCATCGGCACCAGCCTCACGGACGATTGGGCAGGCATCACCAACCTCACCGGCCACAGCAACCGCATCGAGCCGAATCCCGTCAACACCCAGGCCTACTCCGACGGCTATGCCGTGTTCCGCGAGTTCTATCGCCGCATGCAGGATTTCGAGCGCGGAGCGCGCGCGTGAGGATCACCGCAGTCGCCTGGGACATCGACGGGACGCTGGTCGACAGCGAACCCTTGCATCATCAGGCGCTGCTCGAGGCCTCGGCGAGGTTCAACGTCGATCTCGCCGGCCTGCCGCCTCTTGCCTTCCGAGGCGTCCACATGGAAGACGTCTGGTCAAGACTTCGAAGCCGCTTTCCGGCGACGCTGACACGTGCCGAATGGCTCGGCGAAATCGAAAGCCACTACATCGCAGGCGCGTGCCGGCTGCGCGCGCTGCCAGGCGCGCGGGAAGCGATCCAGCGACTTGATCACGCCGGCATTGCGCAAGTCTGTGTCTCCAATTCCAGCCGGCGCATCGTTGATGCCAATCTCGCCAACATGGGAGTTCTGCCCTATCTGCAATTCTCGATCAGCCTGGATGACGTTGCCAATGGCAAGCCGCATCCTGAACCCTACACCACGGCGGTGCGGCGCATCGGCATCGAACCACAGTGCCTGCTCGCCATCGAGGACAGCGAAAGCGGCCTCGCCTCGGCATCCGCTGCCGGCCTGCGCACCGCGGCGATCGGACATGAAACCACAGGCCGCGCCGACTGGCAGATCGACAGCCTGACCGAAGTCGTCGACATTGTTCTGCCCCCGGTGTCCGGCCAGCCGGACGAAGCACGCAGGTAGTCCGGAGGAGCCGACGAACGAGCCATGTACAAGATCGATCCCGTCAGCGACCGTCCCTTCGCCGAGGAGTTTCGCCGCAAACCGATCGGCGGGCACAGTCCCGGACTGATGCGCATCCTTTCAATCCTGCGTGTCGACCCGAGCGGCCACCAGATCATCATCGTCTGCCGCAAGCCGTTCGCCAAATGGACGCTCGCGACGATGCCGCCGCGCCGCGCCGACCCGATCCGCTTCGAGGACGAGACCATTTTTGCGAGCCGTGAGGAGGCCGAATGGGAAGTGTTTCGGCGCCGCTGGCACGCTGCTACGGGCGAACACCTCGATGGCACATTGCAAGATTGAAATGGACTCCGGTTCAATGGAAGGCCGCGCTGGATGCTGAAGGTTACGGGTTATCCCGATCGCTATTCCGTTGCCCCCGGCGAGACGATCGCCTTCAAAATCTCGCTTGAAGAGGCGGACCGGTTCGAGGCTCGCGTCGTTCGCGTCGTGCATGGCGATTGCAATCCGCAAGGCCCGGGCCTGAAGTTCATCCATGTGCCAACCGCGCTCGACGGTTCGCACCCCGGACGCAAGCAGGTCGGCGACGCCGGATCCTACATGGTAGTCGACGATGCGCCCGACCTCGGCGCACGCGCCTTCACTTTTCTTGCGACCGTTTGGCCCACTTTGCTCGGGCGCGGCGAGCAGACGCTGTTCACGCAATCGGATCCGGCCGCGCGGCGAGGCGTCTGGATCGGTCTGTCGCCGCAGGGCGCGCTTGCCGCAAGGATTTCCGCCGGCGCCAGGCCGGTCTTGGAAGCTTCCACCGGCAAGCCTATGCTGGTCCGGCAATGGTACGCGGTCGCCGTCTCGTTCGATCCCGCCACGGGTCAGTTGCGGCTGGAACAGCGTAATTTGCGCAGCTACGCGCTGGTCGACGATTCCGGGTACGCCGAAACACCGTCCGTGACGCCGCCGCATGCGCCACGCCCCTGGGTGCAGACCTTCCACCTGGCCGGACAGCCGGAGAGTTCCGGCCGCGTCGAGACGCATTTCGACGGCAAGATCGAGCGGCCGGCCCTGCTGGCCGGCATCCATCCGATCACGACGCAGGAGCGGTTGAGTGCGTCCCCCGTGTCGCCCGAGCTCGCGAAAGCTGTAATCGCGCGCTGGGATTTCGGCCGCGAAATCGAGACCGACCGCGCGATCGACATCGGACCCGACGGCCTGCATGGCCGCCTCGTCCATCTGCCGACCCGCGCGATGCGGGGATCGAACTGGGACGGCGAGGCCCACGACTACCGGCAGCGCCCGGACCAGTACGGCGCCATCCACTTCCACCACGACGATGTCTACGACCTTGGATGGGACACCAGCGTTGAGGTGACACTTCCCGACGACATCCGCAGCGGTCCCTACGCCCTGCACGTGTCCTGCGGCGACAGCGACGAAAACGCCACGCGCGAGGACTACCTCGCCTTCTTCGTTCGCCCGCCGCGCGATGCGCGGCAGCGTCGCGCGCGGCCGAAGGTGGCCTTCCTTGCGCCGACGGCCTCCTATCTCGCTTACGCCAACCATGGCGAGCACATCACCGCGCGCGGCGCCGAGTTGCAGATGAACCACCTGCTGCCGTTCGGGCATGCAGACGTCTATCTCTATGATCACCCCGAACTTGGCGGCTCGCTCTACGATTGCCACACCGACGGCTCCGGCGTCTGCTATTCGAGCCGACTGCGCCCGGTGCTGAACTTCTCGCCGCGCTACCATTCCTGGCTCGGCGGCCACGGCTCGGCGCTGTATCAGTATAATGCGGACACCCATCTGTTCGACTGGCTCGAGCACAAGGGCGTCGACTACGACGTCATCACCGACGAAGATTTGCATGAGGAAGGCTACGCGCTGATCAAGGACTACCGGGTCATCATGACGGGAACGCATCCGGAATACCATTCGACGCCGATGTGGGACGCGATGAAGGCCTGGATCGATCGCGGCGGCCGCCTGATGTATATGGGAGGCAACGGCTGGTATTGGCGGATCGCGTTCCACAAGTCGTTGCCCGGCGTCATCGAGGTCCGTCGCGCCGAGGATGGAATCCGGACCTGGATGGCCGAGCCGGGCGAATATTATCATTCCTTCACCGGCGAGCTCGGCGGATTGTGGCGGCGCATCGGCCGGCCACCGAACCTGATTTGCGGCGTCGGATTCATCGCGCAAGGCTTTGACGTCAGCGGCTTCTACCGTCGCGCACCCGATGCCGCCGATCCGCGCGCCGCCTTCATCTTCGAAGGCGTCGAGGACGAAATCATCGGTGATTTCGGGCTGATCGGTGGCGGCGCTGCCGGTATCGAGCTGGACTGCCTCGCAACCGAGCTCGGCTCTCCGCCCAACATGCTCCGCCTTGCCTCCTCCGACGGCCATTCCCCGATGATGCTGCTCGTCAACGAGGAGTTCGGCGTCGTGCCGCCCAACCTCGGCGCCGACGTCAACCCACGCGTCAAAGCTGACCTCGCTTTCGGAGAAACATCTTCGGGCGGAGCCTTGTTCTGCACGTCGTCGATCGCCTGGTGCGGGTCGCTATCGCACAATATGTATGACAACAACATCTCCAGGATCACCTGGAACGTGCTGTCTCGCTTTCTGGACGAGCAGGACTTCCCAAGCTGAGTCCAGATTGCCTCGGGATCCGATAGCAGGCAGATGGCGATTGCCGCGAAGGGTGATGAAGCTTCAGAGGGCCGCTGGCGGCATCGAACGAGGTCGCTCGATGTTGGCCGAACCTGCCGGCGTCAGATCCAGCTGGCGCTGAGAGGGTATCGCGGGTTTGTTCGACCGCGGCCGCAATTTGCCTGAGCCGCGAGGCGGCGCACTTCGACCTTACGGTTCCGATTCCGTTAAACCCACGCAAGCCTACCTCTCGCGCGAGAAGATGGGTGGTACCGACTGTGCAGAGCCTCGCGGAATTCGTAGTCTGGCGTGGAAAATCGTGCAAATGGCGGAGAGAGTGTCAGTCAATCCCCGTTGAAAGATACGGCGTTTTCACTGTTCCTGGACCAAAACCCACCGTTCAAGCTACGGCCGAAAATGAATTTTCGCCTCCGACAAAGGCCGGCCATCGACAACGCGCAGGCCAGCCTGATCGCTTCGGTATTTTCCCTGCGAAAGCAAGCGTCAACCCAGTCGGTGCAGGAACTGGACCATCAGTGACTGTAACGGACGCGATTTGCAACCTCCCATCGGCTTTCAGGTCGCGCGACGCTGCCTGGTCTCATGCATCAGGTACATCGCCCCGATCCCTACCAAACTGCTTGCCATGAGATACCAGGCCGGGGCCAGTGGATTTCCGGTGGCAACGATCAGCCAGGTCACAATCACCTGTGCACTGCCGCCGAACACGGTAACGGCCGTCGCGTAGGCAATCGACAGACCCGTACTGCGAACGGAGGCTGGAAAGCTTTCGGGAATCAGGGTCAGTCCGACCGCGCCTCCCAACGACGTCAGCACCGAAAGCGTTCCCGACGCTATCACGAGCGCGGCCAAAGTCTTGTGGCTGCTGAGCAGGAGGAAAGCCGGATATGCCGCGATCACCAGGGCGACTTGCGACAGAATCATGATTGGCTTTCGACCAACCCGATCGGCGAGATAACCACCGAAGAGACTCGCCACGACCCGACCAATGCCGATCGTCAGGGTTGCCATGAAAGCGACCGTCGCATCCATCTTCAGTGTCGTCAGCGCGAAAGACGTCAAGTAGTTTCCGACATAGATCGCGATCGTCGTCGCGGTGATGACCAGGATCGCGAGAATGAGGGTGCGGGGGTGGCCGAGCACCAGTTCGCTCAAGACAGCCGAGGTCGTGGGATGAATGGGCGCCTCGACGTCGTCGGGAAGACTTCTGCGGATCACCAGCCCCACGGGAATAATCGCAAGTCCGATCACGAAAGGCACGCGCCAACCCCATTCCTGCATTTCCGTCGGAGATAGAAGGGACGAAAGCACGACCCCCAGCAATCCGGAACAGATGACGGAGATGCCCTGGCTGGCGAGTTGCCAACTCGCATACGAAGCCTTCTTGTCTGCCGGAGCCGCTTCCAGCAGATATGTCGTGGCCGGTCCAACTTCGCCTCCCAGAGCAAACCCCTGCACCAGCCTTGCAAATACGACCAGTGCAGGCGCCGCCGGTCCGATCACGGCGTATGAAGGCGTCACCGCGATAATCAGCATTCCGACTGCCATGAGTGCAATCGTCAGCAGCATGGCGGGCTTGCGTCCCACACGGTCCGCATAGGCGCCAATCACGACGCCGCCGAGCGGACGGGTGACAAATCCAGCTCCGAACGCCGAGAGCGACAGCAAGAGGCTTGTGATCTCGGACTCTGCCGGAAAGAACGCCCGGCCGATCATGACGGCGAAGAACGAGTAGCTTGTAAAGTCAAAAAACTCGAGCACGTTGCCGACGACAGCCGCCGCGACGCCTCTGGCACCCAGGCGTGGCGCATCTTCGCGCGCAGCACTGCCTGCAACCGCTTCTTGCATGATGACGCTCTCTGTTTGAATGGAATGACTTCGACGATGCACGGACGCATGCGCGACAAGCGGAGAGCCCGTCGAGCAAACTATGTCTCGGCTCCTATCTCGTAGAGACAGTCACCGCGCTTGGTGAGACTTGGAAACCGCCGGCACAGAACGCTCCCGGCGGTCTGGAACGTCGCGATGGCCGGTTCTCGCCACGGCGTGTCCGGGAAGTGAATGCGTGCAGCCGGCTGGCCCGCCGCGACCACCTCACCCAGTTCGGCAAGAGACTGGAACAAGCCGTTTTCGGGGGCGTAGACGTAATTGTCGAAGCCATTGACCGAAAGGATCCGGGTTTCTCTGGGGAGGTCGACCTCGCCTTGCACCACGCCGGAGGCAACCAGGATCCTGTTCACGCCCGCACGCGTCAGCGCCAGATAGTCCTGCTGAATGCTGCCGCCTCCACCGATCTCGATACAGAGATAGGGGACATTGCAACGTGCAGCGGCCGCAGCCATGGTGCGATTCTCGCCGGCAAGCGGCTTGAAGATGCAGCCATAGGGCGCGCCGAACGCGCGTAGCAGCGTCAGCGTACGCTCCGTGATCTCCGGATCGGGATTCGAACGGGCACGAATGGTCGGACAATATTGCAACGAGCTCCCACCGGAATGCAGGTCGATCGCGCAATCCGCCATCGGCAGCAGCCTGGTTTCGATAAAATGGGCAATCATCTCCGTCGGAGAACCGCCCGCGCTACCTGGGAAGCTTCTGTTGAGATTGCCGCCATCGATCGGCGAGACCCGCCGCCCCGCCATCACTGCCGGATAATTTGCGGCCGGCAAAATAATGACGCGCCCCCGGACGCTTGCCGGATCGAGAGTTCGGCAAAGCTCGCCCAGCGCGACCTGGCCCTCATACTCGTCACCGTGATTGCCGGCGACGAGCAGCACCGTCGGCCCAGGCGCACCGGAGATGCATATGATCGGGATTGGTATCCAGCCATAGGCAGACTCGTGCGTCGAATGAGGCAGCCGCAGGAAGCCGACATGCTTGCCCGGCTCATCAAAGGAAATGGTGGGGGAGATCCGGCTCACTTGCGCTCTCCGCTCTTGAGCTTTGCGACAGCTGCCATGATTCGCCGGCACGCATTCTGTATTGCCTCCTCCGAGGTCGCGTAGGACAGGCGCAGATGTGGTGACAGTCCGAAGCCGGCGCCATGCACGATGGCAACATGCGCCTCCTCCAGGAAATACAAGGCGACGTCCTGATCGTTCTGCAAGGCACAACCATCGGGACGAATCGAACCAAGCAGACCCGCAACCGATGGATAGACGTAGAACGCGCCTTCCGAGGCGAGGCATCGAATCCCCGGAATGTCGTTGAGCAGACCGACGATCAGGTCACGCCGCCGCTCGAAGGCACGGCAGCGCTCGACGACGATTCCCTGTGGACCGCGCAGCGCCTCGATGGCGGCGAATTGGGTGATCGTCGAGGTATGCGTGGCCGTGTGTCCCATCACATCGTTCATGGCCTGGATCAGAGTGCGGGGTCCTGCCGCATAGCCGAGGCGCCAGCCGGTCATCGAATAGGCCTTCGAGACGCCATTCATCGTCAGCGTTCGATCGCGCAGATCGGGAAACAGCGCGGCAAATGACGCGTAGGTCCTGCGGTCGTACAGGATGTGCTCATAGATCTCGTCGGACAGGATCATCACGTCGGGATGCTTGCGAAGGACCGCCGCCAATCCAGCCAATTCATCAGCGTCCAGAACCGCGCCGGTCGGATTCGACGGCGAATTAAGGATCAGCCAACGTGTGCGCGGGCCGAGTGCAGCGGCAAGCTGCTCCGGCTTCAGCTTGAAGCCGGCCTCCTGGCCGCAGGGCACAACGACCGGCTGCCCGCCCGCCAGTCGAATGATGTCCGGATAGCTCGCCCAATAGGGCGCCGGCACGATGACCTCATCGCCCTCGTCCAGCGTCGCCAGCATGGCATTGAAGATGACCTGCTTGCCGCCGCAGCCATGCGTGACCTCCTGAACCGCGTAGTCCAGGTCATTCTCCCGTTTGAACTTCTCGACGATGGCCTTGCGGAGATCCGGCAGTCCGGTAATCGAGGTGTATTTCGTCGCGCCGGTCTCGATGGCCGCAATCCCCGCCTGCTTGACGTTGTCGGGCGTCTCGAAATCGGGCTCGCCGATCGACAGATCGATCACGTCGACACCCTGAGCCTTCAGCTCCGCGGACCTCGCGACTACCGAGAGAATGGGCGACGGGTTGATACGACCCATCCGTTGCGCAACTTTATTCATCATCGGTTCCGATTGCGGTTAGCGAGGTCAGGCGGGATCACACGCAGATTGGGTCAATTCGGCCAGCACTTCGCTGGAATGCTCGCCCAGGCGCGGCGGCGGGCGGCGGTAGCTCACCGGCGTTTGCGAGAGTTTCAGCGGACTTCCCAGAAGATCGATGCGTCCGCCCCGCGCGCTGCCGTACGCCATGCTGATCTTCATCTGCCGAGCCAGAACATGCGGATCGGCAAAGACCTGCGCAATGGTGTTCACGGGCCCGCAGGGAACGCCGGCCTGTTCGAGCGCTTTGATCCAGAATGAGGAGAGACGGGTTCGCATACGCTCCACCACGACCGGCTCGAGCACGACACGATTGCCGAGCCGGGCAGCGTTGGTCGCAAAGCGGGGGTCCCGCGCGAGCTCGGGCACACGCGCAATCTCTGCCCATCTTTGAAACTGCGCATCGTTTCCGACGGCCAGGACGACGTGACCGTCCTGTGTCCGATAAACGTTGTAGGGACAGATGTTCGGATGCGAGTTGCCCTTCCGGCGCGGCTCCTCTCCGCTCAGGAAGTAGTTGGTCGCCTCGTTGATCAACCAGGAGACCTGCGTATCGAGCAGCGAACAATCGATGTGCTGTCCAACGCCGGTTCGGTCGCGATGCCGCAGGGCGGCCAGGATGCCGATTGTCGCATAGAGGCCGGTGGTCACATCGGCGATGCCGACGCCAACCTTCATGGGCGGGCCATCGGGATCCCCCGTCAGGCTCATGATCCCGCCCATCGCCTGGGCGACGTGATCATAGCCGGGCCGTGAAGAGTATGGGCCGCTCTGCCCGAATCCGGTGATCGAGCAGTAGATCAACCCCGGAAATCGCTGGCTTAGACTCGCGTAGTCGAGACCATATCGTGCGAGCCCCCCGGCTTTGAAATTCTCGACCAGAACGTCCGACCGCGCGATGAGGGCAAGGATAGCTTGCTTGCCTTCCTCCGTACCCATATCCAGCGCGACGGATCGCTTGTTGCGATTGGCGCAGAGATAATACGCCGACTCCGCGGTCGGCATGCCGTCGGTGCCGCCGACGAAGGGCGGCCCCCATTTGCGCGTGTCGTCGCCTTCGTGCGGCTTCTCGACCTTGATCACGTCGGCGCCGAGATCACCAAGTATCTGCGTGCAGGTCGGACCGGCAAGGATGCGGGACAGATCGAGGACGCGCAGGCCACCAAGGCAGCCGGCCTTGTCAGATTCGTCCGTCATAGGCGCGCCTGTCGATTGTCGCAGCGATCAACGTGAAGCCGTCCTTGCGCGCCACCGCGTCACGGCACGCCCGTTCGAGCGACGGACGATCCGACACCGTCACGCCGACACCGCCGAACGCCTTTGCGATGCCAGCGAAATCGTGCTGGCCGAAGTCCACGCCCAGATTGCCCATCTGGCGGCCGCGCTGCTTCATCTCGATCAGGCTCAAGGAGGCATCGACGAATACGATGATGGTCACGGGAATCCGCAGTTCGGCCAATGTCGAGAGCTCGCCGATCACCATCAGCAGGCCCGCATCACCAGTGAACGCCACGACCGGCCGTAAGGGATCAGCGACCTTGGCGCCCATCGCCAAAGGAAGCGCACAGCCCATGGTGCACAGTCCCGTCGACTGCAGCAGTCCACGCGACTGATAGACCTCCCAAAGCTGCGACAGCAGAATCCGGTGCGCTCCGGAATCGACCGTTGCAACGGTGTCCCTGGGAAAGATGGAGCGCACGCCTTCGACCACAGCCGACGGACCCCATTTGCCATGACTGGCAAATGCGTCGCCGAGCGCGCGTTTGAGCTCGGTGGCGCGATCGCCTGCCCAGGTCTTGCGAGGTTCGATCCCCCTGGAAATCGTACGGAGCCCCTCGCCTGCATCGCAGATGAAGGCCAGTGTCGCATGGTGCATGTAGTGGTCGTTTCGCGCAGCCGCGAATTCGACGACGCGCTGCTTTGCTGGATCCCACACATCGCGCCATCCGATGCGCATCTCGATCGGGTCGTAACCGACAAGAAGGATGAGATCGGCTTCCTTGACGAATTCGACCAGGAAATTGTCGGCGAGCGGAGACAATCCGGCGCCGCCGAGCGCAAGCGGATGGTCCTCCGGCAGGGTGCCTTTTGCCTTGTAGGTGGTGATGACGGGAACGCCGAATGTCTCGGCGAAGCTGCGGATCTGCTCGTCCGCACCGTCGTTCAATGCGTCGAGACCGACGATCATGACCGGGCGCGACGCTTCACCGAGCCATGCGCGGCTCTGCGCCAGATCCTTGCCCTCGGCAGGCGCGACCTTGGCCACCGGCCGATGGCGCGATACCAGCGGTCGCGGCACAGGCATGTCCGCAACCGAGATCGGGATGTCGATGTGGACGGGACCCGGCCTTGCCGATATCGCCAGCAGCACCGCCTTGTCGGCGATGATGTCGGCGCCCTCAGCCGTCAGCGTAAAGGTCGCCTTGGTGATCGGCGCAAGCACGGCGCGATGGTCGAACACCTGATGCGTATAGGTCAGGGCTTCGTCGGCATCGACGCAGCCGGAAATCACGATCAGCGGCACGCGGTCCTGCTGCGCATTCGCGACCACGTTGAGACCGTTGGCAAGGCCAGGCCCGACCGTCGCGACGAGGATCCCCGGCGCGCCCGTCCGGTGATAGGCCCCTTCCGCCATGAAGCCCGCGGCATTCTCGTGCTTGCAGAGATGGAAGGCGATTCCGGCAGCTACCAGCGCGTCCACGATGGTGAGGACCTCGCCTCCGGGCATTCCGAAGGCATGCCTGCATCCGGCATCAAAGAGTCGGCGCGCGAGAATATCGGCAGCGCGCGGTGGGCTGGCGTCCATGCGATTGATCTCCTTCGGGGACCAAGAACATGACAGAAATCATATCAACACAACCGAAATATATTGATGTCTATCTTCACGACCTCTTAAGATAGGACCATGTCGGTCCGAGCCCTCAAGACACTTCTCTGGATCCGCGACGGGCGCTCCTTCCAGGAGACCGCGCGCGAGCTCAACATGACGCTATCTGCGGTCAGCATGCAGATGAAGCAGCTGGAGGAAACCTACCAGGTCGCACTGTTCGATCGCTCCACCCGCCCGCCGAGATTGACCCGGGAGGGCCTGACGCTGGCGGATGCGTCACGCGATATCGTCACGGCCTATGAAGATCTTCCGATCGTCCTGCGCAACAGCCAGCCGCTCTCGGGAAAGCTGGCGCTCGGCGTGGTCGCGACGGCGAGCATCCGCCTCCTGCCGGCGGTCGCCCAACATCTGATGACCGCATTTCCGCAACTCAGGCTGCGCGTCGAAAGCGCGCTCTCGATCGATCTGGTGGACCGAGTCGCCGACGGCCGGCTCGACGCCGCCGTCGTCACGGGAACCGAAGATCTCGGTAACGCCTTCGCGGTCACGCCGATCCTGGTCGAACCTTTCGTGCTGGTTGCGGCCAAGTCGGAGCGTCGGCAGCTGTCGATCAACCTGCTCCGCACGCGCCCGTTCATTCGCTTCGCCCCGCGAACGGGGATCGGACAACTGGTCGATGCCTTCCTGGCCGATCGGTCGATCGAAATCCGCGAAGGCATGGTGCTCGACTCACTGGAAGCGATCGTCGAGCTCGTGGCGCTCAACATGGGCGTGACCATCATCCCCGAACCGGAGGCGAGCCGCTACGGTCAAGGACGCGTCGTCTGGACCGAAAGCCTCGGCAGGCCGCTCACTCGGACGCTCGCGCTGATCACCCGGCGAACGTCCGGATCGCTGGTGCTTCACGATCCGCTTGTGGAGGCGTTTCGCCAGGTCGTGTCGCGACATCGCGCCACGGTTCGGCCTGGTGTAGAGAAGAAGAAGCAGGCAGCGAAGTAGACGTCATCCGAAGTTTCCGCCGGAGCATCCATTTCGACGATCAGTCCAGCTTGATTCCAACGGCCTGCACCGCGTGTTGCTGGCGCTCGAATTCGCGCACTATTTCCGCCTTGAATTGGCTCGGCGAACCACCGACAACGATTGCTTGCTGAGCTCCGAGCTTCTCGCGTACCTCGGGTCGGGAGAGCACTTCCGATGCCGCCCTGTTGATCCGATCGACGACGGAGGCCGGTACCCCCGATGGAGCAATCAAGCCAAAGAACGCCATCCAATCCAAGTCCGGAAGATTGAGTTCGGCGAATGTCGGAACGTCCGGCAGCACGTCGAGCCGCCTTGGCGAGGAAACGGCGAGTGCTCGCAATTGTCCACTTTGGACGAAGGACAACGACGTGGGAAGATTGTCGAACATGATCTGCACCTGACCGCCAATCGCGTCGCTAAGTGCGGGAGCCACGCCTCGATAGGGAACATGAAGCATGTCGGTCTTGGTAGCGAGCTTGAACTGCTCGCCCATGAGATGGCTCACCGAACCGACGCCGGCAGAGGCGTAGGCCAATTTTCCGGGCCGTGACCGAGCCAATCGAATGAGGTCCTCAATATTGGTTACGGGCAAGTCACGATTGACGCTGATGATGTTAGGCACCAAGGCGATCAGACTGATCGGCGCAATATCCTTCAGGACGTCGTAGCCCGGCGATTTGTAGACGGCCGGGTTGATCGCAAGCGTCGAAACGGTTCCTATACCTATCGTGTAGCCGTCCGGCCGTGCTTTTGCGATCGCAGCTGTACCCAGCATGCCGCCCGCTCCGGCGCGATTATCGACGATCACGGGAACACCGAGAATTTGACGCAGCCCCTCAGCGACGAGCCTGCCGATCACATCGCTCGATCCACCTGCCGGAAAGGGGATCACCATCGTAATGGGACGCGTGGGATAGGAGTCCTGAGCTCCTGCGGGAGAATGCAGCGCAAACGAACATATGACGACCAGGAGGCCGATAACGGCGGCTGCCGCGACGTTACGACGATACGAAAGCATCACACCTCTGACCTCAAGCATGCGTTCCCTTTGACTAACCATGTCACTTCGCCACGACGAGAGACGGAGCTTGAGCTGGCTCAACGTAGCCGTCGCGGGTCTGCGGAATCTTCGCGTCGAGGATCCGGGATGCCACCAATGTTCTCAGCACCTGCGCCGTGCCGCCCGCAATCGTGAACATGCGGGCATCGCGGACCATGCGTTCGAGCGGGTAGTCGCGCGAATAGCCTCTGGCGCCGAACAGCTGGAGCGCCTGATTGGTCACCGTATTGGCGGTCTCGGACGCGATGATCTTGGCCTGCGCCGCGAGAAGCGGGTCGGGAAACGGGTCCGCGCTGAGGGCTGCCTGATGCAGTGACAGCCTCGCCGCATTGAGCGCCACCGCCATGTCTGCGAGCATCCACTGCAGGCCCTGGAATTCCGCGATCGGCCGTCCGAACTGCCGACGCTCCTTGACGAAGGCTACCGCCTTCTCGAACGCTCCCTGCGCAATGCCGAGCGCAACCGTGCCGGCGCCGACCCGCTGGCTGTTATAGGCGTTGATCAGGTCTGCAAAGCCGCGCCGCAGTCCGCGCGGCGGCAGCACGAGCATGTCGTCCTGGATAGCCAGATCCTCGAAGATGATCTCGGTTTCGGGGATACCGCGCAGCCCCATCGCCGGCTCGCGCTTTCCGATGATCAGGCCCGGCGTACCTCCCAGAGCAATGAATCCGCCGATGCCTTGCTCCTCGCCCCGCTCGTCGAACACGCGAGCGAAGATTAGATGCAGTTTGGAGACGCCCCCGCCGGTGATCCAGTGCTTCTTGCCGTTGATGACATAGCTGTTGCCGCGCTTGTCCGCGCGGGTCGTCATCTCGGTTGCAGCCGATCCGGCGTTTGGTTCGGTGATGCAGATCGCGGGCTTGTCGCCGGACAACACGATCTCGGCCGCCAGCCGCTTCTGCTTCTCGGTGCCATATTGCATCACCGCAGAAATGGCGCCCATGTTGGCTTCGACGGTAATCCGTCCGGTTGCGCCGCAGACCCGCGCCATCTCCTCGATGATCAGCGCGGCCTCGAAGAAGCTGCCACCGCGACCGCCATAGCCAACAGGAATCGTGTAACCCATGAAGCCCGCGGATTTGAGCGCCGCGACGTTGTCAAACGGATAGGACTCCGTGCGATCGACCTCCGCCGCCTTGGGCGCGAAGGTCGACTCAGCGAGCTCTCGCGCGGCGGTACGGAGCTTGAGTTGCTCGGGCGATAGCTTCATGTCCATCGGAATTATCCTTCTCGCCGGGAGCGACATCAAACTCGGTTGCTATTCGGTCCCGACGCGCAGCAAAAGGCAAACCAATATTTTACGACCTCGACTTCAAATAATGTTAAGTCGTGCCATCCTCGTCACCTTGGCACCAGCTTTGGGGCCCTCAGTCCGGAGCATCAGATATGGCGTTCAGCAACAGCGCGTTGGACGATCGCTTCGGTCCCGACGCCTCGGATCTGCAGTTGCCCCCGGAAGCCCCGGCGGTGCATCGCCAGTTGGCCGCACGCGGCTCGACCAGAAAATTCAGGCCGGATGCCGTGCCGGATCAAACGCTACGGCGATTGAGCGCACTTGCGCTGTGTTCTCCGACCAAGAGCGACCTCCAGCAGCGCGATATCCTCATCGTTGACGATCCCTCCTTGCGAGCCCGTATCTGTGCGCTTCTCGCGACAGGACCGTTGGGACAGCAATGGACGGCAGCGCTGCCGAATCTGCTCCTTTTCTGCGGCAACAATCGCCGCCAGCGACGGCTCCACGCTTTGCGCGACAAGCCCTTTGCCAACGATCATCTCGATGCCTTCTTCAATGCGGCGGTCGACGCGGCGATCGCCCTGTCTGCTTTCGTGATTGCGGCGGAGGCCGAGGGCCTGGGGACTTGCCCGATCAGCGCCATCCGCAATCATGCGGCGGCCGTATCGCGTCTGCTGGACTTGCCCGATCATGTCTTTCCGATCGCCGGTCTCGCGGTCGGATATCCTGCCGAGGCACCGCGACCGAGCTTGCGGCTTCCGTTGTCCGTCACGGTGCATCACAACGTGTACTCGGAAGAAGGGCTCGAATCCGCGATCGACGGCTACGATACGCGGCGGACGGCTGCGCAACCCTATGCCAATCAACGCTACGTCCGCGAGTTTGGAACAACGGAAAGCTACGGCTGGTCGGAGGACAAGGCCCGGCAATATGCCCGTCCCGAGCGCCAGGATTTTGGCGCCTATGTCAGAGCGATCGGCTTCAAACTCGATTGATCACGCGAACAGATGAATAAGGCCGATACTGAGCAACAACAGAAGGAGCAGCGACAGCGTGACCGCTGCAGTGACCCTGCCTCCGACGCGGCCGATGACCCGCACGTCGACGCTGAGCCCAAGCGCCGCCATCGAGACGACAGTCAGAAAGCCGGCGACCTTTGTCAGGGGAGCGATTGCGCTCACAGGGACAATAGCCAGCGAACGCATCGCGGCGAGGATGAGAAATCCGATGATGAACCAGGGCACCAGTTTGAACGGGCTTAGGCGTTTCGGCTCGGTAGTGCCTGCAGACCGTCCCGGCCAGCGACGCGCGAGCAGTGAACAGCCGAGCACGACCGGTCCGAGCATCAGCACGCGCACAAGCTTCACCAATGTGCCGATCTGCGTGCTCACGAGACCCGCAGGGACCGTCGCGGCGAGCACCTGGGGTACGGCATAGACCGTCAGCCCTGCCAGGATCCCGTATTGGGTTGCCGACAAGTGCAGAAGTGGAATCAGGAGCGGCAATCCAAGCACCGTCAGCACGCCCAGAATGGCCGTGAACGAAATCGAGGACGCAATGTCGTCGCCATTGGCGCCGATCACGGGTGCCACCGCAGCTATCGCCGAGTTGCCGCAGATCGAGTTGCCGCAAGCGATCAGGATCGACAACCTGACCGGCAGCCCAAGTGTCCGGCTGATTCCATAGCTGGTTATGATGGTCACGACGACGGTTGCAACGATGACGGAGAGCAGCAGTGTGCCGGCGGCGGCAAGCGCGGCGATGCTGATCGAGGCGCCAAGCAGCATGACGGCGACCTCAAGAAGCTGCTTTGCGCTGAACGCAATGCCGGCCCGCCAGCGCGCGGCTGGATTCCAAATGGTACGGAGGATCATCCCCAGCAGGATGGCGATGACGAGCGCCTCGATGTAGGGATGCTCAAAAGCACGCTCCTCGAGATTCTGGACGGCCAACGAAGCGAAGGTGACCAGCAGGCATAGCATGACTCCCGGCAACCGATCCGTCGCTTTTCCCACCCATTTGTTCAGCAATTTCGGCCGCGGAAGCACACGGATCTCCTAAGTCGGCAGCTCGCCCCTCAAGCAACGGACGGGCCACGTACGCTCTCATGTCGTTACTGGAATGCGGGCTTCCGTGACGTCGCACCCTTCCGGAACCTGCTCGGAAGCGCTCGGCTCCGGAACCGCCTCGCCCGCGAGAATGCGATTCATGCGCTCGGCATCGAGCGCGTTGTCCCACTTCGCAACCGCAAGCGTGCCGACCCCGTTGCCGATGAGGTTGGTAACGGCCCGAACCTCGGCCAGGATCCGGTCCACACCCAGCAGCAAAGCCAGCCCCGATACCGGCAGATGGTGGATGGAGGACATCGACGCCGCCAACGTCACGAACGCAGCCCCCGTGACTGCTGCAGCGCCCTTCGACGTCAGCAGCATGACGGCGAGGATGGATAGCTGCTCGCCCAGCGACAGCTGGATATTGAAGGCCTGCGCGATGAATATCGCGGCCATGGTCAGATAGATGCAGGTCCCATCCAGGTTGAACGAGTAGCCAGTCGGAAGCACGAGACCGACGACAGACTTCGCGCAGCCGAGATGCTCCATCTTGGCAAGCATGCGCGGCAGCACCGTCTCCGAGGACGACGTGCCGACGACGATGAAGATCTCCTCCTTGATATAGAGCAGGAAGCGCCAAAGGCTGAAGCCGGTGATCCGCGCGACCGCGCCAAGCACGACGACCACGAACAGGATGCACGTGGTGTAGACGCCGGCAACCAGCATGAAAACCTGTTGCAGCGAGCCGATACCGTAACGGCCGACGGTGAAGGCCATGGCGCCGAAGGCACCGATCGGCGCGAACCGCATGATTAGGCCGATGATGCCGAACAGGCCGTGCGACGCCTGGTCGAGGATCTCGACCAGCAGCTTGGTATGGTCCTTGAAATGCGAAAGCGCCAGCCCGAAAAACACCGAGATGAACAGCACCTGGAGGATCTCACCCTTCGCAAAGGCGTCGACGAACGTGCCGGGGATGATGTTGAGCAGGAAGTCCGTGAGGCTCAGCTTCTGTGCACTGGTCACGAAGCCTGCTACGACCTTGGTATCCAGCGTCGCCGGGTCGGCGTTGATTCCAACTCCGGGCTTGTAGATGTTGACCACGATCAGACCGATGATGAGCGCCAGCGTGGTCAGTACCTCGAAATAGACGAGGGCCTTGATACCGACACGACCGACCTCCCTGAGGTCGCCGATCTTCGCGATTCCGACCGAAACCGTGATGAAGATGAGCGGGGCGATCATCATCCGGATCATCTTGATGAATCCGTCACCCAGCGGCTTCATCTCTTCGGCAAGGCTCGGGTAGAAATAGCCCAGCGAAATTCCGAGCAACAGCGCAAACAGCACCTGAAAATACAGCCGCATGTAGAACGGGGTCGCGGGTTGCGCAGCCTGCGCATGCGGCAGCCCGTGCTTGGTCGATTGTTGCTGGTCAGCAGCCCTGAGATGCAAAGCGGTCAATTGATCCCTCCCGTTTTCCTCGAAGCTTTCGATGCTTTTTCCGTCCCTGACACCCGAATAAAACGAAGTGCTTCACCCCCGGGCCTCAGAGTGCGATGTTGGTCTCGCTTGTGGGGGATCGGATAAAATGATTGTGCGTTGAGACACTCTCGTGATGATCGATGGCTTGACGTTATGGCAGCCCAAGAAGGTGGGCTGCGTTGTCATGCATGATGCGTTCAAGATTCTCCGGCTTGATCGGCAAAGCGCGAAACCAGTCGGCGTATGCCGCGACGGGCGCGAACGGGAATGCGCTGGCGTAGAGAAATCGATCCGAGAGCCAGCTGTCGGCCGCCTGGAGGTAGTCGTTCGTCCCGGGCATGTTGGCCAGGAGATAGTCCGGCGACAGGTACAGGTTCGGCCGCCGGAAGGCGACATGCAGGATCTGATGGACCCATGGCCAGTTGCCGTGCGAGGACACGATCCGCAGGCCGGGAAAGTCCGTGAGCACCCTGTCGAGGCGCTCGGGCGCGGTGTAGCTGAGGTCAGGACCTGCGTTTCCGCCGGTCATGATGATGAGAGGCAGGCCGCAATCTTCCAGTTGGGCGTAGATCGGGTAGATCCGGCGATCGTCCGTATGCATCGGAGGCGACGCGCCACCCGGTTCGATATTGAACGCCTTGAAGCCTGCCTTCGTCGCCTGCGCAATCGTTGCAGCAGCTCTTTTCCGATCGACGGGGTCAATGGATGCGACAGGAACGAAGCGTCCGGGATAGCTCTCGCAGAACTCCTTCACAACCGCGTTGTCGACTGAGCCGAGGGAGCCTGAATTTCGCCCGACGACCACGCCGCAAGCGACTCCAGCCGTGTCCATCTCGTCGATGAGGAGCTCGATCGATTGCCGGACCGCCGCGGTCGACGGCTTAAACCCGATCGCCCGGGTGATCCCGTCACGTCGTGCCGTACCCGCATACATGGCTGTACCGAGGAAATCCTTGAACGGCGGTCTGATGCGGAAATCAATGATGTTCATGGCGCTGGTACGACCTCGATTGATCCGTCTCAGCGCATCGTCGGCATGACGAAGTCCGCACCCGATCGACCTCCGGTCGGCCAGCGTGTCGTGATCGTCTTCAACTTGGTATAGAAGCGAACGCCCTCGGGCCCATGCATGTGATGATCGCCGAACAAGGAGGACTTCCAGCCGCCAAAGCTGTGGAACGCCATCGGCACCGGGATCGGAATGTTGATCCCGACCATTCCGACCTTGATCCGGTGTGCGTAGTCGCGCGCGGCATCACCGTCGCGGGTGAAGATGGACGTGCCGTTCGCGAAGGTGTGCGAGTTCACCAGCTCGGCTGCTGCATTGTAGTCGGCAGCGCGAACAACCGAGAGCACCGGTCCGAATATTTCTTCCTTCCATATCTTCATCTCCGGGGTGACGCGGTCGAACAGCGAACCTCCCAGGAAGAAGCCGTTCTCATAACCCTGCATCTGGAATCCGCGGCCATCGACAACGAGCCTGGCGCCCTCGCGTTCACCGTCTGCGATGTATCCCTTGACCTTGGCGAGATGCGCCGCGCTGATCAGCGGTCCCATCTCCGCATCGGGATCGGTGCCGGGGCCGATCTTCAGACCGCGCACGCGCGGCTCGAGCCGTTCGATCAGCGCATCGGCGACCTTGTCCGTCACCGGCACGGCGACGGAGATGGCCATGCAGCGTTCGCCAGCCGCGCCATAGGCCGCGCCCATCAAGGCATCCGCCGCAAGATCGAGATCCGCGTCGGGCATGATGATCATGTGGTTCTTGGCACCGCCCAATGCCTGACAGCGCTTTCCGTTTGCCGCCGCGGTCTCATAAATGTACCGGGCGATCGGGGTCGAGCCGACGAAGCTCACGGCCGCGACATCAGGGTGATGCAGCAGTGCGTCAACGGCCTCCTTGCCGCCGTGCACCACGCCAAAGACCCCGTCCGGCAGCCCGGCTTCCTTGAGCAGATCGGCCAGCAGCATCGACGCGCCCGGAACACGCTCGGACGGCTTGAGGATGAAGCAATTGCCGCAAGCGAGCGCGACGGGAAACATCCACATCGGCACCATGGCGGGAAAGTTGAACGGCGTGATGCCGGCGACGATGCCGAGCGGCTGTCGCAAGCTGTGGCTGTCGATGCGCGTCCCGACATTTTCGGTGACTTCGCCTTTCAGGAGCTGCGGCGCGCCCGTGGCAAATTCGACGACTTCGATGCCGCGATCGACCTCACCGAGCGCGTCGGACAGCACCTTGCCGTGCTCCTCGCTGATGATGCGCGCGATCCTGTCCCGGTTCTCCTCAAGCAGGCGCAGAAACCGATTGAGTATCCTCGCCCGGCGCAAGGGCGGCGCTTCGCTCCAGGCGGGGAACGCGCGCGCTGCCGCGGAGACAGCCTCTTCCACCTCGGAAGCGCCGCCAAGCGAGACGACCGCGGTTTCCTCTCCGGTCGCGGGATTGAGGATCGGTTGGGTCCGATTGGAGGAACCAGCCACGCGCCTTCCGTCGATGTGATGCGCGATCAGTCTGGACATGCAACTTTCCTGCTTTTGTGTGAATAGCCGGGAACGGCGATCATCTCAGATCACCTCGTCGGTCTTGTCGTCTGTTTCGCCATATCTGCGCAGTGTGGCGGGCCTGGTGCCCTCGTAGAGCCGCGCGAGGCCCGGCGCTATCTTGGCGTTCTCCCGCTCGAACAGTGAGGCGCCCCCAAGATCGCTCTCGACAAGAAATGGGCCGAAGCGCTCGACGTCCAGAACCCAGACGGCCTGAGCCAGGCCGAGCTCATCGCGCCAGTACACGCCGGGGACTTCGCGAATACCGCGGCCGAGCAGCGCGCCCGTACCGTAACCGACCGTCGTGAGATAGATCGCCGTGTTCGGCACGAAGATGTCGCGGTAGATCTCGGACGTCATGCCGCCCTTGCCGATGATGATGTTGCAGCCCGACAGCTTCAGCCAGTCGTTGAGCCATTTCGCGAAGCGGAAAGACGCCGTTGCCGTGACGGCGCCGACGTTGAATTTTCCGTCCGGCGTGATGGTCGCCGCCGGCGAGCAGTGGAAGTTGGCCGTGCCAAGATCGACATTGGTAGCGGGCATACCGGCGCCATCCTCGATCGCCCGCTTGTAGACCCCTTCCCGTGCGGTGAAGAGCCGACCCGTGAGATAGACAACCGTGCCCAGCTCGAGTTTGCGGAGATCATCGGTGGAGACCGGAAGCTTCAGCTCGACCGTCTTCAGTCCGTGCGACATGCCCATCACTCCGCCGCTACAAGCATCGACGAAGTCCATTCGACGGTCGCACGACGCGAATAGTCCGTGAACCACTCCGGATCCGTCCGATATGCCACCCGCCCATCGCCATGAATGCGAGCGGTCGCCCTGCGGGAGGACAGGCAGAACATGTGGACGCTCATGGGCATTCCGCCGGTGTGGCAATAACCGACCTCGATGTTGCAATCGATGACCATCGACGAGCCCATGAAGCCCATCGCGCCCATGCCGATGGAATTGCCGAGCTCCCTGAACTCGTCTTCCAGCGCGGCAATCCCAGGGTCGGGATTGCGGCTTCCGACTGTGCGAAGGCAGGAGGCCTGCTTGCCGAGCACCATGCAGGCGTCCTTGGATCCGCCGAGGCCGACGCCGACGATCGCCGGCTGGCACGCAAGGCCGCGCTTTCCAAAACCGATCAGCGTGTCGAGGAAGAACCGCTTGATTCCGGAAAGCCCGTCGCCGGGGAACAGCATCCGATAGTCCGAGCCAAACAGCCCGCCCTTGTGGACGGTCGTCAGATCGATCCAGTCGGCGTCCGGATGAAAGGCATACTCGATCTCCGGCGCGTTGATGCCGACGTTGTTGTCGTGGTCGGTCCGCCACAGCGGATGGACGCGGTTCGGCCGCAGCGGCACCGAGGTCGTAGCATTCGCCGTTGCGCGACGAAGCGCGGCCTCCACGCCGACGGGACCACCCTGGGGCCGCGCTTCGTTGCCGTATTTGACGTACCAGCGCGGCACGCCGGTATCGCCGCACATCGCGCGACGGTCTTCCTTAGCCGCCTCGTAGTTCTCGAGCATGGCCTGGATCACGAAGGACGAAAGATCGCCACGTTCCGTGTTCGCACAACGACGCAGCCCGCCGAGGTAATCCTCGGGGATTTCGATGGCAGCCTTCGCCATCAGCATTTCCGCGGTGTGCTCGATGACTGAAAGGGCGATCATTCCGCGGCCTCTTGCTTGAGCAGCGAGTCGCCGGGCTTCACATGGGTGAAGAGCACGGGTTCATCGACGATCGAGAGGCCTTCCGATCCCTGGCGCACGACGGTAAATGTCGACGCCTCGAAATGGCCGGGCGTGGGGAAGTCGGATCTGAAGTGGGCTCCGCGCGAATTTTCCCGGCGCCGGGCGGCCAGGGCGATGACGCGACTGGTCTCGACGAGCGAGCGCAGGTTCATCCAGTCGTGCCACGTCAGATTGAACGCGCGATCACCGTCGGGAACGCCGGTTTCGAGGAACTCGGCTTCGAGGTCGTCGAGCCTCAGGAGCGCCCGCGTGATGCCGTCAGCGTCCCGCACGACGCCGACATCGTCCCACATCAAATCCATCAAGCGTTCGCGCAAGCGGTTGACATCGCCGGGCTTGCGCGTGAACGGGTGCAGGCTCCGCGCAACCTCCGCCGCGAGCACGTGCTCGTCGGGCGCGCGGTGGCCGTCATTGGCGGCGATCCATCCGGGCATGGTATCTCCCGCGATGCCGCCGAACACGGTCGAGTTGGCGACGCCGTTGCCGCCGAGCCGGTTCGCACCGTGCATGCCGCTCGCGTCCTCACCGGCCACGAACAGTCCAGGCAACCCGGTCGACGTATCGGCCTTGCAGACGACGCCGCCCATGAAATAGTGGGCGGTCGGCACGACCTCGACGAGGCCGCCGGCGAGGTCGAAGCCACAATCGCGGCAGCGATCCACCATTCCCTTGAATTGCCTGGACACCTTGTTCGGACCGAGATGGCTCATGCGGATGTAGACTCCGCCAAGCGGCGTCGTGCGGCCCGCCTTCATTTCCGAGTAGATCGCGCGGCTGACAATGTCGCGCGTGGCACGCTCGAGCTTGGGATCGTAGTCGGCCATGAAGCGATGCATCGTGCCGTTGAGCAGATGACCGCCCGCGCCGCGCAGACCCTCCTCGAGCACTGTGCCGGTCATCCGCGTATCAGGGCCGGCCAGCAATCCCGTCGGATGAAACTGCACCATCTCCATGTCACGCAGCGGAAGGCCGGCGCGCAGCGCCATCGCGAGGCCATCCATGCTCTTGTCGCCGGACGGCGTGTGATAGCGATACATGGTCGGACCGCCACCGGTGGCCATCAGGACGGCCTTCGCCTGAACGAAGCGAAAGCCGCCGGTGCGGACATCAACCATCAACACACCGGAGAGCGCGGCTCCGTCGGCGGACGGAATCAGCGCCAAAGCACGATGTTCCTCAAGCCTGCGAATTCCGCGGCGCTTCCACACCTGCTCCATGAGGCGGTTGATGATCTCGATGCCGGTCAGGTCACCCTTGTGCACCGTCCGATCAAACGTCTGGCCGGCGAACGCCTTGCCGTGCAGAGAGCCATCGGCGTTGCGATCGAAGAAGCAGCCGATCTCGTTTTCCAGCTCGCGCACCCGCTCGGGGGCGGTCGAGACGAGTGTCCAGGCGAGCTCCTGATTTGGCAGCCACTTGCCGCCTTCGATCGTGTCCATGAAATGGCGTTCGATCGAGTCGCCGGCGTGCAGCGCGACGTTGTAGCCGCCCTGGACCATGCGGGTGCAACCGCACTTTCCGAGCAACCCCTTGGTGGCAAGAGTCACATTCAACGCCGGATTGCGATCAACCGCGTGCAGCGCCGCGAACAGGCCCGCACCGCCGGAGCCGAGGATCAGGATGTCGGTTTCGAGCCGCTCGATCGTCATGGGGACCTCAGAACACGCGGACGAGGAAGACGAATGCAACGACTGCTGCGAGGCTGCCCGCCGTCGCAGCCAGCCGAAGCTGATTGCTGCGCCACGCGAAATTCTCGACAAACAGCACGCGCAGGCCGCCGAGAAAATGCACCGCGAGCAGGAACACCAGCCCGCCCTCGGCCAGCTTGACGATCGGCAGGTCGGCCCAGCGCAGGAAGCCATCCAGTTTTGCTGCGCTCTGCAGCGAAAAACCGAGAACGAGGAAATGGAACGGAAGGAACGCCGCCAGAGCGATGCCGGAAAGGCGGTGCACCATGGCTGCGACCCATAGCGCGTTCCGCCGATAGGAACGTGGAGCGGAACGCATCATGCGAACACCACGGCGAATACCGCCCGCGCGCCGAAGGCGAGCAACAGGACACCAAAGGCCGAAGACAGAACTTTCGCGAACCGGTCCCGCAGCGACAGCCATTCGATCAGAATGGCGCGAATGCCGATGGTCGCATGGATCGCGGCCGCCGTCACAAAGGTGCTGTAGAAGGTGGCCCAGATCGGGCTGCCGCGCGTCCGGCTGAAAATATCCGCCGCCGTGAGCCCCTGACGCGTGGCGTAGAACATCACGGCGAGGTGGATGGTCACCAACGGCACCATCAGAGCCGCGGTCCCGCGCTGCCACACATAGAGCTTCACACTCATGGCTCGAGTTCCCCGCGAAGATAGGCCTTTGCGGACAGCCGCTTCAGAGAAGCGATCGAAGCCGTGGGATTGAGAGTTTGGGGGCAGAACTCCTGGCAGGACTGATGCGAGTGACAGGCATGGCAGCCGCCACTGGAGGCAATCGCCTGCAAGCGCGGCGCTTGTCCGGCGTCCCGCCGGTCGTTGGCCAGGGTCCAGGCACGGTTCAGGGCTGCTGGACCCAGATAGTCCTCGTTCCAGCGCACGGTATCGCAGGCCGCATAGCAGACGCCGCAGTTGATGCACTCGATTCCGGCATCGGCCGCGACGCGTTGCGGCTCATCCGGACGGATCGGTTCGACGGGATGCTGACGTGTCTTTGACGGTTCGAAAACGCCCTTCGCGTTCTGCCACTTGTCGAAGAACGGCAGCATGTCGGTCGCCAAATCCTTGATTACCGGCAGGTTGGCAAGCGGAGCGATCTTGAGCTTGCTTTGATGCAGGACCTTCGAAACATGCGTTCGACAGGTCCAGCGCGGGCGGCCATTCACCGTCATCGCGCACGAACCGCACATGCCTACTCGGCAGGCGAAGCGATAGGACAGCGTCGGGTCGAGATTACGCTGCACATAGGTGACGACATCGAGAACCGTCTGGTTCGCGCGACCGGGCACCGAGAACTCCTCGAACCCGCCGACTTGGCCGCCTCGCCAGATCGATACGGATATTTCGGATTGCTCACGATCAGGCGTCACTGTTTCGTCCTCCCGGTGCTCTCATATTCTCGAGAGGCACATCCAGGAGCGACGCACTAGCACGCGTGCCGCTTCATAAAAAACGAATAGATTTTGATCGTTTATTCAATTTTTCTTAAGTGGCGCCTTGCTGCGAGCCTTGCGGCCCGAAGCCCTCAATCGCGAGCCGAGCCCGCTGGCTCGCTTCAGCGCGTCGTTCAAGATCGCAATAAGATCGGCCTTCGGATGACCTTGAGGCTGGACGATGCCGATGACCCGCTGGGTGGGAGCGCCCGAGAACGGCACGGTGCGCACGGCCAGTGCGGAAGGATCGTCGTTCGCGCGAAGCGGTACGACGGAGACCCCCAGGCCGTGATGAACCATCGCCGTGATCGCTTCCAGCGTATCGAGCGTAATGAGCTCGCGAACCCGAAGACGCCGCCGCTTCAGGAATGCGTGAATCAGCTGGCCGACCCAGGCGCGCTGCGAATAGCGAATAAACGGATAACTCGAGATCAGCTCTTCCGCCGTCCGGAGTGGCGCATCCATCGGTGCAATCAGCACCAGCGGTTCCCGTGCGATCGGCGACCACTGCAAGCCTCTCTTCGACGTCTTCTTGAAATCACTCACGATAGCCGCGTCGAGGGTACCGCCCTGAACCCTGTCGACCAGATCTTTCGAGAGCCCGACCGCGAGCTCAATATGGATGGCGGGGTATCGGGCACGCAGCGCCACCAGCGCCCTCGGCAAAATGCCGGTGATCACGCTCGGAACCGCGCCCAGCCGCAGATGTCCCTCGATCACCGCATCTGCGGCAGACTGATAGAGGCGGTCGTAAGCCTCGACCGCCTCTATGGCACGCGGCAGGAAGGCTCGCCCGGCCGGGGACAGCACCGGCGGGCGACGCACCCGGTCAAAGAGGATAAGCTGGAATTCCTCCTCGAGCGCTTTCATCTGTACAGTAACGGCCGACTGGGTTCGCCTAACCGAGCGCGCGGCGGCCACAAACGAACCACCTTCAGCAATTGCCAGAAAGGTCCGAAGGTCACGGATGGACATGGCGCAGCCTCTTCAATTATTCTCAAGAGAATAGTAGCTGCTCTTTATTTTCTTCAAGCGGCTCGGGCCGCGAATAGAAACTCAGGCAAACCGGTCAGGCCGGAAAGCTTCAAGGTTTGGCGTGTCATTTCGCCTTTCGACGAGGCCCGCAACAATGCGGCTCGTCACGCCGGCCAACGTCATGCCGAGATGTCCGTGGCCAAAAGCGTGGATCAGGTTTGGATGGCGCCGACTGGGCCCAATGACGGGTAGCGAATCCGGAAGCGAGGGACGAAAGCCGAGCCATCGCGATTGAACGGGCCCGAGATCCGGGAGGAGCTTGCGGACGCCTCGCTCCAGAAGCGCAATCTGGTTTGGATTGAGCGGCGCGGACAGGCCGCCGAGTTCGACCGTTCCGGCAACCCGCAAGCGGCCGACCATGGGCGTGATATAGAAGCCCAGATCGACCGGGCTGACGGGTCTGTTGATCGGACAGACATCCATCGCGAACTCGATGTGGTAGCCGCGCTCCGTATCGAGAGGAATATTCTCGCCAATTGGCGCGGCTAGAGACTGGGACCAGGCGCCGGCGGCGAGCACGACCGTATGCGCTTCGACCGTGCGGTCGCGGCATATCAAGCGGATGTGTCCGCTGTCCTGCGGCTCCAGCCGATCCACGCGGGCGCGTTCAAACGTAGCACCTTTGGCCTCGGCTGCGGCCGCCAGTCGGCGGGTCATCACGGCTGGATCGACGGTATGGGCCGCATCGGGAAAGAAAAGACCGCCGGCCGCGGGAGGAAGCGCAGGCTCCAGCCTTGCCACCTCTGCCGACGTCAGCCATTCCTGTCGGACGCCGAGTTCGTTCCGCAGCCGGGCGCCCCACTCGCTGTCTTTTTGCGGAAGCTTTCCCCGATAGTAATAGAGGCAGCCTTCATAGCGAAGCAGGTCCGCAAGTCGAGCCTCTTCGGCGAGCGCTCGCCAATCCAGCATCGCATCCTTGAGCAAGCCCGCAAGCGCGTGTCCGTTGCGGCGCGCGCGAACCGGCGTGGATTGCCAAACGAACCGCGACAGCCAGGGAACGAGTGCGGGCAAAGCGGCCAGCCTGACGGTGAGAGGGCTGTCCGCCTTGAGAAGCAGGTTCGGCAGATTCCGGAGCACGTCGGGGTTGCCGACCGGCGCACAGGCGTAAGGAGCCAATGTCCCGGCATTGCCGTACGAGGCGCCCGAACCCGCCTCGTTCGGATCGACGACAACGACTTCACGGCCATCTCTCGCCAGCCGAAATGCAATCGCAAGGCCGACGATTCCGGCTCCGACAATCGCGACGTCTGTTTTGATCAACTCCGCCACGGCGCCTCACACCGCGCCCGAGATTTCGAGATGACCGGCATTCAGCAGGTCCCCCATGATCGAAAGCGCCTGCCGCAATTCGCCGGCTGAAGGCGCCGCGCCCACATTGATGCGCACGGCGTGGGCGAGCGTTTCGCGCCCCACGGCGAACGCGTCCGCAGGAAGCACGCCTACACCGCGCTGACGGCAGGCGCGCGCGAAAGCAGCGCCTCGCCACGGTTCGGGCAAATGCAGCCAAGCGTGAGGCGACGTCTCATCCGTCTGAACATCGAACGCCGCGAGGGCGTCGCGCAAAATGGCCTGCCGCCGGCGCAGTTCCTCGCGCTGGAATTCGATGATCCGCTTCGCAGTCCCCTCTTCCAGCAAAACGGTGGCAACCAATGCCGTGAGCGGGCTGATGCTCCAGCAATCGATCCGCAGCGCCGCTGCGACATTGCCCAAAACCGCGCGTGGCGCGACCACGAACCCGTAACGCAGGCCGGGTGCAATGCATTTCGACAGGCCGCTGATGTGGACGGTGAGTTCAGGTTCGAGGGCCGCGAAAGATGGAATGGCGCGATCAAGCAACGGACGGTAGACATCGTCCTCAATGATCAGCACGTTTTGGCGCCGCGCAATTGCCGCGAGCGCGCGGCGGCGCTCTTCGCTCAATGTGACCGTTGTCGGATTGTGCAAGCTGGGAACGAGGAAAACCGCGCGAGGGCGCAAGGCCGCGCATGCCGCCTCGAAAGCGTCAGGTCGCATGCCCTCTCGGTCGATCGACACCCCGCGCAGGTCGACACCTTGTGACCGGCAAAGCGCGCTGATGCCTTGATAGGTGATGGAATCGGCGAGGACGACATCGTCGGGCTGCGTCAAGGCCCGTAGCACGCAGGCAAGGCCATGCTGGGCGCCGTCGGTCAGGACGACGCGACCGGCGTCGCCATCGCCCGCTACGCCGTTGAGCCAATCCGCAACCGCGGCGCGCGCCCATAGCGGACCTTCAGGGGGGTGATAGTCCTGTATGGCGCCAAATCGGCGATCCCTTGCGACGTGCGGCAGAAGAAGCGCCAGCGCTTCACGATAGGCCGACGTCGCCGGTCTGTTGACGGACAGATCGATCAGACCGGCTTCGTCGCTGGGAGCAGACTTGAAGGTGCCTTCCTCCGTCTCCTTCGCGGCGACAAGTGTTCCGCGGCCGGGGCGCGCTTCAACGAGTCCGCGCTGTTGCAAGGCCGAGAAAGCGCGGGTGACGGTCGTGACATTGATGCCGAGCAGGCGCGCAATTTCCCGATGCGGTGGCAGCTTGTCGCCCTCAGCCAGTTCGCCGCGGGCAATTCGTTCACCGATGGCATCCGCCAAACGCTGATAAATCGGTCGATCGTTGTCCGGCAGTTCCAGATTTTCGAGCATTGCAGCTTGCTGCCCCGAGCATTCCTTGTCTTCGCCAACGCATTCTTATCATGGAGAAAAGAGTCGGACAATCCAACTTGTCTGCATGTCATTAGCCTTCATCTGCCCATTATATGACATGGAATATGCCATAAATTGCATCATTTGGCGGCCTTGACGCTCCGATTTACGCTTTGTATGGTCACCCAATCGCTATTTGTGTGATCACATAATCAAGACGAGGCATGTGGAGGTGGAGCGATGGTTGGGACCGGACAGAGTTCGTCGCTTCGCGAGGTCTCGGCGAGAGGAGGCCGCCCCGCGCCGAGCCAGGGCGATGCCAAATTTGTCGAATTCATCGACGTCGAGAAAACCTACGGCAATTTTCATGCGGTCCGTCGGCTGAATCTAACCATCGGGCGCGGGGAGTTCCTGACATTCCTCGGTCCCTCCGGCTCCGGCAAGACCACGACCTTGAACATGCTGGCGGGCTTCGAACGCCCGAGCCAGGGCGTAATTACGCTCGATGGCAAATCGGTCGACCGTCTGCCGCCGTATGACCGCAACATCGGCATGGTGTTCCAGAACTACGCGCTGTTTCCGCACATGACCGTAGCGGATAACGTTGCTTTCCCCTTGTCCGTGAGAAAGACGCCCAAGGCCGAGATCGGGCCACGCGTCGTGCGCGCCCTCGAAATGGTGCGCCTCGAGCAATTCAAGGACCGCAAGCCGGCCCAGCTCTCGGGTGGTCAGCAACAGCGCGTCGCGCTTGCTCGTGCGCTGGTGTTTCAGCCGAGCCTCGTTCTGATGGATGAACCGCTCGGCGCGCTCGACAAGAAGCTGCGCGAGCATATGCAGATCGAGTTGAAGCAGATCCACGAGATGCTCGGTGTCACCATCGTCTATGTCACGCATGACCAAAGCGAAGCGCTGACGATGTCCGATCGCGTCGCCGTGTTCGACAAAGGCGCCATCGTTCAGATCGGTACGCCGGACGGGCTCTATAAGAAGCCCGAGACCGCATTCGTCGCGGGCTTCATCGGTGAAAACAACACGCTGGGCGGAACGGTCGAACGCGTCACCGGCGGGCAATGCCAGGTGACGCTGCCGAAGGGATTGAAGGTGACCGCGCTTGCGATCGGCGACATCAGCCCAGGCGCCCCGGTGCAACTGACGATCCGGCCTGAACGGATCGGGTTGTCGCGCGACGGCACCGAATCGGACAACCGGCTTCAGGCAACGGTCGATGGCCGGATCTATCACGGCGACCATCAGCGCCTGCTCGCGCGCCTGCCGAGCGGACAGATCCTGACCGTGAAAATCGGACCTGAATCGACAATGGCGACGGGCGACGCAATCGACCTTTGCTGGCCGATCGCAGATTGCCGGGCCTTTCCGGCCGGCTCCGTCTCCGACGGTATTCCAACAACATAGGGAAAGCTTCATGAAACGCACCTGCAAGACGTCCTTGCTCGCCCTGGCGAGCGCCACGTTGATTTGTCAGCTTCAGCCGGCCCGCGCCGACGAACTCACTGTGATGGCAACCGGCGGCGCGTGGCAGGCGGCGCTGCGGCAGGCCTGGTTCGAGCCTTTCGCCAAGAAGATGGGCGTCAAGTTCAATGAGCAGGAATACACCGGTGAGCTTGGCAAGATCAAAGCGATGGTCGAGACCGGCAACGTCCCGATCGACCTCGTGACGGTCGAGACTTCGACCGTCCTGCAGGGTTGCGACGCCGGCGTTCTGATCCGCCTCGACTATTCGAAGATCGCCGACCGTTCGAGATTCCTGCCCGGCACGGCGCTCGATTGCGGCGTCGGCATCGACGTCTATGGCGACGTGCTGGCCTATGACACGACCGTCCTGAAAGACGCGCCCACTTCGGTGCTCGATATCTTCGACACCAAGAAATTCCCCGGCAAGCGCGCCATGCGCAAGGCGCCGGCACAAAATCTCGAATGGGCGCTGATGGCCGACGGCGTGCCGGTTACCGAAATCTACAAGGTGCTCGGGACGCCTGCCGGCGTCGACCGCGCGTTCAAGAAGCTCGACACGATCAAGAAGGACATCGTCTGGTGGGATGCCGGCGCGCAGCCGCCGCAGCTCCTGGCCTCCAAGGAAGTGGTAATGACCACGGCGTGGAATGGACGCATTCAAAACGCAATCGACCAGGACAAGCGCCCCTTCGCGCTCGTCTGGGACAACCAGATCGTCGAATACGACATGATCGCGATTCCGAAGGGCGCCAAGAACATCGACCTCGCCTACAAATATCTCGCCTATGCCGCCGAAGCCGAGGTCGGCGCGCAACTCGGCCGCTTCATTCCCTATGGGCCGGTGCTGAAGGATGCGACGCCCTTCGTGCCCAAGGATGTGCTGACGAAACTGCCGACCGCACCGGATCACATGAAGACTTATCTCGTCGCTGACGTCGAATTCTGGGGCGACCATGGCGAGGACCTGGTGAAGCGCTTCAACGCGTGGCTCGCCCAATAGGACAGGCAGCCGCAATAACCCATCGGACCCGTCGATCCCTACCCGCGAGGAGCCTCATGTCATCGATCGCCATGCCAAGGATCGGCGCAACGGATAGGCGGGAGAGCCTGCGTCCACTGGCGCTGGCGGCCCCGCTTCTGCTGCTTCTGCTCTTCAGCTTCGGCGCACCGATCGTGGGTCTGCTGTCGCGAGCCGTCTATGAGCCGACCATCGCCAACGCACTGCCTCGCACCGCCGTGGCTCTTGGGCAGGACGGCGGCGCCGGCGTGCCCGCCGAACCGGTCTTCGTCGCCTTCGCGGCCGATCTGAAGCAAGCGCAGGCGACGGGTGCCGTTCCTGAATTCGCGAAAGCCCTCAACACCCGCCTGCCCGGCGCGCGCAGCCAAGTGCTGCGGCTGGCGCGCATCGCTGCGCAAGATCAGGCGACCGGCAAGGAGGCGATGATCAAGGCAGCGCCGCTATTGGGTGAAGCACAAAGCTGGGCAGCCATTCGCACCGGCACCAATCGCTTCACGACGTTCTATCTCCTCAGTGCCTTCGACCTGCGATGGACCGAGCAGGGCACCATCGGAGCGGTTCCCGCCGAGCAAGCGGTGTTTCTCCGCGTCTTCGGCCGTACCTTTCTGATCGCCACGATCGTCACGCTTGCAACGCTGGCGCTCGGCTTTCCGCTGGCCTACGTGATCACCAACCTGCGTCCCGCCATTGCCGGGGTCGTCCTGGTCCTGGTGCTACTGCCGTTCTGGACATCGATCCTTGTGCGCACCGCCGCCTGGACCGTGATCCTGCAGAAATTTGGCCTGCTCAACGACCTATTGCTCTGGCTCGGCCTGACGTCCGATCGCCTCGAACTGATGTACAGCCGAACCGGGCTCATCATCGCGATGACGCATATCCAGTTACCGTTCACGCTGCTGCCGATCTACAGCGTGATGCGCTCGGTCAAGCCTTCGCTGGTCAGGGCCGCCCAGTCGCTCGGGGCCAGGCCCTTCACCGCGTTCTGGCGGGTCTATCTGCCGCAAGTCATGCCGGGCGTTCTCGCCGGTTGCCTGCTCACCTTCATCCTGTGCCTCGGCTACTACATTACGCCGGTGCTGATCGGCGGCGCGAGCGACCAGTTGATCAGTAATTTCATCGCCAACTACGTCAACGTCGAACTCAATTGGGAGATGGCAGCGGCGCTTAGCTTCGTGCTGCTCGCCTCCACCCTCGGCCTCTACGTGACCCTGACGCGCTACCTCGGCCTCGACCTCTTCAAGATGGGATGAACGCCATGTTGTCGCCCTACCCGACGACCGCCGAATGGATCCGCGTCGCCGCGCTCTGGTTCTGGAGCGGACTGGTGCTGATCTTCCTGATCGTGCCGATCTTCGTGCCGGTGCCATTGTCATTTAACAGCGGCTCGTTCTTCACCTTCCCGCTCGCCGGGCTTTCGACGCGTTGGTACGAGGTCGTGCTCGGGACGGCGCGCTGGCGCGCGGCGATCGGCAACAGCCTCATGATTGGATTCGGCTCCACCATTCTCGCGACGCTGCTGGGAACGCTCACGGCGATCGGCCTGTCGGACCCGAAATTCCCCGCCCGGCGGTTCGTCGTGCCGCTGCTGATATCGCCCCTGATCGTCCCGGTCGTCGTGACGGCGGTCGGCACGTACCTGTTCTACGCCCGGATCGGACTAGCCAACACCTATGTCGGCATCATGCTCGCCCATACGGTTCTGGCGAGCCCCTTTGTCGTCGTGACGGTCGGCGCCAGTCTGACGGGGTTCGATCGCAATCTGATGCGCGCGACCTCGATTCTCGGAGCAAAACCTCTGACGGGATTCTTTCGGGTCATGCTGCCACTGATCCTGCCCGGCGTATTGTCAGGTGCCGCTTTCGCGTTCGTGACATCGTTCGACGAAGTGGTCGTGGTGCAATTTCTCGCAAACGCCCAGCAGCGCACCCTGCCGCTCGAAATGTTCACCGGCCTGCGCGAGCAATTGAGCCCGGCGATCACGGCGGCCGCCACGTTGATGATGGGCTTGTCGATCCTGTTGCTGATCGTCGCAAACCTCCTCGCGCGCCGGTCGCAGCGCAACGCCGGCATCGCGCCGGAATAGGTTGCCGGATGTCCTATCACGCCACGATCAACGGCACACACTGGACGTTCGCCGATCTGAAGACGCTGCTCGCCAAGGCATCGCCCGCACGCTCTGGCGATGCCTTGGCCGGCATCGCCGCGCAGAGCGCTATCGAGCGTGTCGCCGCCCAGATGGCGCTGGCGGATCTTCCGCTCAAGACGTTCCTGAAAGTCGATCTCGTGCCATATGAGGAGGATGAGATTTCTCGTCTGATCCTCGACAGCCATGATCTCGCGGCATTCGCACCGGTGTCCCATCTGACCGTCGGCGGATTCCGCGAATGGCTGCTCGACACGCGGACCACGACGAGCCATCTGACGGCGCTGGCTCCCGGCCTGACCCCAGAAATAGCCGCGGCAGTGTCGAAGATCATGCGCGCCCAGGATCTCATCGTCGTCGCCGCCAAATGCAGCGTCATTACCTCCTTTCGCAACACGATCGGCTTCGCCGGGCGGCTTTCCACGCGGCTGCAACCGAACCATCCGACCGACGACTCCCGCGGAATCGCCGCCAGTCTGCTTGACGGGCTGTTATTCGGCGCCGGGGACGCCGTGATCGGAGTCAATCCGGCCACCGATAGCGTGCAGGACTATTTGCGGATCGTTACGCTCCTGGACGAAGTCCGGCAGCGTCTCGACATTCCGACGCAGACCTGCTGTCTCGGCCATGTCACGACTGCGATCCAGGCCATCAATCTCGGCGCCCCCGTCGATCTCGTCTTTCAATCCATTGCCGGCTCTGAAAAGGCCAATCGGGGGTTCGGAATCAGTCTGTCGGTTCTCGCGGAGGCGCAGGACGCCGCGCTCTCGCTCGGCCGCGGCACGGTCGGCCACAACGTCATGTATTTCGAGACCGGGCAAGGCAGCGCGTTGTCCGCCGACGCGCATTTCGGCGTCGATCAGCAGACGATGGAAGCGCGCGCCTATGCCGTCGCGCGGCGCTTCAAGCCGCTGCTGGTCAATACAGTGGTCGGATTCATCGGTCCCGAATATCTCTACAACGGCAAGGAGATCATGCGAGCCGGACTGGAGGATCATTTCTGCGCCAAGCTGCTCGGCCTGCCGATGGGCTGCGACGTCTGCTACACCAATCACGCGGAAGCCGATGAGGACGACATGGACGGCTTGCTCACGCTGCTGAGCGCCGCGGGAGTAACGTTCGTCATCGCGGTTCCAGGCGCCGACGATGTCATGCTGAATTACCAAAGCCTGGCATTCCACGACATTCTCTATCTCCGGCAGACGCTCGGTCGGCGTTGCGCGCCGGAGTTCGAGAACTGGCTGTGGCGGATGGGCCTCGTTGACACGGATGGACACCTTCTTGAGAAAGCGGCGTCCAAAACCTTCGGCCCGGCCATGGCACTGATCGAGTCGATGGGAGCCTGATCATGCCGGAGCAGCCACTAGATCGAGGTGCTCGGCTTGCGGTGGTCAACGACATCGCACCGTTGAGACGCTTCACGCCAGCGCGGATCGGACTCGGGCGGGCCGGCTCCGGGCAGTTGACCACGACTTGTCTCCAGTTCAGCCTCGATCACGCGCGCGCCCGCGACGCCGTTCATGCAGCGCTTGATCTTGAAGCCCTCGGGCAATCGCTTCGCGAGCGGGGCTGGGACGTCGTCCGTGTTCACAGCGCGGCATCCGACCGCAAGGAGTATCTGCGCCGACCGGATCTGGGACGACGCCTGTCTCCTGACAGCGGGCGCGTATTCGAAGACCGGATAGATCAAAGCGATATCGCGATCGTCGCCGCCGATGGCCTGTCGGCGCTGGCCGTCGAGACCAACCTGCTGCCGCTGCTCGATTGTTTGCGACCACGCCTGCTGGCCAGCGGCAGCTCCATCGGCCCCCTGGTGCTCGCGGAGCAAGCACGCGTCGCGATCGGCGACGAGATCGGTCAATTGCTCGGCACCAGGCTCATTGTGGTTCTGATCGGCGAACGACCTGGCCTGTCGGCTGCGGATTCGCTCGGCGCCTATATCACCTGGCAACCAAGGATCGGCACGATGGATTCGAGCCGGAACTGCATTTCCAATATTCGGCCGGCCGGCCTTTCGCCCGAAGAGGCGACCGCACAGATTGTTGACGTGATCAAGCAAGCGTTTGCTTATCAGACGACCGGCGTTCGCTTGAACGATCTGCGCTCCGTCGCGGCCGGCCACCAGTTGGAGTAAGCTTGCACGCGATGAAATGAAGTATCGGCACGGCGAGGCCACGGAAGCGCCTCACATCGACTGGCTGGCCGATTTCTCCGCTGTGATATGTTACTCCACGATTGGGTGTGGAACAGATTTGCCCAAATCGTCTCCGCCGATACATAGATTGAATGAAGTTCAAGCAGACAAGCCAACAACGATAGCGGCGTCAACTGCATTCCCTCCCGCTATCAGAATGCGGGCGCCGACCTCGACAGCATCGGGCTGTTCAGCGACGACAATTCCTTTATCCATTCCTGTTGGTCAGGGGCGGCGTTCCACGCCGCTTGCGCGCCCGATCGCATGCCCTGGGCGTCGCGGTGAATGCTTCGCGATGGCGGCGCGAAACTATATTTGAAATGGTTCGAGTGACCGTGCGGCGTGCGGCTTCAATCTGGAGCGGTCGATCGTGAGTTACCAAATTCCTGCATCGCTGCCGTCCCATGCAAGCGTCAGGACGTGGCGCGAATGCTATCGCGTACGACATCGCACAAAATCGAAGGTTAGCGCACAAAATCGCGCTGATGGCGGAGAGAGCGTCAGTCAATCCCCACTGGATGATAATGCATTTTCGACCTTCCTAGACCAAAACCCACTGTTCGAGCAACGACCCGAAATGGGATTTCGCCGCAGCGAATTGACTGGCCGAGAATGGCTCGCTTTGTCCTCTTGCGTTCGGCTATCTCGTCGCCCTGCCCGATCGCGTGACTTCTCTGTCGGAAGCTTCATCGCGAAGCGCGGCAAACAGCCTGAGCGAGTTGATTGCAGGTCTCCTCATCGAGGCCAGCCAAGGCAACTCCGCGCTGCAAACCGACCACCGCGATCTCTCCTTGATACGCATCAAGACGTTCGTCGAGCGTCACCTGGAAGATTTCGAATTAAATCCGGCAATGGTGGCGTCCGCGTTGAGGCTTTCGCCGCGTTACATGAACCAGTTGCTCGAACGGGAAAGAACGTCACTGTCTCGCTATATCTGGCGGCGAAGACTCGAGCGGGCGGCTGCTGATCTGCGCAATCCGGCCCTCGATGGTCTCAGCATTTCCTCGATCGCTTTCAACAATGGATTCAGCGACCTCAGTCATTTCAGTAAGGCTTTTCGCGACCGATACGCGCACTCGCCGAGCGAGTATCGCATCGCCAGGCGCTAAGTTAGCGCACCGGCATCGACAGGTCCGGTATCCACCACCTCGCCGCGCTCGAACACCGCAAAGCGATCCGCAAGCCCAAGGACAAATGACAGATGCTGCTCGACGACCAGCATCGCAGTGCCGCGATCAGCGTCTGGTCACCGCGAGCACTTCGGCGAAGCGGTCCACGACGGAAGGCTGAAGCACGTTGAAGCAAGCTTGATCGGGCGCCTGATGTCCGGCGCTTGGTCAGAACGCTCATGCGCGCAGCGCCGCCGCATCGGCGCTCTTCAGCTCCTCCACCAGCATGTTCAGGAAATTCGTCACCAGCTTCGGCAGCACGCGGCCCGACATGGTCTGCACCTGCAGGCTGCGCGCTGGCAACTCGCCGTCCTTGAGCGGCAGCGCCACGACTGAGCCGTCGCGGATCGAGGCGCCGAAGGAGATTGGGCTGGCAAACATCACCGCGCCGCCGAGTTTGCAGAATTGGCGCAGGCTCGCGACATTCGTCGTGACCAGCACCGGCTCGACGGCCAGTCCGCGCGTCGAAAAATAGAAGTCGACCATCATGCGCGCCGTGTTTTCGCCATCCAGCACGGCGACGGGATGGGCCAAAATGTCCTCGATTTGGACCGAGGCCCTCGCCGCCAGCGGATGGTGCGGCGCAACAAAGGCATGGGTCTGCACCGCGCATTGCCAGTTGATCCTGATCCCGCGTTCGGGCTGTAGCACGAAGGTCAAGCCGAGATCGACTGCACCGGTACGGACATGTTCTGTCACCGCCTGTGAGGACCCCACCTTGAGGTCGAAGGCGACATTGGGATAGCGCTGGCGGAAGGCGAAGATCGCCTCCGGGATGAAGCTCACCGCGAAGCCCTCGATCACGCCGAGCCGGATCAACCCCTTGCTGGCGCTGCGCAGCTCACGGATCTCGTTGACGATCTGCTCGGTTTCGAGTTCGACCCGCTGGGCATAGGCCGCCAGCGTCTGCCCGGCCTGGGTCTGGATCATGCCATGCGAGCGCCGCTCGAACAGGCGCGAGTCGAGCTCCTTCTCCAGATTAGCGATCTGTCGGCTGACAGCCGAGGCCGCGACGTGCAGGCGCTGCGCCGCGGCGCTGACCGAGCCGGTCCGCGCCACCGCCAGGAAGTATCGCAAGGCCGCGCTCTGCATGCTCAGCGAGCATAGTGTTGATTTGCCAAAAAGACAACGATTCATTCGAATCATTCTTATTGCAGCAAACGAGCTCCTTGGGCAGATTTCAGGCCGCAAGGACAGCGAACCGGCCTCGAGGCCGGAGCCGCGTCCCGCCATGCGGGCGCAAGGTTGCGAGGGGAATCGGAAATGCTGGGAATGAGCAGAGGCTTTGCCTTGGTGCTGACGTCTGTCGTTCTCGCAGGAACGGCCTTGAGCGGCCCCGCTTGGGCGCAGAAGGCTGCCAACACCATCCGTTTCGCCTACGATCAGGCTCCCGAAAGCGTCGATCCTTTCTTCAACAACACCCGTATTGGTGTGATCATCGGCGCCAATGTCTGGGACACGCTGGTCTACCGCGACCCCGACACCAATGAATACAAGGGCCAGCTCGCCACGAGCTGGAAGCAGGTCGACGACAGGACGATCGATTTCGACCTGCGCCAGGGCGTGAAGTTCCACAATGGCGAAGAGTTCGACGCAGACGACGTCGTCTACACTCTGAACTTCATCGCCAAGCCCGAGAACAAGGTCGTTACCCAAGGCAACGTCAACTGGATCGAGAAGGCGGAAAAGCTCGACAAGTACAAGGTCCGCTTGACCACCAGAGAGGTTTTCCCGGCCGCGATCGAGTATCTCGCCGGCCCGGTCGTGATCCATCCGAACGAATATTACGAGAAGGTCGGTCCCAAAGGCCAGAACGAGAAGCCAGTCGGCTCCGGCCCCTACAAGGTCACGAATTACGTCCCGGGCAAGTCGATCACGCTGGAGCTCAACAAGGACTATTTCAGCGGCTCGCCCAAGCCCAGGGCCAGGATCGGCAAGGTCGAGATCCGCTTCATCCCCGATCGCCAGACCCAGATGGCCGAAGCGCTCTCCGGCGGCGTCGACCTGATCATGAACGTGCCGAAGGACCAGGCCGACCAACTCAAGACGGTGCCTACGCTGCAGGTCGTCTCGGGCGAGACCATGCGTATCGTCTTCATGCAGATGAACGCACTCGAGAACTCGCCGGCTCCTGCGCTCAAGGACGAACGCGTGCGCAAGGCAATCATCTACGCCATCGACCGTGAGGCCATGGTCAAGAACATCGTCGGCGAGGGTTCGCGCGTCCTCAACACGATCTGCTTCCCCTCGCAGTTCGGCTGCACGGACGAAGGCGCGGCGCGCTACCCTTACGATCCCGCCAAGGCTAAGGCCCTGCTGGCCGAGGCCGGCGTCTCAAACCTGACGCTCGACATCGCCGCCTATCGCGAGCGCAACCAGACCGAGGCGCTGATCGGCTATCTCCAGCGGGTCGGCATCAAGACCAATCTGCGCTTCTTGCAATATGCCGCGATGCGCGAGGTCGTCAGCTCGAACAAGGCGATGCTGACCCATCAGACTTGGGGTTCGTTCTCGGTCAACGACGTCTCGGCCTCGACGCCGAATTTTTTTGCGTTCCGCAGCGAGGACATCACCCGCGACGCCGCGGTCCGCGACCTGCTCAACAAAGGCAACAACTCGATAGACCCCGAGATCCGCAAGAACGCCTACAAGAGCGCCCTCAAGATCATCGCCGACAAGGCCTATGCCGTGCCGCTCTTTTCGCTGCCGACCTATTACGTCGCCAGCAAGGACCTCGTCTTTAAGGCCTATCCGGACGAGATCGTGCGGTTCTGGGAGATGAGCTGGCAGTAGTCCGAACGGCGGAGCTTTGCGATCGACTCAGCGCTCCGCTTCGCTGCGGCCAGATTAGGAACAGAATGTTGGAAAAATCATGAAAAAGACCGGACAAACGCCTTGCTAGGCTTCATCCTCAAGCGCCTCGCCCTCGCGCTCCTCGTCGCGCTCGCGGTCTCCGCCATCGCCTTCTTCCTGCTACGGCTTACGGGCGATGTCGCGGTGGCGATCGCCGGCGAGGGCGCGCAGCAGGCCGATATCGACCTGATCCGCAAGACCTATGGGCTCGATAGACCAGTCGTCATCCAGTATCTCGACTGGCTCTGGGAAACACTCAAAGGCGATCTCGGCACCTCGATCTATTTCAAGACCGATGTCGCCCCGCTGATCATCGACAAGCTGCCGGTGACGCTGATCCTGGGCCTGAGCTCGCTTGCCTCCGCGCTCGCGATCTCAATTCCGCTCGGCGTGCTGGCGGCGATCTACGCCAACAGCTGGATCGACCGCGTCGCCCTCGCCATCGCGGTCGTCGGCCAGGCGCTGCCGAATTTCTTCTTCGCGCTGATCCTGGTCATGCTTTTCTCGATCACGCTGCGCTGGCTGCCGGTCTCCGGCTCACAGACCTGGCAGCACTATGTCATGCCGACGATCGCACTCGGCTATTACGCCGCTCCCGCCTTCATGCGCCTGATCCGAGCGGGCATGATCGAGGTGCTCTCGGCCGACTATATCCGCACCGCCCGCGCCAAGGGCCTGCCGGCGCACAAGATCATCTTCAAGCACGCGCTACGCAACGCAGTCGTGCCCGTGGTTGCGCTGGCGGCGGTGCAGCTCGGCTTCCTCCTCGGCGGCTCGGTGGTGATCGAGACCATCTTCGCGCTCGATGGGCTGGGCTACCTCGCCTATCAGAGCATCATCTACAAGGATTTTCCGGTCATGCAGGTCGTCGTCCTGCTGCTCTCGGTGGTCTACGTCCTGCTGACGCTGCTCGCTGACATCGCCAATGCCTGGCTCGATCCGCGCATTCGGGTGGCCTGAGATGCACCCCCCCGAAACAGGAGCGGCCATTCTCTCCGTCGCGGATGTGCCCGAGCTCTCGGAAGGCCGCAAGCTGCTGCGCCGGTTCCTCGGCCAGAAAGCCTTCACCCTAGGCTTCGGCCTGCTCGCGCTGTTCATCGCGATCGCGCTGCTGGCCCCGCTGCTCGCGCCGCACGATCCCTATGGGCAGGATTTGACCGTCCGCAACGTCCCGCCCTTCTGGTACGCCAAGGGCGGCTGGATCCATCCGCTCGGCACCGACCCGCTCGGCCGCGACTACCTCTCCCGCCTGATCTACGGCGCCCGGATCTCGCTGCTGATCGGCATCTGCGTCGTCATCATCTCCGGCGTGGTCGGCACGACCATGGGCGTGCTCGCCGGCTATTTCGGCGGGCGCATCGACATGGCGATGACCTTTCTCGTGACGACGCGGCTGTCCATGCCGGTGATCCTGGTCGCGCTCGCCGTCGTCGCCATCATCGGCTCCTCACTCTGGATTGTCATCCTCGTGCTCGGCCTGCTGAAATGGGACCGTTTCGCCGTGGTGATGCGCAGCGCGACCCAGCAGGTGCGCTCGCTCGACTATGTCGCCGCGGCCCAGGCCGCCGGCGCCTCGACGACGCGCATCATCCTGGGCGAAGTGGTGCCCAACATCGCTCCTCACCTCATCGTCGTCGCCACGCTGGAAGCCGCGAGCGCGATCCTGCTCGAGGCCGCCCTTTCCTTCCTTGGCTTGGGCGTGCAGCCACCCCTGCCCTCCTGGGGCCTGATGATTTCGGAGGCCAAGGCCTACATGTTCTTCTCATTCTGGCAAATCGCCCTTCCCGGTTCGGCGCTGGCGCTGCTGATCTTCGCGATCAATCTCGCCGGCGACGGCTTGCGCGACGTGATCTCGCCAGAGGGGCGCAGCTGATGCAAGCATCGGAAAGCACCGTCATCCTCGAGGTCGACGGCCTCAGCGTCGACATCGCGACACCACGCGGGCCGCTCCATGCCGTGCGTGACCTGTCCTTCAAGGTCGAGCGCGGCAAGACGCTCTGCCTCGTCGGCGAATCCGGGTGCGGCAAGTCGATGACCTCGCTCGCCATCATGGATCTGCTGCCGCAAGCGGCCAGGCGCAGCGCGCGCAAGCTCGCCTTCACCGGCGAGGAGCTCGCCAGGGCCGGGGCCAAGCGCATCAACCGCCTGCGCGGCGACCGCATGGCGATGATCTTCCAGGAACCGATGACGGCGCTGAACCCTGCCTACACCATCGGCGACCAGATGACCGAGGCCTACCGCCTGCACCGAAGGGCGAGTGCGATGGAAGCCCGCAAGCGCGCCATCTACCTGCTCGGCAAGGTCGGCATCGCCAACGCCGCGCAGCGCCTGGGGCAATATCCTCACCAGCTCTCGGGCGGACTGCGCCAGCGCGTGATGATCGCGATGGCGCTGATGTGCGATCCCGAGCTGCTAATCGCGGACGAACCGACGACGGCGCTCGACGTTACCATCCAGGCGCAGATCCTGCGCCTGCTAGCCGATCTCCAGGCCGAGTTCGGCATCGCCATGGTGCTGATCACCCATGATCTCGGCATCGTCGCGCGCATCGCCGACTGGGTCGGCGTGATGTATGCCGGCCAGATCGTCGAGGAGGGGCCGACCGAGGCAATCTTCCGGCACCCCCGCCATCCCTATACGCAAGGGCTGATCGACTGCATTCCGGTTCCGGGCCGGACCGAGCCCGGCGGAACGCTCGGCGTCATTCCCGGCGTCGTGCCCTCGCTTATCGGCGAGATCAGGGGCTGCAGCTTCCGTGACCGCTGCAAATATGCCGAGGCCGCCTGCGCGCAGGAGCCGCCGGTTCGCCGCAGGGCCGATGGCCATAGCTGGCGCTGCATCCGGGAGGACGCGGCATGAGCTCACCATCTTCGCCCGCCGCCCTGCTGGAAGCCCACGACCTGACCCGCTCCTTCTCGGTCAGCCAGGGCCTGTTCAAGGGCAGGCGCACTTTGCATGCGGTCAACGGCGTCTCGCTCTCGATCGCCAAAGGCGAGGTCCTCTGCATCGTCGGCGAATCCGGCTGCGGCAAGTCCACCCTCGCGCGCATGCTGCTTGGCCTGCTGCCGCCCAGCGCGGGCGCGATCGCGTTCGGTGGCGAGGATGTCCGCAGGCTCGGCCGGCTCGGCATGGCAAGGCGCGTCCAGCCAGTCTTCCAGGATCCTTATTCCTCGCTCAACCCGCGCCGGACCGTCGCCTCGATCGTCGCCCTGCCGCTCGCCGTCCAGGGCATCGGCAGCAGCGCCGAACGCCGTAAGCGCGCGCTCGACATCCTCGACAAGGTCGGCCTGCCCAAACGCTTCGCCGACCGCTACCCACGCGAACTTTCTGGTGGCCAGCGCCAGCGCGTCGCCATTGCCCGCGCCCTGATCCTGAACCCCGACGTGGTGATCTGCGACGAGCCGACCTCGGCGCTCGACGTCTCCGTCCAGTCGCAGATCCTGAATCTGCTCGGCGATCTGCGCCGCGAGCTCGGGCTCACCTATGTCTTCATCAGCCACAATCTCGTGGTCGTGGAGCACATCGCGACCCGCGTCGCCGTCATGTATCTCGGGCGCATCGTCGAGCTGACAGGGGCCGCGACCCTCTTCAGGGCCCCGCGCCACCCCTACACCAGGGCGCTGCTCGCCTCGGTGCTGACGCCGGAGCCGGGCGCTGGCATCCCCGACACCGGCCTCGGCCTCGCCTTCCCCGATCCGCTGGACCCGCCGCCGGGCTGCCCCTTCCATCCGCGCTGCCCCTTGAGGATGCCGCATTGCGCGACCGTGACACCGCCTTTGCGCCAGGACGAGAGCGGGCTCGTTGCATGCCATTTGTATGAGCCACGGACGGCAACCCCAACGGTCGCGGCTTGAGATGCTTCTCTCAGCCTCATCCTGAGGACAGAGAGTTGTCGACCTCGAATACCCAAAGGAGATCATCATGACCCGCGTCCGAGCCATCGCGCATGCGCAAGACTATTTCGACTCGGGCGCCTTCAAGAGTGACCTGACACGGCTCGTCGCGATGCCGACCGAGAGCCAGAACCCCGAGCGCGCGCCGGTGCTTGCCGCATACCTCGAGACCGAGATGCGCCCGCTCCTGAAGAAGCTCGGCTTCACCTGCCGGATTCTGACCCATCCCCGCGCCAAGGGGCCGTTCCTCTTCGCCGAGCGCCTGGAGGATCCGAGTCTGCCGACGATCTTCGGCTACGGCCATGGCGACGTCATTCGCGGCCTCGACGAGAGATGGAGCGCGGGATTGTCACCTTGGACTCTGACCGAGCGCGGCGACCGCTGGTATGGCCGCGGCGTCGTCGACAACAAGGGCCAGCACGTCATCAACCTCAATGCGCTGCGCGCCGTGCTGGAGACGCGCGGAAAACTTGGTTTCAACGCCAAATACCTGATCGAGATGGGCGAAGAGTGCGGATCGCCCGGCCTGCGCGAACTCTGCACCGAGCAGAAGGAGCTGTTCAAGTCGGATGTGCTGATCGCGTCGGACGGCCCGCGCCTCAATGCCGAACGCCCGACTGTCTTCCTCGGATCGCGCGGCGGCGTCATCTTCGACCTGACCATCACCGCCCGCGAGGGCGGCCATCATTCCGGCAATTGGGGCGGCATCCTCTCCGATCCCGCGATCCAGCTGGCCCACGCCATCGCCTCGATCGCGTCGTCGACCGGCCGGATCCGCATCCATGAATGGGTGCCGAAGGAACTGCCCGAGCCCGTGCGCAGGGCGCTGGCCGATTGCGAGGTCGATGGCGGGCCTGACGGCCCGACGATCGATCCGGATTGGGGCGAACCCGGTCTGTCGCCGGCCGAACAGGTCTTCGGCTGGTGCTCGTTCGACGTGCTGGCGATGAAGTCGGGCGAGCCGGAAACGCCGGTCAGCGCCGTGCCACCGAGCGCCTGGGCGCGTTGCCAGTTGCGCTTCGTCGTCGGCGTCGACCCGCAGGAGGCGATCCCGGCCCTGCGCCGCCACCTGACGCGCCATGACTTCCCCATGGTCGAGATCGTCGCGCGGAAGGAGATCTTCAACGCCACCCGCCTCGATCCCGAAGACGCCTGGGTACATTGGGCGGTGGCTTCGATCGCCCGATCCACCAACAAGAAACCGGCCCTGCTGCCCAATCTCGGCGGCTCACTGCCCAACGATATCTTCTCGGAGATTCTCGGCCTGCGCACGATCTGGGTGCCGCATTCCTATCCTGGCTGCTCGCAACATGCGCCCGACGAGCATCTGCCAGTTTCTATCGCGCGCGAGGGCCTGACGATGATGGCGGGACTGTACTGGGATTTGGGCGAGGGAACGACGCCGGCGCTCTGAGCCCTCATGGGTTCGGCCGGCGCGGCGGCCTTTCCGGCTGGGCATGGCGGGCCGGGCCCTGGCCGACAGACTCGGGAAGATACATTCATGACAGCTCCCGGCTGTTTCCACGACAAGAGTTGCGGTCCCCAAGTCAGGTAGCCACAGACGATTCAAGGAGAAAACATGAGCGCGAAACAACAGGCCACGAAAACCCTCTCGCATTGGGCGGCCACGGTACCAGCGCGATGGGCACCATCGACGCTCCGGATCGCCGAGCATTCCCTGGAAGACACCATCGCAGCGATGGTGGCGGGCGCAGGAGATCGCGTTTCGGCGTCCGTGCAGCAGGGGCTGGAGTCCGGTGCAGGATCTATTCCCGTCATTGGCAGCACCAAGGGACTGTGCGCGCCATTGAGTGCACTGGCGAATGGAACAGCGGCGCATGCGAGAGAGCTCGACGAAATGTTCTTGGTTGCGGGAGGCCATTTTGGCTGCGCCGTCATTCCGGCGATCCTGGCGCAGGCTTGCGCGATGGACGCCTCGCTGGACCAGGTGCTGGATTCGCTGGTTGTCGGCAGCGAAGTGATGGCCCGGATTGGCGTGGCCATGAACAGGCCGCATTTCGAAAAAGGCTGGCACGGCACGCAAACCATCGGCGTAATCGCCGCAGCCGCAGCGTGCGCAAGGCTCCGGGGCCTGGACACCGACAAGATGACGCACGCGCTGAGCCTGGCGGTTTCGATGGCCGCGGGCCCCAAGGTCCAGTTCGGCACTGACGCCAAGCCGATGCATGCTGGGCTGGCCGCGCAGGGTGGCGTCCTCGCGGCCTCATTGGCGGCGGCGGGAGTAAGAGGCAGTGAAGTGGCGCTGGAAGGCCCGCACGGCTTTGGCGCACTCTATGCCGGCCACACGATGGCTGACTGGTCCACCGTGGCAAACGTCCAGGACGAACCCTTGGCCATCGAGAGCCACGGGCTTTCATTCAAGCTATACCCGAACTGCGCGTCAACGCATCGATGCCTCGATGCGTTGCAATCTCTTGCGGCAGAGCACCGCTTCGATGCTGATGAGGTCGCACGCGTCGAAACGCTGGTAGGGCGGGTCAATATGGTGAACCTCATGCATTCAGAGCCCCGGGATTCGCGGGAAGCCATGTTCTCGATGCAGTACGCCATTGCAACCATGCTTCGCTATGGCACCGTGGGACTCGCCGACTTCACCCCGCAAGCGGTGCGCGATGCGGAAACCCGGCGCCGCATGCAAATCGTCGAGATGCGGCTGGATCCGAGGGCCGAAAGCGGCACGGAAACTGCGAAGAATCTGTTACCGCACACTACGATCGTGACCTTAAAGGACGGCCGGCGCCTGGCGCGATCACTACAGCATGCCAAGGGATCCCTGTTGAACCCGTTTTCCGCATTGGAGCGGCAAGCAAAGTTTGACCAGTGCACGGCCGGCATCGTTCCCGCAGAACGCCTCATGCAGGTTCGCCAGATTCTGTCCGCTCCGCAGGGCATCAAGGTCCGCCGCTTGCTGGAGCTACTCCAGTTCGAGGCTCACGTGGATGACGGAGAACGTTTTCACCGCACCACTGGGCGCACATCCTGAGTCCCATCGGCGTTGTCACGTTAGCGACACTTCCTTGACGGAGCCTAGGCCGAGCCAACGCGGCTTGCCGTCTTTCCAGTACCGGTAGCTCCAGTTCTTCGATGTGGCGCTTGCAACGACGAGGTAGAGACCGTCGCCATCAGATATTTGCCGGGCCGAGTTTCGCGTTCAATGTCGAGAGGCTTGAGCTTGCCGGCCATGTGTTCCCCTCGCGAAATCCCCGGCGATGAACCGATGCAATGTTCGATTCTCTCCGGCGAATTGAGCGGACGCTGCGGTGATCGTGTTCACCTGACCGTCAGAGACCGTTACAGAATCTTCCGCCCATATTTTTTAAGCGCCGCCTCTGACAACGTAACTCCGATACCAGGCTCCTGATTCAATTTGAGCAGTCCGTCAGCCATTTCGGGGGGATTTTCAAACAGCTCGGCCTGAAGCGGGTCCCGATCCGCATCAAATGATTCAAGGATGAGACCGGCGGGCGAGGATGCCACCAGGGGCGCGTGCAGGAAGCAGTCATGGTGAGGCGCGAGATGAACATGATTTAGCTCGCAGAGGGCACCGAGTTTTCTTAGAGCAGTGTATCCGCCTGACATCGTGCTGTCGGCTTGCAAGATCTGGATCGAATGATCCTCGATCAGGTCGCGGCAGCGAAAAACCGTCAATTCGCTTTCACCTGCTGACAACGGGATACTGGTCTGTCTGGCAAGCAGACGGAGTTCGCGGTGATCGTCGGCCCACCGGACCGGCTCCTCAAGCCAACGGATATTCAGAGATTCCAGCGCTCGCGCTCCCTCGATTGCTTCCTTCAAGGACCACGCCCGGTTGACGTCGATCATCAGGTCGAGATCAGCGCCGATGACCTCACGCAATGCCTCCATGCGTTTCATGTCGTCCTTCAGCGGCAAGCCACCGAACTTGGCCTTGAAGGCGCGGTTTCCCTTTGACTTCAGTTCAAGCGCTTCGTCCTTGATCTCGGAAATCGTCTTGCCATCGCGATAGTAGGCGCATGTAACGTAACACCGCACAGTGTCGCGATAGCCGCCGAATAATTTGTAGAGCGGCAGCTTTGCGATTCTTCCGATCGCATCCCAGCAGGCGATATCGACGGCGGAAAGAATTCGAATAAGTGTATCGCGCCCCCAACCCTTTTCGAAGGCGACGCGCTGCGAGGTAAGGCTGAAGAGCTTTTCGTACATCTTTTCGGGTGAAGACGCATCTTCGCCTACGATAAGGTCGCCGATGCCTGACTTGAATGCCTGAACAATCGGCTCTGTCGACGTGAAGCTGGTCGCCAGGCCAAATCCCTCGATCCCGCTTACGGTCCGGATGCGGACCAGCAATTCGTTCGCGCGGGGAACAATGAAATTGCTGACCCAATACGCCGGTCCCTCATTCGGCGCCGTGAGGAGTTGAACGTCGATTTCTGCGATTCTCATGGAGCCTCAGCGCAGTGGCAGTATCCGACAATCGTTGTTAAAGGCGACATTGCCTGTTCACCCTGCCTTTAGTGGCCTCATCCCGAGAGCGGGCGTCGCAGGGAGATAAACGCGAGCGGCACCAATCAACTCCGCTGCAGCGTCCATCGCCCACCGCGCCAACGTGCCGTGACGATCGCCATACGTCGTTCTACTGAAATTCGTAACCGTGCGAAAAATCGGGCGCTTGTCAGCCGCGCGGGAGGCCATTGGCGCACGTCGTCCACGAGGTGACAGTCGACATAGAGCAGACACGTACCGTCCACCTCCTCGCACGACGTGGTCGTTCCAGATCTTGTCATAGAGAGTGCGGGCCAAAGAAGATTTCTCCGTTGAGCGCCGAGCGGATCAAACACGCTGCCGCCAGACTCTCCGTCGTTGTCGTAGCGCCCGCAACAACGTATTGCTGGGGGTAGCCTCAACAAAGCTGAGCCTGACAAGGCTCTCCTCAATGCCGCTTCACTGGCCTTTTCTTAAGTCCATTCCCGATTTGAGCGGCCGCGCCGCTGCGCCTCCGAGACCAACAATGAACTCCCGCCGGCGGCTGCCATTCTTGCAACGATCACTGGGTCAACCAATGCTCAGCTGGCATGCCTGGACGCCGCGACGGCCAGTCAGTCACCATCGCTGGTGAGTTGCCTATTCCGAAAGCCGGCGCCGACAAAAAGCCCGCCGTCATTCTGCGCCATGGTGCGGGCGGTATCGGTGGCGCTGGAGGCTCGATTGACGAGTGATCGAGAGATTTCAACCAACTCGGTGTCGGGACATCCCTGAGGCTGCGACGCCCGGCCCCACTTGTCCGTTTGCTGCGCACATACTGCCCGGCGACCGTTGACGACGGTTCTACCCGCAAATAAGCGTGTCGTACGAGAAGCGAACGAGCCGATCGTTGCTCATTTCGCAACCTGTGCGCCAACCGCTACCGGCAAGCGAACGAAATCGTAGAAAATCGTAGTCCAGCGTGGAAAATCGTGGGCTGGCGGAGAGAGTGGGATTCGAACCCACGGTACGGTTTCCCGCACACACGCTTTCCAAGCGTGCGCCTTAAGCCACTCGGCCATCTCTCCGGAGCGCCCTCTCTTGAAGGGGCGCCGGCGATTTTGCAAGGGATCGCGGGGAAATCGGGTGAATTTTCCGTAAGATATTGTATCTGAAAGGGAATATCTGGCGTCCGCGAAGGCTTGGGAACCGCTCGCGGGCTGAACCAGAGCAGGGTTTGGCGCGACGATTCACTTGAGATCATCCAACACGCGTGGGGACGCCATGACCATCCGCAAGACCATCGCGACGCTCGGCCTGATTTCCGCCCTTGGCTCCGCCTTTGCCGGGCCGGCCCTGGCCCAGGTCTGCACCCGCCAAGGGGTCGACGTCAGCTGCGACGACGGGCGGCGCGGGGTGCTTTCGGGCGATGCGATCATCTGGCCGGACGGGACGCGCTCGAGCGCCTCGCCGCACCCGAGCGTGATCATCGGCAACAAGAGCTCGATTCATGTCGGGCCCGGCGTGTTCGTCGGCCAGGGCAAAGGCATGGTGCCGATGGACGATCCGAATGCACCAAACAAGCGGCAGTGCGCAATTCTGGATGGGGTTTCGTATTGCTATTGAGGCGCGCCCTTCCCTCTCCCGCAAGGGGAGCGGGAGGAGTGTCGCGCTAAATCAGCCTTACGCCTGAGATCGCCGACTTGAGCCAGCGCAGCGCCTGCGGAGGCTGTGCTGCGAGTGGTGCGACGGCGGCCTTCTCGACCCGGCACTTTTCGAGCTCGGCGACGAAATCGGCGGACCATTGCTGGATGGTGTGGCCGCGCAGCTTCTGCATCATCGCGTCCCAGCGCATCTTGCGCTCGGGGAGCGGCATCGCCGCGGCGACCGCGATCGCACGGGCCATGCCGTCGACGTCGTGCGGATTGACCAGCAGCGCCGTGTCGAGCTCGTTGGCCGCGCCTGCAAATTTCGACAGTACCAGCACGCCGGGATCAGCCGGGTTTTGCGCGGCGACATATTCCTTGGCGACGAGATTCATGCCGTCATGCAGCGGCGTCACCACGCCGACCTGCGCGGTACGATAGAGGCCCGCGAGCACGGCCTGGCTGAAGCCCTTGTTGAGATAGCGGATCGGCGTCCAGTCAACTTCGCCGTGGCGGCCGTTGACGTCGGTGACGAGGCGCGCAACTTCGTTCTGGAGATTGCCATAGGCCTCGATCGCGCCGCGCGAGGGATTGGCGATCTGGAGCAGCGAGATGCCGCGCAAGAACTGCGGCTGCTCGGTCCAGAGCCGGTCGAACGCGCTGATGCGGTTGACGAGCCCCTTGGAATAGTCGAGCCGGTCGACGCCGATCGCGAGCCGCTCGCCGTTGAGGCTGCGGCGCAACCGCGACACGTCGGGATGCGAAACAGACTTGGCGGCATACTGCGCAAACTTCTCCGCATCGATGCCGATGGGGAAGACTTCACAGCGCGTGCGGCCGTGCTGCGAGCTGACGACCCCATCCTCGATGGTGAGACCGAGCTCGCCGCCGGCATAGCCGAGGAAGTTCTGACAATCTTCGTCGGTCTGGAAGCCGAGGAGATCGTAGGCCAGCATTGCCGTGATCAGCTCGCTATGATTGGGCACGCCCTGCATCACCGCGGCCACCGGCCACGGCGTGTGCAGGAAGAAACCGATCGGATCGTCGACGCCGAGATCGCGCAGCTCAGCACCGAGCGCGAGGAAATGATAGTCCTGCACCCAGAACGCGGTCTGCGGTTTGCGGAAACGCATGAGGGCGCGCGCCATGAACGCGTTGACTTCGCGATAGCTGACATAGTCGTCGCGCGAGACGCGGATCAGATCGCTGCGCGAATGCAGCGCCGGCCACAGCGCCGAATTGGCGAAACCTTCGTAATAGCCGCCGTAATGCGCCGCCGGCAGATCCAGCGTTGCAATCGCGCCCGATCCAAGCGCCTCGATCTCGGCGAACGGTTCCTTCTGATGGCCGTCACGCACGCGGCCTGAGGACCCCACCCAGATGGCACCCGAATGCTCCACGACGGGAAGCAATGCCGCAGCCAAGCCACCCGTCATGGGCTCGTTGGGTTTGCCGCGCGCGACGCGATTTGAAACGACGACTAAGTTCACAGGTCGTCCCCTCCTGTTCATTCCACCCTGTTTAACTGATGTTCATCAATATGGTTCCTGATCATCGTTTCAACCAATTGAAACCAAAATCGGGCGCGCGCGTTGAAGCTGGTTTCCATTGCGGAACCCGGCAATTTCGCTGCAAAAACAGATTTTGTGGTCCCGTCGCGCCGTATCGACCGCCGCGCACAATGGAACCGTACGAACACGCATTGTGTCTGTGACGTGGTCTGCCTTGCTTTTACCTTCGATCATCGAGCAGGCGCGCGAGGAACGCGCGCACGTCGCTCGGCGCATCGAAGTGACCATTCACGCCCATGGCGCGGCGGCCAACCGAGAAAGCGAGCCCGTTCATGTCGGGCATGATCGCGAACACGGTTTCATCGGTGACGTCGTCGCCGATGAACAGCGGGCGGCGTCCCCTGAACGGCTCGTGCTTCATCAATTCGCGCACGCCGCTCGCCTTGGTGAAGCCGGAATGCTTGATCTCGCAGACGAACTTTCCGGGCAGCACCTCGATCGGCGCGTTGGGCAGATCGGCGCGGATCAGCGAAACGGATTCGTAGATCGCCTTCTCAGCATGCGGCGCGAGGCGGTAGTGCAGCGCGAGCGAATAGCCCTTGTCCTCGAGCAGGATGCCAGGGCTGAGCTTGGCGATCGCCGCGAGCCGCCGCTTCAACTCCTTGTCCAGCGGCGGCGCGTGCACGGCATCCGCTTCATTGTCCACCGACAGCCGCATCTCTGCGCCATGACCTGCGACGGCGCGATGCACGTCCGGCGCGAAGATCAGGTCGATGTCGTTGAGCGAACGGCCGCTGACCAGCGCCAGCGCCCCGGACGTGCGCTCCACCAGCCGGTTGAGCGTCCCCGACAGGCCCGGCGGCACCCACACCTCGCGCGGCGTCGGCATCAGGTCGAGCAGCGTGCCGTCGATGTCGAGCAGGATCGCGGTCTCGTCGAGATGCGGCACGAGGGCATGCGGCACCGGCACCGTTTCGGGCGCGTCGTCGTCAACGGGCATGATGCGCTTCTGGTCCAATGTCATTTCCGCAAGTTCCGATTTCATAGTCTACTCCATAAAGGCCAGCGGCCGCGCGACTTGTTCGAGCGATTTGCGTTCCGCGGATATGGCGTAGCGCCACGCCACGATCGCGGCCGCGATCATGAGGAATGCCCCCAGCAAATAGCCGGCGAACACGCTGGCGCGAGAGCCGGTATCGATCAGCACGCCGAACAGCGCGGGGCCGGCGACGCCGCCGATGCCGGTGCCGACCGCGTAGAACACCGCAATCGCCAGCGCGCGGACCTCCAGAGGGAAAGTCTCGCTGACGGTGAGATAGGCCGCACTCGCGGCCGGCGAAGCAAAGAAGAAGATCACCATCCAGGCGATGGTCTGTCCTTGCGCACTGAGTGCGCCGATCGAGAACAGGTAGCCCGACAGCGCCAGCAGCAGGCCCGACGCGCCATAGGTGAACATGATCATGGTACGCCGTCCGAGCGTATCGAACAGGCGACCGAGCAGCAGCGGGCCGAGGAAGTTGCCGGCGGCGAAGGGGAGCAGGTACCAACCGACATGATCGGCGCTGATGCCGTAGAAGTCGGTCAACACCAGCGCGAAGGTGAAGAAGATGGCGTTGTAGAAGAACGCCTGCGCGCTCATCAGCACGAGGCCCACCAGCGCGCGCTGGCGATAGACCGAGAACAGCGTGTGCACGACCTCCGGGATCGGCGTGTGATCGCGCATCTTCAGCCGGATCCTGGTGAAGCGCCCGTCGCTCGCATCCTGGCCGTGTCCGATCACCGAGCGCTCGATCTCGTCGACGATGGCATGGGCCTGATCGGGCCGCCCGTGGATCATCAGCCAGCGCGGACTTTCCGGGATCCACATCCGCATCAACAGCACGACGAGGCCGATGGCCGCGCCGATGAGATAGGCGAGGCGCCAGCCGAGATCGGGGCCGATCACATGGGGATCGAGCAGCACGATGGCCGCCACCGCGCCCATCGCCGCGCCGATCCAGAAGCTGCCGTTGATGACGAGATCGGTCCAGCCCCGATAGCGCGCCGGCACCAGTTCCTGGATGGTCGAATTGATCGCGGTATATTCGCCGCCGATGCCGGCGCCGGTGAGAAAGCGAAACAGCGCATAGCTCGCGATATCCCACGACAGTGCGGTTGCGGCGGTCGCAGAGAGATAGAGCGCGAGCGTGATGAAGAACAGTTTCTTGCGACCGATGCGGTCGGTCAGCCAGCCGAAGCCGAGCGCGCCGAGCACCGCGCCGGCGAGGTAGGCGGAATTGGCAATGCCGAGATCGAGATTGGAGAAGTGCAGCCTGGGACTCTGTTTCAATGCGCCGGAAAGCGCACCGGCGAGGGTCACCTCGAGCCCGTCGAGAATCCAGGTGATGCCGAGCGCCAGCACGACGCGGGTGTGAAAACCGCTCCACGGCAACGCGTCGAGACGTGAGGGAATGCTGGTCTCGATGATGCGATCGGTCGCGACCGCCGAGACGGCAGGTCCATAATTCAGCGCTGGGCTTTGCTGCAATTCCATCGCGTTGTCGGGTCTGACCAATGGAAGCGACCCCGGTGCACATGATGTGGCCGGGGGCGAACCGATCATCGGGGTGCGGCATTCCGCCTGCCACCTGCGACAACGTCTGCGGCAACGCCAGGTTCCCAGAGGAACAGCCTCCGGCACCGTCCGTTTCCGAAGGAGCCGCAAGGAGTTGACGCATGGCTCATGTCAGAAAGACGACACATTCTCGCAAAACTGCCGGACGCACGAAGACCAGCGTGCGCAAGAGCGCGAAACGTGCGACGCCGAAGCGCTGGTCGCAACGTGTGACGAAGGAAAGCGACGCGCTCGATCTCAAGCGCGGCGTTTTCACGCTCACGGGTCCGAAGAAGATCGCAGCCTCGCTGAAGCGCTCGGCCGAGCACAGTTCGCGCCGCAAGACCGGCGCCTACCGTTCGGCGCTGTCGATGCTGACGTTCTACATCAACCGCGCCGGCAAGACCCTCCCGAAAACCCAGCGCGCGCGTCTGGAGCGCGCGAAGGTGGAGCTGAAGCGGTCGTTCGGGAAGGAGTAAGGCCTCGCGTTCTCTAGTCGGTCGTCGTCCCGGACAAACGGAGCGCGTGGCAGCGCAAAGCGCTGTCAGGTCCGGAGCGCCGATCCAGGGCCCATTACCACAGGGCGTGGTTTGACGAAGATTCGGAGTTGCGAGCTCGCATCACGAGTCCCCCCGGAGGTAATGGGTCCCGGCCTTCGCCGGGACGACAGTGGAGAGGGACGCAACGGCGGAGGATGAGACGGCGAGTCTTACGCCGCCCGGATATTCCCCATGAAGCGATCGAGCTCGGCGCGGAGACGGGTGCTTTCGGATGACAGCGTCTTGGCCGAGTTCAGCACCTCCTCCGAGGCCGAGCCGGTCTCGGCGGCGCCGCGGTTGACCTCGCCGATGTCGGTGGCGGCGGTCTGGGTGCCCTGGGCCACCGTCTGGACGCTGCGCGCGATCTCCTGGGTCGCGGCGCCCTGCTGCTCGACGGCGCTGGCGATCGAGGTCGAGATCGACGAGATCTGGCCGATGGTGGCCCCGATCTCCTTGATCGCGGCAACCGATTCGGCGGTGGCGCCCTGCATGCCCGTGATGTGCGAGGAGATCTCGTCGGTGGCCTTGGCGGTCTGGCTGGCCAGCGACTTCACTTCGCTGGCGACCACGGCAAAGCCGCGGCCGGCTTCACCGGCGCGTGCCGCCTCGATGGTCGCGTTGAGAGCGAGAAGGTTGGTCTGCTCGGCGATCGCGGTGATCAGCTTGACGACCTCGCCGATCTGCTGGGCGGCATGCGAGAGCTTGCCGATGCGGCTGTCGGTCTCCTTGGCCTGCACCACGGCGGCCTCCGCGATGCGGCTGGAATCGCGGACCTGGCGGCCGATTTCCTCGACCGAGGCCGAGAGCTCTTCCGTCGCGGTGGCGACCGACTGCATGTTGGATGAGGCCTGCTCGGAGACGCCGGCGACCTGGCTCGACAGGCTCTGCGTGGTCTCGGCGGTCCGGGTCAGCGTGGACGCGGCCGATTCGAGCTGCACGGCCGAGGCCGAGACGTTGGAGACGATGGCGCCGACGGCGCTCTCGAAATCGTCGGCGAAGCGGATCAGCTCGGAGCGGCGTGCGGTGGCCAGTTCCTTGTTCTGAGCTTCGCTGGCGGCGGCATCGCGCTCGGCCTTGGCGACGGCCTGAACCTTGAATTCCTCGACCGCGCCGGCCATCTCGCCGATCTCGTCCTTGCGGCCGAGACCCGGCAGCACGACGTCGAAATTGCCCGAGGCGAGCTCGCGCATCGCCTTGCACATCGCGATCATCGGACGCGAGATGCCGTTGCCGAGCATCAGGGCCAGCACGGCGCCGACGGCAAGGCCGCCCAGCGCCATCATCAGCATCAGCTGTTCGGTTTCGCCGATGGTGGCATTGGCGCTGGCTTCGATGCGCTGCTGATCGGCGGTCAGATCCGAGCGCAGCTCGCCCGAGAGCTTGAGAATGGTGGCGGCCGTCTTGGTCATCTCGCCGTTCGACTTGACGATGACTTTCACGTTCTCGGTCAGCTTGGCAAAGGAGGTGCGGTACTGCTTCAGCAGGTTACCGATCTCGGTGACGCGGTCGGTGATCTTCTGGTCGTTGGCATAGATCGAGACCAGCAGGGTCTCCAGGAACTTGATGCGGGCGATTACGCCATCGGCAGCCTTTGGCTCGGGCTTGGCCACGAAAGCGCTGACCGAGGTGGAGACCGCCAGATATTGCGAAGTGATGTCCTTGGCCGTGGTCTGGACCGAGGCGAGCCCGGCGAGCGCCGCTGTATCGGCGAGGTCGTCGAACTTGAAGCGGATCTTGTTGCCGACACTGTTGAGCTCATCGGCGGCGATCTTGTTGTTCTCGCGCGTCAGGATGATGATCTCGCTGAACACCTTGGTGAAGCGCTGGAATTCGGCCTCGAGCTTGCCGACCTGCTCGCGGCGCGCAGCGCCGGTCGTGGCCGCCATGGACTTGGCGATTGCGCCCTTCAGATTCTCCTCGGCCGCCTTGGCCGCGGTCTCGTCATCCACTGCGCCGGTCAGGGTGTAGGCTCGCGCCAGCCCCTGGTAGGCGATCAGCTCGCGGTCGACCGTCCGCGCGAGATCCGCTTCGGCGACACTGGAGCGGTAGGACGCCACGGCGCCTGCGATCCGCTCGAACCCGAAATAGGCGAAAGCCATGCTGACGGCGAGGATGGCTAGCACCGCCACGAAGCCGAGGATGATTTTTGCGCGAAAGCGCAAAGTTGGCAGTTTCGATGTGTTCGGCTTGGACTTGACGGACATTCCCCCACCCCATTCCATTCGCGGAAAACCAGGCGCAGCCCGGAAGCAGCCCGCTTCCTGACTCGTATGCACGGTAATTGGCAAAGGATAAGCCGCGGTAAATTTGTGGCATCGCAACTTGCGGTTCGGTGACGCGGGAGGTCTGCCCGCTCCGCCGTCGTCCCGGCGAAGGCCGGGACCCATAACCACAGGATTGGGTTTGGCGATAGATCGGAGTTACCAGCCTGGCGTTGCAACTTCTCCCTGGGGGTATGGATCCCGGCCTTCGCCGGGACGACAGTGGAGAGGGACGCAACGGCGGAAGATGAGACGGCGAGCCTTACGCCGCCCGGATATTCCCCATGAAGCGATCGAGCTCGGCACGGAGACGGGTGCTTTCGCTCGACAGCGTCTTGGCCGAATTCAACACCTCTTCCGATGCCGAGCCGGTCTCGGCGGCGCCGCGGTTGACCTCGCCGATGTCGGTGGCGGCGGTCTGGGTGCCCTGGGCCACCGTCTGGACGCTGCGCGCGATCTCCTGGGTCGCGGCGCCCTGCTGCTCGACGGCGCTGGCGATCGAGGTCGAGATCGACGAGATCTGGCCGATGGTGGCCCCGATCTCCTTGATCGCGGCAACCGATTCGGCGGTGGCGCCCTGCATGCCCGTGATGTGCGAGGAGATCTCGTCGGTGGCCTTGGCGGTCTGGCTGGCCAGCGACTTCACTTCGCTGGCGACCACGGCAAAGCCGCGGCCGGCTTCACCGGCGCGTGCCGCCTCGATGGTCGCGTTGAGAGCGAGAAGGTTGGTCTGCTCGGCGATCGCGGTGATCAGCTTGACGACCTCGCCGATCTGCTGGGCGGCATGCGAGAGCTTGCCGATGCGGCTGTCGGTCTCCTTGGCCTGCACCACGGCGGCCTCCGCGATGCGGCTGGAATCGCGGACCTGGCGGCCGATTTCCTCGACCGAGGCCGAGAGCTCTTCCGTCGCGGTGGCGACCGACTGCATGTTGGATGAGGCCTGCTCGGAGACGCCGGCGACCTGGCTCGACAGGCTCTGCGTGGTCTCGGCGGTCCGGGTCAGCGTGGACGCGGCCGATTCGAGCTGCACGGCCGAGGCCGAGACGTTGGAGACGATGGCGCCGACGGCGCTCTCGAAATCGTCGGCGAAGCGGATCAGCTCGGAGCGGCGTGCGGTGGCCAGTTCCTTGTTCTGAGCTTCGCTGGCGGCGGCATCGCGCTCGGCCTTGGCGACGGCCTGAACCTTGAATTCCTCGACCGCGCCGGCCATCTCGCCGATCTCGTCCTTGCGGCCGAGACCCGGCAGCACGACGTCGAAATTGCCCGAGGCGAGCTCGCGCATCGCCTTGCACATCGCGATCATCGGACGCGAGATGCCGGTGCCGAGCAGGAAGGCGAGGACCGCGCCGAGCAGCGTGCCGCCGACGGCGAGCATGAGGACCAGTTGCTCGGTCTGCCCGATGGTCGCTTCCGATTCGGAATCCAGCCGCTGCTGTTCGGCGACGAGGTCCGCCTTCATGGCGGTGGCACCTTGCAGGATTGCACCGGCCGAGCCGGTCATCTCGGTCACGAGCTCATCGACCATCTTGGCGTTGGCGATCAACTTCTCCAACGCCTCGCGATAGGCCGCGAGCAGCGCCTTGGCATCCTTCAGGCCGGCGACGATCTTGTCGTCCATGGAATAGACCGCGCCCAGCGAGTTCTCGACGAATTTCAATCGCGCCAGCGCGCTTGCCGCGACCGCCTGGTCGGAGTTGAGGATGAAATTGCTCGCGGCGGCGCTCGCGGTCTGGAACTGGGTGTTGACCTGCTTGGTGCCGAACTCGATCGCCTGCGCCTCGGAGTCGGAGGCGTTGTTGCCGATGTCGTCGAGCTTGTACTTGAGGAGGTTGGCGTTGCGCTGAAGCTGGTTCTGGACCAGGAGCGCGCTGTCGCGCTTGGCTTGCAGGATCTTGGCAAACGTCGCGGAGAAGTTGGCGAACTCCTTGGCGAGCTTGTTGAGGCTCTCCTGCCGCGCCGGCCGCTTGGCACCCTTGACCGCCTGGTCGATGGCGTTCTTCAGGCTGGCCTCGGCATCCAGCGCCACCTTGGCATCGTCTTCCTTGCCGGTGACGACGAAGTAGCGGGCGGCCGAACGATAGGCGAGCAGCTCGCGGTCGATGTTGCGGGCGAGGTCGGCCTCCGAAACGCTGGTGCGGTAGGACCCGACGCCCGACGACACCCGCTCGAAGCCGAAATAGGCGAAAGCCATGCTGCCGGCGGAGATCACCAGCACTGCGGCAAAGCCCAGAATGATCTTGGCGCGGAACCTGAGGGTCGGAATTATGGTGCGCTTAGACGGCGACGCGATACGCCCGGACATTCCCACCCCCACCCTATGTTCTTGCAACGATCAGGCGGTCCGGAAGCAGCCCCTTCCGAACCCGTGCGGAAAATTAAGGCAGAAACGTCAAGGGGTGGTAAATCCATCCGGCCTGCACCCCGGGTGGAGAGAGTTTCTGCGCCTTTGGGCGCGCCCTCCCGGGCCGAGCGGCGCCGTGTTGCGGCTAACCGGAAAACGCCTTATTCCTTGTATACTTGTCAGGCACTTATCAGGCACTTGGCGTCAGACCAGGCTGGTCCTCGAGGGGAGAAACGGAGTGGGGCAAACCGATTTTCGGTTTGGCGGTGCGTCTGGCGTTGCCGTTGCCAAATCGAAGGCTGCGGGCGTCGATGAAGCCGTGGCCGAGCTCGCCGCCCAGCTCCCGTCCGACGAGCTGGCGCTGATTCTGGTCTTCCTCTCGCCCAGCTACGACCCCCATCACTTCATCGCCGAGATCACCCGGCAATTCGACGACACGCAGGTCTGCGGTTGCACGACCGCGGGCGAACTTGCTCCCGACGGCTGGGATGAGAACAGCGTCGTGGCGCTGGCGTTCAGCCGTGCCGACTTTTCGGCGGTGGTACGGCCCATTCTCAACCTCGACAGCTTTCGCGTCGAGGACGGCCGCAGGATCGGCGGCGAGCTCCGGCACGAGCTGTTGCGGGTCACCCCGCAAGTCGATCGCGGCAATCCCTTCGGCCTGGTGTTGATCGACGGCCTGTGCCGCCGCGAAGAAGCGGTGATGTCCGCGATCTATGCCTCGCTCGACGACATTCCCGTCGTCGGCGGGTCCGCAGGCGACGGGATGCGCTTCGAGAAGACCTGGGTGTTCTGCAACGGCAAGGCACACAGCAATGCCGCCCTCCTGATCCTGTTGAACACCTCGCTGCCGTTCCGGGTTTTCAAGTGCGACAATTTCGAGCCGAGCCCGCAGAAGATGGTGGTCACCGAAGCCGACATCGAAAATCGGACGGTCAGGGAGCTGAACGCGGAGCCGGCGGCCCAGGAATATTCGCGCGTGGTCGGGATCCTCGACGCCAAGCTCGACCCGTTCTCCTTCGCGTCCCACCCGGTGCTGGTGCGCGTCGGCGGCGCCTATTACGCGCGGTCGATCCAGCGCGTCGAGCCGGACGGCTCGCTGCATTTCTTCTGCGCCATCGACGAGGGCATGGTGCTGACAGCGGCGACCTCGCGCAGCCTGGTCGGCTCGACGTGCGACACCTTCGCCGAAATCCGCGACCAGATCGGAGAGGTCTCGCTCTATATCGGCTTCGAGTGCCTGCTCCGCCGGCTCGACGCCGAGCAGCATCAGCTCGCCCGCGACATGTCCGAACTGTACCGGCAGAACCGGGTCGTCGGCTTTCACACCTATGGCGAACAGTTCGGCTCCATGCATGTGAACCAGACCTTCACGGGCGTCGCGATCGGAAGGCGCCCGTCGTGACGGACATGTGGCAGGGCCCCGATGCGATCGACCAGCTGCGGCGCGAGGCGGCGAAGCTGAAGAAGATCAATGCCGCGCTGATGTCGCGTGTCGAACGCTCGATGGACCAGCAGCTCAACGCTTTTTCCTTGTTCGAAACCGCCATTGCGCTCGACCACAAGGTTCGCGACCGGACGCACCAGCTGCGCGAGGCGCTGCATTCGGTCGAGCGCGCCAATGAGGGGCTCTACCGCGCCAAGCAGCAGGCCGAAGCCGCCAGCTCGCTGAAATCGTCGGTGCTGATCTCGGTCACCCACGATTTGTTGCAGCCGCTGAACGCCGCGCGCCTGACCCTGTCGGCGCTGACCGAGATGATGGAATCGCAGGAGGCGGGCCTGCTGATCGACCAGGCCGACCGCTCGCTGCTGATGCTGGAGGACCTGCTGCGCTCGCTGCTGGAGATCGCAAAGCTCGACGCCGGCGCGCTCAAGCCCGACGTGCACGCGATCGCGCTGGCGCCCCTGTTCGAACAGCTCCGCAACGAATTCGAGCCGGTGGCGGCGCGGCAGGGTCTTTCACTGCGCATCCGCACCTCGCCGCTCGCGGTGCGATCGGATGCGATGATGCTGCGGCGGATCCTGCAGAACCTGCTCGCCAATGCGATCCGCTACACCCGCCGCGGCGGCGTCGTGATGGGATGCCGGCTGAGGGGCGACCACATCTGCATCCAGGTCTCCGACACCGGACCCGGCATTGCGCAGGGGCAGCAGGAGGCCATCTTCCGCGAATTCCAGCGCGGCGAGGCAATCGCGACCGGCCAGGCCGGCTTCGGGCTCGGCCTCTCCATCGTCCGCCGTTTCGCAACCGTGCTCGGGCACGAGGTGCGGCTGTCGTCGCAGGTCGGCAGGGGATCGACCTTCATCCTGGAGCTGGAGCCGGCCGATCTCGTGGAGGTCAGCGACGAGGTGCACGAGGTCAAGCTCACCGAGCGGCACTATAGCGGGCTCGAAGGCGCCAAGATCCTGCTGATCGAGAACGACCCGAACGGCTCGGAGGCGATGGCCGCGCTGCTGGAAGGATGGGGCTGCGATGTCGCGACCACGCGCTCGGCCGCGGATGCGCTGCTGCGCCTCAGCGAGCTCGGCGGCGCCCCCGATGCCGTGATCGCCGATCTCCACCTCGATCACGGCGAGAGCGGCCTGTCGGCCATCGCCGACGTCCGCCAGCATCTGAAGCTCGACACGCCGGCCATGATCATCACGGCCGACTACTCCGAAAAGGCCGCGAAGGAAGCGAGCCTTCACGGCCTCGAAGTGCTGAAGAAGCCGATCAAGCCCGCCGAGATGCGGGCGCTGCTGTCGTTCCTGCTGAGCTAGCCCGCGCGGGAGGTCTTCGCCGCGTCCCGCTCACGGCGGGGCGAGCGCGCAGGGGCTCGCAACAAAAATGGCGAAAACAACCCCATGCACAGTACCGGTAATATCTTACGCTTCACTAAGGAATTGATTTCATAGACTTTAAGTCAGCAACGATCCGCCCGCAATCTGGAGGGCAAAACAGAAGCAAATCGCCTCACTGCTGGTCCGGCTGGGCCCGCTCGCGCCGGGCCGCGGAGCCCTCCGCTGCCAGCGTCGCGAAGTCGATCCTGGACATTTCGACGATCGCCTTGGTGCGGCTGATCACGTTGAGCTTGCGCAGGATGTCGGAGACGTGGACCTTCACGGTGGTCTCCGAGATCTTCAGTTCATAGGCGATCTGCTTGTTTTGCAGCCCGCGCTTGAGCATCTCGAGCACGCGCAATTGCTGCGGCGTCAGCTCGTGCAGGCGCTTCAGGAGATCCTGCGCGGGGCCGGACGCGCGTTGCGGGCGGACCAGCCCGCGATAGGCGGCGGGAACGCAGACCGCGCCGCGCAGCACCTCGCCGATCGACTGCGCCAGATCCTGCTTGGACGACGATTTGAGAATGTAGCCGGACACGCCGAGCGACAACGCGGCGGACATGATCTGCCGGTCCTGATGCCCGGATACGATGACGACGGGAATCCTGGGAAATGCCTTGCGGATGCGGATGATGCCCGAAAGACCCGTGGTGCCCGGCATCGACAGATCGAGCAGGATCAGGTCGAGCCCGGCGCTCGCCGCGACCTGCTCCAGCGCACCATCGATCGATGTCGCCTGAAGAATATCGGCCGTGGGCGCCACCATCTGAAGCGCGCCTTCGAGCGCCTCGCGAAACAGCGGGTGGTCCTCGACGATCAGAAATCGCATCACGTATGAGCCATTCTGAAGACCTTGCTGAAGACCTTGCCCAAGATGCCGCCGGGTCCGGCGTCGCATTGAAGACGTCGAGAATGGCTCAGCGGGGCCATGCCGGCTTGATCCAGGTCAAGGACGACACGCATCATTGCGGCCTGCCGCGATCGACCCGCGCATAAGGCCGGCTGCGCGGATCGGGCAGGTCCATCTCGCCGATCTCGATGATCGCCTTGTTGCGGCTGAACAGGCCGAGCTTGCGCAGGATCTCGGTGATATGCGCCTTCACCGTGGATTCGGCGAGCTGGAGCTCCTGGGCGATCTGCCGGTTCGGATAGCCGCGACGCAAGAGGTCGAGCACGCGAAGCTGCTGCGGCGTGAGCTCGCGCAGCTTGACCTTGAGCGCCTTGCTGGCATCGGCCCGCCGCCGCTGCGGCGTCGCCACGAAATCCTTCGGCACCGACACCGATCCGCTCAGCACGCCCTCGATCGATTGCGCCAGCTCACGCTTCGACGTCGACTTGGGCAGATAGCCGGCGGCGCCCAGTGCCAGCGCCTCGCGGACGACGTGCTGGTCCTCCTCGCTCGACACGATGGCGACGGGCAGGCGCGGATAGGCCTCGCGCAAGCGCAGAAAGCCGGAGAAGCCGGTCGCATCCGGCAGCGACAGATCGAGCAGCGCGAGGTCGATGCCCGGCCCGGCCGACAGGATATGCAGGGCATCCCCGATCGACATCGCTTCGAAGATCCGCGCCTCCGGCAGGGCCAGCCGCACCGCATTGCCGAGCGCCTCGCGAAACAGCGGATGATCGTCGATGATCAGGAAGCTGGTCATGGCGCCTTCCCAACACTGCACTGCGCGCGCATCTGCCGCGACAGCGGAAACGGCACATCCATGCGATAGCCGCCCGGCGCCGGAATGATGCCGGACGGACGCTACCACATCCTCCCGATCGCGTTCGGTCAAGATCGTTCAATCGTTCGATTCGGACTGGACCGTGAGCAGGAAGGCAAAGATGTGATCGAACTGGTCGTCGGTGAAGACCTCTTTCCAGGCCGGCATGCCCTTGGCCGGCCGACCCTCATGCACCGTCGTCCAGAATTTCTCGCGCATCTCGTCGCCGTAGCGGTGACGCAGCAGCCGCAGATCGATCTTCCGCTCGCTCTGGATCGCGTCGGGACCGTGGCAGTGCGCACAGGTTCCGTTGAAGATCTCCTTGCCCGCGCCGACGGCCTCGGGGCCCGGAGCGGCTGCGTCCCCCTTGGTCTCGGTCGCCACCACGTTGGCGATCTGCGTCGCGCCGGGTCCGGTCCCGGTCGTCGTTCCCGCCGGCATGGCCTGGGTCGCCCCGAAGCGCGCCGGCTGGCCGGTCGGCAAGCCGTATTTCACCGCGAGCGCACCGATGGTGCCCTGAAGCTGCGGCAGAACGGCATCGACGCGGTCGCGCAGCTCGGTGGACGTCTTGGCAAAGCCGATGGCCGCGTCCCATGACAGGCCTTCGCCCTCGGTGAGCTGAATCTGATAGCGATCGCCGTAGCTGGTCTTGTTCAGCCAGCCGGCGACAGGGCCCCAGATGAAGGCGACGTCGGCCTTGCCCTGATCGAGCGCCTGCATGCCTTCCTCCGGCGACAGCACCGTCACCTTCTGGATATCGTCGCGGCTCGCGAGCAGGTTTTGCGGCGTGCTGGCGAACTGCACGGCAACACGCTTGCCCCTGAGGCCGTCAATGCCGTCGAGCGCCTGCCCCTTGGCGGCCACCAGGGCATAGCCCTCCTTCGCGAAGGTGCTGGAGAAGATCACGGCCGGTCCCATGAAATCCTCGGACCGCGGCAGCCCGATCATGGCATCGCATTGCTTGCCGAGCAGCGTGACGCGCACGGTGCGCTTGCCGAAGTAGGATTTGTACCAGTCGTAGGCGACCGGCCGGCCGAGCGCCTGCGCCAGGGCCTGCCCGATCTCGACATAGAAGCCCGGCTGCGACGGACTATCGCTCGAGAACGGGAGGTTGGTCGGATCGGCGCAGAGCCGGAGCGGCTGCGCCTCGTCTGCGTGCAGCGCCCCCGGAACGATCAGCGCGGCACATGCGAGCAGACCTGCGATGGCGCGATTTCGGCTCGCACCGATGCCAGAATGAGTCGGACGCATCCTCGTCTCCCGTAGCTTTGTTGGGCCAGAGCTTTGTCGAGCCAGACGCGGCGGCACCAGGCATCGGCCGCTGCCGGAATTTATCGTCTGGAAAAGGCGCGCGCGTATCCCGTCACCGCAGGGATACGCGCGCGAGTGGTCACTGGACGGAGAACACGAAGAGCGAACCGCCCTCGGGCGCTGCGGCCGTCATCTTCTTGCCTACCTCGCCCAGGAACGCGGGCAGCGCAGCCGTGCGGCCGACGACGATGGCGACATATTGCTTGCCGTCGACCTGATAGGTCACCGGACCTGCGCCGATGCCGGAGCCGAGATTCTTGCTCCACAACACCTTGCCGGACTTCGCATCGATGGCGCGGAAATCGCCATGGATGTTGCCGGCAAACACGAGGCCACCGCCGGTGGTCAGCGTGCCGCCGTTGAACGGCAGGTCTTCCTTGATCGACCAGACTTTCTTCTGCGCGACCGGATCCCAGGCCACGAGCTCGCCGAGGAAGCCGCCGGGGCCTTCCTTGGTCGGGAATTCGGCGCCGAGATAGAACACGCCGCGCTTGTAGGCGACATCGGAGACCGACCAGTCCATGCAGACGTTGTTGGACGGGATGTAGACGAGGCCGGTCTGCGGGTTGAACGACATCGGCTGCCAGTTCTTGCCGCCGATCAGGTTCGGGCAGATGTCCTTGGCGGGATGGTTCGGCCCGGGACGCTTGTCGGGATCCTCGACCGCGCGCATCGTGGCGACGTCCCACTTCTTGGCCCAGTTGGAAAACACGTATTTCTCGGCCGACAGCACCTTGCCGGTCTCGCGGTTGGCGACGAAGAAGTAGCCGTTGCGATCCGCCTTCATCAGCGTCGGAACGGTGCTGCCGCCGATCTTGAGATCCGCGAGCACGGCTTCGTTGACGCCGTCATAGTCCCAGGCGTCGGCCGGCGTGGTCTGGATGTGCCACTTGATCTTGCCGGTGTTGGGATCGAGCGCCAGCGTCGAGGCGGTGTAGAGGTTGGTCAGCTTGCCGAAATTGCCGTCGCCGGTCGAGCGCACCACCGTATTCCACGGGCCGGGATTGCTGGTGCCCCAATAGACCGTGTCGCTCTTCGGATCGTAGGAGCCGACCAGCCAGGCCGCGCCGCCGCCGTGCTGGGCGGAGTCGCCCTTCCAGGTGTCGCCGCCGGGCTCGTCCGGCGAGGGAACGGTGTAGGTCTGCCACAGCTGCTTGCCGGTGTTGATGTCGAAGGCCTGGAGCGAGCCGCGCACGCCGTACTCGCCGCCGCCGAAGCCGGTGATGACCTTGTCGCGCACGACGAGCGGCGGCGAGGTGATGACCGAACCCTGCTTGTAGTCGACCACCTTCGCCGTCCACAGCGACTTGCCGGTCGCGGCATCGAGCGCCGTCAGCTTGCCGTCGAGGCGGCCGACGAAGATCTTGCCGTCGGCATAGGAGACGCCGCGATTGTTCACGTCGCAGCAGGCGTATTGCAGCACGTCCTCGGGAATATCGGGCTCCCAGGTCCATTTGCGCGCGCCGGTGGCCGCATCGAGCGCGTAGACGTATTTCGGGCCCCAGGAGCTCGAAACGTAGAGCGTGTTGCCGATGACGATCGGCGAGGATTCGTTCGAGCGCAGCGACGCCAGCGAGAACGAATAGGCGAGCGTCAGCTTGCCGGCGTTCTCGGTGTTGATCTGCTTCAGCGGGCTGAAGCGCGTGTTGCCGTAGTCGTGGCCGGCAACGGCCCACTGGTTCGCATCGGATTGCGCCTTGAGCAGGGAGTCGTTGGCGCGAACGCCTGACGTAGCGGTAGCCAGCATCGCAATCATCGAGATGCCAGCCAAGAAGCCCTTCGTTCCAAAGGTCATGTATTCCTCCGCGGTGTTGTTGTGCACGCCATGTTGGGCGCTTGAGCGCACTGCGCTCGTGATGCGCAGTTCGTCTGCGAGCCATCGTTCGAAATTACAGCATCGCCCTTTCGCGCTTAGTATAGGCGGAAGGTAGTAGTGCAAATCATCGGCGGCTTTCGCCGCGCATCCCGTTGTCCGGACTTGTGTCTTGCGCCTATTTTGCAGCGCAAACAGCGCTCTCGGATTCCGGCAAAGTCATGCCGCAATCCGATTCATCCGGCCCGCTCAGCGCAGTAGGGTGGGCGAGGCGACTTGTCCGCCGTAGCTCGAAGAGCGAAGGCGGAAGCGTGCCCACGCATTCGTGGATTAGTAAGTGGTGGGCACGGCGCAAGAGCGCCTTTGCCCACCCTACGAGTTCGCATCATGCCGCCGAGGACGACGCGTTGATCACGATGATGGCGCTACCACCGCCGCGAAGTTCTCGAAGAAGTTCGCGGCAAGTTTTCGCGACGTCGAGTCGATCAGCCGCGAGCCGAGCTGCGCGAGCTTGCCGCCGATCTGCGCGTCGGCCTCGTAGTGCAGGATGGTGACGTCGGGCGATTCGTCTTCCAGCCAGACCTTGGCGCCACCCTTGGCAAAGCCTGCGACGCCGCCCGCGCCTTCGCCGACGATGCGGTAGCCGTTGGGCGCATCGATATCGGTCAGCGTCACCTTGCCGCTGAACGTCGCCTTGACCGGGCCGACCTTCAGCACCACGGTCGCCGTCATCTCCGTCGGCGATGCCATCTCCAGCGATTGGCAGCCGGGAATGCAGCGCCTGAGAATGTCGGGATCGTTGAGCGCTGCCCACACCGCGGCTTTCGACGCGGGAATACGCTGACTGTCGTTCATCTGCATCGCTTCCATCCCTTTTTTGCCGTTGCCTGTATGGCTCGACTAAAGGCGCGCGGAGCTGCAATCAATCGCCAGGAAGTACTAGGCCGTGCACCCTTGGACCAAGCGGAGCGATGCGGCGCTGGTGCGGCATCGCAATATGTCGCGATGAGCCGCAAGCGGACCTCCGGCTCGTCACTTGCGTTTCGCCGTTGGCTCTGCAAGCTCACGGGCGCTGTCAATGACGAGTTGCACGACCGGGCTGATGGCACGATCCCTGACGGTGACTATCCCGTTTGGTCGACGTGCCGCCGGCAGTTCAACGGACAAGACCTTAAGCGCCGAGCCCCTGGCGAGAAATTTCAGTGCGGAAGCCGGGAAAACCGTGATGAACCGCCCTGTCTCCAGCAGGCTGACCCGCATATGGGGGGAATCGGTGACCACCGTCGCGCGTGGATAGTCAAATCCGCTGGCGCGAAAGGCCTGCGTGATGATCGATCCGATCACGCTCTCCCTGGGTGGAAGCACCCAACGCTCCTCCGCCAGATTGGAGAGCTGGATGTTGCGCCGCCGAGCCCATGGATTTTTTGTACCCGCCGCGACGACATAGCAATCTTCAAATAGAAACTCGAAATGCAGCCGTTCGTCAGCAATCGGGCCGCCACTCCGCATGATCAACAGATCGACCTTGCGCTCGCTCAGGTCGCGGTGCAGTGCTTCCATGTAGCCGGTCACGAGCTGAAATCTGATCCGCGGATGACGCCGGGACAGCCGATCTACGAGAGCGGAAACAAAGCTCGCCGCCAGAAAGGCCGTGCTTCCAATCCGCACTTCTCCAGCGGTGGGGTCGGCCAGAAATTCGATGCTCTTCACGCCCCGACGCAGTTCGTCGAAAACGGCGGCGCCGCAATCGAGCAGGGCGCGACCGCACTCGGTCGGCTCGACGCCGCGGCGGTGGCGATCCAACAAGCGGACGCCGAACGCAAGCTCGAGCTCCGCGATCGATCTCGAAATATTGGGCTGAGTCGTATTGAGCATGAGCGCCGCCTTGCCCATGCTGCCGGCCTGCACCACCGCCATGAGCACGTGCAGGTCCTGCAGCTTCATTCGCTTTCCGATGCGATCGCTCATCTGCATCAAAGCACCCATTTCCGTTCTGAGATGATATCATCAGACAATAGCCTTATGTGCTTATGACAGCATCAACTATCCTCGGCGTTGAAGAGAGCCGGCGCGCGTGCGGGTTCGACAGAGCAAAGCCTATGACTCCCTCCCGACGTCAATTTCTGCACCTCGCAGCGGGGGTGGCCGGTCCGCCTCTGCTGTCGGGTCTGGCTTACGCGGATACTTACCCCTCGCGGCCGGTCCGGATCATGGTTGGCTTCGCCGCGGGCGGCCCGAATGACATCCTTGCGCGCCTGATCGGGCAATGGTGTTCGGAGCGGTTCGGCCAGCAATTTATCGTCGAGAACCGCCCCGGAGCTGGCAGCAATATCGCCACTGATGCGGTCGTGCGCGCGCCTCCGGACGGCTACACGCTTCTGCTGGTTGGCTCCCCCAATGCGATCAATGCGACGCTTTACGAAAATCTCGATTTCAATTTCCTGCGGGATATTGCGCCGGTCGCGAGCCTGACCCGCGGCGCCCTGGTGATGGTGACACATCCATCGGTTCCTGCCCTTACAATTCCAGAGTTCATCGCCTATGCCAAAGCCAATCCGGGGCGACTCTCCTATGGGTCGGGCGGCGTGGGCGGGATCACCCATATCGCCGCGGAACTGTTCAAACAGGAGGCCGGCGGGCTTGATCTTCAGCATGTGCCCTATCGTGGCGTGGCGCCCGCGATCACGGATCTGCTCGGCGGACAGGTGCAGTTCGTCTTTGCGAACCTGGCGACATCGATCGGATACATCGGCAGCGGCAAGCTGCGCGCGCTCGGGATCACGACGGCAGCGCGATCCGAAGCGTTGCCGGATGTGCCGGCCATTGGCGAATTCGTGCCCGGCTATGAGGCGAGTTCGGTGTTCGGCCTCGGCGCGCCGAAACACACGCCAGCCGAGACTATCGATCGCCTCAACAGGGAGGCCAACGCCGCGCTGGCCGATCCCACGTTCAAGATGCACCTCCGTAGCCTCGATGCTGCGGAACTGGCCGGCTCGCCTGCCGATTTCGGCAAGGTCATGGCCGGTGAAACCGAGAAGTGGGCCAAAGTGATCAGCCTCGCGAAGATCCGACTGGAGTAGCGCTGCGGGGTCTCAGATGGCTGCGGCCTCCATGCCGCGGATCCCGGCCAGACCCGACGTTGGCCTCTACATCGAGCTAAGTGCTGGATCGGATATGCAGGGGAAGTTCAGCAGGATTTGCGCGAAAGGCGGCAGCGCGTTCGATTGCTATCTGGTCACGCCCGAGCCTGAAAAGCCGGTTGCTGCCATTGTGCTTGCTTCTGCCATCCATGGCGTGGACACCGACATGCGCGCAATTGCCGACGAGCTTGCAGCATCTGGCTTCATCGTCGCGGTGCCCGATCTGTTTTGGCGGTCGGTTGCCGGCCCACTTTCGCGCAAAGATCCGCGCGCGGCCCAGCGTGCACAGCCGCGCCTGGAGCAAATCAGAGCCGGCGAAGACGATATGATCGACACGTTGAGGCACCTCGGCACACTGCCGCAATTCAATGGGCAGGCGGCTGTCATGGGATTTTGCTACGGCGGTCCCTATGCGATCCTCGGGCCGAAGCGACTTGGCTATGCCGCCGGTATCTGTTGCCACGGATCCCAGATGCTGGACTATCTTCACGAGCTTGTCGGGGTCCGCGAGCAAGTCTGCCTCATTTGGGGCGACGATGACGATCGCGCGCCGGTCGAGGTGCTGGAGGCGTATCGTAATTTGGCGGCGAGCATGGAAAACGTCGAAGTTCACATCTTTCCCCGGGTGCGCCACGGTTACATGATGCGGGGAAGCCCGTCCTTCGATCGGGCGACACACGATTTTTCAATGAAGCGCACCCGTGAAATACTCGAAGGTCTCGAGTCGGCAGTTCGTTGAAATCGCCTATTCCACCTGGTCCTGCAAAGGGAGATACCGGATCGACTGAGAATGCCGTCCATCGGCGGACTGCGCCGCTTGTCGCGCGCCCGCAACCGGGTTGAGCGATTTATCGACAGCGTCACAATGCCGTCGGGTGGCGAGGCGCCACGACAGGCCTGCTGCCAGTTCAACTCGTATCAATCAGGCTATGGATGCGCCTTGACGAGTGCGCGTCCCTGGACGACCCGGCAAGCGCAGCTTGCCGGTGGCGGCTTGCTGCATCGCCACGAACAAAATCAATGACTTAGCCTGCCGCCGCCTACTACCAAGATCGCGATTACAACGGCGAGAGCGCGTGCTCCTATTCAAGACAACGAACAAGACACCAAAGGGAGAAACGACGCGCGGAGAGCGCCGACGTCCAGGGCCCGCGCTTCACGCCGGCGGTTGAATCCAGGCCGCCGCCGACGAAGCGAAAGATCGTTTTCGAAAGCGCCTTGCAAGGTCGCGCCACGTACTGGCGGCGGCACGGAGCATCGCGACCGAATCGCACACCTGTGACAACCGCCACGATGACCTTTCCATGACGTGCGGTCCCTAAAATCCCAGTTGCAAAGTTCCGTCCGCGCTGTCTCTAATTGGAATAACTACAAACATTCGGGAGGACTTCATCGTGTCTACAGTCAAACTGACGGTGAACGGCAAGGCCGTTGCCGTCGACGTCGAGGATCGCACGCTGCTGGTCCATCTCCTGCGCGACCACCTCAACCTCACCGGAACCCATGTCGGCTGCGACACCAGCCAGTGCGGCGCCTGCGTCGTGCACATGGACGGCCGCGCAGTGAAATCCTGCACCATGCTGGCAGGGCAGGCCGACGGCGCCAACGTCACCACCATCGAAGGCATCGCCAAGGGCGACGAGCTGCACCCGATGCAAGCCGCCTTCCGCGACAATCACGGCCTGCAGTGCGGCTATTGCACGCCGGGCATGATCATGTCGGCGATCGACATCGTGCACCGCCATAGTTCTCAAGGATCTGGTGGCGGGCTCGACGAGGCCACCGTCCGCCACGAGCTCGAAGGCAACATCTGCCGCTGCACCGGCTACCACAACATCGTCAAGGCGGTGCTGGATGCGGCCGGACGCATGAAGGTTGCGCAGGCGGCCGAGTAAGGCCGCCCGCCTCGAAACGAAAAACCACCACTTGCTGCTTTCGATGGAAAGCGCAGTCGAAATAATTCCGGTCGGGAGGACCAGACATGGGTGTTGAAGGCATCGGCGCACGAGTCGTGCGCAAGGAAGACAAGCGCTTCATTACCGGCAAGGGCCGCTACGTCGACGACATCAAATTGCTGGGCATGACCCATGCCCATTTCATCAGAAGCCCGCACGCGCACGCCAAGGTGAAGAAGATCGATTCGTCCGCCGCGCTGAAAATGCCTGGCGTGGTCGCGGTGCTCACGGGACAGCAGATCGTCGACGACAAGGTCGGCAACCTCATCTGCGGCTGGGCCATCACCTCGAAGGACGGCAGCCCGATGAAGATGGGCGCGTGGCCGGCGATGGCGCCGGAGACGGTGCGCTTCGTCGGTCAGGCCGTCGCGGTCGTGATCGCCGACAGCAAGAATCTGGCGCGCGATGCCGCGGAAGCCGTCGTGGTCGATTACGAGGAACTTCCCGCGGTTGCCGACGTGCACAGCGCGATCAAGGCCGGCGCGCCGCAGCTTCATCCCGAGGCTCCCGGCAACCAGGTCTATGACTGGGTGATCGGCGACGAGGGCGCGACCGATGCCGCCTTCGCCAAGGCCGCCAATGTGGTGAAGCTCGACGTCACCAACAACCGCCTCGCCCCGAACGCGATGGAGCCGCGCGCGGCGATCGCGGACTACGACGCGGCGGAAGAGCATTTCACGCTCTACACGACGTCGCAGAACCCGCACGTCGCCCGCCTCGTTCTGTCGGCGTTCTACAACATCGCCCCCGAGCACAAGCTGCGCGTGATCGCGCCCGACGTCGGCGGCGGCTTCGGCTCCAAGATCTTCATCTATCCCGAGGAGATGGTGGCGCTGTGGGCCTCGAAGAAGGTCGGCCGTCCCGTGAAATGGACCGGCGACCGCACCGAGGCCTTCCTCACCGACGCGCATGGCCGCGACCATGTCACCCATGCCGAGCTGGCGTTCGACGCCAGCAACAAGATCACCGGATTGAAGGTGAAGACCTACGCCAATTTCGGCGCCTACATGTCGCTGTTCTCCTCGTCGGTGCCGACCTATCTCTACGCGACGCTGCTGTCGGGCCAGTACAACATCCCGGCGATCCATGCCGAGGTGATCGGGGTCTACACCAACACCACGCCGGTCGATGCCTATCGCGGCGCGGGCCGGCCCGAGGCGAGCTACCTGATCGAACGTCTGATGGAAACGGCCGCGCGGCAGCTGAAGGTCGATCCGGCGGCGCTGCGCCGGGCCAACTTCATCACCACGTTCCCGCACCAGACGCCCGTGATCATGGCCTATGACACCGGCGACTTTAACGCCTCGCTCGACGCCGCGATGAAGGCGATCGACTATGCCGGTTTCGCTGCGCGCAAGGCCAAGGCGAAAGCCGACGGCAAGCTGCGCGGCATCGGCGTGTCCTGCTACATCGAGGCCTGCGGCATCGCGCCGTCGAAGGCGGTCGGCAGCCTGGGAGCCGGCGTCGGTCTTTGGGAGTCCGCCGAGGTCCGCGTCAATCCGGTCGGGACCATCGAGATCCTGACCGGCTCGCACAGCCACGGCCAGGGTCACGAGACGACGTTCTGCCAGCTCGTCGCAGAGCGCCTCGGCGTTCCCATCAGCCAGGTCTCGATCGTCCATGGCGACACCGACAAGGTGCAGTTCGGCATGGGCACCTACGGCTCGCGTTCCGCGGCCGTCGGCCTCACCGCTATCCTGAAGGCGATGGAGAAGATGGAGTCCAAGGCCAAGAAGATCGCCGCGCATGCGCTGGAGGCTTCCGAGGGCGACATCGTCATCGAGAACGGCGAGTTCAAGGTCGCCGGTACCGACAAGGCGATCGCCTTCCCGATGGTCGCGCTCGCGGCCTACACCGCGCACAATCTGCCCGACGGGATGGAGCCGGGCCTGAAGGAAAGTGCCTTCTACGATCCGACCAACTTCACCTTCCCGGCCGGCACCTATATCTGCGAGCTCGAGGTCGATCCCGGCACCGGCAAGACGAGTTTCGTCAACTTCGTCGCGGCCGACGATTTCGGGCGGCTGATCAATCCGATGATCGTGGAAGGCCAGGTTCATGGCGGCCTTGTGCAAGGCATCGGCCAGGCGCTGCTCGAGCACGCGATCTACGACGCCAACGGCCAGCCGGTGACGGCCTCGTTCATGGACTACGCCATGCCGCGCGCCGATGATGTGCCCTCCTTCAACCTCTCCCACACCACGACGCTGTGCCCGGGCAATCCCCTGGGCATCAAGGGTTGCGGTGAGGCCGGCGCGATCGGCGCCTCTGCGGCCGTGATCAACGCGATCACGGATGCGATCGGCAAGAACAATCTGGAAATGCCCGCAACCCCCGACCGGGTGTGGCGCACGATCCACGCGGCTTAAGGGAGGAATCAAGATGTACCAGACCATTTATCATCGCGCGTCCTCGGTCGACGAAGCCGCGAGCCTGTTCGGCAAGAGCAGCGAGGCGAAATTTCTCTCCGGCGGACAGACCCTGCTGCCGGTCATGAAGCAGCGGCTCGCCAGCCCGTCCGACGTGATCGACCTCGCCAAGATCAAGGACATGATCGGCGTCGAGGCTTCCGGCGACACGCTGACCATCAAGGCCGCCACGCCGCATTACGACGTCGCGACCAGCGATGCCGCCAAGAAGGCGATCCCCGCGCTCGCCTATCTGGCCTCGCTGATCGGCGATCCCGCCGTGCGCTATCGCGGCACGATCGGCGGCTCGATCGCCAACAACGATCCCGCCGCGGATTATCCGGCCGCGCTGCTCGCGCTCGGCGCCACCGTGAAGACCAACAAGCGGTCGCTTGCGGCGGAGGACTTCTTCAAGGGCCTGTTCACCACCGCGCTTGAGGACGGCGAGATCATCACCGCCGTATCGTTCCCGGTTCCGGCGAAAGCGGGCTATTCGAAGATGCGGCATCCGGCCTCGCGCTTCGCGCTGACAGCCGTGTTCGTGGCGCAGACGAAGGCGGGCGAGATCCGTGTTGCCGCGACCGGGGCATCGCAGGGCGGCGTGATGCGGGTGCCCGCGATCGAGGCTGCGCTGAAGGCGAGCTGGTCGCCGGCGGCGATCGACGGCGTGAGCATTTCGGCGAGCAATCTGCTGGCCGACATCCACGGCACGGCAGAGTACCGCGCCAACCTCATCAAGGTGATGGCGCAACGCGCGGTGACGGCTGCCGGCTGATAGCGCCTCAACACAAATTTTCCGCGGCGCGCACTTCGGTGCGCGCCGTTTTATTTTGGCCGTGCGTCACGAAAACCGCTTGCCTCGCTGACGTGAAGGCGGGAAAAGTTAATCGATCGATTAACTCGCCCCACAGAGGAACGTCCCGGGCCTTTGCCGCGCCATCGGCAATCCGCCCGCGACCCGAGGAAACAAAAACGTGCTCGATAAACCAGCCCAAAACGCCTCCGTCCGCACCTCCGGCCCGCTGTCAGGTTTCCGCATCGTCGAATTCGCCGGCATCGGGCCCGGCCCATTCGCCTGCATGATGCTGGCCGACATGGGCGCCGACGTCGTCACGCTCGACCGGATCGGCGCCAAGAAGAGCATGAAGTCGGTGGCGGGCCGCGGCCGCAAGGTGATCGAGCTCGACCTCAAGGACAAGGCGGCGATCGCGGAGGTGCTCGACCTGCTTGCGAGCGCCGACGCGCTGGTCGAGGGCTTTCGTCCCGGCGTGATGGAGCGGCTCGGGCTCGGCCCCGATGCGGTGCTCGCGCGCAATCCGAAACTCGTCTACGGCCGCATGACCGGCTGGGGCCAGCAAGGCCCGCTTGCGAATGCCGCCGGCCACGACATCAACTACATCTCCATCACCGGCGCGCTCGCCGCGATCGGACCTCAGGAAGCGCCGGTGCCGCCGCTCAACCTGGTCGGCGATTTCGGCGGCGGCGCGCTCTACCTCGTCGTCGGCGTGCTCGCTGCCCTCCTCGAAGCGCAGAAGTCCGGCAAGGGCCAAGTGGTCGACGCCGCCATGTGCGATGGTGCGGCGTCGCTGATGTCGTTCTTCTTCGACATGACCACGATCGGCCGCTGGACCGAAGGGCGCAACCAGAACTTCCTCGACGGCGGCGCGCACTTCTACGGCGTCTACGAATGCGCCTGCGGCCATTTCGTCTCGATCGGCTCGATCGAGCCGCAATTCTACGCGCTGCTGCGCCAGCACGCGGGCCTGCTCGATGCCGATTTCGACGCGCAGATGGACCGCAAGGCCTGGCCGGCGCTGAAGGAGAAGCTGAAGGCCGTGTTCAAGAGCAAGACGCGCGAGGATTGGTGCAAGATCATGGAAGGCACCGACATCTGCTTTGCGCCTGTTCTGACCATGTCGGAAGCGACCGAGCATCCGCACATGGTCGCGCGAAATGTGTTCGTCGAGCGCCACGGCGTGAAACAGCCCGCACCGGCGCCAAGGTTCTCACGCACGCCGTCGGCGGTGCGGGAGCCGGAGGGCGCGGAGATTGGGGCGGTGATGAAGGCGTGGGCGGGGCGTTAGGCGTCCGCTGTCGCGTCAACCTTCGTCGTCGTCCCGGCGAAGGCCGGGACCCATAACCACAGGGAGTGGTTTGGCAAAGACTCGGAGTTCGGTACTTTCACCGATCGCAATCGACAGATCACGCGGTGGGTCCCGGCCTTCGCCGGGACGACACCTGTTTTGACGCGACAGTATGCCCAACGACAGCTGCTTACGCCGCCGTCTCCACCTTCAGCACCCCGCGCCGGATCTGGTCTTCCTCGATCGATTCGAACAGGGCCTTGAAGTTGCCCTCGCCGAAACCGTCGTCACCCTTGCGCTGGATGAACTCGAAGAAGATTGGGCCGATCGCGTTGGCCGAGAAGATCTGCAGCAGCACCTTGGTCTGGCCGCCATCGACCACGCCTTCGCCGTCGATCAGGATGCCGTTCTTCTGAAGCCGGGCGATGTCCTCGCCGTGCTTGGGCAAGCGGGCGTCGATCCGCTCGAAATAGGTCTCCGGCGGCGACGGCATGAAGGGCAGGCCGGCTTCGCGCAGGCCTTCGATGGTGCGGTAGATGTCGCGGCAGCCGCAGGCGACGTGCTGGATGCCTTCGCCGCGATAGATCTTCAGATATTCCTCGATCTGGCCGGACTCGCCGGCGTCCTCGTTGATCGGAATCCGGATCTTGCCGTCGGGGCTGGTCAGCGCGCGCGAGAACAGGCCCGACGCGCGGCCCTCGATGTCGAAGAAACGGATCTGGCGGAAGTTGAAGAGCTTTTCGTAGAAGCCGGTCCAGACATCCATGCGGCCGCGATGGACGTTGTGGGTGAGGTGGTCGAGATAGAACAGGCCGGCGCCGGCCGGCTTGGGATCGCGCGCGCCCAGCCATTCGTACTCGGAATCATAGGCCGAGCCCTTGGCACCGTAGCGATCGACGAAATAGAGCAGGCTGCCGCCGATGCCCTTGATCGCGGGCACATCGAGCGTCTTCCGCGCCGATGACACATCGGCGGGTTCGGCGCCGAGCGCGATCGCGCGGTCATATGCCGCCTTCGCATCGACGACGCGAAACGCCATCGACGGCGCGCAGGGACCGTGGGCGGCGACGAAGTCGGTGCCGTGCGTGCCGGGCTCCTCGTTGACGAGATAGTTGATGTCGCCCTGGCGATAGACGGTGATGGTCTTGGCCTTGTGGCGCGCGACCGGCACATAGCCCATCAACTTGAACAGCGCGTGCAGCTCGTCCGGATTGGGATGCGCATATTCGACGAACTCGAACCCGTCGGTGCCCATCGGATTGTCGGCGGTGATGGTGGCCGGCGGTGCATCGTGCGGAAACGGACCCATGCTGCTCTCCCAAATGGCTGCCGGGAGGAACTATCCTTCATGGGACGCGCAAGGGGCGTGCAAACGGGACGCGTTTTGGCTATCATGTGCACGATCCGTGCATCAAATGGACGAAACACGCATGATTCCGGTGGATGCCTTCGACCTCAGGATTCTCGGCGCGCTTCAGGACGACGGCCGCCTCACCAACCAGGAGCTCGCCGATCTCGCGGGGCTCTCGGCCTCGCAATGCTCGCGGCGGCGGATGCGGCTGGAGGAGGAGAAGGTGATATCAGGCTATCACGCCGACCTCTCCAGCGAGGCGCTCGGCTTCGGTGTGATCGCCTTCATCCAGGTGGGGCTCGCGACGCACTCGCCGGACAATTCCAAGCGGTTTCGCGCGCTGGTCAATCGCATCGACGAAATCCAGGAGGCCTATTCGCTGACAGGCGATGCCGACTACGTGCTCAAGGCCGTGCTGCGCGACCTCAAGGGCCTCTCCAACCTCGTCAACGACGTGTTGATGCCGCACCAGAGCGTGGCGCATGTGCGCTCCTCGATCGTGCTCGACCGGCTGAAGGAGAGCACGCGGCTGCCGCTGAAGGAGCTGAAGGCTGGCTGAAATCGAGGGAACTACGGCCTTCGCGCGTCGCGCGCCGTCTGCGATGATCCGAGTCAATCTGCGGAGATTCCAGCATGGCCCTCCAGCTTCGACCGAACTGCGAATATTGCGACCGCGACCTGCCGCCTGATGCGACCGATGCGCGGATCTGCTCCTATGAATGCACGTTCTGTGCGGACTGCGTCGAGACAAAACTCTCCAATGTCTGCCCGAATTGCGGCGGCGGCTTTGCCCCGCGCCCGATCAGGCCGACGCAGGAGTGGCGGCCGGGCGTGTGCACGGCCAGGCAGGCACCGTCGGACAAGCGGGTGCATTTGAAGTACAGCGTGGAGGACGTCGCCGCGCATTGTGCGAGGATACGCGAGGTGCCGCCGGAGAGGCGGTAGGCTCTCTCCACGCCGTCATTGCGAGGAGCCCTTGCGACGAAGCAATCCAGACTGCTGCTGCGGAGAGATTCTGGATTGCTTCGCTGCGCTCGCAATGACGGAGGTTGTGGCGATCACGGAGTTCAGTCCGCCACCAGAATCGTCCCCTCGACCTCGCCGAAGCCGACGCGGTAGCCGTTGCCCTGGCACCAGCCGCGCATCACGAGGCTGTCGCCGTCTTCCAGGAACGAGCGCTTGACACCACCGGGTAGCTCCACCGGCTCGGTGCCGTTCCAGCTGATCTCCAAGAGGCTGCCGCGCTGGTTCTTCTCCGGGCCGGAGATGGTGCCGCTGCCGAGGAGATCGCCGACATTCATGGCGCAGCCTGAGGAGGCGTGGTGCATCAGCTGCTGCACCGAGGACCAGTACATGTACTTGAAATTGGTGCGGCTGATGCTCGTTGGCGCGTTCGCGCCGCCGGGCCGCAAGGAGACGTCAAGCTCGACATCGTAGTTCTGCGGCCTGGCCTGCTTGAGATAATCCAGCGGCACCGGCTCCTGCTCCGGCCCCTTCAGGCGGAACGGCTCCAGCGCCTCGCGCGTCACCACCCAGGGGCTGATCGAGGTTGCGAACGCTTTTGCCAGGAACGGGCCGAGCGGCACATATTCCCATTGCTGGATGTCGCGCGCGCTCCAGTCGTTGAGCAGCACGAAGCCGAAGATCATCTCCTCGGCGTGTTGCTCGCTCAGCATGCCGCCCATGGCCGAGGGCTGGCCGACCACGACGCCCATCTCCAGCTCGAAATCGAGCCGCTTGCAGGGCCCAAAGCTCGGCACCTCGACATTCGGCGGCTTCAGCTGCCCGCGCGGCCGCTTCACCTGGGTGCCGGACACCACGACGGTCGAAGCGCGGCCGTTATAGGCGATCGGCATATGCAGCCAGTTCGGCTGCAGCGCATTGTCCTTGCCGCGGAACATCACGCCGACATTGGTGGCGTGCTCCCTGGACGAATAGAAATCGGTGTAGCCGGACACCGCGAACGGCAGATGCAGCGTGGCATCGCGCATCGGCACCAGCGCCTGCTTGCGCAGCTCCTCGTTGTCGCGCAGCTCCGGATGATCGTGACGCAGCAGCTCGCTGATCCGCGCCCGCGTCTTCGTCCAGACTTTTGGTCCCAGCGCCATGAACGGATTGAGCGAGGCGCCCGAGAACACGCCGAGCGGACCGACATCGAGGCGGGAATCCTGCTCGAGCTCCCAGAGATCCAGCACGTAATTGCCGATCGCGACGCCGACACGCGGCGTCGGATTGGCCGCGGTCGCGAACACGCCATAGGGCAGGTTCTGGATCGGGAAGTCGGAGGCCGGATCGATGTCGATGAAGGAGCGGAGGCCGGGGTCGTTGGGGTGGGTTGTCACGTCTGGCTCAATTCTTTCTTCCTTCTCCCCTTGTGGGAGAAGGTGGCGCGAAGCGCCGGATGAGGGGTTGTCTCCGCGTATTCGAATGAGAGAGGTTCGCCTCGCGGAGAGAACCCCTCACCCGTCTCGCCGCTCCGCGGCGAGCCACCCTCTCCCACAAGGGGAGAGGGTTAGACAAGCTATGGCCTGTTCGGATCGAACCGCTTCTCGAGGCCCTTCCAGCAATCCGCGTAATCGTCCTGGAGCGTCGAGGCGTTCGCGGCATGCGCTGTCACGCGCTGCGGGTAGCGGGTCTCGAACATGAAGGCCATGGTGCCGGTCAGCTTCACCGGCTTCAACTCGCCATTGCTGGCATGCTCGAAGGCGTCGCGATCGGGGCCGTGCGGCAGCATGCAATTGTGCAGGCTCATGCCGCCGGGTACGAAGCCCTGCGGCTTGGCGTCGTAGACGCCGTAGATCAGGCCCATGAACTCGCTCATGATGTTCATGTGATACCAGGGCGGACGGAAGGTGTTGTCGGCGACCATCCAGCGCTCCGGGAAGATCACGAAGTCGATGTTCGCGGTGCCTGCGGTCTCGGACGGCGAGGTCAGCACCGTGAAGATCGAGGGATCGGGATGGTCGAAGCCGATCGCGCCGACAGGCGAGAACGTGCGCAGATCGTACTTGTACGGCGCGTAATTGCCGTGCCAGGCGACGACGTCGATCGGCGAATGCGGCAAGGTGGTCTTGAACAGCGCACCGCCCCATTTCACGTAGAGCTCGGTCGGCGTGTCCTTGTCCTCGTAATGGGCAACAGGGGTCAGGAAGTCGCGCGCATTGGCGAGGCAGTTGGCGCCGATCGGTCCGCGCTCCGGCAGCGTGAAGGCCCCGCCATAGTTTTCGCAGAGATAGCCGCGCGCCGGCCCGTTCGGAATCTCGACGCGGAATTTGACGCCGCGCGGGATCACCACGATCTCGCCGGGCTCGGCATCGATGCGGCCGAACTCGGTGACGAGGCGCAAATTGCCCTGCTGGAGCACGAACATGAGTTCGCCGTCGGCATTGTAGAAATGCTGGTCCACCATCGACCTGGTGATGAGATAGACATGCGCGGCCATTCCGGCTTGCGTGTTGACATCGCCGGCGGTCGTCATGGTCTGCACGCCCTGAACGAAGGTCACGTCGTCCTTCGGGAGCGGTGTCGGGTCCCAGCGCATCTGCGCGATCGGCAGATCGTATTCATGGCACGGCGCCGAGCGCCACAGGCCCGCATCGGCCTTCTCGAAACGGCCGGAATGCTTCACCGAGGGACGGATGCGATAGAGCCAGGAGCGCTCGTTGCTGCCGCGCGGCGCGGTGAAGGGCGAGCCCGACAGCTGCTCGGCATAGAGCCCGTAGGCGCAGCGCTGCGGCGAGTTGCGCCCGATCGGCAGCGCGCCCGGCAGCGCCTCGGTCTCAAAGCTGTTGCCGAAGCCGGACATGTAGCCCGGCGTGACCTGGGCCGAGCTGCGGATGATCTGATCGGGTGAGGTATTGATGTTCATGACTATCCTCCTCCTTGCAAGGCAGCCCACATCTCCTGGTCGCGCTTGTCGGTCCAGATCACGGGATCGTCGATCCCCGACGCTTCGTCATAGGCGCGCGAGACGTTGAACGGCAGGCAGTGCTCGTAGATGGCGAAGCTCGAAAATTTCGGATCCATCACTTCGCGCGTCGCCGCCATCGATTCCTTCAGCGTGCGGCCCTTCGCGACCGAGATTTCGGCGGCACCATAGAGCGAGGTGACGAAGTCGCGCGTCATCGCGATGGCTTCGCGCACCGTGGCGGTGCCCTTCAGGGCATCGCCGCGGCCCGGCGCGATCGCCTTGGGATTGAAGTTGCGGATCTCGTTCAGCGTCAGCGGCCATTCGCGCAGATGCGCGTCGCCGCAATAGCAGGCCGAGTGATATTCGATGAGGTCGCCGGAGAACATCACTTCGGCATCCGGCACCCAGGCGACGATGTCGCCCGAGGTATGGCCGGCCCCGAGCTGCATCAGACGCACCTCGCGTTTTCCCAGATAGATCGACATCTCGCCTTCGAAGGTCAGCGTCGGCCAGGTCAGGCCGGGAATGCTCTGCGCGTCCTGGAACAGGCGCGGAAAGCGGCCGTATTCGGAATCCCAATCCTGCTGGCCGCGCTCCTCGATCAGACGATACGTCTCCTGCGAGGCGACGATGCCCTGCGCGTGATAGGCCGAGGCGCCGAGCACGCGCACGGCGTGATAATGCGACAGCACGACATATTTGATCGGCTTGTCGGTGACGGCGCGGACGCGCTCAATCACCTTGTTCGCCATTGCCGGCGTTGCCTGCGCGTCGAACACGAGGCAGCCGTCGTCGCCGACGATGACGGCCGTGTTCGGATCGCCCTCGGCGGTGAAGGCGTAGAGATCGGTTCCGATCTCCGAGAAGGTGATTGTCTTCTCGGCGAGATCGCCGGTGGATGCGAAGTTCTTCGCCATCAATTCATCCTTAGGTCACAGGGTTATTGTTGTTGCTGTTGTTGCTGCTGGCCGTCGATCATGCGGCGCTTGGCGAGCACGATCGCCTCGCGCAGCACGTCGATGTCACCGATATGGTTGGCGAGAATCAGCACCAGCGCCGCGTCGAAATCGGCGCTCTGCTCCTCGGTGAGACCGCGATGCGCCTCGACGATGGCACGAAAGGCATCGTCCGGCCGCGCGAAGTTCGAACTGGTGGACAGCGGCATGCGGGACCTCAATTCAGACCTGCGGCGCGCGACAGCGCTGCCGCAATCGCCTCGCGCGTCGGCTGACGGAAGCGCGCTGCGACATAGCCGTCCGGCCTGAGCAGATAGGCCGTATCAGGCTCGGCGTCGTAGCGCTTTGCGACCAGGCCCGCGGGATCGGCAAGGCCGCCCTCGCCGCCGATGCGGATATCCTTCACGCCATCCGGCGCCTCGATTGCCGCGCCATTGCTGAACGACAGCAAAGTGAAGTCCGTTCCGCCCTTGCGGAATGCGTCCGTCAAATAGGCGTTCTCGCCCGCAACCGGCGCATCCAGCATGGAACAGCCGGGCGATGGTCCGCCACGCCACGTATCCGCATCGGGCGATGAGAGCGGCGAGTCGTAGCTGCACGGCACCGAGAGCCGGCCGCCATTGACCATACGCTTGCCGAACTCGGTCTCCTTGGCCAGCGACAGCACCGCCTTGCGCAGCCGCGCTTCCTGGTGCGAGTTCGGCGCCATGAAATCGGTCGAGCGGGTGGATTCGCGGATGTTCTCGTCCGCCGCCAGGCTGCGCTCGGCGTGGTAGCTCTCCAGCAGGCTCGCAGGCGAGGTCCCGCGCAGCACGCGATCGAGCTTCCAGGAGAGATTCTCGGCGTCCTCGAGCCCGGAATTCGCACCGCGCGCGCCAAAGGGTGAGACCTGATGCGCGGAGTCGCCGGCAAAGATCACGCGGCCATGGATGAAGCGATCCATCCGCCGGCACTGGAACTTGTAGAGCGAGATCCATTCGAACTCGAACTTGTCGTGGCCGAGCATGCGCGCGATCCGCGGCCGCACGTTTTCCGGCTTCTTCTCGATCACGGGATCGGCGTAGCGATTGAGCTGAAGGTCGATGCGCCAGACGTCGTCGGGTTGCCGGTGCAGCAGCGCCGAGCGTCCGGCATGGAACGGCGGATCGAACCAGAACCAGCGCTCGGTCGGGAATTCCGCAGTCATCTTGACGTCGGCAATCAGGAACTGGTCCTCGAACACCTGGCCGGCGAACTCGGCACCGACCATCTGCCGCAGCGACGAGCGCGCGCCGTCGCAGGCGACGACATACTGCGCGTGCAGGCGGTAGGCGCCCTCCGGGGTCTCGATCGTCAACGCGACGGAATCGTTGCGGCTTTCCAGCGCCGTCACCTTGTTGCGCCAGCGCAGGTCGACCTCAGGCAGGTCGCTGATGCGATCGACCAGATAGGCTTCAGCGTAATATTGCTGGAGATTGATGAAGGCCGGCCGCTTGTGACCGTCTTCGGGCAGCAGGTTGAACTGGTAGAGCTGGGACTCGCCATGGAAAATGCGGCCGACGCTCCACACCACGCCCTTCTCGACCATGCGGTCGCCGACGCCGAGCCGGTCCCAATATTCCAGCGAGCGCTTCGAGAAGCAGATCGCGCGCGAGCCTTCGCCGATGCGATCGGCGTCATCCAGAAGGACGACGCGCTGACCGCGCTGGGCCAGATCGATCGCCAGCGACAGCCCGACCGGGCCCGCGCCGACGACCACGACCGGATGCTCGGCCGTGCCATGGCCCGGGCGATCCTGATCGGGATGGCGGCGATAGCCGAACTGGGATTTGGCCTGCGCCATGCACTAACCTCGGCTCTGGTCAGGAGAGGACTGATCTGCTAGATAGTCTCACGTGCAACTATTTTGGACCGGAGCCGGCCGGCCGTCAACTGGAATTCGGAGCGCAAGCCTTGGCGAGAACATCCAGCGATGCGGCGCTGAAGCGACAAGAGTTGGGCGAAGTGTCGCCGCGGTCCAAAGCACGGCTCGACCTGTTCAAGTTCGTACCGTTCCGCCTCAACCGGCTCGCAGCGGAGGTGAGTTCCGCGCTCTCGGTCGAATATCAGGAGCGTCACGGCCTGGATATCCCCGCATGGCGCGTGATCGCGACGCTCGGCTTCCGCAACGATGCCTGCAGCGCGCAGTACATCGCGCAATGCACCCGCACGCACAAATCGACCATCAGCCGCGCGGTGACCACGCTGCTGCAAGACGGCTTGATCGAGCGGGTCGAGAACGAAGCCGACCGCCGCGAATTCCGCCTGCAACTGACCAGGAAGGGCCGCGCGCTCTACGAAGAGCTGTTCCCGCAATTGCTGCGGCGGGAGGATGAGATCCTCGCGTGCCTGTCCGCGCAGGAGCGCAAGCAGCTCTCGGCCCTGCTCGGCAAGATCGAGCAGAGCCTCGATTTGATCCAGACCAGCGAAGAGGCCGACGCCAAGCAGGCGTATTAATTGAGTCGCCCGCGCGTAGTGCCGGCCCCGTCATCCCCGCGCAACGGCGAAGCCGTTGTCGCTGGAGGTGCGAGGCGCGCGATGCGAAGCATCGTGCGGGGAGCCTCGAAGGATGAGCGGCCCCCGATGCAGCCGGGCCGTCGCCCTTCGAGGGCCGCTGAAGGAGCGGCCACCTCCAGCGACAAATGGCTTCGCCATTGCGCGGGGTGACGGTGATGGAATCGAGCTCGCTTGGTCTACGCCGTCACTTCGCAAACGACCGCGACGGCGGCAGATGCAGCGCGAAGGCATCGACCTTGTCGCTGGCGCGCGGATAGATCTCGGTGACGATCGGATCGTGGCCGGGAATGAACCGGTCAGGATGCCCCGCAAGGCGCTCGATCGTCTCCCAGCCCTGCGCCATGTCGCCGACATTGTAGACGATCGGAAACGGGCTGCGGCGCTGCAGATTGGCGTAGTAATGCGCGGCGTCGGACGCCAGCACCACCGGGCCGCGCGCGGTCTCGACCTTGACCACCTGCAAGCCGTCGGAATGACCGCCGACACGGTGGACGGTGATTCCAGGCGCGATCTCGCCGTCGCCGGAATAGAAATTGACGCGCTCGCCATAGACATGGCGCACCATCTGGGTGACGTGCTCGACCGAGAACGGATGTCGCAACAGGCCGTTGCACATGCAGCGGCCGGTCGCGTAAGCCATCTCACGCTCCTGAAGATGAAAGCGCGCGTTCGGGAAGCGGTCGAGGTTGCCGGCATGGTCGTAATGCAGATGCGTCACGATGATGTCGGCAATAGCTGACGCCGCAACGCCAAAGCGCTCCAGCGCGTCGACCGGATTGAGCGTCAGCTTGCGCGCCCGCGCGCTCGCCTCCTCGGCATTGAAGCCGGTATCGACCAGAATGTCGCGGCCGTACCCTCGGATCAGCCAGACGAAGTAATCGAGGTCCTGCGCCGCACTGTCATGCGGATCCGGCGCCAGGAAGTTCATGCTGAGGGTGCGCGGCGACATCGTCGCATAGCGCAGTGCGTAGATTTCGTAGGCGTTTCCCATGATCTTGCTTTTGGTTTTGCTTTTTCTGAGTGGACCGTCGGGGACGGACCGAGCACACCAAGCCATCGTCCGCGGGAAAGGTCAAACGCCGCGTGTGACGGTGGAAGAGCCGCGCCAATGTGAGACCAATCACATTTTCGATGCCATATCTGTCCTAAGACATATCTGTCCTAAGACATGGCTGCCCCCATACGGCCGCTGCAATGCCCACCAGAGCGCGAGAGCACAACCGTGACAGCCCGTTCATTCCCCTCGCAGCGTGCCCGTGCATTGCGGTCAATCGTCGCGATAACGCCGAATCTCCAAGCGGTTGACGCCCCCTCTCCCCGGTTTGATAATGCCCATTGCGTAAGTTAAGGTCGCCGCGGCGCAAGCTGGGATCGGCGCCTTTTTGGCTGGACCGCGCTGATTATGAAAATTCGCTTCCTTTTCGTTCTTCCCTTGCTCGTTTCGCTCGTCCCGGCCGCTCCGTCGCTTGCGGCCGGCGACCGTTATGCGCTGGTCATCGGCAACGCCAAATATCCGGATGCGGACGCCCCGCTGAAGGAGCCGCTCAACGACGCCCGTGACATCGCCGACGAACTCAAGCGTGACGGCTTTTCCGTCGAGATCGGCGAGAACCTGACCGGCGACGGCATGCGCCGCGCCTTCGACAAGCTCTACGGCAAGATCAAGCCGGGCTCGGTGGCGCTGGTGTTCTTCAGCGGCTTCGGCATCCAGTCGGCGCGCCAGAGCTACATGCTACCGGTCGATGCGCAGATCTGGACCGAATCCGACGTGCGCCGCGACGGCGTCAGCCTCGAAACCGTGCTCGGCGAGCTCAATACCCGCGGCGCCGGCGTCAAGATCGCGCTGATCGACGCCTCCAGGCGCAACCCGTTCGAGCGCCGGTTCCGCAGCTTCTCGGCCGGCCTGACCCCGGTTATCGCGCCGAACGGCACGCTGGTGATGTATTCGGCGGCGCTGGCCTCGGTCGTCTCGGACGCCGGCGGTGAGCACAGCCTGTTCGTCCAGGAGCTGCTGAAGGAAATCCGCGTCCCCGACCTGATGGCCGAGGAGACGCTGAACCGCACCAAGATGGGCGTCACCCGGGCCTCGCGCGGCGAGCAGGTGCCGTGGATTTCCTCCTCGCTGGCCGAGGATTTCTCGTTCATTCCCGGAGCCAGCGGATCGCGCCCGACCGCGAAGGCGCCACAACCAACTCCGCCTGCGCCGTCGCCACCGCCCGTTGCGAACAACCCGCCCCCGGCTCCGCCCGCCCCACCGGCGCCCGTGGTTGCGAACAATCCGCCGCCGGCACCTCCCGCGCCGCCGTCACAGCCCCCCTCGCCGAAGCCGCAGGTCGAGGCCGCTTTGCCGCCGCCTCCGCCGCCGGTGAAGCCGGCCGATCTGGCGCCCGCGCCGAGCCTGGACAGCGGCCCGAGCGCGGCCGTCCTGGCGGATGACCCCACCATCAAGGGCCTGACGGCCAAGATCGCGGCCAACCCTGATGACGTCAACGCGCTGTACCGGCGCGGTCAGGTCTATGCCAGCAAGGGTGCCTACAATCTCGCCATCAAGGATTTCGACGACACGCTCCGGATCAATTCGAAGGATGTCGAGGCGCTGAACAACCGCTGCTGGACCCGCACCGTGGTCGGCGATCTCCAGGGCGCGCTGAAGGATTGCAACGAGGCGCTGCGGTTGCGGCCGAACTTCGTCGATGCGCTGGACAGCCGGGGACTGGTCAATCTGAAATCGGGCGCGGTCAAGAATGCCATCGCCGATTTCGATGCAGCCCTGAGGATCAATCCGCGCCTGACCTCCTCGCTCTATGGACGGGGCCTGGCCAAGCAGCGCAACGGTTCCGCCCAGGAGGGTGCGCTGGACATTGCCAATGCCAAGGCGATGGATCCGAACATCGTCCAGGAATTCGCAAGCTACGGAGTACGCTAGTATTTTTTTGAGTCGGGGCGGCGGACGCCTCGAACCCTCGGCGGCCCAGGCAAGACTAATGAACGGATGCCGCAGGCGGCCTTTCCCGAGGGGCCTATTGCAGGAATTTTGGAACCACGCAGGTCAGCTGCGCAGGAGGGACTGGCAATGACATTGGCTGCAAAAGGACTTACCGCGATCCTGTCCATCTTGGCCATCGGCGCCGCGCTGGCGCTGCCGGCCTCACCCGCATTCGCCGGCGACGACGGCAACAGCAAGAACGTCACCGAGGACGAGATCGTCCGCGCGCTGGCGCCGTCGCAGAAAAAGCCGCTGACCCGCGGCCTCTCGATCGCCCCGCAGGCCGATCCCGCGCCGAGCGTGTCGGAGACCAAGCTGATCCAGTCGGTGCGCGGCCGTTCGACGCGCTCGCTGTCGTCGACCGAGCGCGAGGAAATCGCGTCGGCCGCCAAGGACAAGCCGAACATCGATCTCGATATCACCTTCGACTACAACTCCGCCAATATCAGCAACAAGTCGCTGGCTTCGGTGCAGGCGCTCGGTCGCGCGCTGACCAGCCCCGACCTGAAGGGCTCGACCTTCGTGCTCGCCGGCCACACCGACGCCGTCGGCGGCGACAGCTACAACCAGGAACTGTCGGAGCGCCGCGCCGATTCGATCAAGCGCTACCTCGTCGAGAAGTACAGCATCACCGCGACCGACCTCGTCACCGTCGGCTACGGCAAGAGCAAGCTGAAGGACCCGAGCCAGCCGATGGCGGAGGTGAACCGCCGCGTGCAGGTCGTCAACATGGAAAACAAGACCACCGCATCGAAGTGAGCACGACTCAAATCCTTTGAAATGACCGGTCGTGATGTGGTGTAAAATCTCGCTTCCAGAGCGCGTCCCGCAACCTTGCGGGACGCCGCTTTGTTTCAGGGAAACGCTCTCAGCAGGCCTCGTGCGGATGGCCGTGAGCCAGGCCAGGACAATCCGGCGATGACCCTCTCCGAATATCTCAAGCCGGCCGGAACCGTGGCGTTCATCGTCGTGCTCGGCATCGGCTATTATCTGTTCGAGCATCGGCGCCGACCCGAAGAGAAGGAAACGCCGGGCGAGGCGCTCGTCATCGTGACGAAATCGACCAATGCCTGCTTCTCCGACCTGGTGCGCGTGACCGGCTTCTTCGTGCCGCGGCGCGAAGCCGTGGTCGTCGCCGACCAGGAAGGCTCCAGGGTGACCGACCTCTTCGTCGTCGAGGGCGCAATCGTCACCGACAACCAGGAGCTGGCGCGCCTGACGGCGCCGCCGCAGATTCCGGGCCAGCCGCAGCGGCCCGGGCCGCAGGGCCCGGTCTCGCTGAAAGCGCCGGCACCGGGCCTCGTCACCGAGATCCGCACCATCGTCGGCGCACCGGCCTCGCCGCAGGCGGGCCCGATGTTCCGCATTGCCGTCAACAACGAGATCGAGCTGGATGCGCAGGTGCCGGCCGTGCACATGTCCAAGCTCAGCTCCGGCGCCACCGTACGCATCAGCCGGGACGACGCGCCCGACCTGATCGGGCGGGTGCGTCTGGTTGCGCCCGACATCGACCGCGCCACGCAGCTCGGCCGCGTCCGCATCAGCGTCACCAACAATCCGTCGCTGAAGATCGGCACCTTCGCCCGGGCCTCCATCGACGCCAAGCGAAGCTGTGGCGTCGCGGTGCCCAAGACCGCGATCGACCATCTCACCGTGCAGGTCGTCAAGAGCAACACGATCGAGACGCGCAAGGTGCGGGTCGGATTGTCGTCCGACACCGCGACGGAAATCCTGGAAGGGCTCGAGGTCGGCGAAATCGTCGTCGCCGACGCCGGCTCTTCGCTGCATGACGGCGACCAGATCAAGACCATGTTCGCCGATGAACTCGATCGCACGCGGGGACGCTGATGGCACTCAATATCTCGGCATGGTCGATCCGGAATCCGCTGCCGTCTGTCGTCTTCTCGTTCATCCTGCTGCTGCTCGGCTGGGCCTCCTTCACCAAGCTCGCGGTGACGCGACTGCCCTCGGCAGACATTCCCGTGATCTCGGTCGCGGTGTCGCAGTTCGGCGCGGCGCCGGCCGAGCTTGAATCCCAGGTTACCAAGACGATCGAAGACGCCGTGTCCGGCGTCGAAGGCGTGTGGCACATCACCTCGTCGATCACCGACGGCTTGTCACTCACCACGATCCAGTTCGCGCTCTCGACCAACACCGACCGCGCGCTCAACGACGTCAAGGACGCGGTGACGCGCGTACGCTCGAACCTGCCGCAGAACGTCACCGAGCCCTTGATCCAGCGCGTCGACGTGATCGGCCTGCCGATCGTCACCTATGCCGCGATCTCGCCCGGCAAGACGCCGGAGCAGCTGTCCTATTTCGTCGACGACGTGGTCAAGCGCGCCATGCAGGGCGTTCGCGGCGTTGCCCAGGTCGAGCGCATCGGCGGCGTCGAGCGCGAGATCCTGGTCTCGCTCGATCCCGACCGGCTGCAGGCAATGGGGCTGACCGCCGTCAATGTCAGCCAGACCCTGCGCGGCACCAATGTCGACGTCGCCGGCGGCCGCGCCGAGATCGGCAAGAACGACCAGGCGATCCGCACGCTGGCCGGCGCCAAGACGCTGGGCGATCTCTCCGGCACCATGATCCCGCTGTTCGCCGGCGGCGAGGTGCGGCTCGACGATCTCGGCACGGTCACCGACACCATCGCCGACCGCCGCACCTTCGCCCGCTTCAACGGCGAGCCGGTGGTCGCGCTCGGCATCAAGCGCTCCAAGGGCGCCAGCGACGTCGTCGTCGCGGCCGCCGTGCAGAAGCGCATCGATGCGCTCAAGGCCACCTATCCCGACGTCGACCTGAAGCTGATCGACACGTCGGTCGAATACACCAAGGGCAATTACGAGGCCGCGATATCGACCCTGTTCGAGGGCGCCATCCTCGCCGTCGTCATCGTGCTGCTGTTCCTGCGCGATCTGCGCGCCACCATCATCGCCGCGATCTCGCTGCCGCTGTCGATCTTCCCGGCGTTCTGGGCGATGGACATTCTCGGCTTTTCGCTGAACCTCGTCAGCTTCCTCGCCATCACGCTCTCGACAGGCATCCTGGTCGACGACGCCATCGTCGAGATCGAGAATATCGTGCGGCACATGAACATGGGTAAATCGCCCTATCGTGCCGCGCTGGAAGCCGCCGACGAGATCGGGCTCGCGGTGATCGCGATCTCGCTCACGATCATCGCGATCTTCGCGCCGGCGAGCTTCATGTCGGGTATTGCCGGACAATTCTTCAAGCAGTTCGGCATCACCGTGTCGGTGCAGGTGTTCTTCTCGCTGCTGGCGGCGCGCTTCGTCACGCCGGTGCTGGCGGCCTACTTCCTCAAGCACCACACCCATGCGGAGCCGCCGCCGGGCCGTGTGTTGCGGGCCTATCATAGCCTCGTGACCTGGTCGGTGAGGCACTATTTCTTCACGGTGCTGATCGGCCTGGGTGTCTTCGCTGCCTCGATCTGGAGCATCACGCTTCTGTCTCAAGGCTTCCTGCCGACGCAGGACAGCGCGCGATCGCTGCTCGCCCTCGAACTGCCGCCCGGTACCCAGCTCGCCTACACCGAAAAGGTCACCGAGGACATCGTTGCGCGGCTGCGCAAGCGGCAGGAGGTGAAGAGCATCTTCGTCGACGGCGGCCGCATTCCGCCGGGCACCCAGGAAGTCCGACGCGCATCCCTGATCATCAATTACGTGCCCAAGGTCGACCGCGACATCACCCAGCGCGAGCTCGAATTCTCCATCAACCAGGAACTGGACAACATTCCGGACCTGCGCTTCTGGTTCCTGGACGAGAACGGCCTGCGCGCCATCTCGCTGGTCGTGACCGGCGTCGACGCCAACATCGTCAACAACGTCGCAAGCGAGCTTGCGACCCAGATGAAGCGGATTCCGACCATCTCCAACGTGATCTCGGAGACCACGCTGGAGCGGCCCGAACTGCGCATCGAGCCGCGCGCCGAGCTCGCGGCCCGGCTCGGCGTCTCCACCGAAAGCCTGTCGCAGACCATCCGCGTCGCCACGATCGGCGACGTCGGGCCTGCGCTCGCCAAGTTCGACGTCGGCGATCGACTGGTGCCGATCCGGGTGCAGCTCGAGGATGCTGCGCGCGGCAATCTGAAGACGCTCGAGCAGTTGCGGGTGCCGCTCGGCGAACACGGCGAGAAGGGCGGCGTGCCGCTGTCCGTCATCGCCGACGTGAAGCTCGATCAGGGCCCGACCAGCATCAACCGCTACGACCGGGACCGGCAGGCGACCGTTGCCGCCGACACCGTCGGGTCGACGGCGCTCGGCGATGCCACCAAGCAGATCAACGAACTTCCGGTCATGAAGAGCCTGCCGAAGGGCGTGAAGGTCTCACCATCAGGCGACGCCGAGAGCCTGAACGAATTGTCCGAGGGCTTCGCCACCGCCATGAAGGCCGGCCTGCTGATGGTCTATGCGGTGCTGGTGCTGCTGTTCGGCACCTTCCTGCAGCCGATCACCATCCTGTTCTCGCTGCCGCTCTCGATCGGCGGCGCGATCGCGGCCCTGCTCGTCACCGGCAAGCAGCTCACAACGCCGGTGTGGATCGGCATCCTGATGCTGATGGGCATCGTCACCAAGAACGCGATCATGCTGGTGGAGTTCGCCATCGAGGCGATCCGCGACGGCAAGCCGCGTGAGGAAGCCATGATCGACGCCGGCATGAAGCGTGCCCGCCCGATCGTGATGACCACGATCGCGATGGCCGCCGGCATGATGCCGAGCGCGCTCGCGGTCGGCGCCGGCGGCGAATTCCGCTCGCCGATGGCGCTCGCGGTGATCGGCGGCCTGATCTTCTCGACCATCCTGTCGCTGGTGTTCGTGCCCGCGATGTTCATGGTGATGGACGATCTCGGCGCCCTGATCTGGCGCTTCGGCAAGCGGCTGATCGTGCACAGCGAGGATGCGGAGACGACCGATCATCACGGGGCTGCGCCGGCGGAGGCCTCGCCCGTGCCGAAGAATATCGTGCACCCTGCGGCGGAGTAAGGCGCGGCAAGAGCCGGCTTAGAGGCACAGGCCGGCGCAAGTCGCGGGCGCGCGAGCTTATGCCTCCCGCCGTCCAGGCGGCGGGAAATTGCTTGGCTTACTCGTTCCGCGCGATCGCCGTCAGCTTGGTCATGTTCCTGAGCAAGATACGCCCACGCTGGAGATCCAGGATCGCCTCCTTGCGCCAGGTCTGAAGCTGGCGGTTGACGCTCTCGCGGGCGGCGCCGACGAAGACGCCGAGCTGCTCCTGCGAGATGTGCACCTCGGAGCCGAAATCGGCGGCGAGCGCGCAGAGCCGCCGCGCCAGCCGCACCGGGAGCGGTTGCAGCATGGATTCCTCCATGCGCTCGCTCTGCCAGCGGATGCGCTGGCACAGCAGCGCGATGATCTTGATCGCGACCTTCGGCTCGCGCTCGAGAAAGGCGAGAAAGTCTTCGCGTCGCAACACGAACAACTCGCTGACCTCGCCCGCGGTCGCGTCCGCGGTGCGGTTCTGGCCGTCCAGCACCGCAACCTCGCCGAACAGGTCGCCCGGCCCCATGAAGTTCAGCGTCAACCGGCTGCCGTCGGAGGCGCCGGTCTCGATCCGGACCTGTCCGCGGCGCACGCCGAACAGCGCATCCCCTGCATCGCCCTTCTGGAACAGCACCTCGCCATTCGCCAGATGCTGGGTGTGGCAGAGACTGGACAGCCGCTGGAGCTCGTCCACGCCGAGATCGGCGAACATCGCGTTCATCTTCAGGATGACCGCAAATTCGGCCTGCTTGCTCATCTCAATTCCTTTGTTAATTTGCTTGTTAATTTCGCTGGCAAATCGCTTGGAACCATCAACGTCACAGTCGCGTAAAACCGCGCTGGAGAAGTGTGTCATAAGTCACATAACTTTGCAGCACCCTCCGATTATTTTTAGCGGCTTGGTGCAGCTTCCCGTCCCGGGATAGGCTGTGGCGCAGAGGACGGGCGACCGGCCGGGTTCGACGCCGCTTGTTCGCCGTTGGAAAGTCGACATGAGAGCAGCTAAATTCGCCGGCGCGGCGGTGATGGTCGTCATCATCGGGATCGCGCTCCTGCTGGTGATCGGAATCCCCTCGGGCTTCCTGGCGTCGACGATCGCCTCGCGCGTCGA
>NZ_JBXAQU010000016.1:0-194791 GCF_058807535.1 Bradyrhizobium sp. GW821-FHT12B03
CGGATTCCCGATTCTGGAACCCCTTACCCTCGACCCGAGTCAATCCGTCGCACCAGATATGTGCATGCCCTAGGGCGAAGGCCGGGACGACGATGAGGAAGCAGTGATGCCTCCTCGCGGCCGACTATCGCGCTTCCGGCGGCGGCGAGCGGTCGAGCACGTCGCCCTTGGCGCCTTCGAGCAGATCGATGCCGTAGGTCTCGACCACGAGCGGCCCGCGCTTGCGCTGCAATTGCGCAACCTGCGTCGCCTGCGCAAACAAATCGTTGACGGCGGGATGGCCGTCGCTCCGCAGCTCGTCGACATAGATCAGCTTGCCGGCGAGCAGCTTCGGATCGGGCTCGGGCATGTTGACCCAGCGGATGCGCTGGTTCTGCTGCACCACGCAGGTGCCGCGCGGCAGATAGAACGCGAGCCAGCCCGTGGTGCCGTAATCCGGCGCGAGCACGCATGTCGCACCGGTGCGGACGCGCACGGCTTCGATCTCGGCGGCGAGCTCGCGCCAGCCGACGCCGACGCTGCGCACCGTCGCGTCGCGGCGATAGCCGGACAAGGCGCCCGTGTTGGCCTGCACGATGAGGGCTGCAAACATCACGATGCCGGTGGGGGCTGCCCAGCGCAGGCAAAAATCGACCAGGCGTCGCGCACGCGGCTTCCACTGCACGAGATTGGCGGCGGCCGCAGCCGCAACCACGAAGGGCGGGTAGACCGGCGCGAACCAGTTGGCCTCGACGCGCGCATGCAGCGAATGCCAGACGAAATAGGCGACGATGGTCCAGAACAGCGTCTCGATCAGCACGCGCGAGGCCGATGCGCCGGCCCGGCGCCAGGTCAGCGCATGCAGGCCCATCGCACCAAGGATGAAGACGAGCGGGGTTGCGAACGCGATCTGGGTCGGGATCAGCTCGGCGATGAAGACGGGGCGGAAATCCTCGATCCTGGCCCGCCCGAGCTGCTTTACGAACGAGACCCATTGATGATCCGCATTCCAGAGGACCACCGGCGAGAACAGCGCAAGTGCAACGAGGCCACCGAGATAGGGCCAGGGTGAGAGGAACCAGCGCCTGAGCTTCGGCACTGCCGCCAGCCAGATCAGGATCGCCGGCCCGAAGAACATCGCAGTGTATTTCGACAGCAGCGCCGCGCCGACCGCCGCACCAACCGCGAGCCACCAGACGCCACGGCCGGTCTCCAGCACCTTGGCGAGAAAGAACAGCACGAAGCTGGAGGCGACCAGCAGCGGCGCATCGGGCGTCACGATCAGCGTACCGACCGAGGCCATCATCGTCACATTGAGCAGGATGGCGCTGGTCGAAGCCACGCGCGCGCCGCCGAACAGGATCGCGGCCGAGCGATAGATCGCATAGCTCATCGGCAGCGCGAGAAGGATCGAGACGAGACGGACGCCGAGCTCGGTGTCGCCGGCGATCATGGTGCCGGCACGGATGACGTAGGCGACCATCGGCGGATGGTCGTAATAGCCGCCTGCGAGGCTCTTCGACCACATCCAGTAATAGGCTTCGTCGAAGGTGATCGGCGTGAACGCAGCCGCGACCAGCCGCAACGCGACCAGCGCGAGAATCACCAGCGCGGTATTGCGGACGATCCGCGCGTCAGCTCCGCCCATTGTGCGCTATTTCTTGCGCCAGACGAACAGTCCGGACATCGCGTAGTTCCACACCACGCCCATCAGCGCACCTGCCATGCCGGCCAGCCACCAGATCGGCTCTTGGTCGTAGACCGAGAAGGCGACGCCGACATTGGCGAGCAGGCCGACGCTGCAGACGATGTAGAACGCGATCAGACCGCGCAGCAGCGCAAAGCCCTTCAGCCGCTGATCGCGATAGGTAAGGAAGTTGTTGAGGATGAAGTTGCTGGTCATGGCGACGATGGCGCCGGCGGCCTGGGCCTCGGCGAACGGCGCCTTGAACAGCTGAAGTCCGATGAACAGCGTGGTCAAGTGCACCACGAGACCGATGCCGCCGACCATCGCGAACAGGATAAAGCGCAACGAGACGATGTCGTTGCTCAGCTTGGCCAGCACCAGGCCGAGGAAGTCGAGCGCGACCATGGAATCGAGCTTGCTCTCGCCGTGCTGGCGGGCGCCGAAGGTGTAGGGAATCTCGACCGCGCGCAAGCGGCCATGGGCAGTGGCGACGAGGTCGAGCAGGATCTTGAAGCCATGCACCGAAAGTTTCGGCGCCAATTCCTCGAAACGGTCGCGGCGGACCATGAAGAAGCCGCTCATGGGATCGGCGATCTCGACCCGCAGCATCTTCTTTGCGACCTCGGTCGCCAGCGCGCTGGCGCCGGCGCGCTGCTTGTTGAAGCCTTCGCTCTTGTAGCCTTCGACATAGCGGCTGCCGACCACCAGATCGGCCTGATCGCTGGCGAGCAGCAGCAGCATCTTCGGCAGTTGCGTCTCGTCGTGCTGAAGGTCGGCGTCGATCACGGCGACAAAGGGCGCGCTGGAGGCCAGGATGCCCTCGATGCAGGCGCCGGACAGGCCGCGGCGGCCGATGCGGCGGACACAGCGTACGCGGCTGTCGCGCTGCGCCAGCTCGCGCACGACGTCCCAGGTGCCGTCGGGCGAATTGTCGTCGACGAACACGACTTCCCAGGCGACGTTGGGGAGCGTCGCCTCAAGCCGCCGGTACAGCACCGTGACATTGTCGCGCTCGTTGAAGGTCGGGACGATGACCGACAGTTCCGGCCCTTCATGAGCCTGCGGCGGGTTGTCGGCGCCCGGTCTGATCGCTTCATTCATGACGGCAGCGTATATCCGCCGCGTCCTGCGATGCCAAGCCGGGGTTTCCAAGGGGAGCGGCCCAAAGGGGCCCCAAAATGCCAACGACCCCGGAACGGCGGACCCGCGCGTACATCCGGCGCAGGCCCATGCTATTCCAAGGTCGTCCCAACAACGGAGATTGTGACTCAACGTTGCCGTTAGAAGCTAGATAGTAACGACCTGATCGCTCCACAAGGGGGCGAAAGTGCCTTTTCGGGCCGATATTGTTCTGGCCCCCTATTGGTTGGGCACTTCCTTGATCACCGGGCCGCGCGGCGCGGGCGCGGCAGGCGCCATGGCCGCCGGAGCCGGATCGACCTTTGCCGGCTTGGGCGGCTTGCCGTATTGGCCGATCGGCCCGAGGACGACGGCGACCGCAAGCACGATCGCGGCGACGATCGCGCCCAAAATGCCACCCACCGACTCAGACGACATGGAAGCCCATCCCTGTTCCAGATGCTGCCAGTAATACCACGGATGAACGCGCAGCCGGAAGGGCTGCCGAAGCGGCGAATAGCGAATGGTGAGTAGCGAATGAGGCAACCCTGGCTTCTGCCCCTGCTCGCCATTCCCTACTTCGCCGGCGGCCTGCGCTTGACGTAGGCCGTCACGATGTCCTTCTGCGCCGACTCCACCGCCCTGTTCGCAGTCGCGAGATGGGCGCCTGAATCGATGTTCGGATATTGCGTGGTGAGATAGTCGAGCAATGCCACCCGGTAATATTGCCGCTCCGACGGACAGGCACCGGCAACCGAGCGGCCAAAATCCTGCTCCGACAGGCCCTGATTGCTGTCGCGCGAATATTCCCGCGCCAGGCAATGCCAGTAATCGTCGCGGCCCTGCATCGCGAGCTTCTGCGCACCCTTGGCATCGTCGTCATCCGCCATGGCGGAATATGTCATGGCGGCAGATGTCATCATCACGAGCGCCGCTCCCACCATCAGCATCCGCATCTTGTTCTCCTTCTTCGCAGATGATCTCGCCGGAAGCTTAGACGGGCCGCGGCAACTGGCCAATCACAACTCGTTTGGTTAGGATGCCGGCCTCCCCTCCACGTCGATGCGAGATCCTTCCGTGGCCAAAGCAAAAACCGTGTCCAAAAAATCCGGCAATATCTTCATCGGCATCGGCGGCTGGACCTTCGAGCCCTGGCGCGGCGTGTTCTATCCGGAGAAGCTGACGCAGGCGAAGGAGCTGTCCTACGCCGCCTCGAAGCTGACCTCGATCGAGATCAACGGCACTTACTACGGCTCGCAGAAGCCGGAGAGCTTTCGCAAGTGGGCCAGCGAAGTGCCGGAAGGTTTCGTGTTCTCCGTGAAAGGACCGCGCTTCGCCACCAACCGCCGCGTACTGGCCGAGGCCGGCGACTCCGTCAAGCGGTTCTATGATTCCGGCGTGCTGGAACTCGGCGACCATCTCGGGCCGGTGCTGTGGCAATTCGCGCCGACGAAGAAATTCGACGGCGCAGATTTCGGCAAATTCCTCGAGCTGTTGCCGCGCAGGCTCGACGGACGCGCGCTGCGCCATGTCGTCGAGGTCCGCCACGACAGTTTCTGCACGCCGGATTTCGTTGCGCTGATCCGCGAGTTCGAGACGCCGGTGGTGTTCGCCGAGCACGGCAAATATCCGGCCATCGCCGACGTCGCCGGCGATTTCGTCTATGCCAGGCTCCAGAAGGGCAATGACGAGATCAAGACCTGTTATCCGCCCAAGCAGCTCGATGCCTGGGCCGAGCGCTTTCAGGCCTGGGCCGACGGCGGCGAGCCGGACGATTTGCCGAAGGTCGACAAGGCCAAGCCGAAGAAGGAGCCGCGCGACGTGTTTGCTTACGTCATCCACGAGGGCAAGGTGCGCGCACCGCACGGCGCCATGGAGCTGATCGCGCGGGTGAGTTGAGGATTTGTTCATGGCGAAGGCAAAGAAGCTCTTCACGATTGGTTATGAGCAGACGCCGCCCAAGGCCGTGCTGGACGAGCTGGAGCAGGCCGGCGTCAAGCTCGTGGTCGACGTGCGCGCGGTGACGTCCTCCCGCCGGCCGGGCTTTTCCAAGAAACAGTTGTCCGCAGGACTCGACGAGCGCGGCATCGCCTATGTCCATCTCGCCGCGCTCGGCACGCCCAGGGAAGGCCGCCTCGCCGCGCGCAGCGGGCAATACGATGTGCTGGAGAAGATCTACGCGAAGCACCTGAAGACACCTCAGGCGCGGGAAGAGATGGACGAGCTCTCGGCACTGGCGAAGAAGGCGGGGCCCGTGTGCCTGCTCTGCTACGAGCGCGACCACACCCATTGCCATCGCCGGATGATCGCGGAGATGATCGAGGAACGCGATGGGGTCGCGGTGAGAAATTTGGCGGGGCGGCAGGTCTGAACGACTCTCTCCGTCATGGCCGGGCTTGTCCCGGCCATCCACGCCTTGCCACGCGGCACGAAGAACGTGGATGCCCGGGACAAGCCCGGGCATGACGATTGAATAGAGAGCTACCCCTCCCCCGTCAGCCGGAACGTCCCTTCCATCATCTGCACGCATTGCCCGCCGACATGGGCGGAGACGATCTTGCCGTCCTGCTTGCGCACGCGCGTCAGCAAGAGGCTTGGCCGGCCCATGTCAAAGCCCTGGCCGATGGTGAGCTTCAACTCGCCGTCGCGTGTGGGATCGAGATCGGCGAACAGCGCGGCGGCGGCGACCGTGGCGCTGCCGGTGGCGGGATCCTCGATCAGGCCGCTGGCGCCGGGGAAGAACATCCGCGCCTGCCGCTCGCAGGGCGCTTCCCCCGCCGGCACGTCGCGGGTGTAGAAATAGACCGAGAAGGCGCCATCGCGCGGCAACATCCGGCTGAACGCCGCAGCATCAGGCTTGGCCCGCCGCACAGCCTCGCGCGACCCCACTTCCGCCACGACGAAGGGCGTCCCAACGCCGACGACCTGGGGGGCATGGCGATCGATCTTGATATCCTCCGCGGTCAGGGAGATGCAGGCCGCGATCTCTTCGGCGGAACATGTCGCGAGGCGGGCCAGCGGCTGCGGCGCGGTGAGCTCGGTGCTGACCACCCTTCCCTGCTCTCGCACGATATCGACCGGCACGAGACCCGCCTTTTCCTCGAACAACAGGCGCGACTTCGGCTCCTTTGCGAGGCTCGCCAGCACGAAGGCGGTGCCGACATTGGGGTGACCTGCAAAGGGCAGCTCCCGCACCGGCGTGAAGATGCGCACCTCGGCGTCATTGGCCCTGTCGCGCGGCGGCAGCACGAAGGTCGTCTCCGAATAGTTGAACTCGGTCGCGATCGCCTGCATCTGCGCCGTCGACAAGCCGCCGGCATCGAGCACCACGGCGAGCTGGTTGCCGCCAAAGGCGCGGTCGGTGAACACATCGACGGTGATGTAGCGGCGCTGCATCGTCACTTCCCCATGCAAGTCACAGCCGCGATCGGCTGCATCACCGGCAGTCTACAAGCCGGCGACAGCGCCCGTCATGCCCCAAAATTCGGAGCAATCGGAGCAATTGCGACATGAAGATTCAGAAGCGGAAGAGCGGTCGCGGCGATGCCAGCACCTGCGCACGCTCGCTCTTGTCGGCGATCAGCGTGTCGAGGAATTGCCGATTCTTCTCGTAGTTCTGCGACGCCTCGAACTGCGTGTGCGGCCAATCGCTGCCCCACAGCAGACGATCGAGGCCGTAAGCGCCACGCAACAGCGGATAGGCTTCCTTCGCAAAACTCTCGCCGGCCGCGCCGTTGCGATACGGTGCCGAGATCTTGACCCAGACGTTTCGCGTCGCGCCAAGCCTCAGCACCGACTGGAAGCCGGGATCGGCGACGCCGAGCTTTGGATCCGGCAGCGTGTAGTGATCGAATACGACGGTGACGCCGTGGTCGAGCAACTGCGGCGCGAGCACGGCGAGATCGGTAGCATTGCGCTGAATCTCGACCTGCCAGCCCATGGCTTTCACGCTCGCCAGCAGTGCCTTCCATTCGAGGGAAGCCAGATCGGGCAAGGGCTGGCCGACAAGATTGAGGCGAATGCCGACCACGCCGGCGCGATCGAGCGTGCGCAGCTCATCCGTGGTGATCGTGGGATCGACCACCGCGATGCCGCGCAAGCGCGTCCCGGCCGTCTTCAAACATGCGACCAGATAGGAATTGTCGGTGCCGAGAAAGCTCGGCTGCACCAGCACGCCATTGGTCATGCCGTTGCGGTCGAGCTGCTCCAGATAGAGCGCCAGCGGCGCGTCGTAGTCAGGCGCATAGCGGCGGCCCGGCGCGAGCTTGAGGCCGCGGTGAAAGACGTGGGCGTGGGTATCGATAACAGGCAAGGCTGCCTCACTGCTGGCTGTGGTCGCAGCCACTGTGGCGAGCGCGAGGCCGGCGCCAAACTGGCGGCGCGTGAGGCCGCGCTGGGAAAATGTCATGCTGGCTTCTCCCCATCCCGCGTCAGGCGCGCGTTGCCGCGGTCTGTTCAAAGACCTTGCCGCGGGTTTCGGGCAGCAGCAACACCGCGATCAGCACCAGCGAATAGGCGAAGGCCGCATCGATGCCGATCGCGGGTCCGAGCCCGATATGGTCGCTGAGGAAGCCGACCAGGAACGGGAACGCGGCGGAGACGATACGACCGAAATTGTAGCAGAAGCCGACGCCGGTGCCGCGTACGCCCGCAGGATAGAGTTCGCTGAACAACGCCGCCATGCTGGCGGGAATGCCGGCGGAGAAGAAACCGAGCGGAAAGCCGAGCACCAGCATCTCGCTATTGGTCAGCGGCGCGAAGATGTAGATCAGCACCGTGACGATGCAGGCGCTGGCGAAGAACGCGACATTGGCCCTGCGACCAATACGATCGCTGATGATGCCGCTGGCCACGCAACCGCAGAAGAAGGCAACGATGATGACGGCGAGATAGCCGCTCGAGCCCAGCACCGACAGGTGACGCACTTCGCGCAAGAATGTCGGCAGGAACGTGGTCAGCGCCGCATAGCCGCCATGCGCGCCAATGCCGAACAGCCCGCCGATCAGGGTGGAGCGCAGCACATCGCGATGGAAGATGCCGGAGAGCGTTGCGAAGAACGGCGTCTTCTCGGCTGCGATCGCGCGCGGCGGTTCCTTCAAGCCACGACGGATGAAGATGATGAGGAGCGCGGGCAACAGCCCGAGCGCGAACAGCAGCCGCCAGGCGATGTCCGCCGGGGCATAGGTGAAGACCAATGCAGAGAGCAGCACGGCCGCGCCCCAGCCCACCGCCCAGGCGCTCTGCACCGAGCCAAGCGCCTTGCCGCGATGCTCGGCGCGGATGATCTCGGCCATCAGCACCGCGCCGCAGGCCCATTCGGCGCCGAAGCCGAGGCCCTGGATCGCCTTCAGGATCAGGAGCTGGGTGTAGGTCATCGCGAACGCGCAGGCGAAGGTCGCAAGCGCGAAGGTCGCCACCGTGATCTGGAGCGCCTTGACGCGGCCATAGCGGTCGCCGAGCGCTCCACCGAACCAGCCGCCGAACGCGCCGAAGAACAGCGTGACCGAGCCGAGCAGGCCGGCGTCAGCCTTGCTGATGCCGAACGCGGCGATCAGCGCGGGGATCGCAAGGCCGAACATCTGGACGTCGAGTGCATCCAGCGCCCAGCCGCCAAAACTTGCCCAGAACGTCCGCTTCTCAAGCGGCGAGCATTCGCTGTACCAATTTGACATGTTTCCTACCCTCGTACGCGTTATTGTTTGATGTCGTCGAAGCCCGCGTTCACCTGATCTCGGCGTGGTAGCGGAAGCGATCCGCCGGCCCGCGCGAGCGGCGCCATTCGAGCGGCCGCCGCTCGAGGTCGAGCGCAAGGCGCTCGATCACGATCAGCGGCGCGCGGGCCCCGAGCCTGAGCAGGCGCGCCTGCATCTCGTTGGCGGTTTCGACCGTCAAGATTTCCTCGGCCGAGACCACGACCTCGCCGCAGCGCTCCTCATAGAGCGGATACAGCAGATCGCCGAATTCGGCGGTGTCGATCTGAAGGATCGGCGCGAAGCGCGATTGCTGAAGCCAGATCTCCTCGGCGAGCAGCGGCACGTCGTCGATCAGGCGCAGGCGCGACAGGCTGATCACGGGTTCGCCGACGGGAATGCGCAGCGCCGATGCGACGGCGGAGGTGGCCGGAACGCTCTTGCGGCGGATGATGCGGCTCTTCGGGACGCGCCGCTCGCCGCTCTCGGACTGGAAGCGGAAGAAGCGAAACAGCGATGAGTTGAAGCGCGCGCGGCGCACGAACGTGCCGCGGCCCTGCTGCCGCTCCAGCACATTGTCGCTGACGAGCTGGTCGATCGCCTTGCGCACGGTGCCGATGGCAACGCCGTAATGCGCACCGAGCTCGGCTTCGGAAGGGATCGGCTCGCCCGGCCGCCATTCATTGCGGTTGATCCGCGCGGCGAGATCGTCGCGCAGGCGCTGGTAGCGTGGCAGGCGGTCGTCGAGCGGCGCTGAATTCATATAGTCATATAGATGACTATATGAGCAATGAGTCAAGCATTACCAAAATACCGCCAACGGAAAGGCGCCATGGACGTTCGCGGCGCCGGGCTGGCGGACTTCGCCAGCCCGGCTGTCTGCCGCGATCGTTAGTACATTGTCACCGTGTTGGGCAGGCAAGGCGGCTGCTTGTAGGGCGCAGAAGCATACGCGCCCTCTGCGGGAGCCCTGACGCAGGAGTCGGCCGTCGCTTCGGTTGCCGCGCGCGGTGGGGCGGCATGGCGGGCGGATGCGGCCTGGGTTTGGGTGACGGCGGCGGCGATCAGGGCGGCCGCAACAAGAGTCGATCGGGTCAATGGCATTCTCCGGGTGACAAACGAAAGCCGAGTTGTTTCGGCTTCCTCCGTGCAAGACCCGAAAGCTAGCAGAGATATTTCATCACGCGCCTTCAACGGAGCGCGACTCCGCTTCAACCAAACGCGACTCACATTTGAACGCGCTACCCCAATTGAAACACCGCTACCTTCTGCTCGTAACCGCGCACCTGGACCTCGCCGAGCGCGACGGCATCCTCGCCGTCATCGCCGAGCGCCTCGCGCACCGACGCGGAGATCAGCAGCTGCGAGCCGAACTCCTTGTTCAGCGCCTCCAGCCGCGAGGCGAAGTTCACGGTGTCGCCGATCACGGTGTATTCCTTGCGCCGGGGCGAGCCGATATTGCCGGCGACGACCTCGCCGAAATGGATGCCGATGCCGATGCGCAGCGGCCAGCTCGTCTGCGCGTTGATGCGGTCCATCGCGATCAACATCTCGCGGCCTGCGGCGACCGCGCGGTGCGCGGCGTCGGAGGCCTCGAGCGGCGCGCCGAACAGCGCGAGAAAGCCGTCGCCGAGAAACTTGTTCACGATGCCGCCCTGGCGGTCGAGAATGTCGACCAGCACCGCGAAGGCGCCGTCGAGCCGGTCGACCACCTCCTGCGGGGTGCGCGACTGCGCGCCGGCGGTGAAGCCGCGAAAATCGACGAACATCACGGCGACGCGGCGGAGGTCGCCGGCCGCGCTCGTCCCCTCCGCCATCAAACGTTCCACCACCTGCGGCGAGACGTGCTGGCCGAACAGATTGGTCACCCGGTCGCGCGCGGTGGCCGCCGCGATGCTCGCGGCAAATTGCCGCCGCAGCTGCGCGCCGACGGAGCCGGCAAGCACGCCGCAGATCAGGATGATGGTGCTGCGGACCGCGTGAAAATAGAGCTGCGGCTCGCCGACGCCGCTTGCTGGATCGTAGATCAGCGCGACGACGAACAGCTCGGCCGCGGCAACGACGCCGGTGAAGGTGGACAGCCAGAAATCGAGCCGCAGGGTCGAGAGAATGATGAAGATGAAGTACATGAGCGGCACGGCGAAGCCGAGCGCCTGGGTTGCACCCATCGACCGGATTTGCAGGATGAGGATCACCGTGGGCAGCGACGTCTCGATCAGCGCACCGATATAGCGACGGGCCACCGGGAGGTCGCGATCGAGCCTGAGATTCCTCCTGATCTGACTGTGGATCCAGGTCTCGAACAGGATGAAGCCGGCCAGAAGGCCGTAGACCTCGACGAGCCCCTCCGTCCCGCGCCAGACCCGGTCCACGATGGCGGGATCGATCAGATAGATCGCGGTGAGGAACACGGTCATGACGCAGCCCGTCATGATCAGCGCCCGCACCCGCAACAGCTCGGTGCGCAGCACCTCCCGCGTCAGCTCGCGCTCGAAATTCTCCGACAAGGCGGCATGCTGCCGGGCCTTCCTGCTGGCAAAACTAACCATTCCACCCCCTCGATTCAGGGGCATCTTGCCTCAATCCAGCGTGCGGCGGAAGCGCGTCACGGCGATGGTCATGGCGACCAGCATCAGGGCCGCCAGCGCCAGCGCGTCGAAATGCAGATTATGCATGCCCGCGCCCTTCAGCATGATGGCGCGGACGATGCGCAGGTAATGCGTCAGCGGCAGCGCTTCGCCGAGATATTGCGCCCAGGCGGGCATGCCGGCGAACGGGAACATGAAGCCGGAGAGCAGGATGCTCGGCAGGAAGAACATCATCGACATCTGCATGGCCTGGAGCTGGTTCTGCACCAGCGTCGAGATGGTGTAGCCGATCGACAGATTGGTGGTGATGAACAGCGTCGAGAGCAGCGCCAGCAGGAACAGATTGCCGAGCACGGGCACGCCGAACAGGAACACGCCGATGCTGATGATCAGGAAGGCCTGGACGAAGCCGACCAGCACGTAAGGAATGATCTTGCCGAACATCACCTCGACCGGCCTGATCGGCATCGACAAGAGGGCCTCCATGGTGCCACGCTCGACCTCGCGCGTGACCGAGAGCGCGGTGAAGATCAGCATGGTCATGGTGAGGATGGTGCCGACGAGACCCGGCACGATGTTGAGGCTGGAGACCGCAGCCGGGTTGTAGCGCGCATGCGCGCGGATCTCGAACGGCATCTCCGGGGGATTGCCGATGTAGAGATCGTGCTTGAGCGCGGTCTGCACGACCATCCCGAGCGAACCGATCGCCGCGCTCGCCGCCACGGGGTCGGTGGCGTCGGCCGCGACCAGCAGCGCCGGCTTGTCGCCGCGCCGCACCGCCCGTTCGAAGCCGCGCGGGATCTCGACGCCGAACAGCACCTTGCCCGACTTCAGCAGATTGTCGAAATCGTCGACGTCGTGCACCTCGTAGATGAAGCGGAAATAGGCAGTGTTCTCCAGCGCCTTCAGGATCGAGCGGGCGAGATCGCTGTCCTCCTGGAGCAGCACCGCGCTCGGAAGACGGTGCGGCGTGGTGTTGATGGCAAAACCGAACAGCATCAGCTGCATCACCGGCAGCATCACGATCATCGCGAACGAGACGCGGTCGCGCCTGAGCTGGATGAACTCCTTGATCAGCATCGCATAGGAGCGCCTCAGGAAGCCGAAGCGTTCACGGATGTCGCGTGTGGGAGGGGAGTGATCGACGGCGCTCATTGGAAATTGTCCTTGGACCGGCCCATCAATTCGATGAACACGTCTTCAAGCGACGGATGCGATTTCTGCCAATGCAGGCCGCTTTTCTCGCGCCACGGCGCGATGCTGGCTTCGAGCGCGGCAACGTCGCGCCCCGAGACGTGCAGCGAGGTGCCGAACGGTGCCACCATGTCGACGCCGGGCTTGCCGGTCAGCGCAACCGCGAGCTCGTTGAGATCCTCGCCGGTCACGGTGTAGGTCGAGAGCGCGGATTTCGCGATCACCTCCTCCACCGTGCCGTGCGCGAGCAGATGCCCATAGGCGATATAGGCGATCTCGTGACAGCGCTCGGCCTCGTCCATGTAGTGGGTCGAGACCAGCACGGTGAGGCCGTCGGCCGCGAGCGCATGGATCTCGTTCCAGAAATCGCGCCGCGCCTTGGGATCGACACCCGCCGTCGGCTCGTCCAGCAGCAGCAATTTCGGATTGGGCAGCGTGCAGGCGCCGAGCGCCAGCCGCTGCTTCCAGCCGCCGGAGAGCTCGCCGGCAAGCTGTTCCTCGCGCCCCGAGAGCCCGAGCCGCTTGACCATGTCACGCGCCGCGCCGCGTGCATCGACAAGGCCATAGAGCCGTGCGACGAATTCGAGGTTCTCGCGCACCGACAGGTCCTGGTAGAGGCTGAAGCGCTGGGTCATGTAGCCGACCTGGCGCTTGATCTTGTCGGCATCGCGCCGGATGTCGTAGCCGAGGCAGGTGCCCTCGCCGCTGTCGGGCGTGAGCAGGCCGCAGAGGATGCGGATGGTGGTGGTCTTGCCGGAGCCGTTGGGTCCGAGGAAGCCGTAGATCGAGCCGCGCTTCACCTGCATCGACAGATCGTGCACGACCTCGCGGCCGCCGAACGACTTGGTCAGGCCCTTGACGTCGATTGCGATGCCGTTGCCGCCGTTCATCGCTTGTCCGCCACGGGAGTTTTTGGATTGAGATAGACGTCGATCGGCTGCCCGACACGCAAGGCGTCGGGGCGCGAGGGCCGCGCCTGGATCAGGTAAACGAGCTTGTTGCGCTCATCGAGGCTGTAGATGACGGGCGGGGTGTATTCGGCCGAAGTCGCGATGAAATAGATCTTTGCGGTCAGGTCGGCCGCGCAATTGTCGCAGCCGATCCGGACCATGTCGCCGATCGCAAGCTTGGGCAGCTCGGTCTCCGGCACGAAGAAGCGCAGCTTCATGTTGCCGGGCGGCATGATCGAGAGCACCGGCCGCTGCGCCGCCACCATCTCGCCCTCGCGGAAATAGATCTGCTGGATGGTGCCGGCCACCGGCGCAAAGCCCCGGCGCCGCGCCATCCGGGTCTCCGACGTCGCCACCCGCGCTTCCGCCACGCGCAAGGCGGACACGGCGGAATCGAGATTGGCCTGCGTGCCCGAACCGGTCTTGTTCAGCGAGGCCGCACGGTCATAGGTCTGCTGCGCGTTGGCCAGCGTCGCCTTGTTCTGGTTGAGATCGGCAAGCTGGAGATCGTCGTCGACGGCATAGAGGGCATCGCCGACCTTGACCTCGTCGCCCTCGCGGACGCTCAGCCTGGTCACCCGGCCCGCTTCGTCCGGGCTGACGAAGATCATGTCGGCCTCGACCCAGCCCTGGAAACCGGGATCGCGCTTCTCCTTGCAAGCCGCCAGCGCGGTTGCGAGCAGTACGGCCAATGCAAATCTGAAAATTGCTTGCGACGACTTCATGTCGTGCTCCGTTCGCCAAAAATCAAATCAAGATGGACGCGCAGCATGTCCCGCGCGTCGAGCGGCGCGTGCCGCTCAAACAGGCTCTGCCAGATCACCGCGATCATCGCGGGCGCGACCAGGATCTGCGGATAGCGCGCAAGGTCCTTCTCGCGGATCTCGCCGCGGGCGATGCCGAGCTCGATCAGCGCGCGCATCGCGGCGACCCCGCGCGAGACGACCTCGCGGTAGTAGAAGTCGGCGACGGACGGAAAGCGCGGTCCCTCCGCCACGATCAGGCGCACGAGATCGCCGCGCCTGGTGCCGATCACCTCCTTGAGGAAGTTGCCGGCGAAGGCTTCGATGAGGTCGCGCACCGAGCCCACCGGCGGCGGCAGCGCAGTCAGTCGCGCCACCACAGGCACGATCACGATGCGCACCAGCTCCTCGAACATCGATTCCTTGTCCTTGAAGTGCAGGTAGATCGTGCCCTTGGCGACTCCGGCCCGCTTCGCGATGTCGTCGAGCCGCGTCGCGGCAAAGCCGCGCGCGATGAATTCCTCCATCGCCGCCTCCACGATCGCCGCACGCCGCTCCGCCGCGCGCGTGGCGCGGTTCGAGGCGGGCGCTCCCTCGCTGCTAGCGGATGACGTCACGGACTTGGTCGGCTTCTTGGTCATGATCTATTTATGACTGACCAGTCAGTCATAGTCAAGCGAGAAGCCAGCGTATGAAGTCGGCTCATTGAATTAGTATTGACTAATGCATTAGTCGCCGCTAATTTATCAATATGATCGAAGCTGCCCCAAACCCCGTCACCACCGTGATGCGCGCCCTCGCCGATCCGACCCGCCGCGCCGTGTTCGAGCGCGTGTTCGAGAGCAAGGAGATCAGCGTCGCTGAGCTGACCCGCGGCAGCGGTGTCACCCAGGGCGCTATCTCGCAGCACCTGAAATCCCTCAAGCAGGCCGGCCTCGTCGCCGAGCGCGCCGAGGGCCGCAACGTCTATTACCGCGCCGCGCCTGAAGGACTCGAGCCGCTGGTGAGCTGGATGGATCATTACGGCGTCTTCTGGCGCGAGCGCTTCCAGAACCTGCGTGACCTCTTGAAGGAGATCGATCCGTGAGTGCTGCCGCGTTGAACGCTGAAACAAAGGCCATCGTCATCGACGAGGTCTTCCCTCACACCGCCGAGACGATCTGGAAGGCACTGACCAGCGCGCAGTTGATCGCGCGCTGGCTGATGCAGCCGACCGGCTTCGAAGCCGTCGAAGGCAAGGACTTCACGTTCCAGACCAAACCGGGTGGCAACTGGGACGGCGTGATCCATTGCCGGATTCTCGAGGTCGTGGCCAACAGGCGCCTCGTCTACGCCTGGAAGGGCGGAGACCAGCGCAACACCGGCTACGGCGCGCCGCTCGACACGATCGTGACGTGGTCCCTCACCCCGGTCGAAGCCGGCACGCGGATCCAGCTCGTTCATGCGGGCTTCGTCCTGCCCAGAAACGAGTCGGCCTACACGGTCATGAGCGGCGGCTGGAAAAAGGTGGTCCGCCAGCTCGACGAAATCAGCGGCGAAGACAGCTGAGGAGTTATCGCGATGGACAAGCCCTATACCGGCGGCTGCGCCTGCGGCGCGATCCGCTATTCGATTGCCAGTGAGCCCCTGTTCAGCAACCACTGCCAGTGCCGGGACTGCCAGCGGGAAAGCGGCAGCGGCCATGGCTCTTACATGACATTCGCACGCGCCGGCGTCACCGTGACGGGCGACGCAAAACACTGGGACATGGTCGGCGATAGCGGCAACGTGAAGACGCGCGGCTTCTGCGCGCAGTGCGGCTTGCCGGTTTACCTGACCTTCGCGGCGATGCCCGACATCTTCACCATCCGCGCCGCAAGCCTCGACGAGCCCGCCCGCTACAAGCCGCAAGTGGTCACCTACGCCGCGCGCGGACATGAGTGGGATCGCCTCGATCCAAGCTTGCCGAAATTCGCGGGCATGCCGCCTTCGTGACGCGCTAGCCAAAGTCCAGCACCATGCGGCCGTCGATCTTGCCGGCCTTCATCCGGTCGAAGACGTCGTTGATTTGCGCGAGCGGCACCTTCGTCACCTCGGCCTTGACCTTGCCGTCGGCGGCGAATGCGATGGCTTCGTCGAGATCCCTGCGGGTGCCGACGATGGAGCCGCGCACGGTGATGCGCTTGAGCACGACGTCGAAGATCGGCGTCGGGAATTCGCCCGGCGGCAGGCCGACGAGGCTGACGGTGCCCTTCCGCCGCACCATTTTGAGCGCCTGAGCAAACGCCGCGGTCGAGACCGCCGTGACCAGCACGCCGTGCGCTCCGCCGCCGGTCGCCGCCAACACCTTGTCCACGGCATCGGCCGCGAGCACGTTGACGGCGAGGTCGGCGCCGGTCTCGCGTGCGAGCTTGAGCTTGTCGTCCGCGATATCGACAGCCGCGACCTTGAGGCCCATCGCCTTGGCATACTGGATCGCGACATGGCCGAGCCCGCCGACGCCTGAGATCACGACCCACTCGCCGGGCTTTGCCTCCGTCTCCTTCAAGCCCTTGTAGGTGGTCACGCCCGCGCACAGGATCGGCGCGATGCCCGCAAAATCGACCGTTGCCGGCAGCTTGGCGGCGAAGGCGGCCGAGGCGATGACATATTCGGCGAAGCCGCCGTTCACGCTGTAGCCGGTGTTGTGCTGGTGCTCGCACAGCGTCTCCCAGCCGGTCTCGCAATATTCGCAGGACATGCAGGCGTCGTGCAGCCAGGCGACGCCGACGGCATCGCCCACTTTCAGATTTTTCACACCGGATCCGAGCGCGGCGACAATGCCGGCGACCTCATGGCCCGGGATGAAGGGCGGAACCGGCTTGACGGGCCAGTCGCCGGAGGCCGCGTGCAGATCGGTGTGGCAGACGCCGCAGGCCTTCACCTTGACCAGAACCTCGCCTGGACCGGGCTGCGGCACGGCCACGTCCTCGATCACCAGCGGCTTGCCGAATTGTTTGACGATCGCGGCTTTCATGGTCGGCATCGGTCTGCTCCTTTGTATTACGGAAGGCAGACTAGCGAGGCCGCGCCGAGCACCCTTGATTGGAATCAAACCGCACAATGTTTGCGCAGCGCTCGCGCGATCGTGACATTGCGATGACGACGTGGCGCCAGGCGCGCAGACGCGTCAGCCGTGGAACTTGAGGCCGTCAACGATCTTGTCGATCACCTTGCGCTCGGCGCGCATCGCAATCCCGACGAGGTTGAGGTCAGCACGCGCCACCGCCCTCACCGCCTCACGATTGGCGGCGTCATGCGTCGTCTTGAACATTTCCTCGGTATAGACCGCCGGTTTCACGTTGCGGGTCAGCGCACGGTCGAGTGCGCGCGTCAGCGCCGGACCATCGGCACCATAGATCAGGATCGGCTGGCCGATCAGCGAGAGATATTGCGTGCCAGAGGCGTCCTCATAGGGATCGCCAATGCATTCGGGAAACGCAGCGGCGATGCCGCTGGTGAGAAAGGCCGCAACGTTGAGCTTCTGCCAGGCCTGAAGATCGGTGCGGATCACCACGGCGATCTTGGTGTCGAATTGCATGCGTTTCCTCGGATGTCATTCCTCGCGATGCTCAGGTCCGCACCGCGCGGTACCGTTGCATCGCTCCCGGAATGACAGCAAGAGGAATTAGCCCTTCGCGTCGCAGGCCCAGGCGCGGATCACGCATTCCTTGCCGCCGTATTTGTAGCATTCGCGCGTGGCAGCGTTGAGCGAGGCCGAAATCTTCGGCTTCACGGCATAGCCATAGGCGCCGCATGGGTTGGACAGATCGACCGACATCGCGGCGCAGGCACGCTTCATCGTCACCGTGGTGCAGTCGCCCTTGCACTGCTTCTGCGCCGCGGCGCGGGCCTCGTGCTCGGCGCCGTAGTCGAAAGCCTGGCCATAGGCGCCGCACTTGCCGACCGCGATAGCGCCGGCAGCATGTGCATCCGTGATGTGGCGAGCGCCGGCGACACAAACGGACAACGCAAAGAAAAACATCGCGCAACGGCGCGCGACGACATTCGAAGCCATGGAAAAACCCCTCCCCCCAAGGCAGGTGGAGGCGACTGTAGGGGCGGGACGTTTCCAGATGGTGAACGGGTGGTTGAAATCGGACGAACGGGAGATGCCGTAGGGTGGGCAAAGCGAAGCGTGCCCACCAATTGCAGATCATTGCATGGAGAGACGGTGGGCACGGCGCTGCGCGCCCTTGCCCACCCTACGGCAGCGTCACCCGCGTCTTGCCGCTTCCAGCGCCTGCGGCGTGTCGATGTCGAGGAACGCGCTTTCGCCGTCGACGGGCACTTCGGCGACCGCTTCGGTGTGCTTGGCGATCAAATGCCGCGCACCGACATCGCCGTCGAGCGTCATCAATTCCTTGAAGAAACGGCGCGACCACAGCACGGGATTGCCGCGGCGGCCCTCGCTGACGGGCACGACGATGAGGTTGCCACGGTCCGGCGCAAAGCCGTCGATGAGACGGTCGATCAGGCTGGCATCGATCAGCGGCATGTCGCCGAGGCAGACCACGGCGCCGTCGCAGGCTTCAGGCACAGCCGCAATGCCTGATTTGACCGAGCTCGCGATGCCGCCGGCGAAATCCGGATTCCTGGCGAATTTCACCGTCAATCCTTGCAGCGCCTGCTCGACCAGCTCGGTCTGGTGGCCGGTGACGACGATCACCTCGGACGCCTTCGAGGCCAGCGCCTGCTCGGTTGCGATCCGCACCAGCTTCTTGCCGTCGAGCTCGGCGAGCAGCTTGTTCGGTCCGCCCATGCGGGTCGAACGGCCCGCCGCGAGCACGATGGCCGCGACCCGGCTGTTGCCCTCGATCTCTGGCCTCGCGCGCGGCTGCGGGCGCGTCACGATCTCCATCAGGAGGCCACCGACGCCCATGCCCATCAGCTCGGCGCGCGTCACCTTGATGCCGGCGAGGAGCCGCATCAGCACCCAGTCAAACCCGTTCTCGACCGGTGAGCGCGCGCAGCCCGGCGCGCCCAGCACCGGCACGCCGCCGGCGCGGGCGATCAGCAGCAGATTGCCGGGATCGACCGGCATGCCGAAATGCTCGATCTCGCCGCCGATCCCCGTGACGGCCGCCGGGATCACGTCGCGGCGGTCGGCGATCGCGGATGCCCCGAACACGATGACGAGCTCGGCACCAAGTCCGAGCAATTCCTTGATCGCGGCCGACAATGCGTGTTCGTCGTGCTGGACCCGCCGCTCGGCGATGATGCTGGCACCGGCCGGCGCCAGGCGCTCGGCCGTGACGCGCAGCGTCTTGTCGATCACCTTGGAGGACAGTCCCGGCAGCAGCGTCGAGACCACGCCGACGCGCTTGATCACATAGGGCGCGATCTTCAGCACGTCCTTGCCCGCCGCCGTCACCGCGGCATCGCGCAAGGCGCCATCGACGCCGAACGGGATGATCTTGACGGTGCCGACCATCTCGCCTTCGACCACCGGCTTGTAGGCGGTGAGCGTCGCAAACGTGATGGCCTCGTCGATCTTGTTGATGCGGTCCACCGCGGCGCGGTCGATCACCAGCACGCCCGGGCGCGCGGCGAACAGATTGGCGCGGCCGGTGAAGGCGCGCTCGACATGGATGCCCTCGCCGCCGACGGCGAGCGCGATGCTGGCGGCCGCAACGTCCTCGGAGACGTCGCCCTCCTCCATCCGCACCACCACGACGTCCTTGATGCCGGCACGCTCCAGCGCCTCGACCTCGGCAGGGCCAATCGTCGTGCCCTTCTTCAGCACCAGCGGTCCCTGGCGCAGGGTGTGGACGGTCACCCCGCCGATCGCATCCCTGGGGCTCGCCGGGCCGAATTTCATGCCGCTTCTTCTTTTTCTTTGGGTGGCAGCCGGAGCACCGCCGTGATCTCGGCCATGATCGACACCGCGATCTCCGACGGCGAGACGGCGCCGATCGCAAGCCCAATGGGCGCGTGGACGCGCGCGATGTCGGTATCCTTCGCGCCCTGCGCCCGCAGCCGGTCGCCACGCTTGGCGTGGGTCTTCCGCGAGCCGAGCGCGCCGATATAGAAGCAATTGCGCTCGAAGGCGTGCAGCAGCGCGGGATCGTCGATCTTGGGATCGTGCGTCACCGCGACGAAGGCGGTGTAGGCATCGACATTGAGCGGCGGCAGCGCGGTGTCGGGCCATTCGGCAACGAGCGGAATGTCGGGGAAGCGCTCGGGACTCGCAAAGGCCGTGCGGGGATCGACGACAGTCACGTCGTAACCGAGCGAGCGCGCCAGCGGCGCCAGCGCCTGGCTGATGTGGACCGCACCGACGATGACGAGCTTTGCGGTCGGCGCGTAGACGTTGAGGAACAGTTTCTTGCCGCCGACCTCGACATTGGCGCTCTTGCCCATGCGAAGCTGTTTCTCCAGCTCGGCGCGCAGCGGATCCTTGGCGAAATCCGTAGCCTTCACCAGGCGCTGCTCGCCATTCTCGGTGTCGGTCACCAGGATCGCCGGCCGGCGCGCGGCGCGCTCGGCATTGAGTTCGTGCAGGATTGCGAGCTTCACGGCTAGCCGACCTTCTCGACGAAGACGCGGATGGTGCCGCCGCAGGACAGCCCGACGTTCCAGGCCGTCTCGTCGGCGACGCCGAACTCCAGCATCTTGGGCTTGCCGCTCTCGATCACGTCCATGGCCTCGGTGACCACGGCGCCCTCGACGCAGCCGCCGGAAACTGACCCCAGGAACGTGCCCTGGTCGTTGATCACAAGGCTCGAGCCCGCCGGGCGCGGCGCCGAGCCCCAGGTCTCGACAACGGTCGCCAGCGCGACGCCACGGCCGGCCTTCTGCCAGTCCTCCGCCGCCTTCAGAATGTCCTCGTCGCGATCGAGCATGGGGTGCCTCTCAAGCTGCGGAACGGATCAGGCTGCGGTGATGCGGCGGCAGTGGCCGGGAGAGCGTCGTGATCAGCTCCTGGATCGAACTCAAATTATGTACCGGGCGGAATTCGTCAACGTGCGGGAGCATCATTTTGATGCCTTGGGCCTTGGCCTCGAAGCCACCGAACCGCAGCAGCGGATTGAGCCAGATCAGCCGCCGGCAGGACCGGTGCAGCCGGTCCATCTCGAAAGCAAGCTTGGAATCGGCCTCCCGCTCCAGCCCGTCGGAGATCAAGAGCACGATCGCGCCCTGGCTCAGCACGCGCCGCGCCCACAATTTGTTGAAGTTGTGCAGTGAGGCCGAGATCCGGGTGCCGCCGGCCCAATCCTCGACCGAGGCCGAGCAGCTCGCCAGCGCCTCGTCAGGATCGCGCTGGCGCAGGGCGCGGGTGACGTTGGTGAGGCGGGTGCCGAACAGGAACACCGAGACGCGCTTGCGCGCATCGCCGATGGCATGCAGGAAGTGCAGGAACAGGCGGGTGTACTCGCTCATCGAGCCCGAGATGTCGAGCAGCGCCACGATCGGCGCCGGCTTCTCGATCCGCCCCAGGCGATGGATGTCGATGATGTCGCCGCCGGTGCGCAAGGACGCACGCAGCGTGCGGCGCAAATCGAGGCGAAGCCCGCGGGAATCCGGCCGGTGCCGGCGCGTCAGCAGTTCGGCCTGCGGCAGCCGCATCCGCTCGACGGCGCGGAGCGCCTCGGCGATCTCGGCCGCGCTCATCTGCGCGAAATCCTTCTTCTGAAGGATCTCCTTGTCGGAGACCGACAGGCGCAGATCCTGCTCCTGGTGCTGCGGCGTCTCCGTCATGCGCGGCTGCGACATCGCCTCCTGGACGCGGCGGGAGCCAGCCTGCGGCTTCTTCTTGGCCTGCTCCGGCAGCGGCACCGAATCCAGCATGTGCTTCCACTCTTCCGAGGCACGGAAGAACAGGTTGAAGGCCTGCTTGAAGATCAGCGCATGCTCATGGCGCTTGACGAAGATCGCCTCCAGCGTGGTGAAGACGTCGGCGCGGTTGCCGATGTCGATCACCTGCAGCGCGCTCATGGCATCGATGACGGCGCCTGGGCCCACCGGCATGCCGGCAGAGCGCAGTGCGCGGGCGAAGCCGACGATGTTGTCGGCGAACTGCTCGGTCTGCTCAGGCGCCAAGTGATTGATGGCCATGGATCAGCACTCTCACTCGTCATCTCGTCGCGGCGCGCCGGATGACGAGCTCAGTCGGGACGCACGCGCGTCAATTTTCGCTCGTCGCTTCCTTCAGCACCTTCTGCAAGGTATCGCCCTGCATCCGGGTGATGTCGTCCTGGTACTTGAGCAGCGCGCCCAGCGTGTCGCCGACCACTTGCGGGGTCAGCGAACGGGCGTCGAGTTCGGACAGCGCCGTGGCCCAGTCGATGGTCTCGGCGACACCCGGCGACTTGTAGAAATCCTGGTTGCGCAGCGCCTGCACGAAACGCACCACCTGTTGCGACAGCTTTGCGGAGATGCCGGGCACGCGCGTCTTGACGATCGCAAGCTCACGCTCGGCTGCGGGATAGTCGACCCAGTGATAGAGACAGCGCCGCTTCAGCGCATCGTGGATCTCGCGGGTGCGGTTGGAGGTGATGATGACGATCGGCGGATGCGGCGCCTTCACGGTGCCGAATTCGGGGATCGTCACCTGGAAGTCGCTGAGGATTTCCAGGAGATACGCCTCGAACGCCTCGTCGGCGCGATCGAGCTCGTCGATCAGCAGGACCGGCGGGCCGGCGACGTCGGGCTCGAGCGCCTGGAGCAGCGGCCGCTTGATCATGTAGCGGTCCGCGAAGATGTCGCTCGACAGCTGATCGCGATCGGTGTCGCCGGCGGCTTCCGCCATGCGGATCGCGATCATCTGCGCGGCGCTGTTCCACTCATAGACCGCGGAGGAGACGTCGAGGCCTTCGTAGCATTGCAGGCGGATCAGCTTTCGCCCCAACGCCGCCGACAGCACTTTTGCGATCTCGGTCTTGCCGACGCCGGCCTCGCCTTCCAGAAACAGCGGCCGTCCCATGCGCAGCGACAGATAGGTCACCGTCGCAAGCGACCGCTCGGCCAGATAGCCGCGCGACGTCAGAAGTTCGAGCATCGCATCGACCGATGCCGGCAGGGCCGTGAGAGTCATGAAAGAGCCAGTCTCGCTAAGCCCTCACCGGGGGCAAGTGTCGGGCCAGTTGATCCGGCCCACTCATTCCTTGGCGTTGGCGGCATCGACGGCACGCCGCGCCAGCACCCCGATGAGGTGCGCACGGTATTCGGCGCTGCCGTGAATGTCGCTGTTGAGGCCGTCCGCCGGCACCTCGATGCCGTCGAGCGCTTTCGCGGCGAAGCGCTTCTTCAGGGCTTCCTCGAACGCGGTGACGCGGAACACGCCTTCGGAGCCGGCGCCGGTGACGGCAACGCGCACGTCCGACGGACGCCGCGCCACGAACACGCCGACCAGCGCATAACGCGAAGCCTGGTTGCGGAATTTGATATAGGCGGCTTTCTTCGGCAGCGGGAACATCACCTTGGTGATGATCTCGTCGGCCTCGAGCGCCGTCGTGAACAGCCCCTGAAAATACTCCTCCGCCTTGAGGCGGCGCTTGTTGGTGACGATGGTCGCGCCGAGTGCCAGCACCGCGGCCGGATAGTCAGCGGTCGGATCGTTGTTGGCGAGCGAGCCGCCGATCGTGCCCTTGTGGCGCACCGCGGGATCGCCGATCCCGCCGGCAAGGCTCGCCAGCGCCGGGATCGCCTCGCCGACGATGGCGGAGGTCGCGACTTCGGCGTGCTTGGCGGTGGCACCGATCACCAGCGAGCGGCCCTTCATCTCGATCGTGTTGAGCCCCTCGATATGGGAGAGGTCGACCAGATGCGGGGGGCTCGCGAGGCGCTGCTTCATGACGGGAATCAGCGTGTGGCCGCCGGCGACGAGCTTGGCGTCTTCGTTCTTCACCAGGAGGTTGGCGGCCTGCCGCACGGTCCCGGGGCGATGATATTTGAATTCGTACATCTGAATGTCCTGATCGCAGAATGCGCGCGCGGTTTAGGCGAGATCGGATTTCGCCATCGCCTTGGCGCCGGCGGAGATCGAGGCGACGATGTTCTGGTAGCCGGTGCAGCGGCAGAGATTGCCCTCTAGTTCTTCCCGGATCGTATGGTCGTCGAGCTCGTTGCCCTTGCGATGGACGATGTCGATCGCAGTCATGATCATGCCGGGCGTGCAGAAGCCGCACTGCAGGCCATGGTGCTCGCGGAAGGCCTCCTGCATCGGATGCAGCGGCGCGCCGTCGGCGGCCAGGCCCTCGATCGTCTTGACCTCGTGGCCGTCGGCCATCACGGCAAGCGTGGTGCAGGACTTCACGGCCTTGCCGTCGAGATGCACGACGCAGGCGCCGCACTGCGAGGTATCACAGCCGACATGGGTCCCGGTCAGGCGCAGATTCTCGCGCAGGAACTGCACCAGAAGCGTGCGGGGGTCGACATTGGCCGTCACAGGATTGCCGTTCACGATGAGGGAGATTTTTGCCATAAGCACTCTCTATCAGCGCCCCGACGGGTCCCGTCGAAGCGGTTCTTATAATTATTCCAACCCATCATATGGGCCATTATGCCCCGGGGCAACATCACCCCGGACGCAAGGCGCCATGCCGAAAGGCGATAGCCTTCAACCCTGTACCGTCATCCTTGTACAGCTTTGGCGAAGTTCGCGAAAAACTCGTCGGCCAGCTTCTTGGCGGTGCCGTTGATGAGGCGCTGTCCGAGCTGCGCCAACTTGCCGCCGATCTGCGCCTCGACGTCGTAGGAGAGCAGCGTGCCGCCGTCCTTCTCCGCGAGCTTGACCACGGCGCCGCCCTTGGCGAAGCCGGCCACCCCGCCCTCGCCTTCGCCGGAGATCTTGTAGCCGTTCGGCGGGTCGAGATCGGAGAGCGTCACCTTGCCCTTGAAGCGCGCCGACACCGGGCCGACCTTCATTTTCGCGGTCGCGCGAAAGCCGCCGTCCTCGGTCCTCTCCAGCTCCTCGCAGCCGGGGATGCAGGCCTTCAGCACTTCGGGATCGTTGAGCTTGGCCCACACGGCCTCACGCGGCGCCGCGAGCTGGACTTCGCCGTTCATTGTCATGGCCATGGGGTGCCTCCCGGAATCTCTTGAACTCGGATCGCGCGACTATAGTGCAGCTCAAGTAACGCACGAAGGCGGCAAAGGAAAGGGCGGCCTCCGGTCACGTGCAATGCATATTCGCAACTGCAAAAAGTCTCGCACCGTCGGTTTTGGATTGGCACAGGCGGGCCATGATGGTTAGGTCCCGCGCAACATGAGCACAGCCCTCTCCCCCCTGCTCGCGCCGATGCTGTCGAGCGCCGCCATGCGCACCGTCTGCGACGACCGGTCAACGCTCCAGAACATGCTTGATTTTGAGGCAGCTTTGGCGCGCGCCGAAGCCGCCACCGGTGTGATTCCCGCGGCCGCCGTGGGCCCGATCGAAGCCGCCTGCAAGGCCTCTTCCTTCGACATCGCCGCCCTGGCCGAGGCCGCGATGCGATCCGGCAATCTTGCGATTGCCCTGGTCAAGGCGCTGACCGCCAATGTCGCGAAGGCCGATGCGGAGGCCGGACGCTACGTGCATTGGGGGGCGACCAGCCAGGACGTCATCGACACCGCGACCATGCTCGCGCTACGCGCCGGCATCGATGCACTCGATGCCGACCTCAGCCGCGCCATCAAGGGTTTTGCGGCACTGGCCCGCAGCCACCGCAACACCGCCATGGTGGCGCGGACCTGGCTCCAGCATGCGCTGCCGATGCCGTTCGGGCTCAAGGCTGCCGAATATGCCGCAAGCCTTGCCCGCGCCCGCTGCCGCCTCCGGCGTCTCTCCCGCGAGGGCCTCGCGCTGCAATTCGGCGGCGCGGCGGGCACGCTCGCGGCCCTCGGCGACAAAGGGCTCATCGTTGCGGAACGATTGGCGCAGGAGCTCAACCTGCCGCTGCCGGACGCGCCGTGGCACACCCATCGCGACCGCATCGCCGAAGCCGCATCGGCCTTCGCGATCCTCGCCGGGAGCTGCGGCAAGATCGCGCGCGACGTCTCGCTGATGATGCAGACCGATGTCGCCGAGGCGTTCGAGCCCGCCGGCGAAGGCCGCGGCGGCTCCTCGACCATGCCGCACAAGCGCAACCCGGTCGCAGCCGCGAGCGCGCTGGGATGTGCGACCATGGCCCCACAGCTCGCCGCGACGATTTTGGCAGCCCAGGTGCAGGACCACGAACGCAGCGCCGGCCCCTGGCATGCGGAATGGCCGACACTGCCGCAACTGATGCTGGTCACCTCCGGGGCGCTCGCCGCGATCGTCGACATCGCCGAGGGCCTCGACGTCGACGCCGCGCGCATGCGCAGCAATCTCGATGCGACCCACGGGCTGATCATGGCGGAAGCCGTCACCTTCGCGCTGGCGGAAAAGATCGGCAAGAGCGATGCGCATCATCTCGTCGAGGCCGCGAGCAAGCGCGCGGTCGCCGGGAAGAAGCATCTGCGCGAGGTGCTATCAGGCGATTCGCAGGTCACCGCGCATCTGCCGCCGGAGAAAATAGCGGCATTGTTCGAGCCGATGGCCTATCAAGGGGTTTCCCAGACCCTGATCGACCGCCTGCTCGGCAGCCTCGAGCGCGAATAGAGCAGCCCTGAGCGGAAATAAACGGAGACACCGCATGCCCATGATCGATGCCGACGGTTGCCTGATCAACGTCTCCGTCGAGGGCCGCGACGGCGGGCCGACCTTGATGCTCTCCAATTCGCTCGGCTGCACGCTTCAGATGTGGGAGCCGCAGATGAAGGCGCTGACGCAGATCTTCCGCGTCATCCGCTACGACCGTCGCGGCCACGGCAAATCGAACGTGCCGCCCGGCCCCTATACGATGGAGCGCTTCGGCCGCGACGTGCTGGCAATCCTCGACGATCTCAACATCGAGAAGGTGCATTGGTGCGGCCTGTCGATGGGCGGCATGGTCGGGCAATGGCTGGGGGCGAATGCGCCGGAGCGTTTCGGCAAGCTGATCCTTGCCAACACCTCCTGCTACTACGCCGAGCCGACCAAATGGCTCGAACGTATCGACGCGGTGAAGAAGGGCGGCATCGCGGCGGTGGCCGATGCCGTGATCGCGGGCTGGCTCACCCAGGATTTCCGCGAGCGCGAGCCTGACATCACCGCCAAAATGAAATCGATGCTGCTCGCTTCCCCCGTCGAAGGCTATCTCGCCTGCTGCGAGGCGCTGTCGACGCTCGACCAGCGCGCGCTGCTGCCCAAGATCAAGAGCCCGACGCTGGTGATCGCCGGCCGCCACGACATGGCGACGCCGATCTCGGCGGGCGAGCTGATCCGCGCGAACATTCCCGGCGCGAGTATGACCATCATCGACGCCGCCCACATCTCCAACGTCGAGCAGCCGCACGCGTTCACCGATGCGGTGGTGGGCTTCTTGACGCAACGGTGAGGCGGGCTCAGAGCGGAGGTATCACGACCTGATTGGCGATCGGCCCGATATTGGTTGCGCCACCGTCAAAGCACACCTCGACGCCACCCCCGGCTTGCGTGAACATGGGAACCACGGCACCGCACAATATTGTCGTTCCGACCTGAGGCTGCAGCTCCCACCGAAACACGGCAGGGAAAAAGCTCGGCAATGCTGCGCGCGCAACAGCCGAGAAGCCGGTGTCAATGAACGGCACTTCCGATTTCGGCGAAGCGAAAGTCCACGGCGCGACAGTGTTCGTGGTCTGATCGATACGCAGACTGCTCGGGAAGGCCTCCCAACGGTAGAATACCTCACGATCCTGCGTGATGGTCGTGAAGGGCAAATGGCTCGCCCAAGCGGGCAATGAACCTCGACCGAGCGGAGCGCCGGGCACCAGGGTCGGGTGCCCCGGCGGAGCCGGTGGTGGCGCCGAAGCCATTGTCAGCAGGCTATACATGGAAGGCCGGTTTGTGGTCACTGCCACGATTCCACCGGACGCCGGCAACAGGTTCTCCAACCAATATTGATAGCGCGGCAGAATCTCGGCTGAAGTCGGGCGCGTCCTTGAGGGTCTCCAGATCCGATCGAAGAAATCGGAGACCTCCCCATCGAGCCTGTCGTCGATGACGACCGCGACCAACCCGCTTACGACGGCGCAGTAACCCCGATCCAACCCGTCGATGTAATAGCCAAGCTGCACGCCAGGGAAAATTTCCGGACCCGAGCGGAAGCTGGTCTGTTCGCTGTCGGTCAATCGATACAAGGTCATTGCTCGTCCTCAATTCGGATCATTATTGCCATGAGGGGAATTTGCAGATCGCCTCCTCCGTTGCCCGTTGCTTGAACGGACACCGACGAAGCCGTTGCCAATTTGCAAAGCCGGAAATAATCACCCAAAGGTTGCATAGCTGGCGCGGCGACGCAATCCGGTCATAGCTTGCAGCGCCGTTCGCCGACCTATCGGCCGTGACGGCGGCAGGCTAGATTGGCCGGAAGTGGTTCCCAAGCCGAGGATACAAATGGACGACCAGAAGCGCCGCGATGCCGGCATGAATGTGCGCCGAAAAGTGCTGGGCAATGCCTGGGTCGACAAGTCGGTCGCGGGTCGCAACGCCTTCAACACCGATTTCCAGGACCTGATCACCCGCTACGCCTGGGGCGAGATCTGGACCCGGCCGCATTTCGACGAACGCACGCGGCGGGTGCTTGTGATCGGCACCATGGTCGCGCTTGGGCAATGGGATGAGTTCCGCCTGCATGTGCGCGCGGCGCTCGCCGAGGGCGGCTTCACGCCCGACGACATCAAGGAAATCCTGCTCCAGCAGGCGATCTATTGCGGCGTGCCGGCCGTGAACCACGCCGTGAAGGAAGCCTCAGCGATTGTGCAGGAGCTCGGCCTGCTCAAGACCTAGCGGCGCGGCGGCCTCGACGGTCGTCTGAATGATCTTGGGCGCCGCTGCGGGCCGCTCGATCACCATCACGATCGCGGCCCCCAGCAGCAGCAGAAGCTCGGTGGCGTGCAACCGGAGCGCGGCCATCTCGCCGACCTTCGAGGCCATGACCATGCTGGCAAACGAGATCAAGCTGCCGATCGCCAGCGCAATTCCGAGCGCCTCGTCGGTGCCGCCATTCTTGCGGACTCGGGGAATGGACAGAAGCGCGAGGTAGATCGCGAAGAACGCCACGACTGTCAGCCGGCCTAGCGCGAGCAGCCAGGCTGCGCGCACCGTGTCCATCCCAGCCATCTGGAGATGGTCGCTGAGGAACAGCGCCACCGCGACGCTCGGCCGTTCGTAGAGGCCGTGCACCGGCGCCACCATGATGTTGAAGGCGACCAGCGTCCAGGCGGGGATGAAATAGGCCGCCAGCAGCGCGCCGTTGACCGAGTCGATCCGCCAATTCCTGAACATGCCGCTTCCCGCTTCGCCTGCCACGCGCCTTCAATGGGAAGGCCTTGCCGGGGAGCTAACTCGCATCAGACTGTGGCGGCAATTTAAACCCTTTGTTTACCTTAACTGGCCGGACGGCTGGCGCCCCAAACAAAGAGGGCTCCGCCTTCCGGCGGGGCCCTCACTCACTCCTGCTCACTCACACTTGGTTACTCACCCTAGCTTACGCCTGGGCTCCCGAACTAGTTGTCCTGATCGTGCTGGCCGCCCTGCTGTCCGGGCCGATCGCCCCGACGCATCGGGTCATTCTGCTGCTGCTGTCCGGGTTTCTGCCCGCCGCCCTGCTGCTGCCCCGGCTGCTGACCTGGGCGCTGCTGGCCGGGGTTCTGAGTCTGCTGGCCCGGATTCTGGTTCTGCTGCTTCGTCATTGGGGGAAACTCCCTTGTTGGACGTCAGAACCGAGATAACGGCGGGCAGCCGCTTTGGTTGCCGAGCGGAACCCGGTTCCCCCGTGCGTGCGGAACCGGGACCTGACATCCGTAACGAAATGAGTTCTGTACAAGCGCCTTGACGGGGGTCTGGCCAGTTGCGGGCGCCAGTTCCCTCCTGTTACAAAACAGGAGAACGCTCAAGGGCTGCCGGGGCCCAAGAACTCTTTCTCAAGAGCTCCCTTTGAGCCGCGTCAGGTTTGGTAACGGCAGCCTATGGATTATTTCGCCCAGCAGCTCATCAACGGCCTCGTGCTCGGCTCCATCTACGGCCTGATCGCGATCGGCTACACGATGGTCTACGGCATCGTCGGCATGATCAACTTCGCCCATGGCGACGTCTTCATGATCGGCGGCTTCATCGCCCTGATCACCTTCCTGATCCTGATCTCGCTCGGCCTGACCGCGATCCCCGTGATCTTGCTCGTCGTGCTGCTGGTCTCGATGGCCATCACGGCGCTCTATGGCTGGACCATCGAGCGCATCGCTTATCGGCCGCTGCGCCATTCCTTCCGCCTCGCCCCGATGCTGTCGGCGATCGGCATGTCGTTCGTGCTGACCAACTATTCGCAGGTCGCCCAGGGCGCCCGCGTCAAGCCGATCCCGCCCTTCATTACCGGCGGCTACACGCTGCATGAGAGCGCAGACGGCTTCGTCATCCAGCTCTCCAACATCCAGATCATGGTGGTCATCACCACCATCGTGCTGCTGGCGCTGTTCACCTGGCTGGTGTCGCGCACCCGGCTCGGGCGCGACATGCGCGCCTGCGAACAGGACCAGACCATGGCGGCGCTGCTTGGCGTCGACGTCGACCGCACCATCTCCATGACCTTCGTGATTGGCGCCGCGCTCGCCGCGGTCGCCGGGCTGATGTACCTGCTCTATTACGGCCTGGTCGATTTCTTCATGGGCTTCGTTGCCGGCATCAAGGCCTTCACGGCGGCCGTGCTCGGCGGCATCGGCTCGCTGCCGGGCGCCATGCTCGGCGGTCTTGCGATCGGCCTGATCGAGACGTTCTGGTCGGCCTATTTCTCGGTCGAGTACAAGGACGTCGCTGCGTTCTCGATCCTGATCGTCGTGCTGATCTTCATGCCGACCGGCCTGCTCGGCCGTCCCGAAGTCGAAAAAGTCTGACGGGACGCGCGCGTGACAGCTCCCTCGTCCAACACGGCCAAATCTGCAACGGGCATCCCCGCCCTCCTCAAGACCGCCTTCGTCAACGCGCTGATCGCGCTGGTGCTGTTCTCGCTGATGGTCGGCATCCGCACCGAGGCGGGCTCGGACGGCCAGCTCACCTATTGGACCCGCTTCGGCGAGCTCGCAGCCCTCGTCGCCGCGGTATTCGGCGGCTCGATCGTGATCGAGCTGCTCCGGCAATGGATCGGCCCGACCGGCACCGAGACGCTGGTGCCGCCGTCGGTGAAGAGCGGCCTATCGTTCGTCGGCCGCTATCTTGCGCCCGCGCTGCTGATCTTCACGCTGCTGGTGCCTGTGATCTTCTATGACCAGCGCTACATCCTCGACCTCGCCATCCTCGTGCTGACCTATGTGATGCTGGGCTGGGGACTGAACGTGGTGGTCGGGCTCGCGGGCCTGCTCGATCTCGGTTACGTCGCCTTCTACGCGGTGGGCGCCTATTCCTACGCGCTGCTCGCCACCAATTTCGGCTGGTCGTTCTGGGTCTGCCTGCCGCTCGCCGGCATCCTCGCCGCGTTCTGGGGCGTGCTGCTCGGCTTCCCCGTGCTGCGGCTGCGCGGCGACTACCTCGCCATCGTGACGCTGGCCTTTGGCGAGATCATCCGCCTCGTCATCATCAACTGGCAGGAACTCACCGGCGGTCCCAACGGCGTCTCCAGCATTCCCCGCCCCTCCTTCTTCGGCATCCCGCTCGACAACAGCGACGACGGGCTCGCCGCCAAGCTCGGCATCGAGTACTCGCCGACCCACCGCATCGTCTTCCTGTTCTATTTGATCCTGGCGCTCGCGCTGCTCACCAACTGGGTGACGATCCGCCTGCGCCGCCTGCCGATCGGCCGGGCCTGGGAAGCCTTGCGCGAGGACGAGGTCGCCTGCCGTGCGCTCGGCATCAACACCACGACCACCAAGCTGACCGCGTTCGCGACCGGCGCGATGTTCGGCGGATTTGCCGGTGCGTTCTTCGCGACACGCCAGGGCTTCATCAGCCCGGAATCCTTCACCTTCCAGGAATCGGCCCTGGTGCTCGCCATCGTCGTGCTCGGCGGCATGGGCTCGCAGCTCGGCGTGGCGCTCGCCGCGCTCGCCATGATCGGCGGCTTCGAGCTGTTCCGCAGCCTGGAGACCTACCGCATGCTGGTGTTCGGCATGGCCATGGTGCTGATCATGATCTGGCGGCCGCGCGGCCTGATCGGCCATCGTGCGCCGACCGTGTATCTGACCAAGGCGCAGGCGATCTCCTCCGACCTCGTCAAGGAAGGGCACGGATGAGCGGCGAGAAGATCCTCAGCGTCGACCGGCTGACCATGCGGTTCGGCGGCATCGTCGCCGTGCAGGACCTGTCACTCTCGGCCGAGCGGAAGAAGATCACCGCGCTGATCGGGCCGAACGGCGCCGGCAAGACCACCGTCTTCAACTGCATCACCGGCTTCTACAAGCCGAGCGGCGGCACCATTCGCCTCACCCATGACGACGGCAGGGTGATCGCGCTCGAACGGTTGAACGATTTCCGCATCGCCAAGCAGGCCAAGGTGGCGCGTACCTTCCAGAACATCCGCCTGTTTCCCGGCATGACCGCGCTGGAAAACCTGATGGTGGCGCAGCACAACGCGCTGATGCGCGCCTCCGGCTTCACCCTCCTCGGCCTGATCGGCGCCCCCACCTATCGCGACGCCGAACGACACGCGATCGATCTCGCCACCGACTGGCTCAAGCGGATCAACCTGCTCGACCGCGCCGACGACGCCGCCGGCAACCTCGCCTATGGCGACCAGCGCCGGCTCGAGATCGCGCGCGCGATGTGTACCGAGCCCGCGCTGCTGTGCCTGGACGAGCCCGCAGCGGGTCTCAACGCCCGCGAGAGCGCCGCTCTCAGCGAGCTGCTGCTGTCGATCCGCAACGAGCTCGGCACCTCGATCCTCCTGATCGAGCACGACATGTCGGTGGTGATGGAGATCTCCGACCACATCGTGGTGATGGACCATGGCGTGAAGATCGCGCAGGGCACGCCGCGCGAGGTCCGCGACGATCCCAAGGTGATCGCCGCCTATCTCGGCGCCGACGAGGACGAGGCCGTGGCCGTGATGGAGGGCGGCTCGTGACTGCGCCCACTCCCCTGCTCGCGATCCGCAGCCTTCGCGCCGCCTACGGCAAGATCGAGGCCCTGAAGGGCGTCGACGTCGAGATCAATGCCGGCGAGATCGTGGCACTGATCGGCGCCAACGGCGCCGGCAAGTCGACGCTGATGATGACGATCTTCGGCAAGCCGCGGGCCCGCGCCGGCCAGATCCTGTACGAAGGCCGCGACATCACCGACGTGCCCACCCACGAGATCGCGCATTTACGCATCGCCCAATCACCGGAGGGGCGGCGCATCTTCCCGCGCATGAGCGTGGCGGAAAACCTCCAGATGGGGGCCGATGCCACCGAATGCACGGACGCGGAACGCGAGGCGACGCTCCAGCGCGTGTTCACGCTGTTTCCGCGGCTGAAGGAACGCTACGCCCAGCGCGGCGGGACCCTGTCCGGCGGCGAACAGCAGATGCTGGCGATCGGGCGCGCCTTGATGAGCCGCCCCCGCCTGCTTCTGCTCGACGAGCCCTCCCTCGGGCTCGCGCCGCTGATCGCGCGCCAGATTTTCGATGCGATCCGCACCCTGAACCGGCAGGACGGCCTGACCGTCCTGATCGTCGAGCAGAACGCCAACCATGCGCTCAAGCTCGCCCATCGCGGCTATGTCATGGTCAATGGCCTGATCACGCTGGCCGGGACCGGCACCGAGTTGCTGCAGCGCCCCGAGATTCGTGCCGCCTACCTGGAAGGCGGCCGGCACGGCTGAGGCGGGACTGCGTGCGGCCGAATGTGGCGAGATATCTCCGCCGATGCCCGTATTTTGCCGGTGACTTCTCCTCGAATTCATTCAAGAATGGCGCCGGTTTGGACCGGGCCTATCCGGCAACTCCCACAGGCGACCACCCGCGAGGTATCTCATGAAATCACTGAAGCTCATCGGTCTGGCATTCGGCGCGTCGATCGCGCTGTCGAGCGCGGCGTTCGCGCAGGATGTCACAGTCGCAGTCGCAGGCCCGATGACCGGCGGCGAGTCCGCCTTCGGCCGCCAGATGAAGAACGGCGCCGAGATGGCCGTGGCTGACATCAACGCCGCCGGCGGCGTCAACGGCAAGAAGCTTGCGCTCTCCGTCGAGGACGATGCCTGCGATCCGAAGCAGGCGCGTTCGATCGCCGAAAAGATCGCGGGCGCGAAGATGCCATTCGTCGCCGGGCATTACTGCTCGTCGTCGTCGATCCCGGCTTCCGAAGCCTATGCCGACGGCAACGTGCTCCAGATTACCCCCGCCTCCACCAACCCGAAGTTCACTGACAGCGGGCTCTGGAACGTGGCACGCGTCTGTGGCCGCGACGACCAGCAGGGCCTGGTCGCGGCGCAATACATCGCCAAGAACTTCAAGGGCAAGAACATCGCGATCCTCAACGACAAGACCACCTACGGCAAGGGTCTTGCGGACGAAACCAAGAAAGCGCTCAACAAGGCCGGCATCACCGAGAAGATGTACGAGTCCTACAACAAGGGCGACAAGGACTTCAACGCGATCGTCTCGCGGCTGAAGCGCGACAACATCGATCTCGTCTATGTCGGCGGCTACCATCAGGAGAGCGGCCTGATCCTGCGCCAGATGCGCGACCAGGGCCTCAAGACCATCCTGATGGCCGGCGACGCGCTCGCTGACAAGGAGTACGCCTCGATCACCGGCCCCGCCGGCGAAGGTACGCTGTTCACCTTCGGCCCCGATCCCCGCAACAAGCCGACCGCGAAGAAGATCGTCGACGCCTTCAAGGCCAAGAACATCGACCCCGAAGGCTATACGCTCTACACCTATGCGGCGATGCAGGTCTGGTCGCAGGCGGCCAAGAAGGCCGGCACCACCGACGCCAAGAAGGTCATGGCTGCGATCAAGGCCGGCAAGTGGGACACCGTGATCGGCCCGATCGAGTATGACGCCAAGGGTGACATCAAGCAGCTCGATTACGTCGTCTACAAATGGGATGCCAAGGGCAGCTACGCCGAGATCAAAGGCAACGGCACCTAACGCTTGCCGGGCCTCGGGCCGCCATCCAACCGTCACCACGCCCCGGCCTGCGCCGGGGCGTTTCTCCTTGCCGCATGGTCAGACGGCTGCGGGCAGCTCGCCGCCCGCGGCGGCCTGCGCCTTCCGCAGCGCTTGCAGGAGATCGTTCGGCCGAAACGGTTTTTGCAGACACACCACGTTGGCGAGGTGGGGCGATTGTTCCATGAAATCCAGCGCCGTCATCCCGGACACCGCAATGATGGGGAGCCCCGGCGCACGCTCGCGCAGGCTCGCGATCACATCGACGCCGCTGGTATCGCCAAGGAAGATATCGACGATCGCCGCGTCAAACGGGCTTTCCGCGAAGGCCTTCAGCCCGGCCGCGCCGCTTTCGGCCTCCGCGACCTCGAAATGATTGACCCGCAGCACGATCGCGACCATCGCGCGGACGTCCTTCTGGTCGTCGATGATGAGAACGCGGGGCATTTGGGAACAACTCCCGGATATTGAGATCAAAATCGATGATTCAAACCTGGAACCCACTACGGCGGAAGGGCATTATGGCACCGTCCAGTAAAGCGCATCTTACCCGATCCCTATTCCGTGTTCCCACCAAAATTAAGTAAGCTGTAACCTTCGGTTGAGTCGTGGCCGCAACAGTTCAGCATGCGCACCCGTAACCCGCTACCATAGAGCCGGCCTGCGGGGATCCGAATGGCGTCAATGAAGATGGCGAAGACCGGTCTGCGAGAGGTGGACGTGCCCGCGACGATCGACCGAAGCACATTCCTGTCGACCCTGCCGGCCACCTCGACCGACCGCACCGCTGCATTGGCAATCGTCGGCGTGTCCGCGCTCCTGTTCGCGGTGGCCGTCCCCTTCGCAGGTATCCCGCTCCTGCCTGTCCCGGCCTTTGTCGCAAGCTATCAATCGGCTCTCGCCGTCAGCGACATCGTCACCGCCGTGCTGCTGCTGTCGCAGTTTGCGGTCCTGCGGACCCGCGCGCTGCTGTGGCTCGCGAGCGGCTATCTGTTCACCGCCGCGGCGGCGCTGGTTCATGCCCTCACCTTCCCGGGACTCTTCACCCCGACCGGACTTTTCGGCGCGGGCCGACAAACCACGGTCTGGCTCTACATGATCTGGCACGGCGGCTTCCCGATGTTCGTGCTGGGCTATGCCTGGCTGAAGGAGGCCGACGGCGGCGCCAGGATCCGTGGCACGACAACCAGGTCGATCTACGCCATCGTGTTCGGCGTCGTCGCAGCCATGACGGTCTTCACCTGGATCGTCACGGCCCAGCACGATCTGCTCCCGGTCCTGCTGCGCGACGGCCACTACACGCCGACCATGATCGGCGTCGTGTCCTCCGTGTGGTCGCTCAGCTTTGCCGCCCTCGTCTCGCTCTGGTTCCGCCGGCCGCATTCGGTGATCGACGTCTGGCTCATGGTCGTGATGTGCGCCTGGCTGTTCGACATCGCGCTCTCGGCGATCGTGAACGTCGCGCGCTTCGATCTCGGCTTCTACGCCGGCCGCCTCTACGGCCTCTGCGCAGCGACCTTCGTGCTCGCGGTGCTCCTGGTCGAGAATGTCCGCCTCCAGGCGCAGACCGCCAGCATGGTCGGCGCGCTGAAGCGCCGATCGGACGCCGAGCGCGACTATCACGCCGAGCGCGAGCGGCTGTTCACCGCCGTCGTCGAATCCTCCAACGACGCCATCATCACCAAGTCGCTCGACGGCACCATCACGACCTGGAACAGCGCGGCCGAGCGCGTCTTCGGCTACTCCGCCAATGAGGCGGTCGGCCGCTCCATCGACATCATCATGCCGGACGATCAGCGTGACGAAGTCGCCGAGAATCTCGCTCGCACCCGCAACGGCGAGGTCATCGACCAGCAGGAGACGGTGCGGCTGCACAAGAGCGGTCAACCTATCGACGTCGTGCTGAGCCAGGTCCCGCTGCGATCGACCGAGGGCAAGATCATCGGCGCGTCGAAGGTGGCCCGCGACGTCACCGAGCGGAAGCGAGCGGAAATGGCGCTCAACCGCGAGATCGAGGAGCGCCAGCGCATTTTCGAGACCTCGCAGGACCTGATCCTGGTCACCGACGGTTTCGGCAATTTCATCCAGGTCAGCCCCAGTGTGAAGGACATCCTCGGCTTCAGCCCGGACGACATGGTCGGGCACAGTGCGATCGAGTTCATCCATCCTGATGACCTCGAGAAGACGCGCAGCGAGATGCGCGCGGCGAGGCGCGGCGCGGTCAAGCGCAGCTTCGAGGCGCGCTACTATCACTACGACGGTCACGAGGTCACGCTGAACTGGATGGGCACCTGGTCCGCCCCGGTGAAGCGCCACTTCTTCATCGGACGCGACCTGACCGAGAAGCAGGCCGCCGAGGCCCAGCTCAGGCAGGTCCAGAAGATGGATTCCATCGGCCAGTTGACCGGCGGCATCGCCCACGACTTCAACAACGTGCTGACCGTCATCACCGGCACGATCGGCATCCTGTCGGACGCGGTCGCCGACCGCCCCGAGCTTGCCGCCATCACCAAGCTGATCGACGACGCCGCCGAGCGCGGCGCGCAGCTCACCAAACACCTGCTCGCCTTCGCCCGCAAGCAGCCGCTCCAGCCGCGCGAGATCGACGTCAATGCGCTGACGCTCGAAGCCGCCAAGCTGTTGCACCCCACCCTCGGGGAGCAGATCACCATCATGCCGCAGCTCACCGAGGATGCCTGGCCGACGCTGGTCGATCCCGGCCAGCTCTCCACCGCGATCCTCAACCTCGCGCTGAACGCGCGCGATGCCATGCCCGACGGCGGCACCCTGGTGCTCGAGACCCGCAACGTCTTCCTCGACGACGGCTATGCCAGCATGAACGCCGACGTCGTGGCCGGCAACTACGTGATGATCGCGGTCAGCGACACCGGCAGCGGAATTCCGGCCAATCTGATCGAGCGGGTGTTCGATCCGTTCTTCACGACCAAGGAGGTCGGCAAGGGCACCGGCCTCGGGCTCAGCATGGTGTTCGGCTTCGTCAAGCAGTCCGGCGGCCACATCAAGATCTACAGCGAGGAAGGCCACGGCACGAGCGTGAAGATCTACCTGCCGCGCTCCACCGGCGTGCAGGAGACCGAGTTCGAGGCGCTCCAGAACGCGCCCATCGCCGGCGGCACCGAGAAGATCCTGATCGTCGAGGACGACGCGCTGGTCCGGCAATATGTCGTGACCCAGGTCAAGAGCCTCGGCTATGCCGCGCTCGAAGCCGCCAACGCGGCCGAAGCCCTCACCATCATCGATTCCGACAAGAACATCGACCTGCTGTTCACCGACGTCATCATGCCGGGCGCCATGAACGGCCGTCAGCTCGCCGACGAAGCGGCCCGCCGCCGCCCCGACCTGAAGACGCTGTTCACCTCGGGCTACACCGAGAACGCCATCGTTCATCACGGCCGGCTCGACTCCGGCGTTCTGCTGCTGGCCAAGCCCTACCGCAAGTCGGAGCTCGCCAAGATGCTCCGGACCGCGCTGGCGAGTTGAGCCGGCGGCATCGGTGCGCTATCGCTGATGCCTCTGAAGCGCAATGCGATCTGGTTGAATCGTCATCGCGCTTCAGGTCTTTGTTTGAGCGTGATCCTTTCGGAAAACCGCTTCGCACCTTTCCGGATCATGCTCTCGCGCATGGAGTGCCGTCCTTGAAAAACCTTCTCACCGATATCGCCGGCGTCCGTGTCGGCCACGCCGAAGATGCCAAAGTCGTCTCCGGCGCGACCGCGATCATCTTCGATTCCCCCGCGGTTGCCGCGATCGACGTGCGCGGCGGCGGTCCCGGCACGCGCGAGGATGCGTTGCTCGATCTCGCCAATACCGTCGAGCGCGTCGACGCGATCGCGCTGTCGGGCGGCTCCGCCTTTGGCCTCGATACCGGCGGTGGCGTGCAGGCCTGGCTCGCCGAGCAGGGCCGCGGCCACCGGGTTCGCGAAGCGCTGATCCCGATCGTGCCGGGCGCGATCCTGTTCGATCTCCTCAATGGCGGCGACAAGGCCTGGGGCCGCTTCTCGCCCTATCGCGACCTCGGCTACGCCGCGGCAGCCGCCGCCGGCAGGGACTTCGCCCTCGGCAGCGTCGGCGCGGGCCTCGGCGCCACCACCGCGACGTTCAAGGGCGGGCTCGGCTCAGCCTCGGCCGTGACGCCCGACGGCGTCAAGGTCGCGGCGATCGTCGCCGTCAACGCGGTGGGCAGTGTCACCGTCGGCGACGGGCCCTGGTTCTGGGCGGCGCCGTTCGAGGTGGGCGGCGAATTCGGCGGACGCGGCCTGCCTGACAAGTTCACCGACGACATGCTCCGCATGCGCATCAAGGGCGGTCCGGCGGCGAGCGCGCGCGAGAATACCACCATCGGGGCCGTCGTCACCGACGCGGTGCTGACCAAACCTCAGGCCAAGCGACTAGCAATGATCGCCCACACCGGCTTCGCCCGCGCGATCTATCCGGTGCATGCACCGACCGACGGCGACGTGCTGTTCGCGGCTGCGACCTGCGAGAAGCCGATCGAGCCGCTGGTCGGCCTCACCGAGCTCGGCACGATCGCCGCCAACGTGGTCGCGCGCGCGATTGCGCGGGGCGTGTACTGCGCAACGGCGTTGCCATTCTCCGGCGCGCTGCCGGCGTGGCGCGATCGGTTTGGTTAGTGGCCGCGTCGTTGGTGCGTTCCCTCGCTCCGCTTGCGGGGAGAGGGTAAGCGTCACACGCTCATCGACATGGACGAGCCGGCAGTTGCCGAGGCGCCTTGCCCCTGCCCGCCTTGCCGCTGCATCAACTGGGCAAACAGATCGTAGGCCGAATTGCCGGAAGAGCTGGACGCGCCCGGCACGGTCGTCGACATCTTGAAGCCGTCGGCGTAGGTGACCGTGGTGGTGGTCGAGCCGTCGGCAGCGGTCGTCGTGGTCGAGGTCGATCCGCCGCTCGACGTCGAGGAGGAATCCGAGCCGCTGCCGGAGCTATCGCCGGAGCCGCTCGCGCCATGAGCGTGGTGCCCACGATGGCCGCTCTTCAGCGCCTTCGACATCTCGTCGAGGCTGACGCTGCCGTCGGCATTCGAATCCATCTTGGAGAACACGTCGTCGGCCTGGGCCAGATTGGTGCCGCCGGCGCCGAGCGCGTTCTCGAATTCGGACTTGGTGATGTTGCCGTCGCCGTCCGCATCGATCTGCGAGAACAGATCCTTCAGCGCCGCGTCCCGGCCCGTGGCTGACGAGGATGTCGAACTTGACGAGGTCGAACTCGTTGCGCTGCTGTCTGACGACTGGCTCTGCACCGCGAGCAGCGCGCTCATCGTCTCCGGCGCGATCTGCGGACAATTGCCTGAGTTGACCGACGAGGTCGCGCCGCTGCTCGTGCTGTTGCTGCTGCTGTCGATCGCGAACGGATTGGTCGCCGGCTTCTGCGAAGACCCCGTCTTCTGGATCGACGAGGACGATTTCGAGTTCGTCAGCGACTGGATCGCGTCGAGTGCGCTCGATACGGCACCAAGGGCGAACAACATTGCACAACTCCAACCGATGCGGCATGCCGCGGTCAATGCTCTGGGAGTGAAGTCAGCAAGCGACGTGCCAGCGCGAAAAGCTCAATGAAATCCGCATTCACCACGCTTTTCCGGCTTCGGGAACACCGGCAATTCGTGCCGCAGACGGCAGAAATTTCCGCCCACAGGAAGCACGCCTGTCCTGCATTGCCCGCCACGGAGGCCCATGTTAGGCGAGGCCCATTGCTCGTTCGGCCGCCACGGGAAACAGCGCCATGACCCAAGCCTTCGCCCCCCGCCCCCTGGCAATCGCGCCCTCGATCCTGGCCTCGGACTTCTCCAGGCTCGGCGAAGAGGTGCGCGCGGTGGACGCCGCCGGCGCCGACTGGATCCATCTCGACGTGATGGACGGGCACTTCGTCCCGAACATTTCCTACGGGCCCGACGTCATCAAGGCGATGCGCCCGCACACAAAGAAGATCTTCGACGCGCATCTGATGATCTCGCCCTGCGATCCCTATCTCGAGGCCTTCGCGAAAGCCGGCTGCGACCACATCACGGTCCACGCGGAAGCAGGTCCCCATCTGCACCGCTCGCTCCAGGCGATCCGCGCGCTCGGCAAGAAGGCCGGCGTCTCGCTCAATCCGGGCACGCCCATCAGCGCGCTCGAATACGTCATTGACCTGGTCGACCTCGTGCTGGTGATGTCGGTCAATCCCGGCTTCGGCGGCCAGGCCTTCATTCCCTCCGCGATCGGCAAGATCCGCGACATCCGCGCGATGACCGCAGGAAGGCCGATCGACATCGAGGTCGACGGCGGGGTCGGTCCCGACGTCGCGGGCGCGCTCGCCGCGGCCGGCGCCAACGCCTTCGTCGCCGGCACCTCCGTGTTCAGGGGCGGCACGCAGGAAGCCTACAAGAACAATATTGCCGCGATCCGCACTGCGGCGGCAACGGCGCGCGGCGAGGCCATCTGACGGCCATTCGCGGTCCGAACCGGCCTTGCGGCCGCCGCGACCAATTGGAATGGATGAAATCCGCGCCACTCCGTTTTCCGCAGGCCTGCAGCGTCTGCGCATCGAGGCCCTGCAGGACGGCGAGCGGGTGGTCTGGCAGGGTCAACCGGACGCCGTCGCCCGCATGGTCATGTGGCGGTTTCTCTGGTGGATCGGATTTCCCTGGCTGTTGCTGACCGTCATCGCCATCAGAAACGACTGGATCGGCCAGGCGGCCCAACCTCTCGTGATGCTCGGAGTTGCGATGGTTGCAGCCCCGCTGGTGATGCTGCTGCAAGACCTGCAGACGCTCTATCTGATCACCGATCGCCGCGCGCTGATCCTGCGAACGGCCTGGGGCAGACGGACGGTCAGCCAGACACCGTTCGAGGCGATGGACGCCCACTTCGAAATCCTCGACATCGGCGGCGGAGCCTGCCACCTCAACTTCGCGTCAGGGCGATCGACCCGTTCGCCCGATACCGACTACACCGGCCGCTACGGGTTTCGCTTTGTTCGAGACGCTCCGCGCGTCAGGGATATCCTCGAAGGCGCGCACACGGGCAAGATGCGGCGGCCGCATAGGCAAAAACCTGCGGCTTTTACGGGTGCCGCCGCGCGCGATGCCTAAAATTGCAACTACGACCCGTACTCATCCGGGCTTCACTGATTCGCGCAAATCACCGCTACTGGCTCCTGCCTGCTTTTGACGGGAGCACATCATGACGACGACCCTGGTTTGGACTGGCGTGGCGTTGTGGCTTGGTTTCAGTGCATTTGTCGTATTCGGCCCATCGGCCGGACCGGTGAGGGTTGAGGCACGTTCCGCCCGCATCAATCGCCTTCATCGCCGGGGCTGACGTCCATGCAGATCGCACTCGTAAAACGTCAGCCGAAGCGCCGGTGCCGGATTCCGCGACGCCCGCATCCGAGCCTCGACTATTTCTTCGGCCGGCTCGAGCGCGCCGACGGCGCGACGGACGACGATGCCGGGCTCGACAATTCGGACCTCGACCATTCGTTTCCCGTGCAGCGTCGACACTAGCACCTTCTTTCCGGATCGAACCTATGAAACCGCATTGCCCGAACTGCCTGAAGGAAATGACCAAGGCATCCGCGTCGCGTAACCTGTTCAACTGCGAGCCTTGCCGCGAGATCATCCAGTATTTCGGCGGCAGCGCGGACCACGGCGAGCCCGGGCCGCAATTCTCCTGGCCAATCCGCCGCAAGCGCTCCGGCCACACCGCCCACGCGGCCTGATCCTACCCTCGAAACGCCAGGCGCCGCTTATCCCGCCGCCTCACCGGCACCCGCCTCGTCCGCATCCGCGGCCATCCGCGGCGGCCGCACCACAGTGACGGTGCAGGCCGCTTCCGCGGCCACCTTGGCCGAAACGCTGCCGAGCAGCGTGCGCCTGAACGAGCCCTGCCGCGCCCCGATGATGACGTGGTCGACGTGGTTGACCTCGGCGAATTCCAGGATCGCCGCTGCGGGATCGACCGCCTCCAGCACATGAGCCGACAGCCGGCTCTCGTCCAGCTTCAGCGGCGTCGCCCAATGCCGGAGCGCCACCAGCCGGTCGATATGTTTGTTGGAACCCTGCTCGTCCAGCGTCCGGTCGATCGCGATGCGATTGAGCTTCAGCACGTTGAGGCAGGCAAGCCGCGCCGAGGGCAGCGTCGCGAGAATGCGCGCGGTGGTGACGCGCAACGCCTCGTTCAGCTCGGGCGCGCCTTCCGCCGTGTCGAGCGCGACCGCGAGGATCGGGCTGGATGCGATCTGGGCTGCGACATCCGATTTCGCGCGCGGCTGCATGACGCCCTGGTTGAAGCGGCGCCGCCAGGCGACGCTGAGGGGGTCGCGCTTCATCCGTTCCGAGCGTGTCGTGAGCTTGACCTGGTCAGGATGGGTGAGATCGAAGGCGAGCTGGGACGCAGTCGGATAACGCCGCACCGGCTCGATCTCGAGGCACCGCAACACCACCTCCTGGAGCCAGGGCGGATAGTCGGAGCGAAGCGCGCGCGGCGGATGCGGATCGCGCCACAGCCGCCGCCGCATCGCGCGCAGCGTTTCGCCCTCGCCGAACGGCCGCTCGCCGGTCGTGAAGAAATAGAGCAGCACGCCGAGCGAGAACAGATCGCTGCGCGGGTCGTCGCGCACGCCCAGGAGCCGCTCCGGCGCCATGTAGGGCGCGGTGCCGTAAGGCAGGCGGAACTCCTCCTGCAAGAGGTCAGGCAGATGGTTGTGGTGTGACAGGCCGAAGTCGATCAGCACCGCCTCGCCGGACTCGCGGAACATGATGCTGCTCGGCTTGATGTCGTGATGGATCACGTTCTGCCGATGCAGATCGGCGAGCGCGGTCGCGATCTTCGCAACCAGCAGCCGCGCCTCCTCATATGGCAGCGGCAGGTCGGCCAATCGCTTGTAGAGCGTGGTCCCGGGAATGCGCTCGATCACCACATAGGCCTGGCGCGCGAAATCGCCGGTGCCGAAGCATGAGGGCACGTGCGGGCCTGCGAGCCGCGGCAGGATCATCATCTCCATCTCGAAGGAGACGATCGCGGCGGGGTCCTCGCCCTCCGACACCCGCGGGATCTTCATCAGCAGCGGGACGTCGATGCCGGGATGTGTGACCGTCCACAGCGTCGCCATGCCGCCGGCATGAACGCATTCGCCGATGGTGTAGCCGTCGATCTCCGCGCCTGATTTGACCAGGGGTTTCGGCATCGCCGTCAGCGTCCCTGCGACAGCCGGTCGGCGAGCCAGGGCGGCAGGCCGTTCTCGCGGATCTTGTTCGCCGCGCTCGCGATGTCATAGGGCACGCGGCAATAGGTGATCTGGCACGAGACCGTGTCGAACAGCACGAAAGACGCGGAGGGATCGCTGTCGCGCGGCTGGCCGACCGAGCCGAGCACGGCGAGCCATTGCCGTCCGCGCAGGAGCTGCACCGGGACGTCGGTCTTCGGCACGAAGCTCGTCATCTTTGCCGTCACGGACATCGAATAGAGCGCGGGCCGATGGACATGGCCGCAGAAGGTGACATGAGCGGGGGTCGATATCAGGCTCTTGGCTGCGTCCGTGGTCGAGCGGACATAATGCCAGCGCTGGGGGCTGGAGGCCTCCGAATGCACGAACAGGCAGTCGCTATCCTCCACCAGCATCGGCAATTCGGCCAGGAACCGGCGCTGCGCGGCGTCAAGCCGGCCACGGGTCCATTCGATCGCGATCTGTGCCTCGGCATTCATGGTCTCGCTCGAGGAATTCACCGCCTGGTCGTGGTTGCCGCGCACGGCGACGGCGCCGCGGGCAACCAGCTCCATCGCGGTATCCACGACCCATTCCGGATCAGCGCCATAGCCGACGAAGTCGCCGAGCAGGACGAATCGCTCCGCGCCCTTCGCACGGGCAAGCTTCAGGCAGGCCTCGAACGCCTGCCGGTTGCCGTGGATATCCGAGAAAACCGCGAGAAGCACGCACCCTCCACCCTCAAATTCTTATTGGAAGCCGATAAGGCCAAATTGAGGGAGGTCAACAAGATGCGCCGGCGCGGAACGGTTTACCAGCGCGGCGCCGCCGCGATGGTGAAGAGCCTATTGCTCGTCCTTCGGCGGCATCCGGGGTGGCGGCAGCGGGGTGAACACGGCGCCTTGCGCGCCGGCCGGCGGTGCCAGGAATTCGCCGGTCGAGGAATCGCCGCCGCTGGTTTCCAAAATGGTCTTCGGCGTCACATATTCCCGGACCATGTCGATGAGGCTGCCGTCGCCGCCGCCGAAATCGGCGGCCCGGCCGCCCTGGGGATGGCCCAGCGCGATCTCATTCTCCGCGGCATGGGTCTTGTCGGCCAGCCTGTCATCGTAGGGCACGCGAAACGCGCGCGGGACGCCGCTCGGGCGATTGTCCTCATCCAGCTGTTCGACCCAGAGATAGATCGAGCCGGGATCCCCCTCCAGCGAATGCGGCTCGACGATGCGGGCCTTCAGCAGCTTGAAGGAGGTGGGCAGCCTGTCCGTGCTGGCCCAGCCGAGCAGCCCACGCATTTCCGTGAAGCTGACGACATAGAACGCGCTGGTCACGACCACCGCGACCGCCTTCAGCGACCAGTGCAGCCGCGCATAGACCAGCACGACCAGCAGCAGCGCGCCGATCACGGCGTAGGCGACCGACAGCGTGAGGATGACCGTCTGCAGGCTAGTCACGGCGTACCCTCGTGGCGTTCTTGCTCACCCCGGTCCTCGGATCGAGATCGGCGCCGTTGCGCCAGCCGCTGCGGAACGTCTCCAGCAGCGATTTCGGCCGCTGGTCCACGTTGACGACCTTGCCCTCGGCATCGAGCCGGAACCGCACCGCCGTCTTCTCGTCGCCGGTATGGTCGAGCGTGAACTTGTTGTCGAAGACCACCTGCGCGGTCGGATTGAGCTTCTGCACCTTCACGTTGGCTGTCACCGGCTCGCCGGTCGTGGCGACGAAATGCGAGACGTTGACGGTGTATTCGCCGGCGACGATGCCGCGCACGGTAACGATCTCCTCGCGAATCGGTGAGGCGATCTTCTTGCCGGCGACCATGATGAAGTCGTTGGCCCCGCCGCGATCGTCGCGGTCGAGCGTGAGGAAGCCGGCCTCGCGGTGGCGATACCAGGCGATGTTGCCGACGGGATCCTGCACGAACAGATCGAGATCGTCGGGGTGGTTGTCCGGCCAGTCCAGCGTGATCATGAACTCGGCCTTGGAGTCGATCTTGCCGTCCTTGGCGTCGGGAGAGACCGCGAGCAGCGCCAGAAAGAACAGGAACGCGATCACCTGGAGCGCCTTGAACAGCATCACGCCCAGGGGATCGAACGGCTCCTCGCGCGGATAGAGACCGAAATCATCCATCATGACGGGGTTCCGGCACCTTTGCGCTCGAGCACCGGCGTCACATAGGTCTCGGTCAGCACCACCGCATCCGAGAACACCCGCTGGGTCGCGGCATCCAGCATGTAGTACTGGATGCGGACCAGGATCGAGCCGACGAGGCCCGCCAGCGTCGTGTACATGGCCACCGCCATGCCGTCGCTCATCAGTCCCATCGAGGAGCGCATCGCGACCTTGTCGGCAGCGTCCAATCCTGCGATCGGCGCCAGCATGATGATGAAGCCGATGATGGTGCCGAGCAGACCGAGCTTCATCAGCGTGTCCGAGACGAAGGCGCCAAAACCGTTGGAGCCGCGCAGCCTGTCGGCCAGCGTCCGCAGCAGCAGCGTCTGGTCCACCGGCCGGTAGTCCTGCGCGGCGGCCTTGGTGACCAGGCTGTCGATATGATCCCGCACCAGCCCGCGCGGCAGTGCGGTCGCGCGCGCATCGAGCACCTTGCTGCCGTCGGGCGCCGCGAGCGCGGCCCGGCAACGCCTCGCCGCCGCCCCCTCCCGCGCGATCGCCCGGGTGCGCAGGAAGCAATGGCCGCAGGTGACGACATAGAGCAGCGCGATCACGCTGGAAATGTAGGTCCGGTCCGAGGTCAGCATCAGGTGGATCAGGCCGAAGCGCCACAGCAGCACGACGGCGAAGATCGAAAGCCCGGTGAAGATCATCCAGAACAGCAGCGCGCTGCGCTCGGACGGGTCGGCTGGTTGCCGCACCATCGGTCCAATCGTCATCGAACTCATGCTGCGCTGCTCCTGGCCTTATTCCTCACCAATTAGATCAAAGCCGCCGTTCCAGGTCCAAAGACCCATGCCCAATCCGGGTTGGGAAATTTGCCCGAGCTGCAATCCTGCCGTTCCCTGCGATTGGCAAGGCGCGGCGGCGTTGTTAGGCTGACCTTATCAAACTTTGGGGTGATCGCATGCGCCTCGTGCTTCAGCTTGTCGCCCGTCTGCTGCTCATCGTGGCGCTCTGCCTTGGCGCCGCGACCGTGTGGGCCACGTTCGACGCCTATCGCAGCGTCGACCGGGCGACCGCGGCCTCGGCGCAGCGGGTCGCGCAGGCGCTTCAGGCGCTGTACTGGCACGAGCTGTTGTTGCGCAGCAGCAGAGCGCGCGAGCATCTGCTGCCGGTTCCGGAGTGGCGCACCCTGGAGACGATGAAGCTGATCTCGCCCGGCGTCTGCGTCGAGTTCCAGCCGGCCACAGCGTTCGAAAAGCCGCTCTGCGGCCAGAGCGAGGGGCTCGGCAAGACCCCGCCGCGCTGGTTCGCATCCATCGTGCCGACCTTCCTCGGCAGCCACGCCGAGGCGGTGCGGCCCGTCAGTCCGCGCGCCGCGGCTGCCGGCACGGTGGTTGCGACGCCCGATGCCGCGGCCGCGATCTCGCTCGCCTGGGAGTACATCCTCAACGTCATCGACGTCGCGCTTTTGATGGCGGCGGCGATCGCGCTGCTCGCCTCGCTCGCCATTGCGCATGCGCTGGCGCCGGCGCGCACGATCGTCACCGCGCTCCAGCGCATGGCGCGCGGCCATTATCGCACAAAGCTGCCGCGCTTCCGCTCCATGGAGCTGGCGATGATCGGGAGCGCGGTCAGCGAGCTCGGCACCCGGCTGGAAGAAGCCACCGAACAGCGCGCGGCGCTGACGCGCCGGCTGATCGAGATCCGCGACGACGAACGCCGCGCGCTTGCCCGCGAGCTGCACGACGAGTTCGGCCAAAATCTCGCGGCCATCCTCGCTTTCGCCAACACCATCGAGACGGCGAGCATGAAGCAGACCAGGGATAACGGCATCGCGCAGGATGCGCGCATGATCTCGCAGGCCACCCATCATCTGATGGCCTCGCTGCGCGATGCGCTGAAGCGGCTGCGCAATCCCCTGCCCGAGGAGCTCGGGCTGGAGGCAAGCCTCGTCAATCTCGTGGACAGCTGGCGCTCGCAGAGCGCGGCGCGGCCGACGATCCAGCTCGATCTCAGGGGCGACCTCACCGACATCAGCGGCCCAGCCGCCACCACCGCCTATCGCGTGGCCCAGGAATGCCTGACCAACGCGCTGCGCCACAGTTCGGCGCGCGAGATTTCCTTGCGCGTCGAGCGGCGCGCCGGCGAGGATGACGCGCTGCTGATCCGGGTCGATGACGACGGCGGCGGCGATGCGGAACGCGTCGCCCAGTCGGCCGGCTTCGGCCTCACCGGCATCCGCGAGCGCATCGCAGCCGCCGGCGGATCGCTGTCGATCCTGCCGGCCAGAGGCGGCCTCAGCGTCGCCGCCACCATCCCGCTCGCCGCATGAGGCCGGGATGAGCGAGGTTGCGGCAACAGGCATCTCCGTGCTGCTGGTCGACGACCATCCCATCGTCCGGCAAGGCTATCGGCGGGTGCTGGAAAGCCAGGGCGACCTGCATGTCGTCGCGGAAGCCGACAACGCCGCGGATGCCTACGGCGCCTTCAAGGCGCACGACCCTGACGTCGTTGTGCTCGACATCTCGATGCCCGGCGCCAGCGGGCTGGAAGCGATCCGCAACATCCGCGCCCGCAGCCCGCGGGCGCGCATCCTGGTTTTCACCATGCACAACGAGGCCGTGCTGGTGAAGGCCGCCTTCAGCGCCGGTGCCTCCGGCTTCGTCACCAAGAGCAGCGAGCCGACCGCGGTCGTCAATGCAATCCGCAGCGTCGCACGCGGCGAGCGCGCCATGAGCGACGACATCGCGCATGTCCTCGCCGAGGACAGCCTGTCGCCGACCGGTTCAGTGCTGGATCAACTGGGTGAGCGGGAGATCGAGATCCTGCGCCAGTTCGCCGGTGGCGCCACCACCGAGCAGATCGCGACGCATCTCAATCTCAGCGTGAAGACGGTGCAGAACTATCACTATCTCATCAAGACCAAGACCGGCGCGCGCACGGATGCGCAGCTGGTGCGGCTGGCGGCAGCCTGCGGGCTGACGAGGATTTAGATAAGGGTGTGAGTGAAGCGCGCTTTCTTCCTTCTCCCCTTGTGGGAGAAGGTGGCGCGAAGCGCCGGATGAGGGGTTCTGTCCGCGCACGCAAATCACGAGGGTCATACGCGGAGAGAACCCCTCACCCGTCTCGCCGCCATGCGGCGAGCCACCCTCTCCCACAAGGGGCGAGGGTGCAGCGGCGCTTGTGGCTTAAGCCTTCAACCCGCGCAGCAGCAGCGCGAGCGTCGCATCGACGCGCGCGGACAGATCGGCGTCCTTCCACTCGTCGGCATGGGCGGGATGGTGGAAGCGGACGGTGGCATCGAAGAGCGCGCGCGCAGTCGTCTTGACGTCGTCCACGGCGAACACACCCTGCGTCACGCCGTCGGACAGGATCGCCGCGATCTGGTCGATCATGGTATCCTTGTGGCATTTGACCGCCGCGCACGCCTCGCGCGCCAGGGTCAGATAGGTCTCGAACATCTCGGGGTCGTCGAGCACGCGCGAACGCTTGGCCGCGAACAGCGTGCGCAGCCAGCGGTCGAGCCTGACAGGTGCGGGACCCTGCTCCTTGGCGATCGCCAGCAGCGGCGCGTCGATGCGGTCAAGCCAGCGTTTGGCAACGGCCTCGCGCAGCGAGGCCTTGCTCGGAAAATGGCGATAGACGCTGCCGTGGCTCACATCGAGCGCACGGGCAACGTCGACCACGGTGGCCTTGGCAAGTCCGTAACGCCTGAGCACGTCCTCGGTGACTTCGAGGATCCGCTCCGGCGTCAAGATTACGGCTTCATTCATGCCAGCACCATGTTCCCGTTGAGGGCTCAGTTATCCGGCGATGGGGCTGCTTCCGAAGCGCCCGTGCCGGCCGTTTCGGAAAGCTCTCGCCTTAATGAGGCAGTTTTGCAGCCTGCGCCGCGATCTGGCGCGCAACCAGTAAATTGAGCCAATGCCCAATCGTCCCAGTCAAATTGATGATTTCGGTCGTCATTGTCGTAAGTCTCCACTCGTCCACGGTCCCGAACCCCTTCAATTGCGTCCCTTGATCCGCACTTGTTTCGGACGTCGGGCTCCCCGGGAGGACCGTGGGACGCCCAATCGGAGCGTCCGAGAACGGATATACACGTCTCGCTGACAGATTTCAATATCTGTCAGTCAATGATCCGTGATTGACAGTCGCTTTTTGCTGCCCGGCCTTGGGGGCTCTCAGCCCGGCCCCGGGGCCGGAAATCCCCGTTCAGCCCGACATCATCCCCCGTTAGCTTGCCTCCCCCGTTTGTTTCGCCCTCCCCGCTCTGCTAAATCACGGCGTAAAAAACATTTGGCCGGTGCCGCCCTCCTGGGGGCCGCCCGCCCACCTTTTGCTGGAGCCGTCCAATGATCCCCCGCTATACCCGCCCGGAAATGGCCTCGATCTGGGAGCCGCAGACCCGGTTCAAGATCTGGTTCGAGATCGAGGCACATGCGGCGGACGCCCTGGCCGAGCTCGGCACCATCCCCAAAGAGGCAGCCAAGACCGTCTGGGACAAAGCCCGTAACGCCACCTTCGACGTTGCCCGCATCGACGAGATCGAGCGCGAGACCAAGCACGACGTCATCGCCTTCCTCACCCATCTCGCCGAGATCGTCGGCCCCGAGGCGCGCTTCGTGCACCAGGGCATGACCTCCTCCGACGTGCTCGACACCTGCCTCAACGTCCAGCTCACCCGCGCCGCCGACTTGCTGCTCGCCGACCTCGACAAGGTGCTGGCCGCGCTGAAGAAGCGCGCCTTCGAGCACAAGATGACGCCGACCATCGGCCGCAGCCACGGCATCCATGCCGAGCCCGTGACGTTCGGCCTCAAGCTCGCTTACGCCTATGCCGAATTCACGCGCGCCAAGGAGCGCCTGATCGCGGCGCGCAAGGAGGTCGCGACCTGCGCCATCTCCGGCGCCGTCGGCACCTTCGCGCAGATCGATCCGCGCGTCGAAGAGCACGTTGCAAAGGCCATGGGCCTCGTGCCCGAGCCGATCTCGACGCAGGTGATCCCGCGCGACCGCCACGCGATGTATTTCTCGACGCTCGGCGTGATCGCCTCCTCGGTCGAGCGCATTGCAGTCGAGATCCGCCACATGCAGCGCACCGAGGTGCTGGAGGCCGAAGAGTTCTTCTCCGAGGGACAGAAGGGCTCTTCCGCCATGCCGCACAAGCGCAACCCGGTGCTGTCCGAGAACCTCACCGGCCTCTCGCGCATAGTGCGCGCCTATGTGACGCCGGCGCTGGAGAACGTCGTGCTCTGGCACGAGCGCGACATCTCGCACTCCTCCGCCGAGCGCATGATGGGGCCCGATGCGACCGTGACGCTCGACTTCGCGCTGGTGCGCCTCGCCGGCCTGATCGACAAGCTCCTGGTGTACCCCGCCAACATGCAGAAGAACCTCGACCGTCTCGGCGGCCTCGTGCATTCGCAGCGCGTGCTGCTGGCGCTGACCCAGAAGGGCGCGAGCCGCGAGGACGCCTACAAGCTCGTGCAGCGCAACGCCATGCCGGTCTGGCGCGGCGAAGGCGACTTCCTTCAACTGCTGAAGAAGGACGCGGAGGTGAAGAAATATCTCAGCGACGCCGAGATCGAGGAACAGTTCGACCTCGGCTATCACCTCAAGCACGTCGACACGATCTTCAAGCGCGTGTTCGGGGAGTCGTAGGATCGTAGGTTGGGTTAGTCCTGCGGCTGCGCGAAGCGCAGTCCGCTGAGCGTAACCCACCTCTTTCGCGTCCACGGAGACAAGCAGTGGTGGGTTACGCTACGCTAACGCACCCTACGAACTACAGCAAAAACCAAAACGGATCCCCCCATGCCCATCGTCAACCGCATCGCCGCACTCTCCGACGAAATGGCCGCCTGGCGCCATGACTTCCACGAGAACCCGGAACTGCTCTACGAAGTCCACCGCACCGCCGGCATCGTCGCCGACAAATTGCGCGCGTTCGGTTGCGACGAGGTGGTGACGGGCATCGGCCGCACCGGGGTCGTCGGCGTGATCCGCGGCCGCAAATCCGCTTCCGGCAAGGCCATTGGCCTGCGCGCCGACATGGACGCGCTCCCAATCCTGGAGACCTCTGGCGTGCCGTACGCCTCAAAAGTCCCCGGCAAGATGCACGCCTGCGGCCATGACGGCCACACCGCGATGCTCTTGGGTGCGGCCAAATATCTCGCCGAGACGCGCAATTTCGACGGCACCGCCATCGTGATCTTCCAGCCCGCCGAGGAAGGCGGCGGTGGTGGCAAGGCGATGGTCGAGGACGGCTTGATGACGCGCTGGAACATCCAGGAGGTCTACGGCATGCACAACATGCCGGGCCTGCCCGAAGGCCATTTCGCGACCACGCCCGGCGCGATGCTCGCTTCCTCCGACAACATCCAGATCACGGTCCACGGCAAGGGCGGCCACGCGGGCGCCGGTCCGCACAAATCGGTCGACAGCGTGCTGATCGGCTCGCAGATCGTCAATGCGCTGCAATCGATCGTCGCGCGCAACGTCGATCCGCTCAAATCGGCGGTCATCTCGATCACGCAATTCCACTCAGGCACCGCCTTCAACATCATCCCGGAGGTTGCCGAGCTCGGCGGCACCGTGCGCACGCTCGATCCCGAGGTGCGCGATCTCGTCGAGCGCCGCATCGGCGAGGTCGCCGAGAGCGTCGCACGCGCCTATGGCGGCTCGGCGGAGACGAAATACACGCGGATGTATCCGGTGACGATGAACCATGCGCGCGAGGCCGGCCTTGCCGCCGACGTCGCCCGCGACATCGTCGGCGCCGAGCGCGTCAACGACAAGTTCATTCCGATGATGGGCGCCGAGGACTTCTCCTTCATGCTGGAGGCGCGTCCCGGCGCGATGGTCCTGGTCGGCATGGGCGACGGCAACGAGTGCCATCACCCGGCCTACGTCTTCAACGACAACATTTTGGGCCACGGCGCCTCGTTCTGGGCGCGCCTGATCGAGACGCGGATGCCGGCGTAGAAGCGCCGGTCTCGCAGTGGTGGGCAAAGCAAAGCGTGCCCACCACTGCGAATGGTGGGCACGGCGCTTCTACGCCTTTGCCCACCCTACGGCAACGCCATGCGGAGCGGCCACTCATCCCTGATATTGCAGCACGTGCATGCCGGCGTTCCAGTCGGAGACGAACATCAGCCCGTCGGGCCGGACATAGGCGTCGCAGGTCTTGGCCGCGAGGCCGATATTCGGGCGCGGATCGACGAGCTTCTTCGGGACCGGCGGCACCCAATACGCGACCTCCTTCGGTGCGAAGGCGTCCTTGATGTCGAACACCCTGACGCCGGCGTTGTTGTAGGTCGCGAAGATCGTCTCCTCGCTCTGGAACGAGCCCGGGCGGTTCTCGTGCAGATTATGCGGGCCGAAGGTGCCGCTCGTGCAGAAGTCGCGATCGCGCGGCGTCGGCAGCGTTGCGATCGGCACCGGATTCTCGGGCGCGCGCACGTCGAGCACGAAGGTGTGGAACAGGCCCTTGGCGCATTTCTCCGCATTGGCTTCATCCGCGACGATCGCGAGCTGACGCTTGGGCAACGGCAGCGGGGTATGCGTGCCTCCGGCGAAGGGCGGCGACCAGTTGATGTGCGACAGCAGCTTGGGATTGGCGGGATCGCTGATGTCGTGGATGGTGAAGCCGCCGTCGCGCCAGGCGGCATAGCCGCGATCGCCCGCCGTGATCATGTGATGGAGCGCAAAGCGCTTGCCCTTCGGCGTCGCCGCCTCGCCGGCCGCGCGGTTCATGCCGGGCAGCCACCATTTCGCGACGATCTCAGGCTTGGTGACGGTCTTGAGATCGACCACGCAGAGGATGTGGTCGGTGAAGCCGTCGAAATGCGCCGACACATAGGCGTAGCGGCCGCCGGGCCACCACAGCCGGTTGATACCGAAGCCCGGCATTTCGAGGAAGGCGATCTCGCGCATCTCGCCCGGCTTCGAGATGTCGTGGATCGACAGGCCGGAGCGGAATTTCTTGGCCTTGGTGATGCTGTCGACCAGCGTGTTCTCGAAATAGCCGCGCATGTTGTCGTAGGACTGCATCGCGACGATATTGGCGCCGTTGGCCAGCAACAGCAGGTCTTCAGCCACCTGGAGATGGTGAGTGCGGGTGTATTGCCCCGCGGTGAAGAAATTCACCGGCTTCAGCGCACGCGGATCGGACGCGTCCAGGATCGTCACGCCGTCGCTGAACATGTGCCCGACATAGACATGCTGCCGGTTGAACATCACCTGCACGCTGTCGGGGCGGCCGCCGATGTCGCTGTAGGAGATGTGCTTGATGCCCTTGCCGATGCCCTCGGGTGGAATCCCGGCCTCGGCGGACATCGCTCGCCCGGACCAGCCGGACAACGCGGCGACCCCGAACACGCCCGACAATTGCTGAAGGTGGCAGCGGCGCGAGACTTGAGGCATCGGTTTCCCCCATTTTTTGGGAGATGATGCGCGCTTGTGGCGAGCCGTGCAAGTCTAGCGCCGTCAGCTCTCTCCCAGGAGGAGCTTGTCACGGCAAGTCGTTCCGACAGTAGCGGCGGATATGACCCTTGCGCTTCGCCAGGCCATCCTACTCAATTGCAGACTTCTCTCGTCCTGCCAGCCATCACTGAGGACGCATCAGAGGTGCTAGCACGCTCTATTCTGCATCCCTTGCCGACAGGGCGGCAGCCAGCAGCATTGCAAAATATCTGCCCCGAAGCCTCGGGCTTGGCCGGGGCGGCCTCCGTTTGCTTTCGCTCCGTATCGCGCCTCCTCGACTCCTCACGCGTCGCGACCGGCTTCTTCTCCTGGATCTTCTCGCATTCGTTGTCGTCACCGACGCGATAGCCGGCACGGCAGGTGATCTTCACGCATTGGTCGCCATCGGCCTTGAAGCCAAAATTGCAGATGAGCGGACAGACCCGGCCGGGCTTTGCCTTCAGCGCGTCGAGGGCGTCGATGCTGGCGAGCTTCACGTCGAACTGGGTGCCGGCATATTTGTTGAACAGCGTCAGCGAGCGCTGCGATGCGGCGCTCCAATCGCCATCGGCAGCAGTGGACAGGCAGCCGACGCGGCGCAATTCGCTCTGCACGGATTTCGTCAGTTCGGCCGGTGACAATGTGGATGCCGGCGGAGGCGCGAGGGCTGCAACCTTTTGCTCGGCCTCGGGCAACTGCCGATCGGCCGCGGGCTTCGCGGCCTGCTCCGCCTTCTCGGCCGCCTGCTTTGCAGCGAGCTCGGCCTTGGCTTTTTCCGCCGCCTGCTTCTCGGCCAATGCTTTGGCGGCCGCCGCCTCTGCCACCTTGCGCTGCTGCTCGGCCACCTCGGCCCGCGCCTGCTCGATCTGCTTCTGCTTTTCAGCCGCAATCCGCGCGTCCTCAGCCGCCTTCGCCGCCGCGGCCGCCTTCTCCTGCTCGGCCTTCTGGGCGCGCTCGACAATCAGCCTCGCCTTTTCCAGTTCGGCCGCCTTGGCCTTCTGCTCGGCCGAAGCGCGCGTCTCTTCGGCGCCGATCTTGTTCAACTGGCCTTTGGCGAGGTTGGCGTAGAAGCCGTCGGGATACGCCGCCAGAAATGCTTCCCAGGCGTCGCGGGTCGCAAGCTGCAACGCGAGCTCATAGTCCCTGCGCACGGCCTCCTGCGGATTTGCCTGCGGACCGGTTGCGGCCTGCTTCACGACAAGCGGCACGTCGTCGCCGCCGAGCGAGCCGTAGACGTAGGGCTCCTGCCTGTTGCCGGTCGCCTTCAGGACATCGTCGCGGACGAAGCCGAAGGCCTTGCGCAGGTCGAGCCCGGGCTTCGGCAGATGATCCGACAATGCGACCGCGAACGGGCTGTTGCGGGCCTCGCCATCGGAGGCGGTCGATCCTGCCTTGGCCGCGAACGCGATCATCGTGTTCGGGCTGGTCGGCTCGACCTTGGCAAGGCCGCGCCCGATCGCGCGCGAGGCCACCGTCCGCTTCATCGACTTGGCGAAGGGATTGTCGCGGCACGCGTCGAGGATGACGAGCCGAAGCTGCTTGGCCGGCTCGATGCTCACGAGCACGCGATCGATCGGCAACGCCTCGTCGTAGACATCGGTGTCGGTCTCGAGCGCGGCGTCGATCGGGATCAGATAATTGGTGCCGTCGAGCTCCATGCCGTGGCCGGCATAGTAGATGACCGCGACATCGGCGTCCCGCGCCCGTCCGCCGAACTCGCGCAGCGCCTTACGCATCTCGGGCGCGTTCAGGTCCTGCCTGACGTCGATCGCGTCGAAACCGGCCCTCCTCAGCATGCCGCCGATCAGGCCGGCGTCGTTCACCGGATTGGCAAGCTTCGGCACGCTCTTGTAGGCGGAATTGCCGATGACGAGCGCAACCCGCTTCTGGGCCTGCGCCGGGCTGCAGCCGAGAGCAGAATAAGCAAGAACTCCAAGCGCGATGGAGCAGGACCAAAAGATATGCTTCATCATCAGTTGCATATTTCGGCCGGTATCTTGACCGTAGGAGTAGCCGGATGATTGGCCGTTCCGAGCCGGCACCCCTTAGCGATCGGCCTGCACCCGGCGTTGTTGCAGATCATCTGTCCCGACGCCTGCGGCGCCGACGGGGCAGCCTCGCTCTGCTTGCGGTCCTGGTCCCGCCTCCGCGAATCCTCGCGCGTCGCGACCGGCTTCTTCTCCGGGATCTTCTCGCACTCGTTGTCGTCACCGACGCGATAGCCGGCGCGGCAGGTGATCTTCACGCATTGATCGCCGTCGGCCTTGAAGCCGAAATTGCAGACGAGCGGGCAGACCCGTCCAGGCTTTGCCTTCAGCGCGTCGAGCGCGTCGATGCTGGCGAGCTTCACGTCGAGCTGGGTGCCGGCGTATTTGTTGAACAGCGTCAGCGAACGTTGCGCGGCCGAGGTCCATTCGCCCTCGGCTGCCGACGCGAGACAGCCGACACGGCGCAGTTCGCTCTGCACGGATTTGGCAAGATCAACGGCGGATAAAGTTGAGGTCGGCCCAGGCGAGAGCGCAGCCACTTTCTGGTTCTCGACCTCAGGCATCTGCCGGTCGGCGGCCGGCTTTGTGCCATGCTCCGCCTTCTCTGCCGCCTGCTTTGCAGCGAGCTCGGCCCTGGCCTTCTCCGCAGCCTGCTTCTCGGCCAGCGCTTTCGCAGCCGCCGCCTCTGCCACCTTGCGCTCGCGTTCGGCCGCCTCGGCCTTCGCCTGCTCGATCTGCTTCTGCTTCTCGGCCGCGACCCGTGCCTCTTCGGCAGCTTTCGCGGCAGCAGCCGCCTTCTCCTGCTCGGCCTTCTGGGCGCGCTCGGCAATCAGCCTCGCCTTTTCCTGCTCGGCGGCCTTCGCTTTTTGCTCGGCTGAAGCGCGCGTCTCCTCGGCGCCGATCTTGTTCAACTGGCCTTTGGCGAGGTTGGCGTAGAAGCCGTCGGGATACGCCGCCAGAAACGCTTCCCAGGCGTCGCGGGTCGCAAGCTGCAGCGCGAGCTCATAGTCCCTGCGAATGGCCTCCTGCGGATTTGCCTGCGGACCGGTTACGGCCTGCTTCACGACAAGCGGCACGTCGTCGCCGCCGAGCGAGCCGTAGACATAGGGCTCCTGCTTGTAGCCCGTGCTTTTGAGCACGTCGTCGCGCACGAAGCCGAAAGCCTTGCGCAGATCGAGGCCGGGCTTGGGCAGATGCTCGACCAGCGCGGCAGCGAACGGGCTGTTCTTGGAGTCACCGTCAGACGCTGTCGAGCCGGCCTTTGCCGCGAACGCAATCATGGTGTTGGGGCTGGTCGGCTCGACCTTTGCCAACCCGCGTCCGACCGCGCGCGACGCCAGCGTGCGCTTCATGGTCTTGGAAAACGGATTGTCGCGGCAGGCGTCCAGGATGATCAGGCGGAGCTGCTTGGCCGGCTCGACGGCGAACAGCGCACGCTCGACCGGGATGGTCTCGTCGAGCACGTCGCCGTCCGTCTCCAGCGTTGCGTCGGTCGGAATGAGATAGTTGGTGCCGTCTAGCTCGATGCCGTGGCCGGCGTAATAGATCACCGCCATGTCCGCATCGCGCGTCCTGCCGGCAAACTCGCGCAGCATGCGACGCATCTCGCTGGCGCTGAGATCCAGCCTGACGTCGACGGAATCGAAACCGGCCTTCTTGAACATGCCGCCGACCAGGGTGGCATCGTTGACGGGATTGCCGAGCTTGGGGGCGCTCTTGTAGGCGGAATTGCCGATCACGAGCGCCACCCGCCGGTCGGCATGTGCCGGTCCGCAGGCAAGACCCATCGCAAAAATCAACAATGCAATTAGCCGAAACGGAATCACTTGCGTCCCCCCGGATGCAATTCCACGAGACTATTCGGTAGCGTGGCCGATTGCCAATTCTTCCTATGTGATGTCGATCACATAGAGCACCTCGAACGGGGGTAAGGATAATGCGATGTAGCGCCGCCCGCTTTCGGACAGACGCCGGAGCGGGTGTTGTGTCCGCTACATCTGCACCACCTCGTGGCGCATCACGAACGGTGCAAGCAGCGCGTGCACCTCCTTCTCAAGAAGCTCGCGCTGATCCTCGGACAGGCCTGCCAGCGTCACGGTGGCAATCGAGCCGTGGCTGCCATGGGCGCCGACCTTGACCTTGCAGTCGACGCCGCGCGCGGCGAGCGGTGCCAGCACTTTGGTGAAGACGCGCTCCGCCGCGTCCCAGCGCAGCTGCGGCTTGAACACCTTGCCGACACCGGTCACCGGCATCGGGTCGATCGGAATGACCTGCACCGGAACGGCGGCTCGCTCGGGCGTGCGCTCGCGCACCCACGTCTCCAATTCGCCCGGCTCGACCTTGGCGCCCGGCTTCAACTGCACGTAGCCGACCGGCAGCTCGCCCGCATAGGCGTCGGGCTGGCCGACCACGGCGGCGAAGCCGACGGCGGGATGGCGGAACATGATCTCCTCGATCGGCGCCGGGTCGATGTTGTGGCCGCCGCGGATCACCAGATCCTTGGCGCGCCCGGTGATCCACAGATAACCATCGGCGTCGAGACGGCCAAGATCGCCGGAATTGACCCAGACCTCGTCGACGAAGGCGCCATTGTTGTGTTCGTCGTTGAGATAGCCGCCGAACACGCCGGGCCCGGCCATGATGACGACACCGATCTCGTCCGGCGCGCAGTCGCGGATCAGACGGCCGTCGGCGTCGAGCTGCACAATGCGCACGCGCGAGTAAGGCATCGGCAGGCCGACCGAGCCGAGGCGGATCGGTCGGCCCGGATAGGCGAGCGTGTGCACGCTCGAGGTCTCCGTCATGCCGTAGACCTCGATCACGCGCAGCTTCAGCTTGTCCTGGATCGCCGAGCCCACGGCGACGGGGATCGCCGAGCCGCCGCCAGCGGCGTATTTCAGGCTTGAGATGTCGGCATTGCCGGGCGGCACGCCGAGCGTCGCAGCCAGCACCGTCGGCACGCTCGACAGCGCCTCGGGCTTGAAGCGTTCGACCAATCCCCAGATGTTCTTCACCGCATTCGGATTGCGCCAGCCACTCGGCGACAGCACGACCAGCGAGCCACCGGCCGACAGCGTCAGCAGCACTTGTGTCAAGGAGCCCCCGACGTGAAACAGCGGCATGCCGAACAGCAGATTGGCGCCAGGCTTCGCCTTCAGCAGCAGGTTGAGCGCCCAGGCCTGGTAGACCTGGTTGGCATGGGTGTGCCGCACCAGCTTGGGCGTGCCCGTGGTGCCGCCGGTGTGGAAATAGGCCGCAACGTCGCTTCCGGAAATCTTGCGGCCGCTGACGAGCCGGTCGGACGGCTGCTGCTTGATCAAATCGTTGAAAGCAAAGATTCGCTTGGCAGGATCGCCGCCACCGAACACCTGCACGATCGCCTTGAGGTGCTTGAGCTGCGGGCGAATCTGCTCGACCTTCTGCCAGATGTCCGTGCCGGGCATCGGCCCGAGCGCCACCAGGATCTTCGTGTTCGCGGCCTCCAGGATCTCCGCGATCTGGTGCGGCTCGAGCAGCGGATTGACGGGGTTGGCGATGCCGGCGGCTTCCGCACCGAACAGCGTCACGAAGGCGTCGGGCACCAGCGGCAGCATGAAGCTGATGACGTCGCCCTTCTCCGCGCCGAGCGCGTGAAACATGTTGGCGGCCTGCGTGACGCGCGCGATGAAATCGCGGTAGGTGACCATGACCGGCGTATCGGCGGGATCGGCATTCTGCAGAAACTGGATCGCCGCGCCGTCGGGGTTGCGCGCAGCCCCAAGCTTGATGGCCTCATAGGTGCTCTCGGCCGCAACACGATCGGCGTAAGGGACCTGCTCGAAGGCGCGAACCTCTGCGTCCGTCAAGAGCTCCGGATAGTCGCTGCCGATGAATCGATCGAGCGCGTGAATGCCCGCCATTGAATTCCGTCCTCCCTCAGATGCATTTCCCCGCCCCTGTCTTTTGACATTTTGGTGTGGCGAGGCCTCGACCGATGGCCGGTCGAGCGCAGACACAATGATGGATGATTTGGCGTTCGTCCATGGCCGGCTGCAACCGGCTCATGCGGCAAGGCGCCGGCGTGGACTTACGGACGATCCGGCGACCAGCCGACCGCATTGAAATCGGCCGGCGCGGGCATCACTTCGGGCTCGGCGGTTGCCTTGCGCAGGATTACGTCCGCACGATTGGAATCCGACATTTCGATCGGCACGCCCTCTTTGCTGACGGCGAGTATTCCCGTCAACTCGGGCGGTGCAGTCATCACGTAGCGGTCCGCAGCTTCGATCAAGCGAAGCACTTCGTCGCGAATGAAAGCCGCCGACCATTCGGATGGCAGGCCCTTCACGCCGGCGAATTCCTCCGCCGGAATAGACAAGGCGTGGCGGCGAATCTCGTCGATGGTTCGGCGCGGAGAGAAATTCGGCGGTTTGCCGGCCGCGGCGAGCACGAGCGGTCCGAGCGGGCAATAGTCGCGACCGATGGCGACGAGATCGGCAACGTCGCGCGCCTTCGAGCGACCTGCGCCGGCCAGCACCTTGTTGATGGCCAGGTCTGCCTGATGGAGCCGAGCACCCCATTGCTCGTCCTTTACGAGCGGAAAGAACCGAAGCCGCGTCTCCGCGAACCATTGGATGACCGTCGTCTCGGAATTGCGGAAGATAGTCGCATCAACGCAGCCGTACATGATGAAGTCGCGATGCGTCTTGAAGCCGGCAGCATCGAGCACCGCAAGATCGGCCTTTGCGCTCTCGGTCACCTCTTCGTCCGTGTCGTGGAAGATGTCGATGTCGTCGGATCGTCGCTCCCAGTCCTTGTTGAGCATCAGACCGCCGGCAAGATAGCTGCTGTCCGAGCGATTTCTGGCGAGAAGTCTCAGAATGTCGCTCTGCAGTTTGCTGAGGGCCATCTCAGTTCTCCGTAGCGTTGACGCGGTCGAGTATTTTTCTGCCCATCGCAAAAGCTCTCGCATCGCCACGCTCGATCATGGCGCGCGCGGCGACGGCGGCACGGGACCGCAGATCGGGAAGCCGATCGAGATCGACATTGTCGAGAATACGCGGTCCATAGAGACGCAGCGCGCTGTCGAGCAGTGATTGCAGTTCCTTGGTCAGCCGGTGCTCCGCGCGCATGCGCGAGGCGAGCGCCAAGACCTCCTCGCGCGCGGCCGGCGGAATCAGGACTTCGACGCGAACGAGGTCGGCCGCGCCGCCTTGGCTGCGATATTTCCTGACCCGTTTGCTCGCAGGGATCACCGGCAGCCTTGCTCCGCGAAAGGCCAGATTATCACACGTATCCCGGTTACGCAAATTCGTATCCCGGTTACGACACAAGCCATTGTTATGTTAGGGACTTCAAAGGAGACCAATCGACGACAATGAACCTCCTCGCTGCGTAGGCGGACCAATGGGCAACGGCGGCGCCGGACGCCGTGCCGCGAGGACATCATGATCACGCCCCTGCGAGACCGCATCACTCCGCCGATCTTCGCTCTCGCCATCGCGGCGGCGATCGCCCTTCCCCACGCAGCACTCGGCGGCGACAGCCAGTTGGACAAGATGCGCGCCAAGATCTCAGCCTTCGTCGGCGACAAGATGGAGAAGCTGGGCGGCTCGCGCATCGTCTACAAGGTGGACACCGACGGCTTGCGCGAGAGCGTCGTCACGGATTTGCGCGACGACGTCTACAAGTCCTTGCGCGAGGGCAAGATCGCCTTCTCCGGTCTTGCGATCCGCGAGGGCGGCGTCGAGGTGAAGATCGCCGACGCCAAGGGCCGCGAACAGCTTGTGCGCAAGCTCGCGTCGACCGCGGAGGGATTGCCGTCGCACGCACTCACCGTGACCGACGGCGGCGACGGGCTGGTGAGGCTCACACCGGCCGATGCCGCATCCGCCGCCCGGCTGCGCGATCTCGTCGAGGACGCCATCGCCATGATCGAGCAGCGCCTCAAGGACGCCGGAATCAAGCTCGCCAGCGTTCAGCCTGACGGGACCGACCGCATCCGCATCTTCCTGCCTGGTGTGATGGAGCCCGAGCGCGTGACCGCGATCTTCGCCGCGAAGGTCAAGGTCAGCTTCCGCCTGGTCGACCTCTCGATGCCGCCGGAGCAGGCGCAATCCGGCACACCGCCCGCGGGCACGGAAGTCCTGCCCGGCTTCAAGGACAAGCTCTCCTATCTCGTTGCAAAGGACAGCGCGCTGGACGGCGACGACATCAGCTATGCGGGTCCGGGGTTTGCGAGTGGCACGAAGGAGCCGATCGCCTCGTTCCGCTTCAACGGCCGCGGCACGCGGCGCTTCGCCCACATCACCGAAGAGAATGTCGGAAAGCCCTTCGCCATCGTGCTCGAGGGCAAGGTGATCTCGGCACCCGTGATCCGCGAGCCCATCACCGGCGGCTCGGGCCAGATCGCCGGCAATTTCACCCTGGAGGAAGCCAATAGCGTCGCCATGATGCTGCGCGCCGGCTCGCTGCCGGGGCACCTTGGCCTCGTCGAGCAGCAGGTGATCCAGCCCGCCGCCAAGCCCTGAGGCGGAGATCGCCCCGCACCCCACCTCGCCGGCCAAAGGTCGATCAACGGCGCCGAAGTCCGCGCACGGGGAGCCGAATCACGAGCCCGCCACGGCCATACGCACAACCAACGGGCAATTGCCGAAACGCCCGATCAGGCTAAAATTTGCCTCTTGCGGCATGACGGCCGAAGGCTTCATTTCAAGCGGTCGTCATTCGATTTCGGCTATATGTGCCGCGAATACCGACCAGGACTGAAGGCCTTACGCGGGGTTAGTACCATGCCGTCCGGCAGCGCAGACATTTCGTCGATCCTCGACCGCATTCTCGACGCGGCGACGGACAATCTCAGGATCGCGAAGATCCTGGTCCAGATGGGCCTCGATCCCAACAACGTCACCTACGACGCGATCTTCAATCGGATGCTGGAGATCTTCGTCAGCAACATCACGCTGGCCAATCTGTTCGCCGCGGTCGGCGCCGGCTTCTTCGTCGCCACTCTCCTGATGCGGACCATGGTGCCGCTGCGCGTCGCCAACATGGTCGGCTGCGCCTTCTTCGCGGTCTTCGGCGCGCTCTCCGCCAACGTCTCGACCTTCCTGCTGTATCTGTTGCTGCTTCCGATCAACGCTCTGCGCCTGCGGCAGATGCTCAAGCTGGTCAAGAAAGCGCGCCATGCCGCCGAGGGCGACATGTCGATCGAATGGCTCAAGCCGTTCATGACCGAGCGCAAATATCGGCGTGGCGACACGCTGTTCAAGCTGGGCGATCCGGCCAAGGAGATGCTGCTCACGGTCACAGGCAAATTCCTGGTCAAGGAGATCAACGTCGAAATCCAGCCCGGCGCGCTGATGGGCGAGCTCGGCTTCCTGACGCCAGACAACCGCCGCACCGGCACGATCGAATGCATCGAGGACGGCCAGGTGCTGACGATCACCTATGACCGGCTGCTCGAGATCTACTTCCAGGATCCGCAATTCGGCTATTATTTCCTGGTGCTGACCAGCCAGCGCCTGCTGCAGAACATCGACCGCTTGCAGAAGCAGCTGAACGCGGCGCGCGCCCCCTCCACGAACAGGATTGCGTGACCGCCACTCAGCTCAGGAGCAGCGCCATGCCCGGGTCGCCCTTCTCCATCGCACGCCGGTAGGCTACCCGCGAGCCGATGCGGCCGAGATATTTCACCACGTTCGGACAGCGTTGGAGATCATAGGGCTCGAAATAGCGCATCGTGGTGAGCGAAAAACCCATCATGATGTCGGCAGTGGTGAAGGTGTCACCCGCCAGGTACTGCGCATCACGAACACGCGCGTCAACCAGATCGAAGGCGCGGTCAACCCGCCCCCTGGTCGCGACCAGCATCGGATTGTCGTCGGCGAGCTTGAGCCGATTCAGGATCATCAGCCGGCCCATGCCGGCTTGCAGCGTGCCATTGGCAAAGTGAAACCAGTACAGGAATTGCGCGAAATCGGGATCGTCAGGGCTGAGCGTGAGACGTCCCTTGCCGAATTTGGCCATGATGTAATCGACGATGGCACCGGACTCGGCGAGCACGAGGTCGCCGTCCGTGACGACGGGCGCCGCCCCGATCGGATGCAGCGCCTTGTAGTCGGGAGGCGCCAGCATGGTGACGGGATCGCGTGCGTAGCGCTTCAGCTCGTAGGGGATTTCGAGCTCCTCGCACAGCCAGACGATGCGCTCGGACTGCGACTTGCCGAGATGATGGACCGTGAGCATGGCGTCTCCTGGGCAGCTGACTCCGGCGATTCCGCCGCATGTGTTTGTCGTGACGCTGCATCATACTCCGTCATTGCGAGCGCAGCGAAGCAATCCAGACTGCCACTGAGGAAAGATTCTGGATTGCTTCGCTGCGCTCGCAACGACGATGTGGAGAGAGCGTACCCCGCACCTTCCTCTCGTGCTCCGGACGCAGCGCAGCGCTTCCTCAGCGGTGCGCTGCAGAGCCGGGGCCCATACGGCCGAGAGCGAGCTGCGCGACGTGGGTCCCGGCTCTGCGCAGCAACGCTGAGGGGCGTTGCAGCGCGTCCGGGACACGGGATCGAACCTACCCCGCCTCGTCCGTCACCATCCGCGCCACGACGCGGTCGCGGCGGATGAAGTGGTGCCAGAGGGCGGCGACGACATGAACCGCGATCAAAGCGAGCAGCACATAGGCAAAGAGGATGTGGCGGTCCTCATAGGCGTTCGCCGCCGCCCGGTCGGGAGATGTGAATTGCGGCACGTGAAACAGGCCGAAGAAGTCCGAATAGTCAGGCGTATGTGCGCCGGAATGCGCCCAGCCGAGCATGACGACGACGATGACGGCGAGATAGAGCGCGCCATGGCTGATGCGCGCGGCGAGCTTCTGCCAGGGCTGGCTGTCGGCCGGCAGCGCCGGCGTCGGGTTGATGAGGCGCCAGACCAGCCGCAGCACGGTCAGCAGCAGGATCATGTAACCGATATCGGCGTGGATCGAGCGGTAGAAGAAGCGGTCGGGCCGCGCCGGGATGTGGTTCATCCACCAGCCGAAGCCGAGCATGCCGATGATTGCCAGCGCCAGGACCCAGTGCAGCCACCGGGCGACGCTGCCCCAGCCGTTACCGGTGTTTCTGATCATGTCGGCTCTCCGGAATTTTGCGGATATGTCCCTGCCCGCAGCGCAGCATGGCTGCTGGTAGCGGGAACATGCGGCAATCGCGAAATTGAATCGTTCCAAATTGGCCCCAGGCCGCCCCGCCGCAAAACCGCCCCAAAAACCGAATGGTAACCATGAGCCTTTAAGGTGGCGACGTGACAGACTCCCCGACGATCCTGGTGTTCGATTCCGGCCTTGGCGGGCTCACCGTGCTGCGTGAGGTCGTGGCCGCGCGCCCGGACGCGCATTACGTCTACGTCGCCGACGACGCCTTCTTCCCCTACGGCCACCACAGTGAGGACGAGATCATCGCCCGCGTCGTGCCGCTGATGGGGGAGTTGATCGGCACGCATGATCCTGACCTCATCGTCATCGCCTGCAACACGGCGTCCACCCTGGTCCTATCGCACTTGCGCGCCGCTTATTCCCTGCCCTTCGTCGGCACGGTGCCGGCGATCAAGCCGGCCTGCGCGCAATCGAAATCCCGGCGCGTCTCCGTGCTCGGCACCAAGGGCACGGTGAAACGCGAGTACACCAAGGCGCTGATCCGCGACTTCGCGCAGGGCTGCGAGGTGACGCTGGTCGGCTCGCCCGAGCTGGCCTCGCTCGCCGAACGCGCACTCGGCGGCCATCCGATCAGCGACGGTGACATCCTCGCCGAGCTCGCCCCCTGCTTCGTCGGTGATGCCGCGGACGCAGGCGCGCGCACCGACACGGTGGTGCTGGCCTGCACGCATTATCCGCTGCTGCTCGACCGGCTGACCAGGCTCGCACCCTGGCCGGTCGACTGGATCGACCCGGCACCGGCCATCGCCCGCCGCGTCTCGGATCTGCTCGGCCCGCGCACCGGCGGCATCGCGCAGTCCGGCGCCGAGATGATCTTCACCTCGAACCGCGTGCACGGCCTTTCGGCCACGCTGACGCCGTTCTTCGGCGGCCGCGCGCTGGCCTGACCTTGCGCCACGAAGGCGCGCTGCTAGGCTCCGCCATCGTCATCTCCGCGCAAGCTTTCGCAGGGTCATCACATGTCGGTCCCGACCACGCCGCTCAATCGCCTTCGCCAGCTGTGGCGCGAGGGCCGCCCCGCCTTCGGCGCGATCGCGACCATCCCGAGCGTGCAGACCGTGCAGATCATGGCGCGCTCGCTCGACTGGATCATCGTCGATCTCGAGCACGGACCGATCGGCCTCACCGAAGCGCATGCGATGATCGCCGCCACGACCGGCACGCCGTGCACGCCCTTGGTGCGGATCGCGGCGAACGAGCCGTGGCTTGCGAAAGCGCCGATGGACATCGGCGCCTTCGGTATCAATTTCCCGATGATCACGAACCGCGCGGAGGCGGAGAAAGCGGTGCGCAGCGTGCGCTACCCGCCGCGCGGCGATCGTCTCTGGGGCCCCTTCCACGCGCCGTTCCGCTGGGGCCAGTCGATGCCGGACTACATGGCGGGCGCCGACGACGAAATGATCTGCATGATCACCATCGAGCATGTCGATGCCGTCAACCGCATCGACGAGATCATGGCCACGCCAGGAATCGACGTCGCGGTGATCGGTCCCGGCGATCTCGCGACCTCCATCAACAAGCGCGGCCAGATGGACGATCCGGAACTGCTGGAGCTGGTCGCCCGCGCCGAGGCCGGCATCCTCAGAAGCGGCGTGCCGATCGGCGGCGTCGCCCGCACCGCCGACCAGGCCAACGCCCTGGTCGACCGCGGCTACCGCGCCATCGCGCTCGGCTTCGACTGGTCGCTGTTCCAGCGCGGCATCATGGCCGCGTTCGATGGGGTCAAACGCTAATCAAGCCGATTGCCACCTTGCCGGGAACTGCCGCTTTGCTAGGCTCAGTCGTTCCAGGGAGGAAAAAACCATGCTCAAAAAGACTTTGCTCGCTCTCGCCTTCACCGGCCTTGCCGTTGCAGCGTTCGCCCAGCAGACCGGCATCAAGCGCACCCCGCTCCAGAAGGTCGAATTTCCAGACGGCTACAACACCATCACCGCGATCGCGGAGGTCCCGGCGGGCGGCGCGGCCGGACGCCATACCCATCCCGGAATTGAGACGGGCTATGTCCTGGAAGGCGAGCTCAATCTCCTGATCGACGGTCAGCCGGAAAAGACCCTGAAAGCCGGCGATTCCTACCAGATCCCGGCGGGCGTCGTGCACGACGCCAAGGCCCATGGCGATAAGGCTATGAAAGTACTGGGAGTTTACGTCGTCGACAAGACCAAGCCGCTGGCCTCGCCGGCGCCCTGATGCTGCGAACCGACCGACCCCACGCGGGTTGGTTCGTGCTAGAGCACGCGGCGAGCGGGGAACTCCCTCTCGCTGCAATATTTTGATCTGAGGGAACCGAAAGACCGATGCGCGGGACGCCCAAGACCATTTCGCTGCCGCGCCGCCTGATTTGCGACCTCATGCGCGCGTCGATGGACGTACCGTTCGTCTCACTCTCCCGCTCGCTCAATATCCGCCCCCTGCTGGAGGCCCGCGCGACCACCATGGTACCCGCCGGCTGGGCCGCCATGTTCGTCAAGGCCTTCGCCCTGGTCGCCCAGGACGAGCCGATCCTGCGCACCGTCTATGCCAAATGGCCCTGGCCGATGCTCTACGAGCTGCCAAAGAGCGTGGCGCTGGTGGCGATTGCCCGGGTCGAGGATGGCGAGGAATGCGTCCTGCCCCAGCGAATCGCGGCCCCGGAGGCCCTGCCGCTCGCAGCCGTCGACGCTGAGATCCGGCGTGCCAAGACGGCACCGATCGAGGACGTCCCGATGTTCCGCAAGATCATGCGGGCGACCCGGCTGCCGCTGCCGCTGCGGCGGCTGTCCTGGGCGATTGGCCTGAATTTCGGCCGGCAACGGGGCAACTGGTTCGGCAGCTTTGCGGTAAGCTCGGTGGCTGCCTATGGCGGCGGCGAACTGCATCCCGTCACGCCCGGCCCCTTCATCGTCAGCTACGGGGTGGTCGCGCCCGACCAGACCATCCATGTCGTGATCCGCTGGGACCATCGGGTCACCGACGCCGCCCCGATCGCCCGGGTCCTGACCCGGCTGGAACAGGTGCTGAACACTGAAATCGCTGCCGAATTGCGGGCGGCGGGCCCGAAGCCCATTCGGGCGGTCGGGACTTGATTCCGCGCCCATTCGCATTGACAGCGAACCCCAAACTCCCCTAAAAGCCGCCTGCTCGCGGGCCGATTTCGGCCCGCGAAGCGTTTCGCGACCCGTGGTCCTGCCCCCTATGCTTTGGGGATCGGACCTGTCGGTGCCGGGATCATTCCCGTCACACAGGAGGGCGCGTTTCCTCAAACCATGCAACCGAAGAGGACGCGATGACTAAGCGCAGTGAGGCGAAGTACAAGATCGATCGCCGTATGGGCCAGAACATCTGGGGCCGCCCGAAGAGCCCCGTCAACCGCAGGGAATACGGCCCCGGCCAGCACGGCCAGCGCCGCAAGGGCAAGCTCTCCGACTTCGGCGTGCAGCTGCGCGCCAAGCAGAAGCTGAAGGGCTATTACGCCAACATTTCCGAGCGCCAGTTCCACGGCATCTATGTCGAGGCCAGCCGCCTGAAGGGTGACACCGGCGAGAACCTGATCGGCCTGCTCGAGCGTCGTCTCGACGCGGTCGTGTACCGCGCCAAGTTCGTCTCGACGATCTTCGCCGCGCGCCAGTTCATCAACCACGGCCACGTCAAGGTGAACGGCCGCAAGGTCAACATTTCGAGCTACCAGCTCAAGGTCGGCGACGTGATCGAGGTCAAGGAAGCCTCCAAGCAGCTCGCCCACGTGCTCGAAGCCAGCCAGCTTCCCGAGCGTGACACCCCCGACTATCTCGAAGTCGACCACGGCAAGATGACCGCGAAGTACATCCGCATCCCCGCCCTCTCCGACGTGCCGTTCCCGGTGCAGATGGAGCCGCATCTGGTCGTCGAATTCTATTCGCGCTGATAGTTCGGCAGATCGACATTCAAAGGCCCCGGTTTTCCGGGGCCTTTTTGTTTGAGGCTGGCCACTCCATCTCACGATTCTCCTGTGCTAAAGTCGCGAGCAATGGAGCTTGATCATGACGCGTCCTCTCGACGAGGCCTTGGACAAGGTTGATGATCGGCCTCCGCTAAAGCTAACAGCAATGGAAGAGGCCGAACTGATCGAGGCAGAGGCTGAAATCGCCCGCGGCGAGTTAGCCAGTGCCGACGAAGTTCGAGCCATGTGGAAGAAGCACGGTCTGTAATGTCCTACACCCCTCCCCCGATCGATCCCAAGGCGCCGCCGGTGCGCATCAATCTGCTGTCGGACACGCAGACCAAGCCGACGGCTGCGATGCGCGAGGCGATGGCGCGGGCCGAGGTCGGCGACGAGCAGGTCGGCGACGATCCGACCGTCAATGCGCTGTGCGAACGCGTTGCCGATCTGCTCGGCAAGGAAGCCGCGGTCTACATGCCCTCGGGCACGATGTGCAACGTCACCGCGACGCTGGTGCATTGCCGGCCCGGCGACGAGATCCTCGCCCATGAGACCGCGCACATCATCGCCCGCGAAGGCGGGGCGCATGCCGCAATTGGCGGCTTCCAGGTAACGCAGTTGAAGGGGGCCGACGGCCAGTTCACGCCGGAAACATTCCGCAAGGCGCTGCATCCGCGCACGCGCTACCAGCCGCCGCAGACCGTCGTCAGTGTCGAGCAGACCGCCAATATCGGCGGCGGCACGATCTGGAAGAAGGCCGCGCTCGACGAGATCGTCGCGATCGCCAAGCAGCACGGTCTCGTCACCCACATGGACGGCGCGCGCCTGCTCAACGCCACCGTGGCCAGCGGCATCTCCCCGCGCGACATGACCGCGGGCTGGGATTCGGCCTGGATCGACTTCTCCAAGGGCCTGGGCGCGCCGATCGGCGGCGTTCTCGCAGGCTCGCGCACCTTCATCGACGCGGTCTGGCAATGGAAGCAGCGCCTCGGCGGCTCGATGCGGCAGGCCGGGATCTGCGCCGCCGCCTGCATCTACGCGCTCGACCACCACGTCGACCGCCTTGCCGACGACCACGCCAATGCGCGCGCACTCGCCCGCGGATTGTCGCAGACCGCAGGCATCGAGGTGCAGGAGCCCGAGACCAACCTGGTGTTCTTCAAGCCCGACGGCGCCGGCATTGCCGGCGACAAGATGGTCGCGGCGCTGCGCCAGCGCGGCGTGACGCTCGCGATGATGGACGGCCGAATCCGCGCCTGCACCCATCTCGACGTCAACGCGAGCCAGATCGAGGAGACGATCGGCTACATCAGAGAGATCGTGCGCGGGGCGTAAGCTTCGGCCCCGTAGCCCGGATAGAGCGCAACGCCCGCGATCAGCGCCCCATCGCCTGATAGATCAGCGTCTTCAGTGCCAGCTGGATCCGGCCGCGCTGCGACGGGGTCTGCACCATGAAGATCCCGAACAGATCGTCCTCGGGATCGATGAAGAAGAAGGTGCCGCCGACGCCGTCCCAGCGATATTCGCCAAGCGGCCACGACGTGCCCGCCGGTACCGACGTGCGCACCGCAAAGCCGAGGCCGTAGCCAGAGGACGCGCCCGGATAATAGTTCTGGTCGCGCGCGATTCTCGTCTCCGGTCCGATGTGGTCCGACGCCATCAGTGCAATGGTCTCGGGCTTGAGATAGCGCCGGCCCTCAAAGGTGCCGCCATCCAGCAGCATCTGCGCGAAACGGGCGTAGTCGCCGACCGTGCCGACCATGCCGCCGCCGCCGGATTCCCATCTCACGGACCGCCTGATATCGCGAACCTGCGTCGTCGGATTGATGTTGCGATCTGTCGGCATCGGCTCGGCGATGCGCGGGAAGTTGACGGGATCAGCGACGAAGAACGCCGTCTCGGTCATGCCGAGCGGACCCAGCAGCCGCTCCTTCTCGAACTGAAGCAGCGTTTTTCCCGAGATCAACTCGACGACACGGCCGAGCACATCGGTGGCGTGGCCGTAATCCCATTTCGTGCCGGGCTGTTCGGCGAGCGGCAGCGCGGTGATCTTTGCGACGAACTCGGCATTGGTCGAATCTCCGTTGTTGAAGAGACCCGCATCGGCATAAAGCTTGTTCACCAACTCCCCGCCGTAATAACCGTACGGCAGCCCTGCGGTGTGGCGCATCAAGTCCTTGATCGTGACAGGGCGGCTGAGCGGCTCGAGCTCCAGAGAAACCTTGCCATCCTCGGCCTTCGTCTCGACGCCGACCTTCATGCTGGCAAAGGCCGGAATGTACTTTGCGACGGGATCGTCGAGCGAAAGCCTGCCCTCCTCGACCAGCATCATCGCCATCACTGACGTGACCGGCTTCGACATCGAGTAGAGGCGGAAGATCGTGTCCGCGCTCATCGAAATCCCGGTTGCGACGTCGCGGACGCCGAAATTCTCGTAGTAGACCGGCTTGCCGTGCTGCTGCAGCAGCAGGATCGCGCCCGGAAACGTTCCGGCAACGATCTCCTTGCGGATGTAGTCGGAGACCTTTGCGAGGCCTTCAGGCGAGAAGCTGCGTGCGGCGCGCGTCTCTGAGCCCGCTTGCGCACCAACCGCACTCGACAGCAGAACGAGCGCCGCGATCAGCGCGCGGCACCCTCCCATATCAGTTCTCCATGGCTTCATAAACCAACTGCTTCAGTGTCCGCTGCACGCGCTGGCGCTCGGTCGGGGTTTGCTCCAGCAGCACGAAGAACATGTCCTGCTTGGGATCGATCACGAAATAGCAGCCGGAGGCGCCGTCCCACTTCAATTCCCCGAGATCGCCGGGCGGCGGCGGTTTTGCGTTGCCGGGATCGGTGCGGACGGCAAGGCCGAGGCCGAAGCCGAAACCGTCGCCGGGGAAGTAGAAATAGTCGCGATCGACGCCGGAGCCGGGGCCGACCTGATCGGTCGCCATCAGCTTGAACGTCTCGGGCTTGAGAATGGTCTTGCCGTCGAGGCTGCCGCCATTGAGCAGCATCTGCGCGAACCGCGCATAGTCCGCCATGGTCGTGACCATGCCGCCGCTGGCGAACTGGATCTTCTTGACGACCGTCGGATCGTTGATCCGGCCGACCCGGAAATCGCTGTCGTTCGGCACCGGCTGCGCCAGCAGCTTCTGCTTCTCGGGGTCGGTGACGAAGAAGCCGGTGTCGACCATGCCGAGCGGATCGAGCAGCTTCTCCCGTTCGATCTCGATGAGCGGCTTGCCAGTGGCAACTTCCATGACTCGCGCCAGGATGTCGGTGGAATGGCCGTATTGCCACAGCGCACCCGGCTGGTTGTGCAGCGGCAGCTTGGCGATGCGCTCGGCGAACTCGGCGAGGTCGAAATCGCCGGCATAGATGTTGGCCTCGCGATAGGCTTTGCGGACCAGGCTGTCGCCATAGAAGCCGTAGGTGACACCGGACGTATGGCGCATCAGGTCGAGCACCGTCATCGGCCGCGTCGGCGGCACGAGCTCGAGCGACTTGGTGCCGTCGTCGGCCTTCTTCTCGACGCCGACCTTCACGTTGGCGAAGGACGGGATGTATTTCGAGACGGGATCGTCGAGCTTGATCTTGCCGTCCTCGATCAGCCGCACCGCGACGACGGACGTGATCGCCTTGCTCATCGAGAACAGGCGGAAGATCGTCTTGTCGGTGATCGGCGCCTTGCCGACCACGTCCTGCACGCCGAAGGCCTCGTGGTAAACCGGCTTGCCGTGCTGCTGGATCAGCACGGTCGCGCCGGCGATCTTGCCGGTCGCGACCTCGTTCTTGAAGAACTCGCTGATCCTGGCGAGCTTGTTCTGATTGAAATGCGCGCCGGCAGGAATCTCGTAGGTGCCCTCTGCCCGTGCGAACGACATCGCGCCAAGCGACACCAGTGCGCCGCAGGCGAGCGCACGCAGTCCAGACTTTGAAATCATATCCCCTCCCCGGAACATGGCCGGGCGGAGTGTACCGACCACGTCATCAGGCACAAGGGCTGCCGTAGCGCGCCAAAACGTCGGTGTGGAGAGCCGCGCTTCTCTCCGAAAAACAACAAAATATGACACGGGCGACCAGGGGCGCAGCCGGCAAGGCTTCAATGGTCGCATGGACCGCAATCTTCGCGGCCTGCTCTGCCGGAAAACGATACACGCCGGTGGAAATTGCGGAGAACGCCAGCGAACTCAGCCCATTGACCTGGGAGAGCTCAACTGCGCGGCGATAACAGGAACGTAGCGCCTCTGCCTCGCCGCGGGTGCCACCGTGCCATACGGGGCCGACCGCGTGGATCACATGGCGGGCGGGCAGAAAATAGCCCTTGGTGATCTTGGCATCGCCGGTCGGACACCCTCCGAGCGTCTGGCACTCAGCGAGAAGCTCGGGACCGGCAGCGTCGTGGATCGCACCATCGACGCCGCCTCCGCCAAGGAGGGATGAATTTGCAGCGTTGACGATGGCGTCAACGCTCAGCGTGGTGATGTCAGCAACGATGACCTCGAGCTCCGCGCCGCCAATCCGGCGCGACAGCGCGGTCATGCATCAAGCCGCGACGGCGACGCCCTTCTCGGAGAAGAGCTGCTGCAATTCGCCGGCCTGGAACATCTCACGGACGATGTCGCAGCCGCCGATGAACTCGCCCTTCACATAGAGCTGAGGAATGGTCGGCCAGTTGGAGAAGGTCTTGATGCCGTTGCGCAGCTCGGCGGATTCGAGGACGTTGAGGCCCTTATAGCCGACGCCGATGTGGTCGAGGATCTGGACGACCTGGCCGGAGAAACCGCACTGCGGAAATTGCGGCGTGCCCTTCATGAACAGAACCACGTCGTTCGACTTCACTTCGTTGGCGATGAATTCCTCGATGCTCATATCCGTTTCCTTCTGGGGCGGAGCCCTCAACAACCACTCCGGGCCGGCTCAGCCGATTTAACCCGATACCTGCCCATATATGTAGCCCAAACCGTTGTGCATCCAAAGTAAAATGGCGGCGAACACCCCCTCCGCGGTCGATCCTGAGGGCGCCGGCCCCATTGCATGATGACACGAATATCATCACCGGGGAGGACTTTCATACCGTAACGGAGCCCCTATCTAGGACGAACCTCGGTTTTGGAACCGGGTAACGCCAACAACGTTCTTTTGTCCTGTCTGGAGAAAAACGTGACGAAACAAGCTTCCGCTACGGCCACTGCCCCGGTTTCGTCACCGTCCTCCCACGCGGGCAACCTCGCCCAGCAGCTTCAGGACGCGTTTCTCGCCGTACGCAACGAGACCGAGCGCCGGGCCGCGCCGCTATCGCCGGAGGACCAGCAGATCCAGTCCATGCCGGATGCCAGCCCCGCGAAATGGCACCGGGCCCACACCACCTGGTTCTGGGAGCAGTTTTTGCTCGGCGAGCACGCCCCAGGCTACCGGCCCTTCCACCCCGATTTCGCCTTCCTGTTCAATTCCTACTATGTCAGCGCCGGGCCGCGTCATGCCCGGAATCACCGCGGCGACATCACCCGTCCCAGCGCGACCGAGATCGGCGCCTATCGCGGTCATGTCGATGCGGCCGTCGTCAAATTCTTCTGGGAAGCCGGCGAGGACAAGCTCCGTGCCGTCGCGCCGCTGGTCGAGGTCGGGCTCAATCACGAGCAGCAGCATCAGGAATTGATGTTCACCGACATCCTGCACGGCTTTGCGCAGAATCCGGTCTATCCGGCCTACGATCCGGATTGGCGCTTTCCGTCCGCGACGCGCACCGGGGATGACTGGCTGACGCTCAACGAAGGCATTCACACTGTCGGCCATGTCGACGACAGCTTCCATTTCGACAACGAGAAGCCGGCCCATCGCGCCCTCGTCGGCCCGGTCAAGATCGCCCGCAATCTCGTCACCAATGGCGAATGGCTCGCCTTCATGCGCGATGGCGGCTACGCGAACGCAACGCTCTGGCTGATGGACGGCTTTGCCGCCGCCAACAAGGACGACTGGCAGGCGCCGGGCCATTGGCGCGAGGTCGATGGCGCCTGGCAGGTGATGACGCTCGCCGGCCTTAAGCCGGTCGATCCTAGCGCGCCGGTCTGCCACGTCAGCTATTACGAAGCCGATGCGTTCGCGCGCTGGGCGGGGAAACACCTGCCGACCGAGATGGAATGGGAGGTCGTGGCACGCGCGGGCCAGCTCAACGACGCCTTCGGGATCGTCTGGCAGTGGACCCGCAGCTCGTATTCGCCCTACCCCGGCTATCGCGCCATCGAAGGTGCCCTCGGCGAGTACAACGGCAAGTTCATGGTCAACCAGTTGGTGCTGCGCGGATCCTCGCTTGCAACTCCTGAAGGCCACAGCCGTATTACTTATCGCAACTTCTTCTATCCGCACCACCGGTGGCAGTTCACGGGATTGCGGCTCGCCGACTACGAGTAAAATTCTCATCCGACGACAAATGCGCGCCGGACAGCGCGTTCAGGAGAGTATCATGAATGTGCACGCCAGCGCTTTGGCCGAAGCCCATCTTCCCGACGAGCAGACCACCGCCTTCGCCCGCGAGGCCATCGAGGATCTGTCGCAGCAGCCGAAAAAACTGTCGCCGAAATATTTCTACGATGCGACCGGATCGGAATTGTTCGAGGCGATCACACGCCTGCCGGAATATTATCCGACACGCACCGAGCTTGCGATCCTGAGGGAGCGCGGCAGCGATATCGCAAAGATCATTCCCGAGCACGCCGCGCTGGTCGAGTTCGGCGCCGGCGCGACCACGAAGGTCCGCCTGCTGCTCAATCACTGCAAATTCGCGGCCTATGTCCCCGTCGACATTTCCGGCGACTTTCTGACGGCGCAGGCGAACGGCCTGAAGCGGGACTTCCCGTCGCTCGGCATCTATCCGGTGGCGGCCGACTTCACCACGCCGTTCGAGCTGCCCAGGGCGGTCGCGTCGATGCCCAAGGTCGGCTTCTTCCCGGGCTCGACCATCGGCAATTTCGAGCCGCATGAAGCGCAAGCCTTCCTGAAGAGCGCGCGCGCGATTCTGGGCCGGGGCGCGCAGATGATCATCGGCGCCGACCTCGAGAAGGACGAGCGCGTGCTCTTTGATGCCTATAACGATGCCGCCGGCGTCACCGCGCGCTTCAACCTCAATGTGCTGGTGCGCATCAACCGCGAGCTCGGCGGCAATTTCGACCTCTCCGCCTTCACCCATCGCGCCATCTACAATCGCGAGCGGCACCGCATCGAGATGCACCTGATCAGCAAGAAGAGCCAGACCGTGCGCCTGCTCGGCACCAGCTTCTCGTTCCGCCCCGGCGAGAGCATCCACACCGAGAACAGCTACAAATACAGCCTCGAGCGTTTCGCGGCGCTGGCGCAGGGCGCCGGCTGGCAGGTGCGCGTGAGCTGGACGGATGCGGCCAAGATGTTCTCGGTGCATGCGCTGGAGGCGGCGGAGTAAACGCTCCGGGAGCTCAGTGCTCCTCCACCTCGCCCGTCGATCCCAGCGAGACCGATTCCCACACCGCCACGACGATCATGATCAGGGTCGTCGCGACCGACAGCCAGAGCGGAGAAAGATCGGCGGCGAACCACCACAGCACCAGCAGCAGGATGATGCCGATGCCGTGCGAGAGCTGGAGGAAGCCGCGGATCGCGTGCTTGAACAGGATGGTGCCGATCAAAAACACCAGCGGCCCGCCGATCGTGCTCACGATGGTGCGGACGTCGGAATGCCCGGTCGGATGCTTCAGCACCAGCTCATCCGACACCGCGGTCAGGATGATGCCGGCGACGATCGGCATGTGCAGATAGGTGTAGGCGAGCCGCGCCAGTCGGCCGGATTCGGCGGATTTCGAGATCTGCTCGGCGCCGGCCTCGGCGCCCTTGTGGAAATAGATCCACCACATCGCGATGGCGCCGACCAGCGCAGAGACGAAGGCCAGGATATTCTCCGCGGTCCACTCCAGCTCGGCGAAGGTGGCGCCGTTGACGACGACGGCCTCGCCGAGCGCGATGATGACGAAGAGAGAACAGCGTTCGGCCATGTGGCCGCCCTCGACGGCCCAGGCCTCGACCGACGAGAAACCCAGCTTCGGAACCCAGAAGCGGGCCGCTGGCGAAATATATTCGATCGCGAGCGCCACGATCCAGAACCACAGCCGCGCTTCGTCATGCGCGAGACCGCCTGATATCCAGAAGATCGCGGAACCGCAGAGCCAGACCAGGATGCGGATCGCGTTGTGCCGCACCGCCGTCCGGTGGCGCGGCGTTGCGAACATCCAGAACGCGGTACGTCCGACCTGCATGGCCGCATAGGCAATCGCAAACCACAGTCCCCGCCCTTCGAAGGCGGTCGGGATCGTCGTCGACAGCACGAGGCCGCCCAGCATCATCAGGAAGAGCATGACGCGGACCGGCGTCAGCTCCGGATTGAGCCAGTTGGTGACCCAGGCGGTGTAGACCCACACCCACCACACCGCGAGGAACAGCACCGTGACATGCACCGCGCCGAGCGGCGTGAAATGGTGCAGCAGCGTGTGCGAGACCTGCGTGACGGCAAAGACGAAGACGAGATCGAAGAACAGCTCGGCATTGGTGACGCGGCTGTGCTGGTTCGGCACGATGACGCGAAACATCGCGCCGCGCGGATTATCCGCAGCCATCATCGCTCCCCGTCGTGATCAGATCAGGTGCCGGGTACCCCGGTTTGCAGCGCCAGCGCATGCAGCACGCCACCCATCTGGCCGCGCAGGGACTGGTAGACGATCTGGTGCTGCTGGACGCGGGACTTGCCGCGGAAGGATTCCGAGATCACGGTCGCGGCATAGTGGTCGCCATCGCCGGCGAGGTCACGGATCGTCACCTCGGCATCGGGGATCGCTGCCTTGATCATCGCCTCGATATCGTGGGCGTCCATGGGCATTCGGGTCGTGCTCCTTAATCTCGGCTGCAAGGCAGCCCCGTCGTCGAATCGCTTGCCGGGTCCCCGGACCGGCCGAGGCAAACTTAGCGTGAACGGCCTTCTACGTCACGCACTCAGGCACTATATCCCTGATCCCATCAGGATAAAGGCACGACAAAGTGCCGCGCGCGGCAGATTGATCGAAAAGGCGTGAAATCATGAAGCTTCCAGGGCCCGACCACCCCATCACCATCACCCCCAACCCGCGGCGCGTCCGTGTCACGGCGGGCGACATCGTGATCGCCGAGACCAGCAAGGCGCTGACGCTGAAGGAAGCCAAATATCCGGCGGTGCAATATGTGCCGCGACAGGATGCAAACATGACGCTGCTGAAGCGCACCGACCGCGTCACCCATTGCCCCTACAAGGGCGACGCCAGCTATTACAGCATCAAGGCCGACGGCAAGACGCTGGACAACGCGATCTGGACCTACGAGACGCCCTTCCCCGCGATGACCGAGATTTCCGGTCACCTTGCCTTCTATCCGGACAAGGTGAAGATCGAGGAAGCGTGATGCCGGGGCGACCATCCGTCGCCTCTTCCTAGCCCGCACAAGGCACAAGATGCCGCGCAAGGCCGCAAGACTGATTGGGGTCTCGTTGCTGGGTGTAGCCGGCATCCTCGTTTTGGTGACTGCCGCCGGACTGGGTTTTCGTGCCTATCGCCAGCATCTTGCTGCTGAAACTCTCGCGATCCGCTCTCCCAATGGGGTTCAGGAGGGAGAGTTCGTCGATATCGGCGGTATCAAGCAATGGATTCAGATCCGCGGCGAGGATCGGGATAACCCGGTTCTCCTGTTCGTCCATGGCGGGCCCGGAGGCTCCACCTTGCCGATCTCGTCGGGTTGGCGCCCCTGGGAAAAGCATTTCACCGTTGTTCAATGGGACCAGCGGGGCACCGGCCGCACCTATGGTGAGGCTGGAGACGCGCTTGCTCCAACCATGACATTGGAGCGAATGACGCAGGATGGTGTCGAACTGGCCGAATACCTGCGAACCCATCTGCACAAGGATAGGATTGTCCTGGTCGGGCATTCGTGGGGCTCGTTCCTGGGCATTCACATCATCAAGCAGCGCCCTGATCTGTTTTATGCCTATGTCGGCACGGGACAAGTGGTCGGCAGGGTGACGTTCGAGAAGCAGTTCGAGATCACGATCGCGCATCTTCAAGCTTTGGCGCGGTCCGCTGCCAACAGCGACGCTCTGGCGGAATTGGCACCAATCGTCGCGCGACCTCTAATGAGTCCACAAAATCGACAGGTTGCGGACAAGTGGAGCAAGGCGCTGGGGCTAGCCTCTATCGAGAGCTTCCAGCTGGCGGGCCCCGTCCCACCCCCGTTCATGCCGGATTTCTCGCTGCTGGATTGGTACAACTGGCGCAAAGGCATGGCCTTCTCCGCAAAATATCTGCGCGGACGAGAGGGCCCCATGTTCAAGCGTGACGTCGCCTCGCTGGGACTCGCGTTCCCGATCCCGGTCATCTTCATCGAGGGCGATGCCGACTACAACACACCGAGTGGGCCGGCCGAACAACTCTTCAATCAGATCACGGCCCCGCACAAGGAATTTGTCTGGGTGCGCGGCGGGAGCCATTTCATTCCGTTCGATCGTCCCGACGAGTTCTTGGCGGAGCTGGTCGCCCACGTGCGACCGTTCGCACAAAATTGAGCGGACCGGTCGGGGGCCGGCGCGCCAATTCAATCCCTCCCTACGCCCTGAAGATCGTCAGCCCCAGTATCAGCAGCACCAGGAAAATCACGACGAAGACGTAGAACAGGAAGCGGGCGATGTCGGCGGAGGCGGCGGAGACGCCCGTGAAGCCGAGCACGCCGGCCACGATCGAGATCAAGAGAAAGATCAGCGCCCATTTCAGGATCGTCATCGCCAGCTCCAGCTTGAGGCCGCAGGCTTGCGGCCCTCAACGCATTCGTGGACGCTAACTTCGCTGCGCGGAACTGGTTCCTACCGGTCGCCCACCGGCAGGGTGCGACTCAAACTGCGCTTGCTGAATCCGGTTCCCGGCGGCACAGTCTGTCCGGGAGAGAAGCGACCGGGGCAGCCATGATCACGATGTCACATTCTGCGACGATCGGCGCAGAGGCGCACGCCGCGCCGAAGGCCAAGGCGCGCAATCTGTCGCTGGACCGCGCCCGCACCTTCCTGACGCTGGTGGTGCTGCTGCATCATGCCGTCATTCCCTACACCCATTTCGGACACACCGATCCGGCCTCCTTTGCCGGCTTCGACATGATCGTGCTGGCGACCGACAGCTTCTTCATGGCGATGTTCTTCTTCCTGTCGGGCCTGTTCACCTGGCCGGGCATCGCGCGCAAGGCGCCATCGGTCTTCCTGCGCGACCGCCTGCTGCGGCTCGGGCTGCCGTTCGCGATCGCGGCGGTCACCGTCATTCCACTCGCTTATTACGCGATCGCGCTGCGGGCCGATCCCGAGCTGACCTTTGCCGCGTTCTGGTGGAAGACGGTGACATCAGGCCCGTGGCCGAGCGGTCCGATCTGGTTCGTGTGGGTGCTGCTGGCGTTCGACCTGACCGCCAGCCTGCTCTATCGGGTCTCGGCGCATCTGGTCGATCCCGGCAACCGCATTTCGTTGCGCGGCTTCGAGCAGCCGGTCCTATTCTGGCTGATGCTCGTCGCCCTGAGCGTCATCGTCTATCTGCCGGCGCTGGTCTATTTCGGGACCAACAAATGGTTCGAGTTCGGACCGTTCTCGGTGCAGGCGAGCCGCATCCTGCTCTACTTTGCCTATTTCTTCATTGGCGTCAGCGTCGGTGCCGCGAATTTCGACCGCGGCATCCTCAGCGCCGAGGGCCAACTGCCGAAGAGCCGCTGGACCTGGGTGATCATCACGCTGATCCCCTACTGCCTGATGTGGTGCATGATCTACATCAAGCGGGAGATCCTCGGTAATCCCGATCACCTGCCGCACTGGTACCACGTGTTCTACGGCACGTTCTTCGTGCTGTTCTCGGCCTCGATCCTGCTCGCGATCCTTGCCTTCTTCCTGCGTTCGAAGGCGCCGGGGCCCAACCTGCTCGATCGCATGCAGGCGGATGCCTACGGCATCTTCCTGGTGCACTACCCGATCGCGCTGTGGATCCAATACGTGCTGTACGACTACAGCCTGCCGGCCATCGCGAAGGCCGCGATCGGCTTCGTGCTCACGGTGATTTTGAGTTGGGGATTGACGGCAGCGTTACGAAAGATTCCGGGCGCGTCACACGTGTTGTGAGGCCGAGCCCCGTAGCCCGGATGAGCGCAGCGATATCCGGGACCCCTACCCGACAAAGACCCGGATGTCGCTTCGCTCATCCGGGCTACGGGTCTGAGTTCGCGGCGACAGCTCAGGCCGCCTTGCCGCCCATATATTCCGGTAACCAGCGCTCGTGCGACTTGCGCAGCGCATCGATCGTAACAGGCGCCTCGCCGACAATCGCGATTGCATCACCACCCGTCGTGCCGATCCGCACGCAGGGCACCTCGCAGCCGCGCATCTTGGCGAGCACGCGGCCAGCTTCCGTCTCCGGCACGGTGACGAGATAGCGCGCCTGGTCCTCGCCGAACCAATAAGCCTGCGAGACAAGCGAAGTCGGTGCCGCCAGCAGTTTTGCACCGATGCCGCTCGCCATCGCCATCTCCGCGAGCGCGATGAGGAGGCCGCCGTCAGAGAGGTCATGCACCGCGGTCGCAGTGCCCGCATGGATCATGCCGCGCACGCAATCGCCATTGCGCTTCTCGGCCGCGAGATCGACCGGCGGCGGCGCGCCCTCCTCGCGACCGCAGATGTCGCGCAGATAGACGGACTGGCCGAGCCAGCCGTGGGTCTCACCGATCAGCAGGATCGCCTCGCCCTCGGCCTTGAAAGCGAGCGACGCCGACTTGGTGAAATCGTCGAGCAGGCCGACGCCGCCGATCGAGGGCGTCGGCAGGATCGCGCGGCCGTTGGTCTCGTTGTAGAGCGAGACGTTGCCGGAGACGACCGGGAAGTCGAGCGTGCGGCAGGCTTCCGAGATGCCCTTCAGGCAGCCGACGAACTGGCCCATGATCTCGGGCCGCTCAGGGTTGCCGAAATTGAGATTGTCGGTGATGGCGAGCGGCTTGCCGCCGACCGCGGTGATGTTGCGCCAGGCTTCCGCCACCGCCTGCATGCCGCCCTGATAGGGATCGGCCTCGCAATAGCGCGGCGTGACGTCGACGGTCAGCGCCAAGCCCTTCGGCCCGTCCTGCACGCGCACGACAGCGGCATCGCCGCCCGGACGCTGCATGGTGTTGCCGAGGATGACGTGGTCGTACTGCTCCCAGACCCAGCGCTTGCTGCACATGTCGGGCGTGCCGATCAGCTTCTCCAGCGCGGCACCGACACCCATCGGCGCCGGCACCTCGCGCGCATGCACGACCGGCAGCGCGGCGGAGGGGACATGCGGACGGTCATAGAGCGGCGCCTCGTCGCCGAGCTCCTTGATCGGCAGATCGGCCATGACGTCGCCGCCGTGCTTGACGACGAAGCGCTTGCTCGGCGTGGTGTAGCCGACCACCGCGAAGTCGAGGCCCCATTTCTTGAAGATCGCCTCGGCTTCCTTTTCCTTCTCGGGCTTGAGCACCATGAGCATGCGCTCCTGGCTCTCCGAGAGCATCATCTCATAGGCGCTCATGCCGGTCTCGCGGGTCGGCACCGCGTCGAGATCGAGGTCGACGCCGAGATCGCCCTTGGCACCCATCTCGACCGCCGAACAGGTCAGCCCTGCCGCGCCCATGTCCTGGATCGCGATGACGCAGCCCTTCTCCATGATCTCGAGGCAGGCTTCCAGCAGCAGCTTTTCGGCGAAGGGATCGCCGACCTGCACGGTGGGACGCTTCTCCTCGGACTTGTCGTCGAACTCGGCCGAGGCCATCGAAGCGCCATGGATGCCGTCACGGCCGGTCTTGGAGCCCAGATAGACGATCGGCATGTTCACGCCGGAAGCGGCCGCATAGAAGATCTTGTCGGCATCGGCGAGGCCCACGGCCATCGCGTTGACGAGGATGTTGCCGTCATAGCGGGTGTGGAAACGCACCTGGCCGCCGACCGTCGGCACGCCGAAGGAATTGCCATAGCCGCCGACACCGGCGACGACGCCGGAGACCAGATGCCGGGTCTTGGCATGCTCGGGCGCACCAAAGCTCAGCGCATTGAGGCAGGCAATCGGCCGCGCGCCCATGGTGAAGACGTCGCGCAAAATGCCGCCGACGCCGGTGGTCGCGCCCTGGTAGGGCTCGATGTAGCTCGGGTGGTTGTGGCTCTCCATCTTGAAGACCACGGCCTGGCCGTCGCCGATGTCGATCACGCCGGCATTCTCGCCGGGGCCCTGGATCACCCAGGGCGCCTTGGTCGGTAGGCCGCGCAGATGGATGCGCGACGACTTGTACGAGCAGTGCTCGTTCCACATCGCCGAGAAGATGCCGAGCTCGGTGAAGGTCGGCTCCCGCCCGATCAGCTTCAGGATGCGCTCATATTCGTCGGGCTTGAGCCCATGGGCGGCAACCAGTTCGGGGGTGATCTTGGGTTCGTTCTTCATGGCTTCGGGGCTTTCGGCGGCGGTTGGCCGTTCTTAGGAAGATCGGGGGCTTCCGAAAAGCCCTTTATGGCGCATTTTCCCGCTGTCCCACGTTTTGCGGCCGAGGGGTGCGGGAACGGGAATTGCACCGCGCTGACGGATCGGATTTAAGGGCAAATGACCCGCAATTGAAGGCCCATTTCCTTGCACGAATTGACCAAAACGGCTGCTTCCCCCCGCCCCGAGCTGCATGTCGCGACCGAGGGGGAATTCCAGGGATGGCAGACCTGGATCAGGGACAGCTTTGAGAACCATATCGGCCCCTTCTGGCACCGCCTGGAGGCGGACGGCAGCGTCCGCTGCGCCTTCCGGGTCGAAAAGAAGCATTTGAACGGCTCCGGGAACGTCCATGGCGGCTGCTTCATGGCTTTCGCCGACTACTGCCTGTTCGCGATCGGCCGCAACGCATTGCAGGGCCGCGGCGTGACGGTCAATTTCGGCTGCGAGTTCCTGGATGCCGGCCACGAGGGCGAGCTGATCGAATGCACCGGCGAGGTCACCCGCGCCGGCGGCTCGCTGATCTTCCTGCGCGGGCAGATGACCGCCGGCGAGCGACTTCTGTTCACCTTCTCCGGGACGATCAAGCGGGCGAAGTGGAAGTCGCTCCCTCAGCCAAACGCATAGCTCGGCACCTTCTGCGGGAGTGCGGACACTACTTGTTGGCGTCGTCCGCCAGCATCTTCCGGTACTTCTCGACGTCGCGCGTCACGAGTTGCTGGAGCAGCTCCGGCGCATGCTCGTTGTCGTCGGGGGCAACGGTGGAGAGGTCGGCAAAACGCTTCTTCACAGCGTCAGTCTCGACCGCGGTGCGCGCGGCCGCATTCAGCTTGGCGATGACCGCCGGCGGCGTGCCCTTGGGCGCGAACAGGCCGTTCCAGCCCTGCGCCTCGAATTCGGGCAGGCCGGCTTCGGCTGACGTCGGCAGATCGGGCAACGTGGCGAGCCGCACGGTCGAGCCGACCACGAGCCCCCGCACCAGCTTCTCGTTGATCGACTGCGAGACGGAGGCCGCGGCATCGCAGACGCCGTCGATCTGGCTGCCGATCGCATCGGTGAGCGCAGGCGCGGCGCCGCGATAGCCCACCAGCGTCGCATCGATCCCGGCAGCGGTGACGAAGCTCTTGCAGATCAAATAGTTCGACGAGCCGACGCCGGCATGACCGAGATTGATCTTGCCCGGATTGGCCTTGGCGTAGGCGATGAACTCTTTCAGATCCTTCGCGGGAAAATCCTTGCGCACGGCGATGATGCCGAATGTCTTCGCCACCATCGCGATCGGCACGAAGGATTCGGGCGTGAAAGGCAGCTTCGGATAGATCGTGTAGCTCGCCGCATTGGTGCCGGCATTGCCGATCGCGATGGTGTAGCCGTCAGGCTCGGCGCGGGAGGCGCGCGCCAGCGCGGTCGAGCCGCCGGCCCCCGCGACGTTCTCGATCACGATGGTCTGGCCGAGCGCGATGCCCATCTGCTCGGCGACGGTGCGCGCGATCACGTCCGAGGTGCCGCCGGCCGCGAACGGCACGATCATGGTAACAGGACGCTTGGGGAAATCCTGGGCGAATGCGGCACTTCCAAACGAAAGTGCTGCGAGCGACAGCACCGTGAGCGCTGTCAGAGACCGCTTCAACACGAACGAAATCACGCGGCCTTTTCCAGATGCTGGACGAGGCCGGCGAACAGGCCGCGGCCGTCGGTGCAGCCCATGATGTCTTCGACGTGGTTTTCCGGATGCGGCATCATGCCGAGCACGTTGCCCTTCTCGTTGAGAAGGCCGGCGATGGAATGCGCGGCGCCGTTGATGTTGTGGCTCTCGTCGACTGCGCCGTCGGCCGAGCAATAGCGATAGAGCACCCGCCCCTCGCCTTCGATGCGCTTGATGGTCTCCTCATCCGCCTCGTAATTGCCCTCGCCATGGGCGACGGGCACGCGGATCACCTGGCCGGCATTGTAGCCGCGGGTGAACGGGGTGTCGGAGCGCTCGACGCGCAGATGCACGTCCTTGCAGATGAACTTCAGCCGCGCGTTGCGCATCAAGACGCCCGGCAGCAGGCCGGATTCGCAGAGGATCTGAAAACCGTTGCAGACGCCGAGCACGAGGCCGCCCTTCGCCGCATAATCGCGGACCGCATCCATCACCGGCGCACGCGCGGCGATTGCGCCGCAGCGCAGGTAATCGCCGTAGGAGAAGCCGCCGGGCACGACCACGAGATCAGTGCCCGCAGGCAGCGACGTCTCGGCGTGCCAGACCATCGCCGGCTCGTTGCCCGAGATCAGCCTCAGCGCGCGCGCCATGTCGCGCTCGCGGTTGATTCCGGGAAAGACGAGGATGGCGGCTTTCATGGCAGAGGTTCCGACGGTGACGGGAATCGGGCTGGCCAAAGGGCCAATTCGCGAAGAGACATAGCCATTTGACGGAGATTTTACCAGTGCTAGCCTTGCCGGGCGGCCTTGTACACAGGCCATAGCCACGGCACCTTTGCCCAACGATTTTGCCCGGGATCGAAGCCATGAACGTCCCGTCGCTGCCCACATCCTCCTCCGAACCGGTGTCCGCCGAAGGCGTCGTTGCCGCCGGCGCCTATGTCGACGGCCGGCGTGTCGCCAACATCGCCATCAGCGAGGCCTCGAGCTGGCGAGCCAAGCCCGGCCACGTGGTCTGGATCGGGCTGCACGAGCCCGACATGGCCCTGCTCGGCGCCGTGCAGAAGCAGTTCGACCTGCACGATCTCGCCATCGAGGACGCCGACCACGCCCATCAGCGGCCCAAGATCGAGCAATATGGCGAGGCCCTGTTCATCGTGGCGCGGACGGCGCAGCTGATCGAGGGCCGGATCGCCTTCGGCGAGACCCATATCTTCGTCGGCGAAGGCTATCTGGTCTCGGTGCGCCACGGCGCCTCGACGTCCTACGCGCCGGTGCGCGAGCGCTGCGAAAGCTGCCCGCGGGCGCTGGCGCGCGGCGAGGACTACATCCTCTACGCCATCCTCGATTTCATCGTCGACAACTACTCGCCCGTGCTCGAGAGCATCCACGACGAGGTCGAGGGCATCGAGGACGACGTGCTCTCCCAGCCGATCAGCAAGGCGCAGATCGAACGGCTCTACATGCTGCGTCGCGACCTGCTGCGGCTCAGGACCGCAATCGGCCCGCTGGTGGAAGTCTGCCGCCGGCTGGAGCACGACGAGCTGGCCATGGTACGCGCGACCATGCAGCCGCTGTTTCGCGACGTCACCGACCACGTCAGGAACATCCAGGAGCGCATCGATTCCATGCGCGAGGTGCTGGCCTTCGCCTTCGAAGCGAGCCTGCTGGTCGGACAGGCGCAGGAGACGGCGGTCTCCAAGAAGCTCGCCTCCTGGCTCGCGATCATCGCCATCCCGACCGCGCTTGCCGGGATCTACGGCATGAACTTCAAGCACATGCCGGAGCTGGAATGGGAGTACGGCTATTACATGTTGCTCGGCGTGATGCTGACGGCGTGCGGCGCACTGTATTGGCGTTTTCGCCGGGTCGGATGGCTGTGAGCGCCGCGAACGCTTCTCAGCGACTCGCCGGCGACAGAACGATCATCACGCCGGCCGCGAACTGCGCAAAATTGTCGTAGCTGGCCTTGTCGGTGTCCGCCGAGCTGATCACGCTGGCGCCGCCGCGCGCGCCGAAAAACCAGCCGCTGACCTGATATTCCTTGGTGCCATCCGGCTTCACCATCAGCCGCCGCGCCTTGAACATGCGCGGCACCGAGCTGCCGCTGTCGCCGTCGATCGCGAGGATCGAGATTTTCTGCCCCGGAGACCGCTGCTCCAGAACCTTGACGATCTGCGTCTGCTCTTCGCGGAATTGCTCCAGGGTCATTGAATTGCCGGGCGGATAGAGGCGATAGCTCACGCTGGTCAGCGCACTACAGCCCGGCTTGTCGCAAAGGAACATGTGCACGTCGTTGGGGCGCAACTCGTAGCGCCATCCCTTCACCGATACCGGCGGCCGCGGTGTCGTGGACTGCGGCGCCGGCGTTGATTGGGCGAAAGCACTCCCGCCCGCGAGCGCCAGCGCAGCGAGCAACAACAACGGCCGAACGCAGAACCGCATGCCGGCCCTCATGTCATAGCCGCGCCGGGGGCGCGAAATCCTCGATCTCCATCACGCCGACAAAATCGCTGCCGTTGCGGCGAGCGACCTCGACGGCGAGCGATGTAGAAATGACATCGATCATGGTATTGCCTGCGAACACCATGTCGCGCACGATGTAGATCGGCTTGTCGTTGGGACCGGTCGCCCGGTATTCCCAATGAACCGCGGGGAATTCCTTCATCTTGGCGACGCGCGAGGACGTCAGCGCCAGATCTCTCAGGCGACCGACCGCTTCGGTCGATGCCTGCTCGGTCTGGGCCATCTGACGCTGCGCATCCGCCTCGGCAAATTTCTGGAGCGCCACGGGATCGGGACTGCGGGTCGGACTGGCTGCGGTGCGGATGGTGACGATCGAATTCTCAGGACACGCAAGCGGCCTGCAGCGGAAGACCGAACGTCGTTCGCCATACACCCGCGTACCGGTCCATTTTTCCGGATCCGGCGATTTGAAGGTCACCTTGGTTCCCGGATGCTCCGGGCCGACGGCCGTCGTGACACAGCCCGCAAGAGACAACGCGGCCGCGGCCATGACCGCAAGCCGGACAACATCTGCAATGATCCCCATCACCCCACCCCGAACACGCACCCGTCCGGAGTGTAGACAACCTGTGGTTTCCGATAAAGAGCTTCGTCAACAGCTTCGATGATGCTGCTTAACGCGGGATGGGCGTGTCCGTCACTTCCATCGTCTTGATGAACAGATCGCGGTTGCGTCGCGCCAGGTCTTGCGAGGGCGAAAACGAGGAAATGCTGACCATCGCCGATTTGACGAACATGGTCGCCTTGCTGAGATAGGCGGGGCCCTTGTCGCCGACGACGCGCAATTCCTGGACGATCGCCGGATAGCCGCGCAAGGTCGTCGTGCCGCTGGAGACGCGCTCGAGCTTCCGGCCTGCGGCAGCATTGTCCTGATTGGCGCGCTCGACCGATGCAGGAATCTGGCTGGCCAGCTTTGCCAGCGCCTGGGGATCAGGGCTGCGGGTCGGACTGCTCGAAATGGTTGCAGTGACCTTGGCCGCGTCGGGGCAAGCCAGCGGACGGCAGACAAATTCGCCGGTACTCTTGCCGAAGAGATTGCTGCGTCCGGCCCATTTGGCCGGATCGGGATTTCGTATCGTGACGCTGGTCGTGCCAGGGGTCTGGGCGGCTGCGAACTGGACGCCAAGGACCGGCAGCAGCATGGTCGCCAAACCGGCGACCCAGGCAACCGCTCGCATCACCCGAGCAGCTCGACCCGATAATTCTCGATCACGGTGTTGGCGAGCAGCTTGTCGGCCGCGTCCTTCAAAGCGGCTTCCGCCTTGGCCTTGTCGGCGCCGGCAAGCTCGATGTCGAACACCTTGCCCTGCCGGACGCTGGCAACGCCGTCGACGCCGAGCGACTTCAGCGCGCCTTCGATGGCCTTGCCTTGCGGATCGAGGATGCCCGTTTTCAAGGTAACGGTGACACGTGCCTTCACGTCGAAAACCCCTTTAGCTCTTCACCAGCACCGGGCCGGAGCCCGCCGGACGCTCGTTCTCCATGAGGATGCCGAGGCGTTTTGCAACTTCGGTATAGGCCTCCAGCAGCCCGCCGAGATCCCTGCGGAAGCGGTCCTTGTCCAGCTTCTCGTTCGACTTGATGTCCCACAGACGGCAGCTATCCGGCGAGATCTCGTCGGCGACGATGATCCGCATCATCTCGTTCTCGAACAGCCGCCCGCACTCCATCTTGAAGTCGACGAGGCGAATGCCGATACCGAGGAAGAGGCCGGTCAGGAAGTCGTTGACGCGGATGGCGAGCGCCATGATGTCGTCGATCTCCTGCGGCGTCGCCCAGCCGAAGGCGGTGATGTGCTCTTCCGACACCATGGGGTCGTTGAGCTGGTCGTTCTTGTAGTAGAATTCGATGATCGAACGGGGCAGCTGCGTGCCCTCCTCGATGCCGAGGCGCTGCGACAGCGAACCGGCGGCAACGTTCCGCACCACCACTTCCAGCGGCACGATCTCGACCTCGCGAATCAACTGCTCGCGCATGTTGAGGCGGCGGATGAAGTGGGTCGGCACCCCGATGTCGTTGAGATGCTGAAACAGGTACTCCGAGATCCGGTTGTTGAGGACACCCTTGCCCTCGATCACCTGATGCTTTTTCGCGTTGAACGCGGTGGCGTCATCCTTGAAGTGCTGGATCAGGGTACCGGGCTCCGGGCCTTCGTAAAGAACCTTTGCCTTGCCTTCATAAATGCGACGCCGACGGCTCATTGGGATGTACCGTGTTTTGTTGAAATCCATGAATTTGGTGTGCTCCGGTTGACTAGGATTACGACCCACAGCGGAGCTGCCGTGAACGGCCGGGAACCCATCTCGAACCCTAGGAAACAGAACGGGAACCAAGCCTTTAGGCAACCTATCCGATTGGCTGTCCGAGCACAATCGATCCGGCCGTCCGGCACCAACTTATACCGTTTTGCCTGCGGCTTAACGGCCCGTTGTTTTGCCGATTCGTGCTCCTTATCTAGGCATACGCCGGGGCTATCGCAACGAGGGCCACCGGGTCCGGTCAGCAGGGGAATTGGAAAAGGCATGAGCGAAATCAACAAGCGCCAGGAAGGCTTCGAGAAGAAATTCGCCCTCGACGAGGAGCAGAAGTTCAAGGCGGAGGCCCGCCGCAACCGGCTGCTCGGGCTGTGGGCCGCAGAAAAGCTCGGCATATCAGGCGATGCCGCCACGGCCTACGCCAAGGAGGTGGTCGCGGCCGATTTCGAGGAGGCCGGCGACGCCGACGTCCTGCGCAAGCTCATGGCCGATTTCGCCGCCAAAAGCGTTGTCATCACCGAACAGGCGATTCGCGCCAAGATGAGCGAGCTGCTCGCGGTCGCGGCCGCCGAGGTGAAGGCAGGGAAATAAGCGAATAGGGAGTGGCGAGTAGCGAATAGACCCCTATTCGCCACTCGCAATTCGCTATTCGCTATTCGCGCCTCTTAACCTTCCTTGAACCCGTACTCCGGCACGTTGCCGCTGGCGCCGTAATATTTGTACGGCAGGAATTTTCCGCTCATGGTGATCTTGACGCGGTCGCCCTTCGGATTGGCGACGCGCTCGATCCCCATGTCGAAGTCGATCGCCGACATGATGCCGTCGCCGAACTCTTCCTCGATCAGCGCCTTCCACGCCGGGCCGTTCACCATCACCATCTCGTAGAAGCGGTAGATCAAGGGATCGGTCGGCGGCATCGGCGTGCCGGTGCCGCGCATCGGCACCTCGTTGAGCATCGCGGTCTCGGCCTTGGACAGGCCGAACAGCTCGCCCGCGTTGGCGGCCTGCGGCTTCGTCAATTTCATCTGGCCGAGGATCGCGCCGACGATCAGCACCTCCGCATAGCCGCCGATCTTCTCGCAGATGTATTTCCAGCTCCAGCCCTTCTCGCGCTTGATGTCGAGCAGCTTTTCAGTGAGGTCTTCGCGTTTCATGTCAGGGTCTCCTCTTCGTTAGATTTCGGTCTGCCCGGGCGAAAGCGCGAAGCGCGTCTTCATGCAAGCGTCCCGGGCATCCACGTTCTTGGCTGCTTCACGAAGACGTGGATGGCCGGGACAGGCCCGGCCATGACGCCTCTCTCTGCGACTCCGCTTTGGCTTCGGACGCGACCGTCAGTCCGGGCTTGCCGATATGCACCACGGGCACATTGCGCGGATCATGGTCGGGCGTCTCGGCGGCGAAGGTCTTGCTGCGCGTCACCAGGAAATCGATGATGTGGTTGCGCAGCGCGTAGTACAGCGGATGGCGGTGCAGATCGATGCGGCCGCGATCCTTCGGCAGTGGATTTTCGACGACCTCCGCCAACACCGCGCCGGGACCATTGGTCATCAGAAAGATCTTGTCGGCGAGATAGATCGCCTCGTCGACGTCATGGGTGATCATGAACGCGGTCTGCCCGGTCTCCAGACAAATGCGCCGCACCTCGTCCTGGAGCGTGCCGCGCGTCAGCGCGTCCAGCGCCGAGAACGGCTCGTCCATCAGCATCATCTTCGGCGTGATCGACAGCGCCCGCGCGATGCCGACGCGCTGCTTCATGCCACCAGACAGTTCCGAGGGACGCTTGTGCTCTGAGCCGGTGAGCCCGACGAGGTCAATAAAGGTCTGGGCATGCGCCTTGACCTTGGCCCGATCCCACTTCCGCCATTTCGAGCTCACGGCATAGCCGACATTGCCGAGCACGGTGCGCCAGGGCAGCAGCGCGTGGCTCTGGAAGATCACGGCGCGGTCGAGGCTCGTGCCCGAAATCGCCTGCCCGTCGACGATGACGGCGCCCTCGCTCGGCGCATCGAGACCGGCGAGGATGTTGAGCACGGTGGTCTTGCCGCAGCCGGAATGCCCGATCACGCAGGCGAACTCGCCGCGCGCCATCGACAGCCACAGATTTTCGAACACCGTCGTCGTTGCGCCGTTCGCACCCGGATAGCGCTTGGCGATGCCTTCGATGGAGATGAATTTGTCGGTCACAGCCCCTACTCCGGAAACGTGACCATGCGCGTGAAGCGCGCGAGGATCTGGTCGAGCAGCATGCCGACGATCCCGATCAAGAGGATCGCGATGATGACATTCGTGATCGAGAGGTTGTTCCACTCGTTCCAGACGAAGTAGCCGATGCCGGTGCCGCCAACGAGCATCTCGGCTGCGACGATCACCAGCCAGGCGATGCCGATGGAGATGCGCATGCCGGTCAGAATCGTCGGGGCCGCTGCCGGCAGGATCACCGTGAAGGCGCGCCTGAGCGTGCCGACCTCGAGCGTCCGCGCGACGTTGATCCATTCCTTGCGGACACTGGCGACACCAAAGACGGTGTTGAGCAGCATCGGCCAGATCGAGCAGATGAAGATCACGAAGATCGCCGAGATCGAGGAATCCTTGATGGTGTAGAGCGCGAGCGGCATCCAGGCGAGCGGCGAGATCGGCTTCAACACCTGGATGAAGGGGTCGAGCGCCTTGCTCAGCAGCGGCGACATGCCGATCAGGAAGCCGAGCGGGATCGCGACGAGCACGGCGAGCAGATAACCGGTGCCGACGCGCGCGATGGAATAGCCGAGCTGGATGCCGAGCCCCTTGTCGTTCGGTCCGTTGTCGTAGAACGGCCGCTTCAGATGCTCCCACAGCTTGGTGCCGACATCGAGCGGCCCGGGCATGGCGGATTTGCCCTGCGTCGCGGTCAGGCCCATCAGCTTGGCATATTCCGGGCTCATAGTCGCGACCGGCGCCGTCGAGCGCGTGGCGAGATGCCAGATGCCGAGGAACGCGGCCAGCAGCACGATCGAGACGAGGCCGGCGCGGAGGCGGAGGGAGGATGTCATGCTGCAAGACCTCTCCACACGTCGTCCCGGCGAAGGCCGGGACCCATACCCCCAGGGAGACGTTTGGCTAAGACTGGTCGTTCGGTACCGCTACCGTTCGAAATCGACCGATCACGCGGTATGGGTCCCGGCCTTCGCCGGGACGACAACGGAGAGAGCGCGCGGCCCCTCACGATGCCTTCCTGATCTTGAAGCTCGCGAGGTAATCCTCGGGCTTGGCCGGATCGAAAGTCTTGCCCATCACCGCGAACGATTTGTAGGCGCTCGCCGGCGGCGACAGGCCCATCTCGGTCATCAGCTTCTTGGTGTCCGTCGCCAGGTACACCTGCTCGGCGACCGCCTTGTAGTCGACATCGCCCTTGATCTGGCCCCAGCGCTTCATCTGCGTCAGCATCCACACCGCAAAGGACTGCCAGGGGAACGGATCGAAATCGACGCGCTTGGCGTCGGTCTTCACCCCGCCGAGGCCGTCGGCATAGGTGCCGGTCAACACCTGCTCCAGCACCGTGACCGGCGCGTTGATGTAATTGGCCGGCGCGATGGCCTCCGCAATCTGCTTGCGGTTCTCCGCCTTCGACGCGTAGGCGGTGGCATCGACGATCGCGCGAGTCAGCGCGGCAAAGCTGTTCGGCGCGGTCGTGATGAACTCGCGGCTGGCGGCGAAGCTGCAGCAGGGATGGCCGTCCCAGATTTCCTTGGACAGCAGATGCATGAAGCCGACGCCGTCATAGATCGCGCGCTGGCAGATGTTGTCCGGCGCGAGGAAGCCGTCGATGTTGTCGGCGCGCAAATTGGCGACCATTTCCGGCGGCGGCACCGAGCGCAGCTGCACGTCGGTATCGGGGTCGAGCCCGTGCTCGGCGAGATAGTAGCGCAGCAGGTAATTGTGCATGGAATAGTCGAAGGGGATCGCGAATTTCAGGCCCTTCCAGTCCTTCGGGTCGCGCTTGTCCTTGTGCTTGGTGGCGAGCACGATGCCCTGCCCGTTGATGTTCTCGATCGCGGGGACGGCAAAGGGAATCGCGTTGGCACCAAGGCCGAGCGAGATCGCGATCGGCATCGGCGCCAGCATGTGCGCGGCGTCGTATTCCTTGTTGATGGTCTTGTCGCGGATCACCGCCCAGCCGGCGGTCTTGACCACTTCGACGTTGAGGCCGTGCTTGGAATAGAACCCCATCGGGGCAGCCATGATGATCGGCGTCGCACAGGTGATCGGGATGAAGCCGACCTTGAGGTCCTTCTTCTCGGGCGCGCCGGTCTGCGCGAAAACCTCGGTCGCCATCTTGAGCGGGAAGAATTGCGACAGAGCTGCGAGCGCAGTTGAGGCACCGACCGATTTCAGGAAGGCGCGGCGCGCCACGTCCTGCGGAAACATCGCACGCATCACCGCGGAAGCGACGACGCCCTCGTACCGCTTCTCCTCGCTCTCGATCGGCTCGCAGCGTAGCGCCGTGGCCCGCTCGTGCTCGGCTGCGGATTGGTGCTGGCCACAGGCACAGCCGGCTCGAAGGTTGCGATCGGGATCAAACGGATTGTCGAAAATGGACATCGGACCTCCTGCGCGTCATTGCAGGAGTACTTACGCAAGGAGCGTGCCATGGGCTTCGCGGCGGCCAGTGCCTTGATGACGCAGCACTTTTGGTCGCGCTTGGTTGCTACGAAAACTCGTGATACACGAGAATTCGTAGCTCAATTACGAGATTTCATAATGGCAACGATGCCAATGCTCGTCCACGAGGATGTAGCCCCGGCCATCGATCCGCGCGTGGCGGCCTTCGAATCCTCGGTCGAAGCGACGCTGCTGGTTGATCCCTATGGCGACCAGATCGTGGACGCCAATCCGGCCGCCTGCGCCCTGCTCGGCTACGATCGCGCGCTGTTGCACCAGACCAAGGCGAGCACGCTTCACGCCGGCGAGCTCCCGGCACTCACCGTGTTCACCCAGGCCGTGCTGCACAAGGGCGCTTACTGGACCACGGCGCTCACCCCGCGCCATGCCACCGGGCAGAATCTCAGGCTGGAATATGCCGGCTGCGTCCTGCCCCATGACGGCCGCTCTCTGGTCCTGCTCACCCTCACGGACCTCGACGCCCGCCGCCGCCGCAATGTCGATGCCGCCGCAGAGGACCACATGCGCAGCGGCCTCTCCACCTGGCAGCGGGTCGAGCGCGTGTTCCAGGACATCGAGCGCGAGAACCAGCTGATCCTGCGCGCCGCCGGCGAAGGCATCTATGGCGTGAACGCCGAGGGCAAGACCACCTTCGTCAACCCCGCCGCCGAACGCATGCTGGGCTGGACCGCGGAAGAGCTGGTCGGCAAGGAAATCCACCCCATCGTGCACCACACCCATCACGATGGCCGCCACTATCACAACCATGACTGCCCGATCTATGCGGCGTTCCGCGACGGCGCCGTGCACCAGGTCGACGGCGAGGTGTTCTGGCGCAAGGACGGCTCGCCGGCCTGGGTCGAGTACACCTCGACGCCGATCCGCGACCGCGGCGTCGTGGTCGGCGCGGTCGTGGTGTTTCGCGACGTCAGCCAGCGGCGCGAGGCCGACGAGAAGCTGCACGCCGCTCTCACCGAGGTCGATCGCCTCCGCGAGCGGCTCGAGCTCGAAAACGCCTATCTCCAGGAAGAAATCCGCATCGAGACCAATCCGCGCGGCATCATCGGCCAGAGCGAGGCGATCCAGAAGACGCTGCGCCAGGTCAAGCTGGTGGCGCCGACCACGGCGGCGGTGATGATCACCGGCGAGTCCGGCACCGGCAAGGAGCTGATCGCGCGCGCCATCCACGAGGATTCCACCCGCAGCGACCGGCCGCTGATCCGCGTCAACTGCGCCGCGATCCCGCGCGAATTGTTCGAGAGCGAGTTCTTCGGCCATGTCCGCGGCGCCTTCACCGGCGCAACGCGCGACCGCATCGGCCGCTTCGAGCTCGCCGACGGCGGCACGCTGTTCCTCGACGAGGTCGGCGAGATCCCGCTCGAACTGCAGGGCAAGCTGCTGCGGGTGCTGCAGGAGGGACATTTCGAGCGCGTCGGCGAGGAGCGCACCCGCGCGGTCGACGTCCGCGTCATCGCCGCGACCAACCGCGATCTCAAGCAGGAGGTGCAGCGCGGCCGTTTTCGCGAGGACCTCTATTTCCGCCTCAACGTATTCCCGATCGAGACAGTGCCTCTGCGCGAACGGCGCGAGGACATTCCCCTGCTCGCCCAGCATTTTTTGACGCGCGAGAGCAAGGCGCTGAAGTCGAACCTGCGGCTGTCGGAGGGCGATGCGCGGCGGCTCGCCCGCTACGACTGGCCCGGCAACGTCCGCGAATTGCAGAACGTGATCGAGCGCGCCGCGATCCTGTCGCAGAACGGCCGTTTGCGCATCGACCTGCCGGATACCTCCAGCGCGCTGGCTCCGACCGGCGCCGCCCGCCAGAAGGCCGACGCGCGGCCCGCGGTCATGACCTCGTCGGAGATGCGCGATCACGAGCGGGCCAACATTCTCGCCGCACTAGAGGCCTGCGCGGGAAAGGTGTTCGGCCCCGGCGGCGCGGCGGAGATGCTGGATATCAAGCCGACCACGCTGGCCTCGCGGATCAAGGCGCTTGGGATCACGCCTCGTCCGCAAGTGGCCCATCCTTCGAGACGCCCGCTTTAGGCGGGCTCCTCAGGATGAGGACGGAGTGCGCGGCAGCAGTAGCAACGGGCACCGATGCCGCTTAGCCTCATCCTGAGGAGACCGCGAAGCGGTCGTCTCGAAGGACGAGGCGTGCGCTCACGCCGCCTTGGTCGTCACCTCCGATGCGATTGGCAATCCCTGCTCGATCGGCAGCGACGGGTCGCGCGACCATTCGTTCCAGGAGCCGAAATACATCCGCACGTCCTTCACGCCGGCGTTCTTCAGCGCCAGGAAGGTGTTCGAGGCGCGCGCGCCCTTGAAGCAGTAGAGATAGACCGGCGTCGACTGCGAGATGCCGACGGTGGCGCATTCGGCCAGGATCTCGTCCTTGGACTTGAAGCGCGGGCCTTCGGCGGTCGGCTTCATCATGCGGTACCATTCCAGCCAGACGGCGCCGGGGATGCGTCCCTTGCGCGGGCAGAAATCCTTGCCATACGGAGACGAGCTGTCGCCGATCCACTCGTCGACGTCGCGGACGTCGAGGATGGCGATGCCGGGCTTGCCGACGGCACCCAGCATCGTCTTCGCGTCGATCAGGATCTCGCCCGCTTCAGGCACGATCGAGAACGAGGCCTTGGCCGGCGCCGGAACATCCTTCGTCACCGGGAAGCCCGCGGCCGACCAGGCATCGAAGCCGCCATGCAGCACCTTGACCTTGGGATAGCCGAGCATGGTGAGCAGATAATAGCCGCGACAGGACTGGCCGAAGCCCGAATTCATCGACTGCTCGTAGATCACGGCCGTCTCCTTGCCGGAGAGACCGGCGCCGCCGAACGCGTCGGCGAATTTGGTCTTCAGCTCGGCCATGCCCTCGGGCGTCGAGGTCGCGAGGAACGTGAAGATCTCATGCACGTTGACGGCGCCCGGCAGGTGCCCGGCGGCGTAGGCATCAGGATTGCGGGTGTCGATGACGACACACGGCTCTAGCTTCAAGAGATCGGCAAGTTCGACGGCAGTAATCAGGACGTCAGTCATGGCAGCCTCTCCGTTGAGGTTGGGGGTCTTCGGGGGTGGGCACGTAAAAAGTCAGGAATCGGCGAGCATCTTGCGCAGCTGCTTGGTGGCAGGCGTGACGATCGCGACGAAATAGGCCTCGCGCAGGCGCCGCTGCGCGCGGTGGCTCTTGAGGTAGCCGCGCGCGCCACAATGCAGCATCGCCGCATGCGCCGCCGCGACGCTGGCCTCGCCGGCGCGAAGCCGCAGCGCAATCACCTTGCGCCAATAGGTCTCCTCTTCGTTGTAGGGATCGCGCGCCAGCGCCATGGTCTCGGTCTCGAGCTCGGCGGCGAGATCGCGAAAGTGCACCGGCTGCTGCGGCAGATAGCGGTTGATGTGGCCGAGCGAACCATCGACCTCATCCATGATGCTGATGCAGTCGCGGATCACACCCAACGCCATGCCGGCTTGCAGTAGGATGAAGCCGGCCCGGATCTTCTTGACGAAGGGCGCGGCGGGATCGGCGAGGATCAGCTCATCCGGCACAAAGACATCGCGGAACTGCACGCCGTAAGTTCCGGTGCCGTCCATGGCGAGGAACGGCTTGCACGGCGTCAGCGTGATCGCGGGATCGGAGCAGTCGGCGAGAAACATCACCGTGCCGGGCTCGTCCTCGCGCTCGAAAATCGTGCCGAAATAATGATCCGGTCCGAGATTGGAGACCCAGGGCAGCGCGCCGCGCACGATGTAGCCGCCCTCAACCTTGCGTCCCTTCAGCTTGAGCTTCTCGATGCCGAAAAAGCTCTTCATCGGATTGGACAGCCCGGTGCCGCCGAGCACGCGGCCGGTCGAGAAGGCATCGCCGAAGCGCTTTGCCAGCTTCATATTGGTGGAATTGGCGGCGTACCAGACCAGCGTGTTCTGGCACCAGGCCATGAAGGCGGTGGCGCCGCAGACCTCGCCGATCGCTGCCATCGCCTGGATCGCGCAGCGCAAATCCGCAGGCCCTTCGTGCGGCATGTGACTGCCCCAGGCGCCGACCGCGCCGAATTCGCGCAGCACCTCGGCCGGATAGACCGTGCCGGCGTCGATGCCGGCGGCGAGCGGCGCGAGCTGCTCCCGTGCAATCCGCGCCACCTCACCTGCAATGGACGGTGCGGGCTGATCCAAAACTTCGGCCCGTGATAAAGCCAGTGAACTCATGATCGTCTCCCGCACCTTGTCCCTGATTGCTGTCTGCTAGATGCCGACCTCGAGATTGACCGGGCGGGTGAAGGTGTTGGCGACCGGCGACCATTTCTTCACATGGGCGACCAGCGCGTTGATCTCGTCCTGCGCGATGCCTTCGCACTCCATGTCGACCTTGACGCGGACGTCGGTGAAGCCGACCGGCTTGTCCGACATGTCGCCGGTGCCCCAGACCGCGGTGATGTTGAGGTCGCCTTCGAGCTCCAGCTCGAGCTTGTTGACGATCCAGCCGCGATGCACGGCGTTGGCGTGCAGGCCGACGGCAAGGCAGGAGCCGAGCGCGGCGAGCGAGGCTTCCGACGGATTGGGCGCGGTGTCGTCACCCAGAAGGCCCGGCGGCTCGTCGACGATATAGGGCGGCAGGTTGCGGATGTAGTTGGCGTGGCGGAACTTGCCTTCCGCGACCGTCTTGCATTTCAAGGTCTTGATGACCTTCGGATTCGCCTTCCCATTGGCGATCAGTTGCTCGAGCCCGTTCTTGTCGATGGGCGCGAGGCAACCCGTCAGCACTGTCTTTTGAACGACGGCAGTCATCATCTTCTCCCTGGCAGCCGTGGAATCCGGCAGGATACCGAACGGTCTGTTTTCTTGCATGGAGCGTGCCAGAGCCGGCCAAAAACAAAAGGCGAAGCATTGGAGCCGCTTAGCGGTCGCTGCCTGCGGATTGATCAGCGGCCGCTTGCTCAAAGGCGGAGCAGATGCGCTGACCGTTGCGAATCTTTTCAGCGCGGAACAGATGCGGCTTGCCGTTGCGGCGCGGCTGCGGGTAAGTTTGGACTCATGGCCAAGCCCTTACTGAACAAGACGTCATCGAAGAAGACCTCGCCCCACGCCGCCGCCGGCGAAGACGAATCCGCGCGCGGGCGCCTCTTGAGCGCCGCGACGCATCTGTTCTGCAAGAACGGCATCAACGCCACCGGCATCGATGCGATCATCGAGGAAGCCGGCACAGCGAAGACCACGCTCTACAAGCTGTTCGGCTCCAAGACCAACCTTGTCAACGCGGTGCTGGAGAGCGAAGGCAAGCAGTGGCGCGAATGGTTCATCGGCGCCATGGAACAAGGCGGCGGCGACGCGCAGGCGAAGCTGACGCGCATCTTCCCGGCGCTGAAGAGCTGGTTCGCGGAAGAACGCTTCTACGGCTGCCCCTTCATCAACGCGGTCGGCGAGCACGACAAGGACGCCAAGCAGTTCCGCAACATCGCGATGAAGCATAAGAAGATCGTGCTCGGCCATATCGAGAAGCTCGCCGGCGAGCTCGGCTCGAGCGAGCCTGCGGTGCTCGCGCATCAGCTCGGCCTCTTGATCGACGGCGCGATCGTCGCTGCGATGATCTCGCGCGACCCGGGCGTGGCGGATACGGCGGCGCTCACGGCAGGCCCCCTGCTCGGCCAATCGAAGCTGAAGAAGAAGCGCGCGGCCGATCAGTTAGAGGCGGTGTGATCTCGGCGTGATCTCGTAAGGTGGGCAAAGGCGCAAGGCGCTGTGCCCACCATCTCGGCCTGGTTGATCAAGATCGTGGGCACGCTCCGCTTTGCCTACCCTACAAGCTCCGTTTCATAAACCCCTTGATCGATTCAAGCACTGGCCCCTGATCCCCCGCAAAGAACCAGTGATCATTGCCGTCGAGCTCGACGAATTCCGCGCCTTTGATCCGGCGCGCGATATCGCGCCCGGCCGCGATCCGCACCGCCTGGTCGCCGCGCCGGTGCAGCACCAATGTCGGCACGGCAATCTGCGGCAGGAGGTGCCGCACATCGGCGTCGCGAAACGCCTCCAGCACCGCCGAGATGCCACCGGGACTCGAGGCCGCGCGCAGCAAGCCCGCCCACCAGGCGCGCGCCTGGGGATCGCCGGCAAGGCTCGGCGCGAAGACTTCGATCCCGGCCGGGCCGCCCCATTGCGCAACGACCTGCTTGCTCCAGGCATCATACTGGCTGGCGCGCAACGCGTGCGGATAGTCCTCTGACCAGCAGCCCTTGGCCAGCGCGCCGAACAGGATGAGCCCGGCCACGCGGCGCTGTTCGTCGACGGCAAATTTGATGCAGGCCGGCCCGCACTCGGATGCGCCGAACAGCACCACGCGGCGCGAATCCACGGCCCGCAGCACCGTGCCGATATCCTCGGCGGTGGCGTCGATGCCGGGGGCCGATCCGACCCGGTCGGACAGCCCGATGCCGCGACGATCGAACACGACCAACCGCCCGAGCTTGATCAACGACGCCAGAAAGGTCCGGCTCGCGGGATGCTCCCAGGCGCGCTCCACATGCGAGACGAAGCCGGGCATGACCAGGATATCGAGCGGACCGCTACCATAGGTCTGATACGCCAGATGGACGCCGGCGCCCTTGACGTAACGCGTCGCTGGAACGGCGTGTGCCGCCGCCGGTGTCATCAGCGCCTCGGTCTCGGCTTCCGGCGCAACGCCAAGCTCGTCACGCAGCCGCTGCGTCAACGCCGTGTGGTGCCGCTCCGCCGCGCTTCGATCGCCCGCCAGCAGCAGGCTGCGGATCAGATGCCGGCCATACACTTCGCTCAAAGAATCGAGCTCGACCAGACGGGCCGCATGCGCGGCCGCGGCAAAGTAGTCGCCGGCGTTGGTATTGTCCTGCACCAGGCGCTCCAGCGCCTGCATCAGCCGTCCCCGCAGCGCCTCGCGGCGGAAGAATGCCCAGTCGTCGAATTCGCGACAGTCCTCCGGAGAGAAACCTGCGAGGAAGTCTCCCCGATAGATCTGACAGGCCTCGTCAAAATCGCCGCGGTCGCAGGCGCTCTCGAACAGATGCGCATCGACCTTCAACGCGGCCGCAGGTGACCATCGCACGCTGGTCCGATCGGTCTCGAACACCTGCTGGCCGAGCGTGAGCTCGATGCGGTGAAGCAGGCGCCGCAATCGCGCAAGTCCGGTCTCGCGGTTAGTCTCGGGCCACAGCAGCGTGGCCATGACGTCGCGCCCCACAGCGCCTTTGGCCTCGGCGAGATAGACCAGCAGCGCGAGGCCCTTGCGCAAGGCCAATTTGATCGGACGGCCGTCGGCATGGACCTCCGGGAACCCGAACGTCTCCAGCGAGAAAGCCGTCATGAAAATCCTCTTTCCCTGGCCGTCGTCCCCGGGGGACGCGCAGGGGACGGTCCGGCGGTAACGGTCGGGCCAGATCGAGCCCGCTCGCCAGCGAGCGGCTCAGGCCCCTGCATGCGGCACCGCTGCATCAGGCACAACAGGAAAAACCATGTTCGCGCGCCTCGCAATCCTGCTCTACGCCATCGTGAGCTACGGCGTCTTCACCGCCTCATTCCTCTACGCGCTCGGTTTCGTCGGTAATTATGTCGTGCCCAAGTCGATCGATAAGTCGATCGACATCGGCGGCCCCGCAAATTTGGGCGAGGCCATCGTCATCAACCTGCTGCTGCTCGGCCTGTTTGCCATCCAGCACAGCGTCATGGCGCGCCCGTCCTTCAAACGACGGATGGCTAAATTCCTCCCCGCGGCCTGCGAGCGCAGCACCTATGTGTTGCTCTCCAGCCTGATCCTGCTGCTGCTGTTCTGGCAATGGCGTCCGATCCCGACACCGGTCTGGCAGGTCAGCGGCATCGCGGCCTGGCTGCTGATCGGCGTCCATTGGCTCGGCTGGCTGATCGCTTTTGCCTCGACCCACATGATCGATCATTTCGATCTGTTCGGTCTGCGCCAGGCCTTCGTCGCGTTCCGCGGGACGGAGATGCCCAGTCAATCCTTTAAGACCCCGCTGCTCTACAAGATTGTGCGCCATCCGCTGATGCTGGGCTTCCTGCTCGCGTTCTGGGCCACGCCCGAGATGACCGTTGGCCACCTGTTGTTCGCAATCGCCAACACCGCCTACATCCTGGTCGCACTTCAGTTCGAAGAGCGGGACCTGATCGCCGAGTTCGGCGCGACCTACCAGGACTATCGCCGCCGCGTTCCCATGCTGCTGCCGCGTCTTTTCGGAGCGCCCCGATGAAAGCGGTTCTGTGCACTTCGTTCACTGGCCCTGCGGACCTGCGCCTCAGTGAGATCGACGAGCCGAGGCCTGCCGCCGACGAGATTCTCATCGACGTCCACGCGGCCTCCGTGAGCTTCATGGACCAGTTAATGGTTTCGGGCCTTTACCAGATGCGGCCGCCGACGCCCTTCGTGCCCGGCACGGAAGCATCCGGCACCGTCGTCGTGGTCGGCGACAAGGTCACGACATTCGCCCCCGGCGATCGGGTGGCGTGCAGCAGCTGGACCGGCGGCTACGCCGAACGGATGACGGCGAAGGAATCGAAGAGCGTGCGTCTGCCTGGCGGCGTCGCGTTCGAAGCCGCAGCGACGGTCCTGCACAATTACGGCACGGCCTGGTATGCGCTGGTCGAGCGGGCACGGGCGCAAGCCGGCGAAACCGTGCTGATCACCGGCGCTGCCGGCGGAGTTGGACTCGCCGCCGTCGACCTCGGCCGCCATCTCGGCCTGCGCGTCGTCGCCGGCATCGGCTCCGACGACAAGGCCGCCCTGGTGCACAGCTATGGCGCCAGTGAGGTCATCAACTATCGTAGCGAAGGCCTCCGCGACCGGATCAAGTCGATCACATCAGGAGACGGCATCGATATCGGCTTCGACACTATCGGCGGCGAGATCTTCCAGCAGATGGCCCGGTCGATGAAGTGGGGCGGACGTCTGATGCCGATCGGCTTCACCAGCGGCGAGATTCCACAGGTCCCGATGAACCTGCCGCTGCTGAAGAACTATTCCATCCTCGGTGTCTTCGTCGGCGCCTGGGCGGAGAGGTTTTCCGCCGAGGCCGCGCGCATGAACGACACGCTGATGCACTTGCTGGCGGAGGGAAAAATCTGTCCGCATGTCGACCGCGTCCTCCCTTTGGAGGAGGTCACTGAAGCCATGCGCGCCGTGGCCAACCGGACGGTTCAGGGACGAATTGTCCTCAAGATCAGGTAAAGTGTGCCCGACGAGGAAGCGAGAACATCACCGATGACTGAGATCATCATCGACAAGCGCTATTGCGGCCCTCCGAACTCCGGCAACGGCGGCTATGTCTGCGGCCGGCTGGCCCGGCACATTCCCGGGGCTGCGGAGGTGACGCTGCGCGCACCGCCGCCGCTGGACAGGCCGCTCGATGCGATCGCGACCGACGACGGCACATGGGAGCTTCGCGACGGCGCCCGGGTCGTCGCGACCGGGCACGCGGCAAGCGTCGAGCTTGCGCGCCTGGAGACAGCCAGCTTCGAGGAGGCCTGCGCCGCCGAATTGCGGACGCCGGTCAAGCCGCACGAGCATCCGCTGCCGACATGTTTCGTGTGCGGTCCCGCAAGGGCAAAGGGCGACGGCCTGCGCATCTTCGCCGGACCGCTCGGCCGCCATTCACGAAACGCCATTCTCGCGGCGAGCTGGACGCCCGATCCGAATCTGGCCGCCGAGGACGGCCTTGTCGCGAGCGAATTTCTCTGGTCGGCGCTCGATTGCCCCACCGGCTATGCCTGCAACTACAATCAGGACAGCGACAGCTTCGATCAGGCCCCGCTCCTGCTGGGACGCATGTCAGCCCGGATCGAAGCGCGGCCGCGCCCCGGCGACCGCTGCGTCATCACAGCCTGGCCCACCGGCCGCGACGGCCGCAAGCGTACGGCCGAGGCTGCCGCGCATGATGAAGCCGGGAGGTTGCTCGCCGTGGCGCGCGCGACATGGATTGAGGTCGATCGCGGTGTGCAGCTCGGGCGCACGTCGTAGGGTGGGTTAGCGAAGCGTAACCCACCATGCTTCAACGAATGCGAGACAAAGTTGGTGGGTTACGCCACGCCGGACTGCGCTCCGCGCAGCCGCAAGGCTAACCCACCCTACGAGACTACAAATTCACTATCTGGACAGGCTGATTTCGCTCGTCATTCCACAAGCCAGCGAACTCCAGAACCTCCTCCAGCGTTTCATTCGGGTGCGAGGTGGTCGTAACGAAGCACGCGTCATCCGACCCGTCACCCACCACGAGTTCGTCGATGATGTCCTCTATCCGCGCCGCGCCTTCTCCGACGACTGCGATAAGAACAACGTTATCGCGAAGGCATTGCTCGACGAAGGCGTCCAACAAATCCTCGTTGGAGAGTGGCAACTGGAGGACGACCCTTGACGCATAGCTCATCTAATTCTCGGCGGCGTGGCGAAACAGCTCTCCCCTGATTTCGCGCCAGTATTCTTCCGCAACGTCGGGGTCGATTTCGACCGGCGCGCAGCTATCGGGATAGAGGCGATCCTTGCCATCTCTTCGCGAGCCCGAAATCCAAAACCTTTTTCCGGTTTCAACGTCAAAGTAGTTCGCTTTGAAGCCGCTACCTTTCAGGCTTTGGAACGTGCGTCCTCCATAGCTGATAGACTTGCCCGTCTTCGAGAATGTGACGCGGCCAATCCGTGCCAGTCCATTCAGCGAACTAGATTTGTCCTCGATATACATGATGCGTGTTTTCGGCATGCTTGGACCTAACGTGCGGACGGCGAGCGAGAAACAAGATATTCTGCCGAATAAAAAGACAATCTGAAATAATTATCGAGGGGGAATGCAACTCGGGGAGTTTTGTCAGTTAAGCAATCGTAACCGCATTGATATTCCTTATTGCCCGTTGGCAAACCCGTAAGGGCAAGCCGCCACTGTCCTCCCAAGGCAGGGCTATCGCATATGACAATGGGAGGCTGCGGGACGAGCGCGGCCTGCATGGTTCGAGACGCCCGCTTTGGCGGGCTCCTCACCATGAGGGTCAGATTTCTCGCTGCAAAGCGCGACCTCATCCTGAGGGCCCGCCGCAGGCGGGCGTCTCGAAGGATGGCCGCAAGGCGAGCTTCCAACTGCGTTCTTCTTCACGTGCGATAGCCCTGCCTCCCGAGGGTAGAGCGGACAAGGCCTAAGCTTCCGCCTACATAGCGGTCGATCCCTGCTCGATCATCCCCTGCAACCGCACCAGCTCCGCCTCCAGGTCCCGCTCGACATCCGCCGCGCGAATGTCGATCACCCGATAGTCCCGCGCCTCGAGCCACGAGCGCCGACCGGCGCGGTCCGCCGCGATGGTCTCGCCCTCGCCCGGATTGACCAGCTCGATCGCGATCCGGTGCGGGAACGAGACGAAGTCGGGGATGTGGCGGCCGACCGGGGTCTGGCGCTTGAACCCTCCTGCGAACCGGCGGTCGCGGGTCAGGGCCTGCCAGAGCAGGCGCTCGGCGTCGGTCGGGTTGCGGCGGAGCAGGCGGGCGAGGCCGCGCACGGTCGAGCCGCTGTCAGGGACGCCGCCCCCCTGCCCGTGCTCGGCCAGCAGCGCGCGCAGGCGCGTGGCCTGCTCGCCGTCGAGCACACCGCCCTTGGCCGGGCCCTTGCGGCCTTCCGCGATCGCCATGACGACTCCATGCAGGGTATGCATGTCCTGCTTCGTCGGCTCCATCCGGGTGAAGATGTTGCGCAGGTTCACCAGCATGGTGTCGCGCTTCTCGGCCGGCCGCAGGAATTCGACCCGGTCGAGCTCGCGGATGAGGTTGTCGAAGAAGGCCTGCATCTGGTGCTGCGAGGCGCGCTCGGAGCGCTCCGGCATGGCGTGCGGCAGCTCGCCGGACGTTGCCCGCTTGAACCATTCGTAGCCGACCAGCAGCACGGCCTGCGCGAGGTTGAGCGAGGCAAAGCCCGGATTGACCGGGAAGGTGATGATGCGGTTGGAAAGGCCGACCTCCTCGTTGGTCAGCCCCCAGCGCTCCCGGCCGAACAGGATACCGGCCTTGCCGCCGGTCGCGACGTGACCCGAAATCTCGGCAGCGGCTGCCTCGGGACCCACCACCGGCTTGGCCTGGTCGTGGGGGCGCGCGGTGGTGGCGAACAGCAGGTCGAGGTCGGCAACCGCCTGCTCCACCGTGTCGAACAATTCGACCTTTTCCAGAATGTAGTCGGCGCCGGCCGCCGCGCGCTGGGCGGCGATGTTGGGCCAGCCGTCCCTGGGGTTGACGATGCGCAGACGGCTCAGGGCGAAGTTGCCCATGGCGCGCGCGGCCATGCCGATGTTTTCGCCAAGCTGCGGCTCGACCAGGATCACGATGGGACCGTCGAGGGAAAGACCCGCCTTGCTCTTGTCAGTCCCCGACATTTCGCTTCGCTTTCACTCTTCGTCTCAAGGCCTTGGCACGGCCACTTTAGGAATTGATTCAAGGCCCGCCGCCAGCCGGCGCGGCCCCGTCCGCCTGTCGTTTGCCTGTCCTGACGAAATTCTCAAGGGAAATAACGGGTTGGATTCAACTTTTGAATCTCTTCTGAAGCCTCAGGCCGGCCTCCGCCGGCGGACCGCTCCCCGCCCCCCATCTGGGGAAGCTGGATGAGCTAAAAGTGCATAATCCCTTGGCTTTCGCCCGCCGCGCGGCGGTGCTAGGAGGGGGCGGATATTCCCGTGGCGCGCCAATAGCGCCGTTCCCAAGAGGCTTCCCCGATCATGGCAAAAATCAAGGTATCCAATCCCGTCGTCGAACTCGATGGCGACGAGATGACCCGGATCATCTGGCAGTACATCAAGGACAAGCTGATCACCCCGTTCCTGGATGTCGAGCTGATGTATTTCGACCTGGGAATGGAGTACCGCGACCACACCAACGATCAGGTCACCATCGACGCCGCCGAAGCCATCAAGAAGGTTGGCGTCGGCGTCAAGTGCGCCACCATTACCCCGGACGAGGCCCGGGTGAAGGAGTTCAACCTCAAGCAGATGTGGAAGTCGCCGAACGGCACCATCCGCAACATCCTCGGCGGCGTGATCTTCCGCGAGCCGATCATCTGCAAGAACGTGCCGCGCCTGGTTCCCGGCTGGACCAAGCCGATCATCATCGGCCGCCACGCCTATGGCGACCAGTACCGCGCCACCGATTTCAAGTTCCCGGGCAAGGGCACCCTGTCGATGAAGTTCGTCGGCGAGGACGGCACCGTGATCGAGAAGGAAGTGTTCAAGGCGCCGGGCGCCGGCGTCGCCATGGAGATGTACAATCTCGACGATTCCATCATCGACTTCGCCCGCGCCTCGCTGAACTACGGCCTGCTGCGCAACTACCCGGTCTATCTCTCGACCAAAAACACGATTCTGAAGGTCTATGACGGCCGCTTCAAGGACATCTTCCAGGACATCTACGACCGCGAGTTCAAGAAGGAATTCGAGGCCAAGGGCCTGACCTACGAGCACCGCCTGATCGATGACATGGTGGCCTCGGCACTGAAATGGTCCGGCGGCTATGTCTGGGCCTGCAAGAACTACGACGGCGACGTGCAGTCCGACACGGTCGCGCAGGGCTACGGCTCGCTCGGCCTGATGACCTCGGTGCTGCTCACCCCCGACGGCAAGACCGTGGAAGCCGAGGCCGCCCACGGCACCGTGACCCGCCACTACCGCGAACACCAGAAGGGCAAGGAGACCTCGACCAACTCGATCGCGTCGATCTTCGCCTGGACCCGTGGCCTCGCCCACCGCGCCAAGCTCGACAACAACGCAGAGCTCGCCAAGTTCGCCAACACGCTGGAGAAGGTCTGCGTCGACACCGTCGAGGCCGGCTACATGACCAAGGACCTCGCGCTGCTGGTCGGTGCCGACCAGCGCTGGCTCTCGACCACCGGCTTCCTCGACAAGGTCGCCGAGAACCTGACCAAGGAGCTGTCGGCCTGAGCCGACCGCAATTTCGCCCGACTGGGCCGGACATCATCACGGGCCGCATCTTCGGATGCGGCCCGTTTGTTTTTGAGAGAGCTCTTGCGGAGATCCCCATGTTCATCAAGCTTGCCGCTCCCGCCCTGCTGCTCGCGGTCCTGATCGGACCGGCCGGGGCCGCGGAGCCGCTTCCCGAGGCCATCGCCGCTCCGGGCGAGATCGCCGTGCTCAGCGTCCACGCCGAGGGCGCGCAGGTCTACGAGTGCAAGGCCGGCGCTGAGGGCAAGCTCGCCTGGGCTTTCCGCGAACCGATTGCGACGCTTCTGTTCGAGGGCAAGACCATCGGACGGCACTATGCCGGTCCGAACTGGGAGCACGCCGACGGCAGCGCCGTGGTCGGCAAGGCCATCGGCAACGCGCCGGGCGCCACAGCTGCCGATATCCCCTGGCTGAAGCTGGAAGTCGCCTCCCGCCGCGGCAGCGGCACGCTGACGCCGGTTATCACCGTCCAGCGCATCAACACCCATGGCGGCAAGCTCGAGGGTTCTTGCGACAAGGCCGGCGAGTTCAAGAGCGCGCCCTACTCCGCCGAGTATGTCTTCCTGAAGAAGGGTTGAGGCCAATGCTCTTCATGGTGATCGAACGCTTCAGGGACCGCGATCCCATCCCGGTCTACCGCCGCGTGCGCGACGAGGGCGTCAAGTTTCCGGAAGGGCTGAAATATCTCGGCAGCTGGATCGAGCCGAATTTTGATCGCTGCTTCCAGCTGATGGAATGCGACGACGCCCGCCTGCTGCAGGAATGGGTTTTGAACTGCCAGGGCTTTGGCATGACCTTCGAGATCGTGCCCGTTGTCCCCAGCAAGGAGACGCGCGAGGTCGTGGCGCCCTTCCTCGACGGAACGTGACGGCTACGCGCGGCCCTCATCTTCCGGTTCGGCCTGTGCGAGTTCAGCCAGTGCGAGATCGCCGGTATCGGCGAGCCGCGCCTTGGCGGTGGTGTGGACGTGCTCGGCCAGCGTCGGCATGCGCTCGATCAGGGCGTGAAAATCCTGGGCATCGAGCAGCAAGAGGCGCGTCTTGCGCGTCGCCGTCACCGTGCCGCTGCGCTTGGTCTTGTGCAGCAGCGCGATCTCGCCGAAGAAGGTGCCGTCGGTGAGCCGCACATGCTGGTTCGGCAGCACGATCTCGACCTCGCCGGCGGTGATGAAATACATCGACGAGGCGGCATCGCCGCGGCGAACCAGGATCTCGCCCTGCTCGATGGTGCGCGCGCGCAAGAGCCGCATGATGTCGGCGATCTCGGAGGCCGACAGGTGCGAGAACAGCGGCACCCGTGCCAGCATGCCCCAGGTGACGACGAAGTCGCGCCGCTTCACCTCTTCGGCAAAGGCGGTGGAGATGATCGCGACCGGCAGCGCGATCATGGCGAAACCGCTGACGATGGCGAATGTCGAAACGAACTTGCCGAGCGGCGTCACCGGCACGACGTCGCCATAGCCGACGGTGCCGAGCGTCACGATCGCCCACCACATCGCCTGCGGGATGGTGCCGAGCTTGTCCGGCTGCACGTCGCGCTCGATGGCGTAGAGCAGCGAGGCGAAGGTCAGGACCGCGCCGATCAGGATGACGATGCAGCCGATCAGCGCGCGCCGCTCGGCATGGACGGCGGCGAGCAGCGAGCGCATCGCCGGCGAATAGCGGATCATCTTGAAGAACGGCAGCACGCCGAGGGCTGCCAGCGTCGCATGCCGGCCGGTGGCGAGCACGATCGCGGCGGGCAGGAACGCCATGAGGTCGATGATGCCGAGCGCGGAGAAGGCGTAGCCGAGCCGGTCGGACAGCGCGGACGCCTTGCGCTGGGTGTGTCCGGCCACCGTCCACATCCGCGCGGCATATTCCAGCGCGAACACGATCACGGCGAGGATGGTGATGCCTGCGAACAGCGCGCCGAACCGCGCATCCAGATCCGGCACCGAGGCGAGGATCATCGCGATCACGTCGAGCACGATGACGCCGATGATGATCTGGATGAAGCGCGATCCGACCGAGTAGGCCAAGGGATCGTGCTCCAGCAATTCGTAGAGATGATCCCTCAAGCCGGGGTCGCGAAGCCCAATTCCTCGCGGAACGGGGGACATGGTGCTTAAGCGCCCGCCATCGCTTTTTCGATCGCGGTGAGCGCCGCGGCCGCGTTGGCCCCATCGGGGCCGCCGGCCTGCGCCATGTCGGGCCGGCCGCCGCCGCCCTTGCCGCCGAGCGCCTCGGAGGCGACGCGGACGAGGTTCACGGCGTTGAAGCGCGCGGTCAGGTCCGCGGTGACGCCGACCACGATTCCGGCCTTGCCGTCCTCGGTGACGCCGACGATGGCGACGACGCCCGAGCCGATCTGCTTCTTGCCGTCGTCGGCCAGGCTCTTGAGATCCTTCATCTCGATGCCCTCCACCGCGCGCGCCATCAGCTTGACGTCGCCGACTTCGCGCACGCCGCTCGCTGCGCCATTGCTGGCAGCAGCGCCGCCGCCCATCGCGAGCTTCTTGCGGGCGTCGGAGAGCTCGCGCTCGAGCTTCTTGCGCTCCTCCATCAGGGCTGCGATGCGCGCCGGGACGTCGTCGATCGAGGTGCGCAGCTCGTTCGCCGCGGTCTTCGCCAGCGCCATGGTGTCGTTGGCGTGGCGCCGCGCATAGTTGCCGGTCAACGCCTCGATGCGGCGCACGCCGGAGGCGACCGCGCTCTCGCCGGTCAGCGTGATCAGACCGATGTCGCCGGTGCGCTTCACATGGGTGCCGCCGCAGAGCTCGACCGACCAGCCGAGCGCGTTGGCGCCGCGCTCGCGCGCGGTCCGGCCCATCGAGACGACGCGGACCTCGTCGCCGTATTTCTCGCCGAACAGCGCGCGCGCGCCGGCCTCGCGGGCCTCGTCCACGCCCATGACGCGGGTGGTGACCTCGTCGTTCTCCAGCACCACGTCGTTGGCGATGTCCTCGACGCGGGCGAGCTCCTCCGCCGTGATCGGCTTGGGATGCACGAAGTCGAAGCGCAGCCGATCCGGCGCGACCATCGAGCCGCGCTGGGCGATGTGGTCGCCCAGCACCTGGCGCAGCGCCTCGTGGATGATATGGGTCGCCGAGTGATGCGCGCGGATCGTCGAGCGCCTGCCATGGTCGACCTCGAGCTGCAGCGCGGTGCCGAGCTTCACCTCGCCGCTCTCCACCGTGCCGACGTGAACGAAGAGATCGCCGAGCTTCTTCTGCGTGTCGGTGACGCGGACCTTGAGGCCGCCTTCCCCGAGCAGCACGCCGGTATCGCCGACCTGGCCGCCGGACTCCGCGTAGAACGGGGTCTGGTTCAGCAGCAGCGCGCCGGTCTCGCCGGCCTTGAGGCTGGCGACTTCCGCGCCGTCCTTGACCAGCGCGGAGACCACGCCTTCAGCGGTCTCGGTCTCGTAGCCCAGGAATTCGGTGGCGCCGAGCTTCTCGCGCAGCGGGAACCAGATCGCTTCGCTTGCCGCCTCGCCCGAGCCCTTCCACGATTCCCGCGCCTTGGCCTTCTGGCGCTCCATCGCGTCGGTGAACGAAGCCTGGTCCACGCTGATGCCGCGCGACTTCAGCGCGTCCTGCGTCAGGTCGAGCGGAAAGCCATAGGTGTCGTACAGCGTGAAGGCGACGTCGCCGTCGAACATGTCGCCCTTCTTCAGCGAAGCGCTCTTCTCGTCGAGGATGGCAAGGCCGCGCGTCAGCGTCTTGCGGAAGCGGGTCTCTTCCAGCCGCAGCGTTTCCTCGATCAGATTTTCCGCACGCATCAGCTCCGGATAGGCCTGGCCCATCTCACGCACCAGCGCCCAGACCAGGCGATGCATCAGCGGCTCCTTGGCGCCGAGCAGCTGCGCATGGCGCATCGCGCGGCGCATGATCCGGCGCAGCACATAGCCGCGGCCTTCATTGGAGGGCAGCACGCCGTCGGAGACGAGGAAGGCGGACGAACGCAAATGGTCGGCGATGACGCGGAACGAGGCCACCGTCTGCTCGTTCGGCCCGCTGCCGAGCGCGGAGGCCGTCGCGTCGATCAGGTGGCGGAACAGATCGGTCTCGAACACGCTGTCGACGCCCTGCATGATGCAGGCCATGCGCTCCAGGCCCATGCCGGTGTCGATCGAGGGACGCGGCAGATCGACGCGCTCCTCCTTCGTCACCTGCTCGTACTGCATGAACACGAGATTCCAGAATTCGAGGAAGCGGTCGCCGTCCTCTTCCGGCGAGCCCGGCGGCCCGCCCCAGATGTGCTCGCCGCGATCGATGAAGATCTCCGAGCACGGGCCGCACGGGCCGGTGTCGCCCATCGCCCAGAAATTGTCCGAGGTCGGGATGCGGATGATGCGGTCGTCGGAGAAGCCGGCGATCTTCTTCCAGAGGCCGTGCGCCTCGTCGTCGGTGTGATAGACCGTGACGAGCAGCTTGTCCTTGTTCAGCCCGAAGTCCTTCGTGATGAGCGTCCAGGCCAGCTCGATCGCGCGCTCCTTGAAATAGTCGCCGAACGAGAAGTTGCCGAGCATCTCGAAGAAGGTGAGATGGCGCGCGGTGTAGCCGACATTGTCGAGGTCGTTGTGCTTGCCGCCGGCGCGCACGCATTTCTGCGACGTGGTGGCGCGCTGGTACGGCCGCTTCTCGACGCCGGTGAAGACGTTCTTGAACTGCACCATGCCGGCATTGGTGAACATCAACGTGGGGTCGTTGCGCGGCACCAATGGCGAGGACGACACGATCTCGTGGCCGTTCTCGGCAAAGAAGTTCAGAAAGGTCGACCTGATCTCGTTGACGCCGCTCATGTTCATCCAATCGGGTGTGCCAGAGCATGATCCGGAAAAGTGTGAAGCGGTTTTCCGGAAAGATCATGCTCAAACAAAGAGCTAAAGCGCGATGATTCTGATCGCGCTTTAGGACCCGCTTTACTGCCATCCAAACCGGTGATCTCGGCTGTTATCTGCGGGCCAAAGCGCTTTTAGACAAGGCCAGCTTCGCTGTCCAGAAACTGTGCAACGTGATCAGTGGGTTGCCGCAGGCGCTCAATCCCGTTGAAAGGCGCTGGCGCCGCGTTGACAGGCTTGGCCGCCCTGTGGTCTTTACCTATTTGTATCGTACGGCCACGTCGGGAGAGACCGGCATTGGATGCCGGCGCCGAAGGAGCAACCGCCCCGGAAACTCTCAGGCAAAAGGACCGCGTGGCTTTGACGACATCTGGAAAGAGGCGCCGACGGGCTTAAGACCCGGACAGCGTCCGCCGACGGGATAATACTCTCAGGCACAGCGACAGATGGGGCTTCGATTGGTTGCTTCCGGGGAATCGTCCCCGGGGAACCGCCGAGGGCCCCGTAATGCCAGTGCGCGACGACCAAGATTCCCTGAAAAAGACGCCCCTTCACGGGCTTCATGTCTCCCTCGGCGGCAAGATGGTGCCGTTCGCGGGCTATGACATGCCCGTGCAATATCCGGCCGGCGTGCTGAAGGAACACCTCCATACCCGCAGCCAAGCCGGCCTGTTCGACGTCTCCCATATGGGCCAGATCGCGCTGCGGCCGAAATCGGGGAGGATCGAGGACGCCGCCCGCGCGCTGGAACGGCTGGTGCCGCAGGACATCGTGGCGATCGCGCCGGGACGGCAGCGCTACGCCCAGTTCACCAATGACGATGGCGGCATCCTGGACGACCTGATGGTCGCCAATTTCGGCGATCACCTGTTCCTGGTCGTCAACGCCGCCTGCAAGGCCGCGGACGAGGCGCATCTGCGCGCGCATCTGTCGGACGACTGCATCATCGATTCGCTGGCCGACCGCGCGCTGGTCGCGCTGCAGGGCCCGAAGGCGGAAGCTGTGCTGGCGAAATTCTGTGCAGAGGTATCAGGCATGAAGTTCATGGACGCCGGCCCGCACGGGGTTGCCGGCCTCGCCTGCTTCGTCTCGCGCTCCGGCTATACCGGCGAGGACGGGTTCGAGATTTCGGTGCCCGCTGCCGATGCCGAACGGCTTGCGAAGACGCTGCTGGAAAACCCCGACGTGATGCCGATCGGCTTAGGGGCCCGCGACAGCCTGCGGCTGGAAGGCGGGCTCTGCCTCTACGGCCACGACATCGACACCGCCACCACCCCGGTCGAGGCCGCGCTGGAATGGTCGGTGCAGAAGAGCCGCCGCACCGGCGGCGCCCGCGCCGGCGGCTTTCCCGGCGCCGAAAAGATCCTCGCTCATTTCGATCACGGCGCATCCCGCCGCCGCGTCGGCCTGCGTGCCGAGGGCCGCGCGCCGGTGCGCGAAGGCGCGCTGCTGTTTGCCGATAGCGCAGGCGGCGCGCCGATCGGCAAGGTCACATCGGGCGGCTTCGGCCCGAGCCTGAACGCGCCGGTCGCGATGGGCTACGTGCCCGCCGCATCGAGCGCGCTCGGCACCAAGCTCTTCGCCGAGGTGCGCGGCCAGCGCCTGCCGCTCGCGGTCGCCGCCATGCCCTTCGTGAAAAACACCTACAAACGCTGAGGACAAGACAATGACCACGACGCTGTACACTTCCGACCATGAATGGCTCGCCATCGACGGCGACGTCGCGACCGTCGGGATCACCGACTATGCGCAGTCCCAGCTCGGCGACGTCGTGTTCGTCGAACTGCCCAAGCTCGGCCGCGCGCTGAAGAAGGCGGAAGCCGCCGCCGTGGTGGAATCGGTCAAGGCCGCCTCCGACGTCTACGCGCCCATTTCCGGCGAAGTGCTCGAGACCAACGCCGAGCTCGCCGCCGAGCCCGCGCTGGTGAACTCGGACGCGCAAGGCAAGGCCTGGTTCTTCAAGATCAAGATTGCCGACAAGAGCGAACTCGGCGGCCTCATGGATGAAGCCGCGTACAAGGCACATACGGCGTGACGATATGAGCCGAGCCCTCTCAACATACTCACTGTCATGCCCCGCGAAGGCGGGGCATCCAGTAAACGCAGCCGCTTCGGCTAGAGCCGAGAGGCCGCGGCGTACTGGATCGCCCGCCTTCGCGGGCGATGACAGCAACTCTTAGAGCGAGGACCCATGATGACCGCGCACCGCAAATCCAACGGCGACACCGCCGCCACTTTCGTTCGCCGCCATATCGGCCCCTCGGCGCGCGATGTCACCGCAATGCTCGAGACCGTCGGCGCCAAGAGCGTCGACGCGCTGATGGCGGAGACGCTGCCGGCCTCGATCCGGCAGGCCGCCCCGCTCGATCTCGGCAAGGCGCTCAGCGAGACCGAGGCGATCGCGCATATGGCCGAGCTCGCGCGCGAGAACCAGGTCTTCACCTCGCTGATCGGCCAAGGCTATTCCGGCACCATCCTGCCCGCAGTGATCCAGCGCAACATCCTGGAAAACCCGGCCTGGTACACCGCCTACACACCCTACCAGCCCGAGATCAGCCAGGGCCGGCTGGAGGCGCTGCTCAACTTCCAGACCATGATCTGCGACCTCACCGGGCTCGACGTCGCCAACGCCTCGCTGCTCGATGAAGCCACCGCGGCGGCCGAAGCGATGGCGCTGGCGGAGCGGCACTCGCATGTCGAAGCGAAAGCCTTTTTCGTCGACAAGGACGTGCATCCGCAGACGCTGGCGGTGATGCGCACCCGCGCCGAGCCGCTCGGCTGGCATCTGGTCGTCGGCGATCCCCTCACCGATCTCGACACCGCCGACGTGCTTGGCGCGCTGCTGCAATATCCGGGAACTTCGGGCGCGGTGCGCGACCTCAGGCCCGCGATCGCAGCATTGAAGGCCAAGGGCGCGCTCGCGATCGTCGCCGCCGACCTGCTGGCGCTGACGCTGCTCGCCTCGCCCGGCGAGCTTGGCGCCGACATCGCGATCGGCTCGGCGCAGCGCTTCGGCGTGCCGATGGGTTATGGCGGACCGCATGCGGCCTACATGGCGGTGCGCGATGCGCTGAAGCGTTCGCTGCCCGGCCGCATCGTCGGCCTCTCCGTGGATTCGCGCGGGATGCCGGCCTATCGGCTCGCGCTGCAGACCCGCGAGCAGCACATCCGCCGCGAGAAGGCGACCTCCAACATCTGCACCGCGCAGGTGCTGCTCGCCGTGATTGCTTCGATGTATGCGGTCTATCACGGCCCCGAAGGGCTGACGCAGATCGCACGCAATGTGCATCGCCGCGCCTCCGTGCTCGCGGCCGGCCTGCGCAAGCTCGGCTTCGCGCCGCAATCGGAAAGCTTCTTCGACACGCTGAGCGTCGATGCCGGTGCCAGGCGCGCCGAGATCGTCGCGCGCGCGGCCGCCGAAAAGATCAATCTCGGCGTCGGTGATGCCGACTTGCGCATCGCGCTCGACGAGACCACCACGCCCGCGACGGTCGAGGCCGTCTGGCGCGCCTTCGGCGGTACGCTGTCTTACGCCGAAATCGACGCCACGACGCGCGAGGCGCTGCCAGAGGCGCTGAAGCGCGGCACCGCCTTCCTCACCCATCCCGTCTTCCACGCGCATCGCTCGGAGACCGAGATGCTGCGCTACATGCGCAAGCTCAGCGACCGCGACCTCGCGCTCGACCGCGCGATGATTCCGCTCGGCTCCTGCACCATGAAGCTGAACGCCACCACCGAGATGATGCCGCTGACCTGGCCGGAATTCGGCTCCCTGCACCCGTTCGCCCCGCGCGAGCAGGCACGCGGCTATCACGCGCTGTTCGCGCGGCTGGAGAAGTGGCTGTGCGACATCACCGGCTATGACGCGATCTCGCTGCAGCCGAACTCGGGCGCGCAGGGCGAATATGCCGGCTTGCTCGCGATCCGCGGCTATCATGCGGCGCGTGGGGAGAGCCATCGCAAGATCTGCCTGATCCCCTCCTCCGCCCACGGCACCAACCCGGCCTCGGCCGCGATGGTCGGCATGGACGTGGTGGTGGTCGCCTGCGAGAAGAACGGCGACGTCGACGTCAATGATCTCCGCGCCAAGGCGGAAAAGCATGCGAACGACCTCGCCGCTGTGATGATCACCTATCCCTCGACCCATGGTGTGTTCGAGGAGCACATTCGCGAGATCTGCGACATCGTGCATGGCCATGGCGGCCAAGTGTATCTCGACGGCGCCAACCTCAATGCGCAGGTCGGCCTCAGCAGGCCCGGCGATTACGGCGCCGATGTCAGCCACCTCAATCTGCACAAGACGTTCTGCATTCCGCACGGCGGCGGCGGCCCCGGCATGGGCCCGATCGGCGTCAAGGCGCATCTTAAGCCGTTCCTGCCTGGACACCCTGCAACGAACGGGGACGCGCCGGTGGGTCCGGTCTCGGCCGCGCCGTTCGGCTCGGCGTCGATCCTCACCATCTCCTACATCTATATCCTGATGATGGGCGGCGAAGGATTGAAGCGCGCCACCGAGATCGCGATCCTCAACGCCAACTACATCGCAGCCAGGCTCGATGCGCACTTCCCGGTGCTCTACAAGAACGAGAAGGGCCGCGTCGCCCATGAGTGCATCGTCGATCCCCGCGCGCTAAAGACGACATCAGGCGTCACCGTCGACGACATCGCAAAGCGCCTGATCGATTACGGCTTCCACGCCCCGACCATGAGCTTCCCGGTGCCGGGCACGCTGATGATCGAGCCGACCGAGTCGGAATCGAAGGCGGAGCTGGACCGGTTCTGCGATGCCATGATCGCGATCCGGAAAGAGATCGCCGAGGTCGAGGCCGGCCGCTTCGAGATCGCGGCCTCGCCGCTGCGTCACGCCCCGCATACGGTGCACGACATCGCGGACGACGATTGGAAGCGCGCCTACACCCGCGCCGAGGGCTGCTTCCCCGCGGGCAGCTCGCGCACCGACAAATATTGGAGCCCGGTCGGCCGCGTCGACAACGTCTATGGCGACCGCAATCTGGTGTGCTCGTGCCCGCCGGTGAGCGATTACGCGGAAGCCGCGGAGTAAGGGATCGTAGGGTGGGTTAGCGGGCGGATGCGCGAAGCGCCGTCGGCTGCGTAACCCACCACTTCTGTCTCTGCAGATACGAACAGTGGCGGGTTACGCCGAGCGGCTGCGCTTCGCGCAGACCATTCGGCTAACCACCCTACGGCACGGTGCCCGCGGCACCATCCCCCAAAACGAAACGGGCCCCGAAGACGTCGGCAACTCAACGTCCTCAGCGCCCGCTCCTCGCGAAAAACTTTTCGCGTTAAGTCTTACTCGTCCGCGGGCTCCTCGCCGTCGGCGTCGCGCTCGGGCGTGCCGGCGAGAATCTGCTCGGCGATCAGGCCGGAGTTCTGGCGGATCGCGGTCTCGATCTTGGCGGTGATGTCGGGATTGGCCTTCAGGAACGCCTTGGAGTTCTCGCGGCCCTGGCCGAGACGCTGGCTGTCATAGGAGAACCAGGCGCCTGACTTCTCGACGATGCCGGCCTTGACGCCGAGATCGAGGATCTCGCCCATCTTGGAGACTCCCTCGCCGTACATGATGTCGAACTCGACCTGCTTGAAGGGCGGCGCCAGCTTGTTCTTCACCACCTTCACGCGCGTGGTGTTGCCGACCACTTCGTCGCGCTCCTTGATCGCGCCGATGCGGCGGATGTCGAGGCGGACGGAGGCGTAGAATTTCAGCGCATTGCCGCCGGTGGTGGTTTCCGGCGAGCCGTACATCACACCGATCTTCATGCGGATCTGGTTGATGAAGATCACCATGGTGTTGGACTTGTTGATCGAGGCGGTCAGCTTGCGCAGCGCCTGGCTCATCAGACGGGCCTGAAGGCCCGGCAGCGCATCGCCCATCTCGCCCTCGAGCTCGGCCTTCGGCACCAGGGCCGCGACCGAATCGACCACCAGAACGTCCACCGCACCCGAGCGCACCAGCGTGTCGCAGATTTCCAGCGCCTGCTCGCCGGTGTCCGGCTGCGAGATCAAGAGCTCGTCGATGTTGACGCCCAGCTTGCGCGCATAGACCGGATCGAGCGCGTGCTCGGCGTCGATGAAGGCACAGATGCCGCCCTTCTTCTGCGCTTCCGCCACCGTGTGCAGCGCCAGCGTGGTCTTGCCCGAGGATTCCGGCCCGTAGATTTCCACGACGCGCCCCTTGGGCAGGCCGCCAATCCCGAGCGCAATGTCGAGCCCGAGGGAACCGGAGGACACCGCCTCGACGTCCATCGAGCGGTCGTTCTTGCCCAGCTTCATCACCGAGCCCTTGCCGAACTGGCGCTCGATCTGGGAGAGCGCGGCGGCCAGAGCTTTACTCTTGTCCATGGAAGATCCTTCGACGATACGCAGGGCAGTTGCGGACATTGGGTCGTGCTCCTTATGGCGAGGATTCGCTAGGGGGACAAACGATTGGCGAGGCGGGCCGGCGATAAAACCAATGTACCCTATTTGTTCCAGGTTCGCAATATGTTCTTTTGCGGATTTCGAGCAGATATATACCTGAACATGTAATCTAGATCAGGTACATCTTCGTCTGCCACAACTAGCCCTAGAGTCGGGCGGAGGCAGGCATGGCCGTTAAGAATTTTTTCAGAACCGCTGCCATCGGATTGTTTTCCCTCTGGATCGTTATTGAGGAGATTCCGGCGATCAAGCGCCTACTCAGCGCAATCACTGGATTCGACTTCATCTACGAGAAGGCGAACAATCCGGGGTGGGTTGGAAAGGCCGTGCACATGGCCTTGAATCCCCCACCAGGAACAGCGCTATTCATTCTCTTTGCTATGGTGGCCGTGTTTTACTGGAGCACCAAACCACGAGAGATCAGGATGTCGTTGCCGGTTATTGGAATGCTGATCAGTGTCATCAGCTTCACTGCCTTCGGCGTTTGGTATTTGGTGCTGATTCAGACTGCCGAGGCCAAAACAGAATTGGTCGACAAGACAGAAACAGCCCAGCTTAATGTGTCGCCGACCGCACCCCCAGAATGGCGCGCTCTGGTTCAACAAAAGAAAATCGAAGAACTCAACAAACTACTCGATGAACGGGAAACTAAGGCTGGTGAATGGTGGAACGGATTCATGTCCGGCTACCCTAGCGCAAACTTACCTACCGCCATAAAGCATTCCAACTGGCAGCTGGGTGAATGGAAAAAAGTGGCGTTAGACATCCAGCAGATCGTGCGACAGGGGATGGACAGAAACGACATCGACTTATTCGATATGTCGAAGTTCGAGGCGCACGTTCCGACGCCAATTGACCAACGCATCCGGGAAGCCGCGGCAAATGGCGCGATCACTCAAGATCAGGCGGATTTTAAAATCGGAGAGTTTCGCAAACTCTATTACCAGCATTCCAGGATTGAAACCGCGATAACGGAACTGCGTTCCAAGTTTAAGGGTGACTCCATACGGCTACTGCAAACAATCACGTCGGCGAGGTCCAACGATGGCGCAGCAGAAAAAACCAAATAATCACTTTGAGTAACTCAGCGAGACCGGTAAGGCCGCCTCACTTCGGTGGTCTACTTTGGAAACCCGAGTGGCCTATTTCGGCCAGTACCCGGATTTAGGCGCTGGCTGTATTTGACCACGAGTGTCCTATTTAGAATTTGTTAGTGTCCTAATTCGTTCTCGGGGGGAGCATGGCCGATCCAACAGAGCTTTTGTGGTTCGTCTGGGTTCCGGGGGAAGATGCTCCGCAGATACATCGCACTCTAGAAAGTGCATCCGCCCAAGCTGATCTGGTTGCGAGGATGCATGTCGGAATCAAGACGCACATTTATCAGCTCAAAAGCGTTGGCAGCATTACTTATCCAAACACCCCATTGATAATTGGGGACGTGAAAAGGTAAGGCCGCCTCGGTCGGCGGCCGATTTCATTGGTCCTCACCAAACTCACTGTCGTCATCCACCAACAGATCACGCAGATTGTCCCGCTATGTTACATTGAACCTTGGCACGATACGTGCTGACACATCGGTATCGGGATTTTACATTTTCCTTCCCGGGGCTGGAAAGCCGCCGCCTGCGCTTCATTTAAGCAGGCGGCGTTTTTGCTTCTGAAGCCGAACATGTCACCTGCCCCAATTCGGCGCGTTCCGGGTGTCCCGATTAGGACAGCAGCCGGATGTGGGCGCTGGCCTTAGCCCCGACGTCCGAAGACGACTTGCAGCCCGCCCTAATCCGGTTCCCCTAAATCCTCCCGTGCGCCTTTACTGGAACCTCTCCGCTGCTAGATTAGCCATCCTTCAACTTGGGGCTGAATTAAATGAACAAGCTACTTCTCGCATCGGCGATCCTTTTGATCGCAACGTCGGCGCACGCACAACTGACGTCTGAGCCTGCTCCGGGAACGCTTCCGTCAGGTCAGAGTGTGCTTGTGGACGATGGCACCTGTGGGCCGGGGAAGATCAAGAAAGTGACTGGCGGGAGCGATGTCGACATGGCCACCGGCAAAGCCGTGAAGGGCTCTCCTCGAAAAAGAACCTGCATCAAGAAACCGTAGAACAAGCCAGAGAGGCCGCCTCGATCGGCGGCCTTCCGGGATCTCATCGTGGCCTGATTTTGATTTTCACGGTGGCTCATTGTCAATTACGCTGCATCGCAACGTGATGGAATGGAGCCAGCCAGTGCCAGACAAGGTGCGCGATCTGTTCGACCGCTGGGAACGGGTCTGGCACGAGGGCCAATATGACCTGGTCCCGAGCTGCGTCGGGCCGAACTATGTCAGGCATGACGAGACCGGCGACAGGACCGTGACGCGGGAGGCTTACGCGGCCGAGCTGCAAGGCGTCCACAAGGACCGGCCAGGTATCCGCGTCGTGGTCTACGACCATTCCTTCACGGCGGACCGCGCCTGGTTCCGGTTCTCGTTCCAATGGCCCGATCCCAAGACCGGCGAGACGCAGAGCCGGGCCGGGATGCAGAGCTACCGGATCGCGGACGGAAAGCTGGTCGAGACCTGGATCACGATGCGCCCGCTCGGCACGTCCTGGGCTGACACGCCGCAGCAGCGCTGGACCACGCCGAAGACGTAAGACCACCGATGGCCGAGGGAGACGCGCGCCCGCCGCGGCACGGTGCGCCATCGGAGGACCGCCTCCGTCTCGAGGGCCGCCCCGGTCCTAGCTTCCGGAATGACCATCGGCGCCGCCATGCGACGTATCCGACTGGCCACTGTTGAGGCTCGGCCCCACCTCGGCATTGTTTCGATCGGGCCGCACCTTCAGCCCCTGCCGGAATGCAAACCAGATGAAGCCGACAAGGACAGCGAGACAGATCGGCGCGAGAATCCAGTCCGGCATTTGGCTCTTCCTCTTGCTCGACTGAAGATGATACGCATCAAGGACGCATGAGCAATGCGCCGTCATAATTCCCCAATCCTGCGGCATGAACCTTTTCGCGGCCTGCGGCTTCTGTGAGTTGGACCGCAACTGTGGGGATCTCGGTCATGACGGAAAACGCGCACCGCGATGCAGTCAGGCGCAACCCCCTGCTGGAGGCGGCGCGCGAGGAGATGGTCAAGTTCGAGCGGAAGGAAAACGAGTTCCGCAAGAAGGACCGCCAGGAGCGGGCCGCCGAGCTCCATTTGCCTCTGGACGCGATCAAGGTGCACTAGAGGCAGGCTGCGGGCACTAAAGGTATCTAAATACTACCTGTAAGCCCTTGATGATGCGGTGAAATCCCCGCGCCACCTACTGTGCATGGGGTTGTTTTCGATTTCTTGACAGATGCGGGCACCGTCCATGATGCCCCGCCGTCACCGGCGCGCGCTGGCCCGGCCCTCGCTGCCGGCCGGACCTACAGCAGCACCAGCAGTCCGACGCCGATCACCAGCACCACAAAGCCAACCGCCGTCGCGGCGGCAAACGACCGCTCTACGTTATCCATGATGCACCCCGTTGCCGGCGAGCCACGTTTCCCCCATGGCTGCACCGGACCTTACGGAATCTCGCCTGCGGCTGTGTCTCGAGTGTTGCGATCGGGTGGCCAAATTGGGACGGGTGCGGGGCCAGTCTGCGGCCCCGTGCAGAGCGGTTTCGGGGCCGTCGTCAGGCACCCGTAAGCCTGGTCGCCTATTGTCGTCCTGCCCGGTGGACCAACACCGGGCCTCCATACCCAGCCGACGACCCCGCTCTCCCCCGAGCGGGGTTTTCTGTTTGCGGGCATGGAGACGCCGTGACACCGGGCCTGGATTCGATTCGCGGGCTTGTCAGGCTGTCGTAAGCCCAGCCCGCTAGTGTCGTGCGGCTTATGGTGTTGCAGCCCAGCACCTCAGCCTCCAATAACCTTCGACCCCGCCTGGCTCTCCCCAGGCGGGTTTTTTCATGCCTGCCGGCCGGTTCACGACCCGCTCTCCTCCCGCGTCAGCCGCAGCGAGAAGGCGCGGATCGCGGGCGCCGCCAGCAGCACCACGGGCAGCATCGCGGCCCATGCGATCAGCCATGACACCATCCAGTGCCCGACGAACGGCATCGCGCCATCCGCGGGCAGGCTGGCGATCCCCGCCGCGATCAGCGAGGTCAGTCCGGACTGGATGACGCCAAAGACGAAATGACTGTAGCGGCGGGGAATGCCGAGCATGACGCGCCCATGTTGCTTGCCGTCATGGCCAAGCAAGGCACATGCCGTTCGCGCGCATCGAGGCTGGTTTGCAGAACGTCGGTTCGATCGGGAGCGCCGGCGTCGATCAGGACCGCGAATGAGACAGCGGCTCGCGCCGCGTCGGCGCGGTGCGATCGGAACAGCACGACAATCCTTCGAAGCGCCAGAAAGTGACGAGGCTGGTCTCGCCGCACTCTTCGCATGCGAGCGTCGCGTCACCGAGCATGAAGCGTCCGCGCCTCGACACCCGTGACGACGCGGGATGCCGGCAATGCGGACAGACCAGCGAGAATTTCCGTACCCCCCAGCGCAACGCCAGATGTCTCAGCCAGTTCACGCCTTCCTCTTCCCCAACGTCGCGCTCGTGCCGTCCTTCGACGTCAACAGAGCATAGATGCGCAGCACGCAAAAGTGGAAAAAGTTTCAGGCGCACATGTTCGCTTCGAACGGCCACGCCTGCGCAAATGGCGGTTCCACGCGCATGCGCGATGGAGCCGCAGGATGCTTGATAATTCTCACTGGCGATGCCGCCGCTGCGACTTGCACATGTTCGATTGGCCCTGCAAGCGAAGCGCCGGCGACAGCCGGAGTCCGGAACTTCAAGCAACCGATCGTTAACCCATCACCGTCGAACGGCCCCGTGGTTCTCCGACCATGAACGGAGTTCCTGTGCCGCACAACCGCATCCGCGCGCCGGCGCGACGGGTCTTGCACCACTTCCACTGGCCCGCATCTTTCGGACTGCGATTTCGTTTGCTTCGGAGCGCGCACGCTTTCGAGATTTCCGTGAACTGCCCACGGCTTACCAGCGGATTTTGCTTGCCGCGGGAATATTATGACGCCCAACATGTTACAGTGATCGAGGGTGAATCGTGGGGAGGAGACCATGAATCACAGGGGCGTCGAGTTCACCGTCGCCAAGACGGCCATTCCCGGAATCTGGCAGTGGCAGTTCCGCATCGGTGAGCAGGTCAAGACCGGCAAGACCGAGACCAAGATCGACCTGCTGGCGGTCCGGCGGGTGCAGCTGCGCATCGATCGGGAACTGAAGGCCATCGGGCGCAAATCGGCCTGAACAACCAAGTCGGCCTGAACAACACGGGCCGAGCCCGGCCGGACGGGGATCGGCGGCGCCGCGCCCTTGTGCGCCGCGGCATGCCATGGCCGGCAGGGAGCCGCGGCGTCCCAGGCGTATCCCGTAGCCGCCCGGAATTGATCTGCCCGTGGTTTGGGATTGCACTGCGCGCCCGTGGCCTTGGGGCGGGGCCGTCCCGCGATCGGTGCCAGCCATGCCGCTCTATTTCTTTCGAATCCGGAACGGCCGCTATTCCGGCTGTGCGGACCAGGCGTCGGAATTTGCCGACCGCGATCTGGCCTGGAAGGAGATGACCAGCGTCTGCGCCGACATGGCCGCCGGCATCGCCCGCAAGCTCCAGGAAAACTCCGAATGGCACATGGAGCTCCTGGACGAGGCCAAGGAGCCGGTATTCCGCATCCGCATCGTCGCCGAGACGCTCGACTAGGCGCGGACCTCAATCGGCGCTGGGCAGCCGCCGCATGGTGAATTCGATGTCGCCGCCGGGCAGTTCGCGCCAAGCCTCGACCGCGCTCATGTAGCCGGCCTTGGGGTAGCGGGCGAAGAAGGCCTGCGCCCTCGCCCGTGCCGCCGCGCGCGGCAGCGTGAAGGTCTCGCGCAGATAGCCATCGCCGGTGCGCTCGCCCGGCTTGCCGCCGATCTTGCGCCGGCGCGCCATCCGCTCGGCGAGATCCCGCGGACGATCGGCCATGACCTTCCGAACCAAGTTCTGCCCTCCTCTGCGCAACACCTGACGGCAATGTAGGGAGCCGGCCGGACGAAGAGGAGTCCCGGCCGAAAGGCGCGTGCCGCCTCCGGCCGAAAGGCTCAATTGGCGGCCGTTCCGGTCTTGCTCTTCTTCGGCGCGCCGGTGGTTGCGGCCGACGCCTTCGGCGCCGCCTGTTTCGGCGGATCGGAGCGCATGCCGCCCCAGGGGTCGTTGGACGTCTTGGCGTCCGGAATCTTCTTCAGCGTTTCCTTGTAGGCCTTTTCACGCTCGGCATCCGCGGCCTTCTCTTCGGGTGTCTTGCCGGGGCCTTCCTGCAGCAAATTGAGATTGGGCATTTGCGCGTAGGCCGGTCCCGCCAACACGGCCAGCACCGCCGCCATACGGAAAAGCTTCATCCTTGACTCCTTGATCATCCACAAGAGGCGGATCAACCGCGCCTCGTCATCCCTGTCAACGGCCCACGTAGGGCCGGATGGCCGGCTAGAGCCGCTCCGACCTGCACGATTTCGGCGCGTGCAGCCAGTCGTCCCAGATCGGGCCGCATTTGGTGCACCCGTCCAGCACGATACCGAGCGCCACCAGCCAAAACACGAGGACACACCGACGCAACATCATCCACCCGATCCCAAGCGTGGCATCATATCGGGCGAAGTCAGGCATTTTCAAGCCGAGAGGGCCGGCACAAGGCCGGGTGACTTTGCCGCGCCGATCCGCGCAGAATGACCGAAACATCCGGCAACAGGGAAGGACATGCCAATAATGCCATCGCAGCCAGAAGCCGAGTTCGGCATCACTGAGGCCAGACGCATCCTCGGCGAGGTCTTCGCACCCTGGATCCAGGATCTCAACCTCTCGGTCGAGCATATCGACCACGCAGAGCCGCCGGATGCGCCGGACTGGCAGCCGGGCGCACTTCTGCGCATGCCATTCTCGGAGCGGCTGTGCCGCAATGGTGGCGTGGTGTGCGGCCAGGCGCTGATGGCGCTTGCCGACACCGCGATGGTGATCGCGAACCTTGCCGCCAATCGCGGCTATCGTCCAATGACGACGGTGGACCAGACCACGCATTTCATGCGTGCGGTGTCGTCCTCGGACGTGCTGGCCGACGCCCGCGTGGTGCGGCTCGGACGCACCATGAGCTTTGGCCGCGTCATGCTGCTCTCGGCCACCGACAACAAACAGGTGGCGATGGTGTCGAGCGCGTTCGCGATGCTGCCGGGCTGATCCCGGAACGAGAGAGCCGCATGAGCGCAAGGCGCATCGCGGCCCTCGATGACGATCGTGTCGAAGCAACCGACCGAAGCGCGACACACCCGCGCTTCGGCCCGCTCCGAAGATTACTTACCGAGCACTTCGTCCGCTGCCGTCACGATGCTGGCGGTCGGATTCTTTCCGCAATAGGCACCGAACTTCTTGGCGTTCTCGATGAATACGTCGGTGTCGATGATCGCGTTGTCCTCGTCGCCCTTGTACCAGCCGTCCATCCAGGTCAGCACGACCTGGATGTTGTCTTCGCCGCTATCGAGGAACTGCTTGCAGCTCATGGTCGAGAGGTCCCACTTGACGGCGTGGGCGGGCATCGACGACAGCGAGAGCGCTGCGGCGAACAGAATCGAAAGCGTGGTCTTCATCGGAATCTCCATCGGCGCGTAACGCCATAAGAAAGGCCTTGCGGGAAAAGTCGGCGAGAAGTGACTCACCGTTTCAACGTCGTAAACGAAGTCTGAAGCGCTGTGCAAGTAGCGCCAGTATTGAATTCAGTTCAACGTAATTTCTATGCACTATTTCACAATCGTGGAATTGGATTAACGCGAATGACAGAGAAGCGTGCAGCGCAGCGCTACCGTGTTTTCAAGGGTGGAACGATCACTTTTGAAAACGGCGACATCGCGTGTACCGTACGAAACATGTCGGCAGGCGGCGCGGCGATCGACCTCGAGACCCCCGTTACATTGCCGCAATCGTTCACACTCTCGATCGCGCGCGACAATTTCGCACGAAATTGCCACGCCGTGTGGCGCAGCGATAGGCGCGTCGGTCTCGCTTTCGTGCAATAGCGCGCGCGATGTGAACCAACGTTCGCATCTCATGCACAAGATGATGATGAGTGCCTGATACGATGGCGCCGCCGGCGCAGGCTCGCGATCACGCACGCGATGATCGAGAGCAGGACGTCGCGCTGACCATCGTTGGTATCGAGGCGCTCGAGCTCACCGGCCTCGACGAGCAGTGCAGCGCCCGGCGCTCCCCCGGCGATGCTTGGCCGCGGCCACGACAAGATGGGCGCGATGAGAGCGGTCAAAGGGCACTGGCGTGTCGCCAGCACCCGGCGCAGTCATTTGGGCTTCTTGGCAGGTTCGGGCGGACGCGCCCCGCTCCAGGGATCGTACTTCTCCTTGGGCTCGGGAATGCGCTCGAGCGCGGCCTTGTAGGCCTTCTCGTCGACCTTGGGCGTGTTGTCGACCTTCGGCGCGTTGCCCTGCCGCTTGCCGCCAGCACCCATCTGCGCCTGCGCCGTGCCGCCAGCCAGGGCCAGCACCGCAGCCGCTATGACCAAAACCCTCATTGATGCAATCCCCCTCGTCTGGGGTCCAAACTAGCTTGCAATCCCGTAATAGCAAATGCCGCGGGGTCCGGATCTTCAGTAAGACTTGCCTTCAGCAAATTTTGATCGGCCGGGACTTCGTCGGATCGCATTCGTGCCTATCTTGGCCCGCGGGGGGAACCTTCACGGATGTTGCGGATCATTGCTCATGTCGCGCTGCTGACCAGCGCGCTCGCGCTCGGCGCCTGTGGCTTTGCCGACAGCCGTGCGCCGGTGCCCGAGTTCATGCGCATGAAGGAAGCCGAGCAGCCGCAACCCGAGCCGCCCCCCGACGTCAAGCGCGTGGTGCGCGAGCAGATCGATGTCGTCTTCGTCAACACCTCCTATCCGCGCGACGTGCACGTCGCCCCGCCGCATCGTGAGGTACGAGGATCGGGCTGGACGGCCTGCGTCCGCGCGCAGCTCACCTCCGCAACCGGCACCGCGCTCGGCGCCCAGATCTACATCGTGACCATCACCGGCGGAAAGGTCGTCGATCGCCGCCGCGCGGAAGCCGACGACATCTGCGGGACGGAAACCTACGAGCCGATCTGACAGGCGGTCGACGAAGCGTCCGCTTCACGCTTCGCGATCCACGCAACGCGTCGCGGGACCTTCGGTCGTTTTCGGATCTCGTCATCGCGTCGGACTCGCATTGCGATACTGCGGCCTCTAGAGCCGCTCCATGCTCGACCTCGACACACAGTACGACGCCCTTCGCCGCCGCGACGCAACGCGACGGATGAGTGCGGCCTATCACGCCGGAAACCGGTCCGATCAGGGTCGAAGGCAGGGTCTTGAACTGTCGCCGTCGCGTTGGGACGGCGGACGGACGCGTGACAGATGCCAAGGGCCGGCTGCTCGCGCACGGGAGCACGACCTGCCTCATCTTCACAAGTTGACCTCGAAGGGAACAATCGCCCCGCTGCAAGATCCGATTCCGGGAAAAACCTGTAAATCGACCGGAACGATCTCCGCCTCCCCTTCTTGTACCCGCAGAGGGCAGTTTCGGAGGAGGACATGATGCGGACATTTGCGATTGCACTGCTGGCTGGCGTCGGGGCTCTCGCTGCGGCGAGCGGCGCGAAGGCTGCCGACATCTACACGACCAGCGAATACGCCAACCCCGATCTCATCCAGGAAGTCCGGCTCGTCTGCGATGACGCCGGCAATTGCTATCGCACCCGTGGCGGGGCGCGCGTGATCGTGCGCGACTCCTACAACGCCATGCCGCGCGAGCGCTATTATGAACGCCGCACCTATCGCGACTGGGACGATGGCCCGCGTGCCGGCGTCGGCATTCGCGCGCCCGGCGTCAGCGTGGGCGTCGGTGTCGGCGACCGCTGGTAATCAATAGAACCAAGACGGATGGGACCGGACGAGGCAACTACTCGCCCGGTCTCATCCATATGATGGCATCCGATCTCGGGCGTCAGGCGGCAACCGATTGCTGCTGAAATTGCTCGTAGGCTGCGATCGCATCGGCGCCATACATCAGCGACGGTCCGCCGCCCATATAGACGGCCATGCCGAGCGCCTCCTCGACTTCCTCGCGCGTCGCACCGAGCTTGACGAGGGCCTCGGTGTGAAAGCCGATGCAGCCGTCGCAACGCGCGGCGACGCCGAGCGCCAGCGCGATCAGCTCCTTGGTCTTCTTGTCCAGCGCGCCGTCACGCGTCGCGGCCTGGGCGAGCGCGGCGAAGCCCTTCATGGTGTCGGGAATGTCGCTCCGCAGCTTGCGCATGTTGGCGGAGATATTCCTGGTGATATCGACGTAGTTCTTGTCCATCGAATCCTCGCTAACTGGATTTGGCCGTCGTGGAAGTCGCCCCGGGCGGCGCGCGCAGGGCGACGTAGATTGCAGGGATGACAAGCACGGTGAGCAGCGTCGAGGACGCAAGCCCGAAGAGAAGCGAGATCGCCAATCCCTGGAAGATCGGATCGAGCAGGATGGTCGCGGCGCCGATCATGGCGGCAAGGGCTGTCAGCAAGATCGGCTTGAAACGAACGGCGCCGGCTTCAAGCACGACCTCACGAAGCGGCTTGCCTTCCCCGCCGCTGTGACGGATGAAATCGACAAGCAGGATCGAGTTGCGCACGATGATGCCTGCAAGCGCGATGAAGCCGATCATCGAGGTGGCCGTGAACGGTGCGCCCAGCAGCCAATGTCCCACCAGGATGCCGATCAGCGTCAACGGGATCGGCGTCAGGATCACGAGCGGCAGGCGGAAGCTCTTGAACTGAGCGACGACCAGCACGTAGATGCCGAGAATGGCTGCGCCGAAAGCGGCCCCCATGTCGCGGAACGTCACCCACGTGATCTCCCATTCGCCGTCCCACAGCAGCGTGGGTCGGGATTCATCGGTCGGCTGACCGTGCAGGCTGATCGCAGGCTTCGGCAGCTTGCCCCAATCATGGGCATCCACGCGATCCGCAACAGCCAGCATGCCGTAGAGTGGCGCTTCGAAGCGTCCGGCAAGTTCGGCCATCACCATGTCGGCGAAGCGGCCGTCACGACGGAAGATCGTCGGCGAACCCTCCTCCATGGTCGCCTTCACGACCTGGCCGAGCTCGACCACTGTCTTGCTGCCGGGCAGCGTGTTGGCCGGCACCGGCGTCGAAGCCAGTGCTTCGTCCCAGACCAGGCCGCGCTTGCCGAGATGCACCGCGATCTCGATCGGATTGCGATCCTCGCCGCGATGCGAGTAACCGATCGAGACGCCGCCGAACAACGCCTGGATCGTGTCATAGACATCGCGCTGCTCGACGCCGAAGAATTCGAGCCGGTCCTGGTCGATCGACAGCCGCAATCTCGGCCGCCTCTCGCCGATGGAATCGTCGACATCGACGATGAAGGGAACCTCGGCAAAGACCTTCTTCAGCTCGGCCGTCACAGCGCGGCGCGTCGCAGCATCGGGACCATAGATTTCGGCCAGCAGCGTCGCCAGAACCGGCGGCCCGGGCGGCACTTCGACCACCTTGATGCTGGTGCCCTTCGGGATATCGAGCGCCTTCAGCCTCTGCCGCAGCTCCAGCGCGATGTCATGGCTCGCCCGACTGCGCTCGCTGCGCGCGGCCAGGTTGACCTGCAGCTCGCCCATTTCGGGCTTTTCGCGCAGATAATAGTGCCGCACCAGGCCGTTAAAATTGAAGGGCGCCGGCGTGCCCGCATAGGATTGTAGCGAGGTGGCCTCCGGCAACTGCCGCGCGATCTCCGCCGCGCCGAACAGCGTGCGCTCGGTCGCCTCCAGGCTCGCCCCTTCCGGAAGGTCGACAACAACGGCGATTTCCGACTTGTTGTCGAACGGCAGCAGCTTGACCGTCACCGACTTGGTCGCAAACAGCGTCATGGACAGCAAGGTCGCGACACCGACGCCGAGCAGGAAGATCCAGGCCGCACGCTTGCTCCGAACGATGGGAGTGGCAAAGCGCCGGTAAAGCCGCCCGAGCCGCCCTTCCTGGTGCGCGGCATCGGCCCCCGCGACCTCGGTTTTCGGCGCCAGCTTGAGCATGAGCCAGGGCGCAACGACCATCGCGACAAAGAACGAGAACAGCATCGCCGCCGAGGCATTCGCCGGGATCGGCGCCATGTAGGGGCCCATCAATCCGGACACGAACAGCATCGGCAACAGCGCAGCGACCACCGTGAGCGTGGCGACGATGGTCGGGTTGCCGACCTCCGCCACCGCCTCGATCGTCGCCTGCAATCTCGACCGGCCGTCGCGCATACCCCAATGCCGCGCGATATTCTCAACCACGACGATGGCGTCGTCGACCAGGATGCCGATCGAGAAGATCAGAGCGAACAGGCTGACCCGGTTGATGGTGTAACCCATCAGATTGGCCGCAAACATCGTGAGCAGGATGGTCGTCGGAATGACGACGAAAGTCACGACCGCCTCGCGCCATCCGATCGCGATCGCAATCAGCACCACGATCGAGACCGTGGCGAGCCCAAGATGGAAGAGGAGCTCGTTGGCCTTCTCGTTGGCGGTCTCGCCATAGTCGCGCGTCACCGTCACCTGAACGTCGTCGGGAATGAGGCGCCCCTTCAATCCCTCGAGGCGTCGGCCGATGTCGGCGGAGACCACGACCGCGTTGGCGCCGGCGCGCTTGGCGAGCGCCAGGCTGACCGCAGGCACACGCGTCCACTGCCCCTTCTCGTCACGCGCATCGTTCCAGACCCGATGCTCGATCGTATTTGGTCCGATGATGACGGAGGCCACGTCCTTGACATAGACCGGCCGCCCGTCGCGCGTCGAGATCAGGAGCAACCCGATGTCGGGAATGCCCGCCAGCGTCTGGCCGGCCGCGACATTGCGCACGACGCCGGCATCGCGGACCTGGCCGGCCAGGAACGAGCGGTTGGCATCCTTCACCTTGGCCACGAGCTGTTGCAGCGTGACGCCGAACAGGGACAGTTTTTCCGGATCCGGCTCGACCCTGATCTGCTGCGCCGCGCCGCCGGAGATGTAGGTCAGTCCGATGCTGTCGATCTTTATGAGCTCCGAGCGCAGCTTGTCGGCGAGCTCGAACAGGTCCTTGTCCGTCCAGCGCCCGGCGGCCGCCGGCTTCGGCGCCAGTGTCAATACGGTCACTGCGACATCATTGATGCCACGACCGACGATCAGCGGTTCGGGGATCCCGACCGGAATGCGATCGAGATTGGCGCGGATCTTCTCATGGACGCGGAGGATCGCATCCTCCGCCTTCGTTCCGACCAGGAACCGCGCGGTGACCATCACGCGGTCGTCCTCGGTCTGGCTGTAGACATGCTCGATGCCGTCGATGCCCTTGACGATCGCTTCCAGCGGCTTGGTGACGAGTTCGACTGCGTCAGGCCCGCGCAAGCCGTCAGCATTGACCCGGATATCGACCATCGGCACGCTGATCTGCGGCTCTTCCTCACGCGGGATCACGACGACGGCGATGAGGCCGACCACGAGCGCCGCGATCAGAAACAGCGGCGTCAACGGCGAGGCGATCGTTGCCTTGGTAAGCCGGCCTGAGAGTCCGAGATTCACGGTCGCACCAATTGGTCGCCGGCCCCGATGCCGGACAGGATCTCGAGCCCGTCGGGAAACGCGGGCGTCGGCAGCTCGCGGCCGCGCTGCACCGGCACGTCGACCACCCCGCCCGCCTGCTGAAGCCGCACGTAGTCGATGCCGAACCGGGTCGTCACGTAGCCTGCCGGGATGACGAATGCCGGCCGCATGCCGCCGGAAATCCACACCCGCAGCCGGTCCCCGACGAAGTATTCGCCGAGACCTTCGACGCTGGCGTCTGCAATGACACGACCTTCTTCGATCTGCGGATAGACGAGATCGATGACGCCCCATTTGGGCGCCTCCTCACCGAGCTCGGCGCCGTCGACTCGAATCCTGTCGCCGGCTTTGAGCAGACGCGCGTGCCGCTCCGGCACCCGCAACCGCAACCTGAAATGCTGCTGCGCGACGGTGACGACCGCGTCGCCGGACATCACCACGGAGCCGACGGTGACGAGCTTTTTCAACACCCGGCCACCGGAAGGCGCCAGCACCTGCCCCTCGCTGAGCTGCTGCGCAATCACGGCGCGGTCGGCGGTCTTCGCGCGCAGCCCGTTCTCGGCCACGTTCAGCGCGGTGCGGGCCTCGTCAAGCTTGACGCGCGGCAGCGTGCCGCGCTCGACCAGACCTTCGATGCGCGTGAAATCGGTCTGCGCCTGAGTGGCCTGAGCCTGAAGCGCCTCGATCTGCGCATCCAGGGCCTTCATCTGAAGGGCCAGCTTCTCGTCGCCAATCATCGCGATCGCCTGGCCGGCAGTCACAGGATCCCCCTCCCTGACATTGAGCTGGACCACAATTCCGCCGATGCGCCCGCGCGCGGGCACAACGCTGACGCTCTCCACCGTTGCAAACACGGCCTTTTCGTCGGCGACGGAGTGCTGCGCCACGGTGAGTCTCTCCGCCGCGGCGAGACTGCTCTGCAGGGCGGAGGCTGCGAGAACCGCCAACAATCCGAGGAGTCGCATGGGGTTTGCCCGTGTAATCATGGAACCGTTACACCGCGCACGGTGTCCTTGTGTCATTTCGCCAGCTTTATCGAGTGGGGCGTTGATCTTGCTCAACGCGCCGCGACTCGAGCGCTCGTAGAGTTCATCTCGACCTTGCGGACTTCGGTGCACAAAACACCTGATAGAGCGTCTTCAGGATCTCGCGGGCCGGCTCGCTCGAGATCGAATAGAAGATCGTCTGCGCGTCGCGGCGCGAGGACACCAGGCCATCCTTGCGGAGGAGCGCAAGATGCTGAGAGACCGTGGAGTCGCGCAGGTCCAGGAACTCGGCGAGCTCGCCGACCGAACGCTCGCCATCGATGAGCTGGCAGATGATGAGGAGCCGGTGCCGGTTGGAAAGCGCCTTCAAAAGGTCGCTCGCCTGGTCCGCCGCCCGCTCCATGGTTTCGCTATCTATTTTCATACTTGCGTATATACGCATATACGAATATATAGTCAAGCATCGCGGTAGAACAGCCAGCCCAACTGGCGGAGCCGCTCATCCAGCGGAGGTAACCCATGGCGGAAGTCGTCGTAATTGGAGCCGGTCTTAGCGGGACGTTGATGGCCTATGAATTGCTGCCCCAGCTCGGAAAGGACGATCGCCTGAGCGTGATCTCGCAGGGCGCCGTCTATCACTTCGTCCCATCGAACCCCTGGGTGGCGGTCGGCTGGCGAAAGCGCGACGAGATCGAGATCGATCTCGCTGACATCATGAAGCGCAAGGGCGTGCGCCTGCTGACGCAGGGCGCCAAGCGTGTGCACCCGACCGAGAACTGCGTCGAGCTCGGCGACGGCACGTCGATCAACTACGACTATCTGGTCGTCGCGACGGGGCCTGAGCTTGCCTTCGACGAGATTCCCGGCCTGGGCCCGCAAGGCCACACGCAATCAATCTGCCACGTAGACCACGCCTCGCACGCGAAGGACGCATTTGAAAAGCTCGCGACCAATCCCGGCCCGGTCGTGATCGGCGCGGTTCAGGGCGCCTCCTGCTTCGGCCCGGCGTATGAATTCCTGTTCATCCTGGAAACCGAGCTGCGCCGGCGCAAGCTGCGCGACCAAGTCCCCATGACGTTCGTCACCTCGGAGCCCTATGTCGGCCACCTCGGCCTTGACGGTGTCGGCGACACCAAGGGCCTTCTCGAGAGCGAGATGCGAGAAAAACACGTCAAGTGGATCGCCAACGCGCGCGTCAAGGGCGTCGAAGCGGGCAAGATGGTCGTCGAGGAGCTCGGCGAGGACGGCGCGGTGCGCAAGACGCACGAGCTGCCCTTTGCGTATTCGATGATGCTGCCGGCGTTCCGCGGCGTCGAGGCGGTTCGCGGCATCGACAAGCTGACCAACCCGCGCGGCTTCGTCGTCGTCGACAAGCACCAGCGCAACCCCACTTTCCCGAACGTCTTCGCGGTCGGTGTCTGTGTCGCGATCGCGCCGGTCGGGGCAACGCCTGTCCCAGTCGGCGTGCCCAAGACCGGCTTCATGATCGAATCCATGGTGACCGCGACCGCGCTGAATATCGGCGCCCTGCTCCGGGGCAAGGAGCCGAGCGCACAGCCGACCTGGAACGCGATCTGCCTTGCCGATTTCGGCGATTCCGGCGTCGCCTTCCTGGCGCAGCCGCAGATCCCGCCGCGCAATGTCAACTGGTCGTCCAAGGGCGAGTGGGTGCACTACGCCAAGGTCGCCTTCGAGAAGTATTTCCTCCGCAAGATGCGGCGCGGCGAGAGCGAACCGTTCTATGAGCGTTTCCTGCTCGACAAGCTGAACATCGCCAAGATCAAGGAGGTCCGGACGGGCACATGAGCGAGACCCGCCAGATCGTGTGTGGGCATTGCGGGCGGACCAACCGCCTGCCAGCCGAGCGTGCGCCGGAAGGCGCGCGCTGCGGCGCCTGCCACCAGCCGATGTTTACCGGCCACCCCATCGAGGTGGACGAGGAAGCCTTCGGGCGCCATGTCGTCAACAGCGACATTCCAGTTCTGGTCGACGTCTGGGCGCCCTGGTGCGGCCCATGCCGCGCCATGGCGCCGATGTTCGAGCGCGCCGCGCAGCAGCTGGAGCCGCAGATTCGGCTGTTGAAGCTCAATTCGGACAACGCTCCCGAGTTGTCGTCGCGCCTCAACATCACCGGTATCCCGACCCTGCTGCTGATGCGCGGCGGCCGCGAGATCGCCCGCCACGCCGGCGCGATGGATGCACGCAGCATCGTGGCCTGGACCCAAGCCAGCCTGACCCGTTCGTAACGCCAACATACTCAAAGAGGAGCATGCCATGAATGTCGACAAAGCCGTTCTCGCCTTCGCAGGTTTCGTCGTCCTGCTCGGACTCGCACTGGGCACCTACGTGAATGCGTACTGGTATCTGCTGACGGCGTTCGCCGGGCTGAACATGTTGCAGGCCTCGTTCACGGGCTTCTGCCCCGCAGCGATCGTGTTCAGGAAACTGGGCCTGACCAGCGGCTGCGCGTTCTCGTGAGCCGGCGCTGGGAGGACAACCCAATTCGACGGAGACAGCCCATGACCTATCATTTCTCGAAAACGGTCGATCTGCCGTTCGACGCGGCGGTCGCCGCCACGACCGCAGCGCTGAAGCACCATGGCTTCGGCGTGCTCACCCAGATCGACGTGAAGGACACCCTGAACAAGAAACTCGGGGCCGAGTTTCGGCCATATCTCATCCTCGGAGCGTGCAATCCCAAGCTCGCCTATGAGGCGCTGAGCGTCGAGGACAAGATCGGTACGATGCTTCCCTGCAACGTCGTCGTTCAGCAGCGCGAGGGCGGCAAGGTCGAGATTTCGGCGGTGGATCCCGTCGCCTCGATGGCGGCGATCGAGAACCCGAATCTCGGCGCCGTCGCCGGACAGGTTCGCGAGTTGCTGAAGCAAGTCGTCGCCGAGATTGCGTGAGACCATTCGCACAGATTGCAGAGGCCGACCATGAGCGACGACACTTTCATCGAGGGACCTCTCTACGAGAAGCGGAGGAAGGTCTATCCGCAATCCGTCCACGGCCCCTTCCGCCGCATCAAATGGGCGATCCTCTGCGTCACGCTCGGGACTTACTATCTCCTGCCCTTCGTGCGCTGGAATCGAGGACCCGGCCTGCCGGACCAGGCGGTCCTGATCGACTTGCCGCATCGGCGCTTCTACTTCTTCTTCATCGAGCTGTGGCCGCAGGAGGTCTACTATTTCACGGGCCTCTTGATCATTGCGGCCATGACTCTGTTCCTGATGAACGCGGTCGCCGGCCGGCTGTGGTGCGGCTACATGTGTCCGCAGACGGTGTGGACTGACCTGTTCTATGCGGTCGAGCGCTGGGTCGAGGGTGACCGGCGCGAGCGCATGCAGGGCGACAAGCGCTACTGGACGTTCGATCACATCCGGAAGGTCGTGCTGAAGCACTTTCTCTGGATCATGATCGCCTGGTGGACCGGCGGCGCCTGGGTGCTGTATTTTTCCGACGCACCGACTCTGGTGAAGGAGCTCGCCACCTTCGAGGCCCCGTTCATCGCCTATCTCTGGATCGGCATCCTCACCGCCACGACCTATGTCTTTGCCGGTCACGCCCGCGAGCAGATGTGCATCTACATGTGTCCGTGGCCTCGCATCCAGGCGGCGCTGACCGACGAATGGGCGCTCAACGTCACCTATCGCCGCGACCGCGGCGAGCCGCGCATGTCGGTGAAGAAGGCGGACGCCGCCCGCGCGCACGGCGATCTCGCCGGTGACTGCGTCGATTGCCATCAATGCATCAATGTCTGCCCGACCGGCGTCGACATCCGCAACGGCATCCAGCTCGGCTGCATCCAGTGCGGCCTGTGCATCGACGCCTGTGACAACGTGATGCGCGAGATCGGCCGGCCCCGCGGCCTGATCGGCTACGACACCGACATCAACATGCAGCGACGGCAGGAGGGCAAGGCGCCGATCTACCGCATCATCCGTCCGCGCACGTTGATCTATGTGGCGGCCATCGCCATCGTCGGCAGCATCATGATCTATACGCTCGCTACCCGCGCGACGATGGACGTCAACGTGCTGCATGAGCGCAATCCCCTCTTCGTCCAGCTCTCGGATGGCGGGGTGCGCAACGACTACACCGTCCGCATCCTCAACAAGGGCGCGCAGCGATCGTTTGCGCTCGAGGTTTCCGGCCTGCCCGGCGCAACCATGCGCGTCGCCGGCATCGAAGCCAGCCCCGACGGCAAGCCCGTGATCGAGGTCGGGCAGGATCAGACCCGCGAGGTCAGGCTGTCGGTGCAGGTCGGCCCCGGCGACGTGCCTAAGACCTCCCGCGACGTCGACATCGCCATCACCGATACCACCGGCGGCGGACGCGCAAGCGCCCGCGATCATTTCGTGCCGGGCGAGCAGTGACTCCCAGATTCCATGGCGCATCCGGCGGCGACCGCCGGACGCTGAATGAAACGTTAACATTACCGCTCGAATTGAAGCGGCGTCCCAACGGGATTTTCCAATCTTTGCGCTAAGGATGACCGCGTAAACCGGGCTCAGCCCGCGTGAACGGGGATGACGGGACGTGGTCGACATCGCGCACCAGGCAGCGGTCAATCCGGCGTCGGCAAGGCATGCCGCGACGACGCGCGCCCTCGTTCCGCTTGGTGCGATCGAGGCCGGTCAGTGGCGCGCGCTGGCACAGCGCGCGATCGAGCCGAACGGATATTACCTGCCCGCCTGGGAGCTCGCCGTCAGCGCCACCGCGCGCGGTCGCACCAACGCCTCGGCGCTGTCCGCATTCGATGGATCTTCAACGCGGCTGATCGGGCTGATGCCAGTGGTCTCGCTGTGGCGTGCCTGGAAGATTCCCCTGCCCGCGCTGGTGAGCGCGCATCCCTATGGCACGCTGTGCAGCCCGCTGATCGACCGCGACGCTCCGATCGAGGCGGCGACCCGCCTGTTGCAGCAGGCGCGCAAGGCCGGCGCCCATGCGCTCGTGCTGAATGACCTCGCGCTCGACGGCGCGGCGATGGCGTCGCTCAATCAGGTTCTGCAACGCGACGGCCTGAAGCCGCGCATTCTCAGTTCCTACATCCGCGCCAGCCTCGATGCGACGCAGAACGGCGAGACGCTGTTGCGCGAGGCGCTCGGCGCCAGGAAGCTCAAGGAGCTGCGACGTCAGCGCCATCGTCTCGATGAGCACGGCCCTGTCGTGTTCGAGGTTGCGCGCAGGCCCGACGAGATCAGGCCGGCGCTCGAGACATTCCTGCAGCTCGAGGCCAGCGGCTGGAAGGGCAAGCGCGGCACCGCGCTGATCCAGCATGCCGGTGATGCGACCTTCATCCGCCGCGCAGTGCCTGCACTCGCCGACACCGCGCAGTGCGAGATCATCACGTTGCGGGCCGGCACGACTCCGATCGCGGCCGGCATCGTGCTGCGCCATCAGGATCGCGCTTTCTTCTTCAAGCTCGGCATCGACGAACGCTTTGCGAAATATTCGCCGGGCGTGCAGCTCACACACGACCTCACCCGTCACCTCTGCGCCGATCCCGCCATCGCCAGCGCAGATTCCACCGCGAGCGCCGACCACCCCATGATCAATCCGATCTGGCGCGGGCGCTTTGCGATCGGTGACGTGCTGATTCCGCTGCGGCGGAACGACCCGGTCGTGGCGCTGATTCACGCATCGCTGCTCGGCCTCAACGCCGCGCACGAGGCCGCGCGACGCGTGGTCCGCCGCCTCCGCAGATAAGCGAAAGCTACTCCGCCGCCTGCGCGTTGATCTCCGCCGACACCTCGCGGATGGCGCGGGCGAGCAGGTTCGGATCCTGCGCGCCGGAGACGGCGTATTTCTGCGCGAACACATAGGTCGGCACGCCGGAAATGCCTTTCTCGGCGGCCTCCTGCGCGTCGGCCGAGACGCGCGCGACGTCCTCGTCGGTGGCCAGGCGCTTGCGCACGTCGGCAGCGTCGAGGCCGACATCTGCGGCCGCCTGCACCAGCACGTTCACATCGGTGAGGTCGCCGCCGTCGCGGAAATAGAGCTCCATCAGGCGCTGCTTCATCTCGGGCGCCTTGCCGATCGCCTCGGCCCACAGGATCAGGCGGTGGCAGTCGGTCGTGTTGGGCTGACGCGCCACCAGCTCCGGCTTGTAAACGAGCCCCTCCTCGCTTGCAGCCGCAACGACGCGTCCGGCAATGCCTTTATAGGCCTCGACCGAGCCGAACTTCTTGGTGAGATAGTCCTCGCGGCTGATGCCCTCGCGCGGCACCCAGGGATTGAGGAAGAAGGGACGGAAGTTCAACTTGACCGGAACATCCGGCACGAGCGCCAGCGCGCTCTCGATGCGGTGCTTGCCGATATAGCACCAGGGGCACACCACGTCGGAGACGACGTCGATCTGGAGCGGTTTCAGCGTGCTCATATCAGGCGCCTCCTTCGGGCACTTTCAGGGTTTGCCCAAAGATAAGCCGAACCCGGCCCGAGGCAAGAGCGCTAAGTCATGGCTGCCGCCATCTGCTTCAGCCGTTCGGCGGTGCGCTCGTCGGCCGGAAAGAACGTCTCCAGAGCCAGCTCCGACAGGGTGATGTCCACGGGCGTGCCGAACACCATGGTGGTGGAGAAGAAGCTGAGTACCTCGCCATCGTGGCGCAGCTTGAAGGGGATGGCGACATTGTCGCTCGACAGCGGCGCCGAGCGCGCCGGAATGGGATAGCCCTTGAGGTCATTGTAGAGCTTGATCAGCTCCGGATCGGCCGTCGCCTCGCATTGCCGGTGCAGTCGCTCCAGCAGATGCCCGCACCATTCCGCGAGATTGACCGTGCGCGGCGCCAGCGCCTCGGGATGGAAGGCGAGCCGCAGCACGTTGAAGGGCTGGCCGAGCAGCCGCTGCGGGATGCCGTCGAGCAGCGGCGCCACCATGCGGTTGGCGGACACCAGGTTCCAGTGCCGGTCCACCGCAAGCGCGGGATTGGGCTCGTGTGCCTTGAGGACGAGGTCGATCGCCTGGCGGGCTGATTTCAAGGCGGGATCCTCCAGCGGACGCTGCGGAAACGCCGGCGCAAAGCCGGCGGCGACCAGCAGCACGTTGCGTTCGCGCAAGGGCACGTCGAGACGCTCGGCGAGCCTCAGCACCATGTCGCGCGAGGGCGCGGCGCGGCCGGTCTCGACGAAGCTCAAGTGCCGCGCCGAGATCTCGGCCTCGCCCGCCAGATCGAGCTGGCTCATGCGGCGGCGCTGCCGCCATTCGCGCAAATGGTCGCCGATATGGACCGGCTGGCTGCGTTCGGCGTGTGCCGTGGATGCATGAGCGTTCATGGTCGAAAACCTAGCACGCGCATTTCGGCCCTTCCATTACCCCGGAGGTAATCGAATTGGGCCCCGGGTCAGCGCATCTTCGGTCGCAACAGGAGATGACCATGATCGCGCTGCTGCTCTACCGAACCGTCGCAGACCACCTTCTGCCCTGGGCCATGACGCTCGCGACCCGCTTGCTGGCACGCAGCCTCAACATGCCCGAGCCGCTGGTTCATTCGACCGGCGATTATGTGGTCGCGCAAGTCGTCGCCTTCGAGCACGGCGTCGGCAGGAGCCTCTGCCCGTTCCGCATCGCCCGCCTGCTCCGCGCCTGGTGGCGCGGCCTGCGCTGAATTCCACCCCAAGACTCCACCCAAGCCCAACCCAAGCATGGAGACCTCAGATGATCGACGCATCCACTTTCCTCCGCCGCGCCCTGCTCGCCGACGCGATCTTCAGCGGCGTGGCCGCGCTCGGCTTCACCTTCGGCGCAGGCGCGTTCGCCGCGCTGTTCAACCTGCCCGAAGCGCTGCTGCGCGAGACCGGGCTGTTCCTGATCGCCTACACCGCGCTGGTCGGCTGGCTCGCCGCGCGCACCGCGGTGCCGAAGCCGCTCGTGCTGCTGGTCGTGCTCGGCAACGCGGCCTGGACGGTCGGCAGTATCGCGCTGCTGCTCTCGGGCGCGGTGTCGCCGAACCTTGCGGGCGAACTGATGGTCGTGGCGCAGGCCGTCGCGACCGGCGTGTTCGCCGAGCTGCAATATGTGGGATTGAGGAAGAGCGGAAGTGTCGTGGCGGCGTGAGGCAGCACACCCACGCGCAGTCGTCGCCCGGCCCCCGCCGGGCGACGGCGGTCGGCTACGCCCGCGCGCGGCCGTTCGGCTTGCCGATGGCGTGACCGTTGAGCTTCTTCTTGGCGCCCTTGGTGCCCGCCTTCTTGGCCTTGGCTTCCGTGCGCGCCTTCACCTTGGCGGCTTCTGCCCGCGCTTCGGCGCGCAGCTTCCTGCGCTTCTTCTCGCAGGACTCGCACTTGCAGCCGATCGGCTTCAGATAGGCTTTGAAATAGTCGGTGCCGTAATCGTAATTGATCTCGTCGCCCGGCTCGATGTTCCTGATGGCGCGGATGAAGACCTTGCGCTCGCGCGGGCGAACGTCGGACTCGGCGTTGGGCCGACAGGAATGATTGATGTAGCGCGCGAGGTTCTTGCGCACCGAGCCGTCGATGGTCCAGCGGCCGTTGAGCTCGAACAGATATTTGTTCTCGATCTCGTCCTGCGCAGGGATCCGCGAGTCCAGGATCGGTCCGAAATATCGGATGATCCGGGTTCCCTTCTTGATCGGTTTGGTGGCGAAGAGGCCGAGCCCCGTCTTGGAGCGGCCGACGCGATAAGGTTTGTTCGACGATGTGGCTGGCATGATCAGGAGAACGAGGACGCGAACGAGGCCGAATGAGCCCAAGCGAAGGCGCTCTTCTAGAACGATTCCGTGCCGCTGTCAGGTCTCAGGCAGGCCTGTTTGAACCTTGCCCACAATCAAGACGTCTGATGGTACGGAGTTCCCGGTGTATCGAGGCCGCATGATGACCCGCATCACCACAACGTGCCTGGCCATGTTGCTTGCGTGCACCGTCCTCGGTAGCGCAAACGCCCAATCCGTGGGCAGCACCTACACCTCGACGGCGCCGAAGGACTGCCGACAGGTCGGAAAGCCGAGCGAGCTCGACGGCAGCACGACGCGCGCCTGCCCGGGCAAGAACGGCCTGATGGTGCTGATCGCCGAGGACGATCTGCGCGAAATCGTCTCGGTCGGACGCAATCGCAAGGAAGCCGCCGAGGAACCGGCGGCCAAGATCTGGTTCGCCCCGTTCAATTCATCCGAGACCACGGTCGAATGGCGCGCCGCGGGCCAAAAACCGTTTGCAATCATCCAGCGCTGGCACATCGCCGATGGCAGCGATCCCGACAAACAGGGGCGGCCGAACACCAAGGCCATGCTGGTCGTGACGCGGCTGCCGCCAGGACCGGTCTGCCACGTTGCCTATGTCGACGCGATCGCCAACCCGAACGCCAACGAGCTCGCGCGCAAGGCTGCGGACGATGTCGCCCGCAGCTTCACCTGCGGCAAGGACGAGGTGAAGATCATCGGAAACAGCGGCCGCGCGGTCGAGCTGGCGACGATGCGCTAGGGCTGCGATCGTTGAAGGGCGCTACACCGGCAGCTTCGCCGTCACCGGCGCCATCAGCATCACCTCGAGCAGCCGCTCGGCCGTCGTGCCCTCGGGCAGCCGCTCCAAAATATCCGAGAGCCGCCCGTCGAGCAGCAGCGTGGTGAAGCCGTGCACCATCGACCAGGCGCGCGCGATCGCGGCGCCCTGCTCGAGCGTCAGCGCGTCGCCGCTGATCTGCTCCTGGCGCATCGCGCCGATGGCATTGGCAAGTCCGGCGAAGGAGGCCTCGGCCGCCTCGTGCAGCGAGGGCCTGGAATAGTCCAGCCGTTCGGTGCGGAACATGATGCCGTACATGCCGGGATGGGCCTGCGCATAGGCGACATAGGCTTTCGGCCGCGCCAGCGCGCGTGCCACAGGCGTGGTGGCGGTGTCGCAGGCCGACGCCATCGCCGCGTTGAACTGGCGGAAGCCGACGGCCGCAAGCTCGCTGAGAAGGCCGGTGAGATCGCCGAAATGATGGGTCGGCGCGGCATGCGAGACGCCCGCCTCGCGCGCCACCGCGCGCAATGTCAGGCCGGCGAGCCCGTCGCGCTCCAGCACCCGTTCGGCGGCCTGAAGCAGCGCCTCGCGCAGCGCGCCGTGATGATATGGCGTCTCCGTCTTCGCACTGGCCGGACGGCGTGCAGGTTGCGCGCTCGCTGCCGATGTCTTCCGCGAGGCGCGCGCGCGGCGCGCCGTTTCGGTCCTGGTTTCGCTCTTCGGATCGCTCTTGCCCATGAGGCAACGTATATGACGCAATATTGACAGTGTAAAGATTTCACTTGACCGGCGCGACGATCGGCTCTATCTCATCTTTACGATGTAAAGATAAAGGGAGGGATACGCCGTGCAGCAGGCCGCCATCACCGAGCACCACGACAATATCGCGCCGATTCCGTTCGAGGCCGACGCGCCCTTCCTCAAGATCGTCGGCGAATTGCCGCGCGAGCTGAACGGCACGCTTTATCGCAACGGCCCCAACCCGCAATTCGATGCGCCCGGCGCGCACTGGTTCGTCGGCGACGGCATGCTGCACGCCTTTCACCTCGAGAACGGCCGCGCCAGCTACCGCAACCGCTGGGTCCGCACGCCGAAATGGCTGGCCGAGCACGATGCCGGCCGCGCCTTGTTCGGCGGCTTCGGCCGCAAGCTGCCGGATGCGCCGCAAGACCTCACCGACGGCGGCGTCGCCAACACCAACATCATCTTCCACGCCGGCAAGCTGCTGGCGCTGGAAGAAGCCCATCTGCCGACCGAGATCGAGCCGGGCACGCTGGCCACGCGCGGCTATCACAATTATCAGGGCCGCGTCGCCGGCAGCTTTACCGCGCATCCGAAGGTCGATCCAATCACCGGCGAACTGGTGTTCTTCGGCTACAACGCCGCGGGGCCGCTGACGCCGGCCCTCTCCTACGGATCGATCGATGCCTCCGGCAAGGCGACACGCTTCGAACGTTTCGAGGCGCCCTACGCCAGCATGGTGCACGACTTCATCGTCACCGCGAACCATGTGCTGTTTCCGATCCTGCCGATATCAGGCAGCATGGAGCGCGCGATGAGCGGGCGGCCGCCCTACGCCTGGGAGCCGGACAAGGGCGCCTATGTCGGCGTGATGAAGCGGAGCGGCACCGCGAAGGACATCGTCTGGTTCCGCGGCGAAGCCTGCTACGTCTTCCACATCATGAATGCGTGGGAGGACGATAGCCGCATCGTCGCCGACGTCATGCAGTTCGAGGAAGCTCCGCTGTTTCCGCATCCCGACGGCCGCCCGACGGATCCGGACAAATCGCGCGCCCGCCACTGCCGCTGGACGTTTGATCTCGCGGGGAATACCGATCGCTTCCAGCAGACCTATCTGGACGATCTCACCGGCGAATTCCCCCGCATCGACGATCGCCGCGCCGGGCTGAAGAGCCGTCACGGCTGGTACGCCTGCGCCAATCCAAAACTGCCGATGTTCGGCGCGCTGTCCGGCATCGTGCACGTCGACGGCAACGGCCGGCGGCTCGGCCATTATCTGCTGCCGGCCGGCGACACCATCTCCGAGCCGGTGTTCGTCGAGCGGTCGAAGGATGCGCCCGAAGGCGACGGCTGGCTGCTCGCGGTGGTCTGGCGCGCACGCGAGAACCGCAGCGACCTCGCCGTGTTCAACGCCACCGACATCGAGGCCGGCCCCGCCGCATTGGTGCAACTCGGACATCGCGTGCCGGATGGATTTCACGGCAATTGGGTGGGCGCGGCATAGCGCGCCCCGAGCGACATCGCGAATGCGGAGAGGTCTCTCATGCACATGCCCTCACTCACCGCGGGTTGCCTTGCCCTCCTCGCCCTGTCCGGCGCCACGCTCGCATTCCAGATGATCCGGCTGGGGCGGAGCCGCCATACCCTCTTCAACGGCGGCGTCCTGCTCTGCCTCGGCCTCTTGATCGCCTCCGCGCTGCCGTTCCTTGCGCACCTCCCCTGGGCGGAATTGGCCGAGGAGGCCTCCGACCAAGCCGTTGCAGCCCTTCACTTTTTAGAGGTCGCCTACGTTATTTTGACACTGTAAAGATTTTGCTTGACCCGGCATCGGCGCTGCACTACTAATCTTTACATCGTAAAGATCGGCCTGACCGAGGCGAGCCATGACAATTTTCCTGATCCTTGCGCCCTACGGCGTCTACACCTTCCTGATGCTGGTGACGTCGGCCACGGTCAGCGTGTTCGCGGCCTGCGCGATCTGCCTTGCCACGGTTGCGATCGATGTGGCGCTGGGCCGCTCGGTGAAGATCCTGGCCGCGGGCTCGGCGATCGTGTTCGCTGCAATCGGCCTCACCCTCGCGCTGCTCGACTCCACGCTGGGCACGCTCGGCGTCAAGCTGTCGGTCGACGCCGGCATCTTCCTCATCTCGCTCGGCTCGATGCTGGCCCGCCGTCCCTTCACGCTGCAATATGCGCTTGAATCGGTCCCGGCCGAGACCGCGGCGATGCCCGGCTTTCTCTATGCCAATTACGTCATCACCGCTGCGTGGACCGCGGCCGCGCTGCTGATGGCGGCGGCCAATCTCGTGCTGCTCTACGTCCCCGGCCTGCCGCTCTGGTCAAGCCTTGCGGTCGCCTTCGCGGCCCGCAACAGCGCGATCTACTTCACAAAATGGTATCCCGAGTATCGCCAGATCAAGTACGGTACGCCGGCCGCCGCGCTGCCCCACGCTCGCTGAACAGGATCGACGATGAAGGACGTATTCGCCCGCCTCGCCTCCGACTTTCTCTCCGCCATCGTCTTCCTGGTCGTCTACCTCATCACCGACAACGTCGTCCTGGCAACGTCGGTGGCGATTGCAGGTGCGATCGCGCAGGTGGTCTACGCCCGCGTCAAAGGTCAGCAGCTCAATTACATGACCTATGCGAGCCTCGCGCTCGTCGTCGTGCTGGGCACGGTCACACTGCTGACCAATGATCCCCGCTTCATGCTGGCAAAGCCCTCGATCGCGCATTTCGCGATCGGCGCCATCATGCTCAAGCGCGGCTGGATGCTGCGCTATATGCCGCCGATCGTCATCGAGACCGTTCCGGAATATGTGACCGCTGCAGGCTATGCCTGGGCGGTGCTGATGTTCGTGATCGGCGTCGGCATGATCGCGGTCGCTTCCACCGGCGATCTGAAGCTGTGGGCGTTCTACATCACGGTGGTCGCGGGCGGCGCCAAGATCCTCGCCTTTGCCGTGCAATATGTCGTTCTGCGGCTCATCGTCACCAGCCGCCGGCGCGCCGCCGCCCGCGCCTAAATGTCTCCAATGAGCCGTTAGGCAGGCGCGCCGAGTTGGGTTATAGGCTCGCTCAGGACTGGCCGCGGATCGTCGTGGCCCGCCGGGATTTGTTCGGGAGAAGGGAATGGCCGTAGACGGCAACTGGAATCTGACCATGACGACGCCGATGGGCGATCGCAACGCGACGCTGAGCCTGAAGGCCGCCGGCGGCACGCTCACGGGCACGCAAGGCGCGGAAGGCAATACCGCCGAGATTTTCGACGGCACCGTCAGCGGCGACAACGTTTCCTGGAAAGTCTCGATCACCACCCCGATGCCGCTCACGCTCGAATTCACAGGCACGGTCGCCGGCGACAGCATCAGCGGCGAGATGGGCATCGGCCCGATGGGCAGCTTCCCGTTCACGGGCGCCCGCGCGTAACGGCGCGCTGCACTCATGCGCGTGCTCCGTCTCATCGCGGCGGCGATGCTGTGCGTCGTGACACAAGCGGCGCGCGCGGATGACACCGAACCGGCGTGGCGCGCCAGCGCGCTCGCGATGGTGCCGGCGGGCTTTGTAGCCGGCACCGCCTATCGGACCGATGGTTCGACCGGTTATCTCGCCGTTTATCCGGCGACCTCGAACGATCCGAAGACGCCCGCAAGCGTGTTCGCTGCACGCCAGGCTCTCGTGGTCACGCTGACGCCGGATGCAACGCGCGCGGTCTCGGCAGAGCTGAAGCCGCGCACCGGGCCGGACACCGGCAACGACGACACCGATTTCGCAAAGCTGCACGCCGAGCTCGCCGCCAGGCGCGCAACGCTCCCTGGTGGCACCGAGCCCTGCGATCTCGGCGCATGGTCGATCGACAAGGATCCTGATGGCCTCAACGTGCGCGCCGAGCCGTCGGTGAAGGCGCGCGTGCTCGGCACGCTGCCGCCGCCCTATCGGCTCAAGCTCGGCGGCGCCGAGAACACGCCCGAGGGCGGCTGGCTCACCGAATTCCGCATCATCGGTTTCAGGGACGGCTGGTTTCTGATCGATGGCGCCAAACCGCCGGGCAAGGACTACGAGGACGAGAAGCGGTATCCGCGCAGTGCGCCAAAACCCTACGCCGGACGCGGCTGGGTCGCCTCGAACAAGGTCGGCGCGTCCTACGCCAATGGCGCCACGCGCATGGGCGGCCTGTTTCAGGCCCCCTTCGTCGATGCCAAGTGGGTGTCCGCCCAACGCGAGCTCGGCGGCGCGATCGACACCGATGGCGGCCCGAAGCGCATCTTCGCTTGCAGCGGCCTCTGGGGCCTGGTCGAGAGCCACGACGGCGTCCGCGGCTGGTGGCGCTCGCTGTGCTCGAACCAGGTCACGAATTGCAGTTAGAACGCTGAGGCATCCGCATCGTCATGGCCGGGCTTGTCCCGGCCATCCACGTCTTCCTCGCGGCACCAAGAACGTGGATGCCCGGGACAAGCCCGGGCATGACGGTCGTGGTGTGGCGCATGCGCAATCACTCGCACGCAAGTGCGAGTGAGGCAGCTAACCCAGATTCAACTCCTTGAAGAAGTCGTTCCCCTTGTCGTCGATGATGATGAACGCCGGGAAGTCCACGACTTCGATGCGCCAGATCGCTTCCATGCCGAGCTCGGGATATTCGAGCACCTCGACCTTCTTGATGCAGTGCTCGGCGAGATTCGCCGCCGCACCGCCGATCGAGCCGAGATAGAAGCCGCCGTATTTCTTGCAGGCCTCGCGCACGGCCGGCGCGCGATTGCCCTTGGCCACCATCACCATGGAGCCGCCTGCGGCCTGGAACTGGTCGACGAAGGAATCCATGCGACCCGCGGTGGTCGGACCGAACGCACCGGAGGCATAGCCTTCCGGCGTCTTGGCAGGACCGGCGTAATACACCGGATGGTTCTTGAAATAATCCGGCAGCGGCTCGCCCTTCTCCAGCCGCTCGCGCAGCTTGGCATGCGCGCTATCGCGCGCGACGATCATGGTGCCGGTCATCGAGACGCGGGTCTTGATCGGATTTTTCGAGAACGTCGCCAGAATGTCCTTCATCGGCTGGTTGAGGTCGATCTTGACGACCTCGCCGCCCAGCGACTCTTCAACCTGCGGCAGGTACTGCGCCGGGTTGTGCTCGAGCTCCTCGAGATAGACGCCGTCCTTGGTGATCTTGCCGAGCACCTGGCGATCGGCCGAGCAGGACACGCCAAGCCCGATCGGCAGCGAGGCACCGTGGCGCGGCAGCCGGATCACGCGCACGTCGTGACAGAAATACTTTCCGCCGAACTGCGCGCCGACGCCGAGCGACTGCGTCATCTTCAGAATTTCCTGCTCCATCTCGAGATCGCGGAAGGCGTTGCCGTCGGGCGAGCCGTGGGTCGGCAGCGCGTCGAGATAGCGGGCGGATGCCAGCTTCACCGTCTTCATGCAGAGTTCGGCCGAGGTGCCGCCGATCACGATGGCGAGGTGATAGGGCGGGCACGCTGCGGTGCCCAGCGTCAGGACCTTCTCCTTCAGGAAAGCGAGCAGCCGGTCCTTGGTCAGCACCGAGGGCGTCGCCTGGAACAGAAAGCTCTTGTTGGCGGAGCCGCCGCCCTTCGCCATGAACATGAACTTGTAGGCGTCGTCGCCCTCGGCGTAGATCTCGCACTGCGCCGGCATGTTGTTGGCGGTGTTCTTCTCCTCGTACATCGAGAGCGGCGCGACCTGCGAGTAGCGCAGATTGCGGCGCAGGTAGGCATCGCGCGCGCCTTCCGACAGCGCCGCCTCATCGTCACCGTCGGTAATGACGTTGCAGCCCTTCTTGCCCATGATGATCGCGGTGCCGGTGTCCTGGCACATCGGCAGCACGCCGCCGGCCGCGATGTTGGCGTTCTTCAGGAAGTCGAGTGCCACGAACTTGTCGTTCGGGCTCGCCTCGCCGTCTTCCAGGATCGCGCGGAGCTGCTTCAGGTGGCCGGGGCGCAGGTAATGGTTGATGTCGCCGAAGGCCGCCTCCGACAGCGCCCGCAGCGCCTCGCGCGACACCACCAGCATGTCCTTCCCCAGGACCTTCTCGACCCGGACGCCCTCGGACGAGATCTTCTTGTAGGGCGTCTCGTCCTTGCCCAGCGGGAACAGCGGCGTGTGCTTGTAGGGCGGAACGGGCTTTGCGGGGTCGGGGAAGGCGGTGGGAGCGTTCATGGATGGCTCGCGGGTTCGGGGAGCCGGAACCCTCGGCCCCGGCATTAGAGCCGTTCTAAGCATTTTTGATACAAAGGGAAGTGAGCGAATCGCATGGAAGAGACCCATACGCCCTCCCCACACTCAAGAATCGCGGGCCTGAGCGCCGTGAAATACCGCCGTTACGACAAACTCGTGCGCGCACAGCGTCAATTTCATAGATCACGACATAAGGCAGACGCGGCACGACCCACTCAAATGTCTCGGGATCATGCCCGACGTGCCCATGAAAGGAAATGACGTCAGCAGCCCGATGCTCTCAAGCAGCCGGTCGGTCACCTTCCGGGCAGCTGCCGGACTATCCTGCGAAATCCAGTTGAAGATACCTTCGAGATCGGCAACGGCCTGATCGTCGAAGATCAGCTCCACCGCCCCTCAAGAACCAAAGCGCTCAATGCGCGCGCACTTCATCAAGGCTGAGGAATTTGCGGTTCGGATCGGCGCGGCGACGACGCACTTCGGTAATCTGCTCGTCGGTCAGCTGAATTTCCCGCATGTGCTTGACATAGTCGAGCAACGCCCCGGCGGCAGCATCCGGCTCGCCTTCGGGAAGCTGTACGACCTGACGGATAGCCTCGTCCAAGAGCTTGGTCATGCGGCGCAGTAAAGCAGGTTGCAGGCGCCAGAACAGCCACGTCGCACGTGGAAAGGCCCGTTCCCACCCTTGCGCTTCGCCTCCGCCGACGCTTGAATGCGCCCTCCAAGGGGCTTTTCATCATGATTTTCAAACTGAACGTCCGCGGCGCGATGCTGGTCGCCGCCGCCATCACCGGACTTGTGACCCTCGCCTCGCCTGCCCGCGCAGACCAGTGCGACGACATTGCGAAGCAGCTTGCGAGCGGCGTCGACAAGCTGAAGGTCAACTTCAAGGCCGCCAACATCATCTACCTCACCCACCCGGCGGCGAAGGAGCTGTCGCTCGGCTGCCGCGCACAGGGGCAAAATTATTCCAACGAGCTCTATGCCAAGGGCGACCGCAAGCCGACGCCGCAGTTCTATGAGTTGGTCGCGTCCGCGGCCGCGATCATCTTCACGGTGCCGAAGGACGACACCGCGAAAGGCGCCACACGCTGCCTGAAGCGCATGGGCCTGCTCCGCGGCGACAAGGTGTCGATGCGCTTCAAGCGCCTCAACATGGATTGCTCGCGCACCAAGACGGAAGCGTCGATCGCGATCACGCGTCCGAAGGACGAGTAGGTACACACTGCGCGATTACCGCGGGCGCGACGTAAACGTGTCGCGACGCAGCCGGTCAAACCGCACCAGATCCCTCGCATTTTAACGATTGGCTTGAAGGAAATTTCGCTCCTCGCAGGGCAAGGTCGATTGTTTCCATCTGTGAGGATTTGTGGATGAGCGTTTCAACCGTTGCGCCGCCGCCGATCGCGATCGTGGTTCCGAGCTACGACACGACCAAGCAGCAGGACGATCAGGCCAAGATTGAGGATACCGACCCGACCCACAAGCCGCAGCCGCCCGCGCCGCTGCCGCCGGGCCAGGGCACGCGGATCGATCAGCTCGCCTGATCGGCCCACTCGAGCATGAAGCGCCCGATCCGGTTGATCGGGCTTTTCGCGTGTCCGGCCGCATCTTTGCCCGGATAGCGTGATCAATATCGCGCGAGATTGCCCCGGGGAACCGCGCATGATCGCAAGATTTCCATTGCAGACCATGGATCGTCACCGTTGCGACGGGCGCGCTGCTGTTCGCGTCGGCCGGAACGCTCCATCGGCCACCGGGCTTATTGTTCCTCGCCACGCTCGCCCTCCCGACGCGCCGGCGCCAGGCCGGCGTCTTCAGCGTCCGCAAATGCTGCGCTGAACCGGGCGACCACCTGCGCAGTCACATCAAGTGTGATCCGGCTCATCGAATTTCCGCATCCGACGTGCTCATCTGTCAGGCCGAACGAGCACTCCTTGCGTCAACGGGACAAGCCGATGGAACTGAACGAAAAGCTGCTCTCGCTGGTCGCGGATATCTACGACGCTTCGCTCGACGATTCCCGATGGTCGACGACACTTGGCAGCATCGTCGAGCAGGCTGGCGGCCAGAGCGGCGGTCTGGTCTGGATCGGGGCAGCCGGTGAGGCCGTGATCTCGCACGCCGTCGGTGTCGAGCCCGCCTATATTCAGTCCTACGTCGAAACCTACGAGCCATTCGATCCGTCGCGCGGCGTGCTCCACGCCCCGGTCGGCCAGATTCAGACGATCAGGGACTGGATCGATGTCGACGAATTCCGGACGACCAGGTTCTACAACGAATGGACCCGGCCGCAGGGCCTCGAGGACGCCGCCAATATCCTGCTCGACAAGTCTGCCCAGGGAATATCCCGCCTCTCGATCATGAAGGCCGGCGGCCCCGTCGACCGCAGGATGTATCAGGTGATCTCCCATCTCACGCCGCACGTGCAACGGGCCATGCTCGTCAGACAGAAACTCCAGCAGCAGAACGCAATGGAGACGACGTCGGCCCACACGCTCGATGCGCTGCGAACCGCCGTCCTGCTGCTCGATGCCGACGGTCATATCACGCACGCCAATGCAAGCGCGCGCGAGATTCTCGAGGAGGCCGACGTCCTTCGTTCGGTCCATGGCCGGCTCGTGACGTCCGACCTGAATGCCGATCGTGTGCTGCGGCAGGCGCTGGCGGGCACGGTTCTCGGCGACCGGGCCATCACGAGCGCAAGCATCTCGCTACACCTGATGGCCCGCGACGGATCGCGTTTTGTCGGGCATCTCCTGCCGCTAACCGCCGGGCGCCGGAAAAAATTCGGGGCCAGCTATGAGGCCTGCGCCGTCCTGTTCGTCAGCAAGGCAGCACTCGATACGATCGTCGCACCCGATCTCATTCGAAAGCTCTTCAAGCTGACGCCGACCGAGCTGCGCGTCTTCCTGTCCATCGTCGAGATCGGCGGCGTTCCCGATGTGGCCGCAAGCATGGGCATCGCCGAAACAACCATCAAGACGCACCTCGCCAGAATCTTCACGAAGACCGGAACCAAACGACAAGCGGATCTGGTTCGGCTCGTGGCCGCCTTTTCGCCGCCCATCAAGCTTTGAACCCGCCCTGTCCCGCCAACCGCATGGTTGGCGGAAAGGGCACTATCGCCGTCGGATGGAAACGGATCGACCATGATCGCAAGACTGCTGTTGCAGAACACGATCTTCGTCATCGCGATGGGCGCGCTGCTGTTCGCATCCGCCGGCACGCTGCATTGGCCCGGCGCCTGGGTGATGCTGATCGCCTCCGCGCTGCTCGGCCCGCTCTGCGGCTGGTGGCTCTACCGGCTTGATCCGGCGCTGCTCGCCGAGCGTCTCCGTCCGGTCATCCAGAAAGACCAGCCCCCGGCCGACAAGGCGTTCATGGCCGTGTTCGTGCTCGCGATGCTGGCCTGGCTGATTGCGATGGGCCTCGACCGGCGCCAGCTTGCCTCCGACATGCCGCTCGCCTTGCAGGTCCTCGGCCTGGTGCTGTTCCTGGCCTCGACGCTGTTCACGATGTGGGTGTTCCGCGAGAACTCGTTCGCCGCGCCGGTGGTGAAGCTGCAAGCCGAGCGCGCGCAGCGCGTGATCTCGACGGGACCCTACGCCCATGTGCGCCATCCCATGTACAGCGGCATGGTGCTGTTCTTCGCCGGCGTGCCGCTGCTGCTGGGCTCGTGGTGGGGCCTTGCGATGGTGCCGCTGTTCCTCGCGCTGTTTGCAGTCCGCATCCCCATCGAGGAGCGCACGCTGCGCGAGGGCCTGCCGGGCTATTCCGACTATGCCGCGCGGGTGCGCTACCGTCTGCTGCCCGGCGTGTGGTGAGCGCGCCTTACCGTCGCGTGCAAGAGCCGAAACTCCAGGTCGGTCCGGACCGGAGGCTGCCGCCAGCCACCGTCCGGACCGGCTAACTGTCCAGCTCGCGATAGCGGCGGAAGATACCCTGCTCGTTGAAGGCAATCCGGCGCGGACTTGCGAGATAGGCCTTGATGTTCGGCCGCGCAGCGACGCTGTCGTGCAGGCCGACGAGGCCGGGAATATCCGCCTCGAACGCCTTCATGCGCTTGGGGAAGGCGTAGCGCAGCCCGGCGACGATCTGGAACAGCGAGAGGTCGACATAGGTCAGCCTGCGGCCGGTGACGTAGGTGCCGCCATTGCCGGCGAGGAGCCGTTCGAAATAGCCGAGATATTTCGGCACGCGCTCGCTCCAGAACTCGGCCGTGCGCTTCTTCGCCGCGGGTCGCGCGTCCTCGTAATAGAGCGAGGGCCCGAGTGGATGATGGGTGTCGTGAATCTCGACCACGAAGTCGGTGATGGTGAGCTGGAGCTGGTGCACCCAGAGCCGGCCGGCTTCCGTCTTCGGCGCGAGGGCGTGGCGGGCACCGAGATAGAGCAGGATGTTGGCGGTCTGGCCGATGACGAGCTTGCCTGCTTTCAGGAACGGCGGCGCGAAGGGCGGCGTGCCCTGCGCGTCCATCATCTTCATCATCGCAGCTGTTCCGCGCGGGCCGCGCGCAACGTCAATGTAAGCTGCGCCCGCCTCCTCCAGCGCCAACCGCACATATTCGCCGCGGCCCTGGATCTCGGGCCAGTAGTAGAGCTCGTATTTCATGGGAGGGGTCCGTGAGCGTGGGGGCGACGGAACCAATGTAACATGCGGCCGATGGTTCCGTCAGCGTTGGACGGAGTGACGGCGCAACATACTCGGTGATTGCGAGCTCAGTGACTTGTCCGCCGAAGCGCTGGCGAAGGCGAAGCAATCCAGACGGCCTCCGCGGAGAGGCTCTGGATTTGCTTCGCTACAAGTGGAGGGCTCAGCGCCTCAATTCGACGCGAAGCAGTACAGCAGACCGTCGCCGCCGGTGCTCTTCAGATCGGCCTGCGAGCAGCCGCCGTCGGAACCGCGCGAGGGGTGCGAGCTGTTCCAGGATTTCGACGGCTCGTCGTCGCGCAGGCCCTGCCGGTCGGCATGGCCGACGACTGCCGCGCCTTGCGTGCTCGACGTCCAGTTCTTGCAGGTCCTGTCGTCCCCCGCGGCAAAAGCGGTGCCGTCGGCTTGCGATCCCGTGAGGATGTCGTGCCGGTTCGGCGTATCGCCGCGGCCGTTGATGACCTCGCCCTTCTCGCTGAGCGCAGTCTGTTTGGTGAGGTTGTTGGCCGCACCGTGCAAATCGGCGACGTCCTTGGCGATCACCGCACCCTTCGCGTTCTGCCACGGTCCCTTGCCGATGCGATCACGGGCGTTGACGGCCGGCTTGCCGTCCGCGGCCTGCGTCGAGAGGTAGGCGCGCCAGGTCTTGCTGCCGGCGCCGCCGGCCTGGGCGAGCTTCTGGCACTGCGCATCGGCTCCCTCCAGGCCGCCGAGATCGGCGCCCTTGCCCGGGCCGTTGGAGGTCACGAAGAACGTCATGTCAGCCGACTGCGCCTGCGCCGACGGCGCCGCAAGCAAGGCCAACGAGGCCACGGCGAGCGCGAGGCCTGACATGGTCATGGATTTCTCGGCACGGATCATCTCGTCCTCCCGGTTGTGTGCGGTCTTGTGTGTTTGGTCTTGTGTTTGCTCTTGGCCGCCTGATTCAACCCGACGCGTGCCCACTTATTCCAAAAGAAAAAGGCGCCGTGCGCGAGCACGACGCCTTGGTTCTTCATGTCGCCTGCGATCAGTTGGTCTGCTGGATCGCCGACAATTCCCACGGGCCGCCCGGACGTCGGGCAAAGGTCCAGACCTCGGTGGCCTCGCCCGGCTGCTCGCTGCCAGCGACAATCGCACCGGAGTTGCGGTCGAGCGTCTTGTCGGTGAGCGCGAAGCGCAGCGCCACGGTCGCGTAGTCGGTCTCGCCCTCGCGCCAGGCTTCCGCGAGGTCGCCCTGCAACAGCTTGACGTCGGTCACCTTGTTGACAACGTTGCGCGCGCGGTTCTGGCCGAGGTCCTGCTCGAAATAGGAGACCATTTCCGGCGTCGCGAGCGTGTGCAGCTTGGCCACGTCCTCGTTCGACCATGCGGTCTGGACATCGCCGAGCAGGCGCTCGAACGCCTCATAGTCACCAGGCTTGATCTCGAGCGGCGCATTGTTGGCACCGAACCCGAAGCCGCCGAGGCCACCACCAAGACCGCCAGCGAGGCCGCTGCGATGGGCCGCCTGCGGTCCCGGACCGGCACCTGCATCCGCGTTGGCATAGGCCGCCTGCGGCGTGTGGCGTCGCTGCCACCAGGACATCGCCAGCCGAACCACGAGCACGACGAGCGCGATCTGGATGATCAGGCCAATGATCGACGACAGGCCGCCGAGGCCGCCGAACAGGCCGCCGCCGAACAGCATGCCGAGCAGGCCTGCGCCGAGGAAGCCGGCCGCAAGGCCGCCCATGAAGCCGCCGGCACGGCCGAACAGGCCGCCGCGCGCGGGCGCGGCTGCAGCCGAATTCATGCCTGCGCCCGGCTGGGTGTAGGTGCGGTTGAACTGCGAGGCCGAGCCCGGCGCGGTCGTGGTGGACGGCGGCGCCGAATAGGTGCGCGAGCCGCGCGACCCCGACGACATGCCGCCACCGACGCGCGCGTCGGCGGACGAGATCGCGAGCGCTGTCGGCAGCGCAAGCGCCAGCACAACGGCGATCGTCTTGAAGAGACTGCGGGAGCGTTGCGAGAAATTCATGTTCGTTTCCCAGATCCCCGGCATGGGGACGTGCCCCTAAGATGGGCAGACTTCCCGAAAAGTGAAGCCGGTTTCGGAACTTGTAGCTGCGGCCCTCAGTCGCGGGGATGTGGCAAAAGCCCATATTTGGCGGGGGTTTGGCCGGGATATACCGGGGAACCATGGTCGCTGGTTACCGGCGGGTTTACGACCGGAATTCCGCTCCCTCCCCAATGTCGTCCTGGCGAAAGCCAGGACCCATTTCCTCAAGAAGCGATTTGGCGAAGACTGGTCGTTCGGGATGGGCGCCGTGCGCAATCGATAGATCACGCGGTATGGGTCCTGGCATTCAGGACGACGACGGAGGTTGTTGCGCGTCCCTCGTTCAAACGCGCTCATCCCTGCTTCGTCATCGTCTCCTTCACCGCGGCCACGAGCTGGCTCAGCGTAAACGGCTTTGGCAGGAAATCGAACTGCTGGCCTTCGGGCAGGCTCTTCTCGAAGGCGTCCTCGGCGTAGCCGGAGACGAAGATGAACTTGATGTCAGGGTTCTTCTCGCGCATCGCCTTCAGCAGTGTCGGGCCGTCCATCTCCGGCATCACCACGTCGGAGACGACGAGATCGATCGCGCCGCTCTGCTCCTCCAGCATCTCCATGGCCTCGACGCCGTTCTCGGCCTCGACCACGGTGTAGCCGCGCGAGCGCAGGCCGCGTGCGTTGAGGGCGCGCAGGCCCTCCTCGTCCTCGACGAGCAGGATGGTGCCTTGTCCGGTCAGATCAGTGCGCGGCTTTGCCTCCGCTGCTGCGGGCGCGGCTTCCTTCGCGGCGCCATTGGCCGCGCCGGCCACGGCCGCCGGCTGCTCGGCCTGCACCTCCGGCTCGGCATGATGGCGCGGCAGGAAAATGTGGAACGAGGTGCCCTGCCCCGGCTCGGAGTCCACGTAGATGAAGCCACCGGTCTGCTTGACGATGCCGTAGACGGTGGAGAGGCCGAGGCCGGTGCCCTTGCCGACTTCCTTGGTCGAGAAGAACGGCTCGAAGATCTTGTCGCGGATGTCGGCGGGGATGCCGGTGCCGGTGTCGGCGACCTCGATGCGCACATAGTCCGCCGCCGGCATGCCCTTGTAGGCGAGCTTGGCGGCTTCCTCGGCGGTGACGTTGGCGGTGCGGATGATCAGCTTGCCGCCGTCGGGCATGGCGTCGCGTGCGTTGACCGCGAGATTGACGATCACCTGCTCGAACTGGGAGACGTCGACCTTGACCGGCCAGAGGTCGCGGCCGTGGATGGTCTCCTGCTTGACCTTCTCGCCGATCAACCGGCGCAGCAGCATGGCGAGGTCGGACAGCGCATCGCCGAGATCGAGCACCTGCGGCCGCAGCGTCTGCCGCCGCGAGAACGCGAGCAGCTGCCGCACCAGCGTCGCGGCGCGCGTCGCGTTCTGCTTGATCTGCATGATGTCCTGGAACGACGGATCGGTCGGCTTGTGCGCGTTCAGCAGGAAGTCGTTCGCCATCATGATGGCGGAGAGCACGTTGTTGAAGTCGTGAGCGATGCCGCCGGCGAGCTGGCCGACCGTCTCCATCTTCTGCGACTGGTTGATCTGGTTCTCCAGCGCGCGCCGCTCGGTGGTCTCGAGCATGTGCACGATGGCGGCTTCCGCGTCGTTCTCGGCCGCGTCGACCGGCGTGACGAAGAACTGGCCCCAGCGCTCCTTGGTTCCTTCCAGCGCCACCTCGACCGGCGCGATGTCGGCCTTGCCTTCGGCGGCCTGGTTGATGGCCGCGATCACCAGGTGGCGGTCACGTGCATTGATGGCGCGGAAGATCGACTTGCTGGCGCTGTCGAGGCCGAGGCCCTGCGCGAGCTTGGCGTAGCGCGCGTTCGCGCGCACGACGTTGCCGCCGCGGTCGACGGTCGCGATCGCCATCGGCGTGTGGTCGAAGAAGCGCATGAAACGCACTTCGGCGGCGCGGTCCGGATCGCTGCGCTCGTCGCGGGCGCGGCTGATGACGAGCGTGCGCGACGGCCCCGGCGCGCCGTCGGCGCCGAAGGCGAGCTTGTGGTAGAGCCGCACCGGCATGGTCTTGCCGGTGCGCATGCGCAGGTCGATGTCGAAGACTTCGGTCTTCACCTCGCCGGGCACCGCCACGATCGAGCTGAGCAGCGAAGCGCCGTCGCCGGAGACGATGTCGGTGAGTTTCAGCCCGCCCGAGCCGATCTCGGCGAGGTCGTAGTCGAGCCAGTTCGCCAGCGTCGCGTTGACATAGGCGAGCTCGCCGGCCGGATTGACCGAGAAGAAGCCGCACGGAGCGTGATCGAGATATTCGATGGCGTGCTGGAGCTCCTGGAACACGTCCTCCTGGCGCTCGCGGTCGCGCGTGATGTCGGCGATCGACCACACCGCGTATTTCGCCTCGCGCTTTCCGGTGCCGAGCGGGCGCACCCGCATGCGCAGCCAGCGGCCCTGGCTGCCGTCATGGCCGGAGATGCGCACCTCCTCCTGCTGCCGCTTGCCTTCACGGGCGGCTTTGAGCAGCCGGAACACGGCCTCGGAGACGTCAGGGTTGCCGATGAAGACGCGCTCGACGGGGCGCACGTCCTGCGGACCGGTGGCGCCGGTCAGAGTCAGATAGGCCGCATTGGAATAGACCACATGACCGCGCGGATCGGTCACGGCGAGGCCGTCGAAAGCGTGATCGGCGATCCGCCCCATCACGGGGTCGTCGAGATTGCGGTCGACGAAGCGGATGATGCCGGCGGCGAAGGCGAACAGGTTGAACAGGCCGACCATCGCCAGCACGGCGAGGATGCCGAGGATATAGGGCTGCGCCTGCGCGCGCCCGAGCGTCATCAGCCCGACGGCGACGGCGACCAGGCCGGCGGCCACCAGCAGCACCAACGCAATGCTGCCCGAGCGCGGCGACGGCTCGTGCGCCGCAACGGGCTCGCGTGTGAGGTCGTGGTCGGTCTCAGCAGTCATCTCGAGCTGGCGCAGCCTGTCGGCAGAGAATCAACGCGCTGCGGCGCGCGCCGGGTCCTCCCTGCCTGAATCGGACCCGCAGGCGCAAGGGCAGCAGGGTGCGAAAGGTACGCTGATTCCCAGATTACGGCCATTTCCGGTACTTTCCGGGCATTTTATCCCCGCCCAGCGCCGAATCCGCGCTTCAGCCGCATGACGTAGCCGATGACCTCGGCGACCGCATGGTAGTGCTCGGTCGGGATTTCCTGGTCGATCTCGACGGTGGCGTAGAGCGCGCGGGCGAGCGGCACGTTCTCGACGATGGGGATGTCGTGCGCGCGCGCGATCTCCCGGATCTTGAAGGCGAGGTTGTCGACGCCCTTGGCGACGCAGATCGGCGCCTGCATGCCGCGCTCGTAGGACAGCGCCACCGAATAGTGGGTCGGGTTGGTGATGATCACGGAGGCCTTGGGAACCGCCGCCATCATGCGCTTCTTGGCGCGCTGCTGCCGCAGCTGCCTGATCTTGCCCTTGATGTGCGGGTCGCCTTCGGACTGCTTGAACTCTTCCTTGATCTCCTGGAGCGACATCTTCTGCCGCTGGAACCAGCTTCGGTACTGGAAGAAATAGTCGCCTATGGCGATGATCGCGAGCGCCGCGACCACCGCGCCGAGAAGATGGATGGTCAAGCTGGTGGTGGCGCCGAGCATGGCGGCCGGATCGAGCCTGACCATCGCCTCCATGCGATGCCGCTCCGGCCACAGGATCGTGGCCATGACCGCGCCGAGCACGATCAGCTTGCCGAGACCTTTCAGGAAGTTCGCGGCCGCCTGCTTGCCGAAGATCCGTTTGAAACCGGCCGCGGGCGACAGCTTGCTGAATTTTGGCTTGAGCGATTCGGCCGACCAGACCAGGCGGTGCTGGAGCATGTTGCCGGCGATGGCCGCCAGCACCAGCATCAAGAGGGGTACGCCGACCGCCGCGAGCACCGCGAATTCGATCTGCTGCATCAGCGCGAGCAGAGCCCTGCCGTCGGTCTTGATCATCCAGGAATTGGCGAGCAGGTTGCGCATCGGCGTCACGAGCCCGCTGCCCACCGAGCCCGAGAAGGTCGAGACCACCAGCGTGCCGCCCGCGATCATGAACCAGGTGTTGATCTCCTGGCTCTTGGCGACGTCGCCGCGTTCGAGCGCCTCGTCGAGGCGTTTTTGCGTGGGGTCTTCTGTTTGACTCTCTGGATCGTTGTCTTCTGCCATCGACGCCTCACTTCAGCGGCATCATCTGGTGCATGACACCGATGAAATAATCCAGATACGTGCCCATCATCGCCGTGAGCACCACGGCGAGCACCACAAAGCCCACGAAGATCGAGAGCGGTACGCCGACGAAATAGACCTGCATCTGCGGCATCAGCCGCGCCAGCACGCCGAGCCCGATGTTGAAGACGAGGCCGAACACCAGGAACGGTCCGGAGAGCTGCAGGCCGAGGCGGAACGCCGCGGCGAAGGCGCGCGTCGCAAGCGCAGCGACGTCGCCGCTCGACACGGTCTCGCCCGGTGCGAAGATCGCATAGCTATCGTTCAGCGCCGCGATCACCAAATGATGGCTGTCAGTGGCAAACAGCAGCGTCACCCCGAGCATGGTCAGGAAGTTGCCGACCAGCACGCCCTGCTGTCCCTGTGTCGGATCGACCGAGGTGACGAAGCCCAGCCCCATCTGCTGCGCGATGACGGAACCCGCGACCTGGAGCGCCGACAGCGTCACGCGCGCGGTTGCCCCCAGCACGATGCCGATCACGATCTCATGCAGCATCAGCACCAGCAGCGGTGCCAGCGAGCCCATGTCGACCTGATAGGCGCTGCGGTGCAGCGGCAGGATGATCAGCGTGAGCAGGAGCGCGATCGACAGCTTCACCCGTGTCGGGATGTTGGTCTCGCCCAGGCCCGGCAACAGCATCACCATCGCGCCGACCCGGGCGAAGACGAGCATGAAGGCCGCGGCGAGCGCCGGCAGCAGCGAGACGTCGATGCGCATGACGGGCGCATTGTGCCTCAGCCGCCGATGATTCGCGACGAGATCCGCAGCATGTGGGCGTGGAGCGCGTCGGCCATGAACGGCAGCGCCAACAGCATTGTGGCGAAGATGGCCAGAATCTTCGGCACGTAGATCAGCGTCTGCTCCTGGATCTGCGTCAGCGCCTGGAACAGCGACACGATTACGCCGACCACGAGGCCGACCACCATCAGGGGCGACGACACGATCACGATCGTCCAGATCGCATCGCGCGCGACGTCGAGGGTCTCGGGTCCGGTCATTCTACTTGCTCGCTTTCGGTTGTCTCACGCTTCGACAGGCGCGAATGGCGAGTAGCGAATGGCGAAGCGGAGACATCCGCACTCGCCATTCGCTACTCACCATTCGCCCTCCATCAGATCGGCATCTTCATGATGTCTTCATAGGCCGAGATCACGCGGTCGCGGACCGAGACCAGCGTGGAGACGGCAACGTCGGTGTCGGCGACGGCCGTCACCACGTCCATCACGTTGGCCTTGCCGGCGGCCATCGCCACCGTCTGCGCGTCGGACTTGCGGCCGGACTCCATGACGCTGCCGACGGCGTCTTTCAGGAGCGAGGCGAAGGACTGCCCGCTTGCCTCGCTGCCCTTGCCGGCGCCGCTGTTCTCCAGCACGCGGGCAAGGTTGGCATAGGCGTTGGCTGCGATTGTCGGTGATGCCATGGCTCAGATGTCCTGTTCAGCTCTTGAGGATGTCGAGCGTGCGCTGGATCATCCGGCGCGTCGCACTGATGATGTTGAGATTGGCCTCGTAGGACCGCTGCGCATCGCGCATGTCGGTCATCTCGACCACCGAGTTCACGTTCGGATATTTGACGTTGCCGGTGGCGTCCGCCGCCGGGTTGTTCGGCTCGTATTTGACGCGGAAGTTGGACTGGTCGGGCTTGATCCTGCCAAGCGTAACGACCTGCGCGTCGAGCGTGCGGTCGAGCGCGGAGGAGAAGGTCGGCACCTTGCGCCGGTAGGGATCGCCGCCTGATGTCTGCGACGTCGAATCCGCGTTCGCGATATTTTCCGAGATCACCCGCATGCGTCCGGCCTGCGCGCGCAGGCCGGAGGTCGCGATCGCCATCGAGCGGGCAAAGTCGCTGCTGTCGTTCGCCATGATGCGCCTCCTCTAGCTCTTCCGTTCCGGGATCATGCTCTAGCCCTTGCCGATCGCGGTCTTGAGCAGATGCAGGCTCTTCGAATAGAGCGAGGTCGCCGCCGCGTAGTCCATCTGGTTGTTGGCGGCCTTCATCATCTCCTCTTCGAGATTGACGGCGTTGCCCGCAGGGCGGGTCTCGAAGCCCGCATTCTTGTTCTGGTCGAATCCGGAGGCCGCGCCTGACGGCCTCATGTGGGAGCCGCTGGTGACGGTCATTGCCAGCGGGCCCATCGAGCCCGTGACCGCGCCCGATTTGTCGAGCTTCGGCTCGACCAGGTCGCGCGGCCGGAATTTGGGCGTGTCGGAGTTGGAGACGTTCTCGGACAGGACGCGCTGGCGTTCCTGATGCCATTGCATCTTGGTGCGAAGCGCCGACAGCACCGGGAGGTCGTTGATGGACATCGTCGCGGCTCCTTCCGCTTCGTCCGGACCCGAGGTCCGAAGCTAGGCAGAATTTGCCGCGTGTATGGTTAACAGGTGGTTAAAGCCGACACAGATGCATGTCCCCTGCCGGGACACCAATTCGTTCCCCCGTGATTCTACGCCTCCAAAAGTGGCATTAACCCAACCGCTTGGCGGCGCGTGCGCCGTCAAGAAAGTCGTTTTGGATCGAGCGATTCATGGGTTATTAAGAGTTGGGGACGGCAAAACTTGCCGTGGGACGTTAAGAAATCGCAGTTTGGGGCATCGTACGCCGGTGGTTGGCGCAGCTGATCATGGGCGCGAGAAAAGCGCCATTTGTCGGGGACAAGTATGCAAGGCAGCCCTATCACGTTCATCGTCGCGTTCATCGTCGTTCTGGCGTTGATCGGCGTCGCTGCATGGCTGGTTCGCCGATTCGCCACCAGCCGGCTCGGTGCCAACACCCAGCGCGGCCGGATGCCCCGGCTCGCCGTGATCGATGCCGCCGCGGTCGACGGCCGGCGCCGCCTGGTGCTGGTCCGGCGTGACAATGTCGAGCATCTCCTGATGATCGGCGGCCCGACCGACATCGTCGTCGAGCCCAACATCGTGCGCGCCGCGCCCGGCCGCGACCAGCTCCCGCAGCGTTCCAACGCCGCCGAACCGCCGCGCCTCGCGCCAATGCCCGATGCCGGCAACTGGGCCGACGAAGCCCCGCGCCCCGAATTGCTCGATCATCCCGAGCCGCAAATGCCCGAGCCGCCGCCGCGGCCTGCACGCCCGTCCTTCGCCGACGAGGTGCGCCGGCCTGCGCCCGCGCTGGCCGAACGCCGCGGCGAGCCGCCGCTGGCCGGATTTCCGTCGGAGCCGCTCGGACCGCGCCCCGAGCGCGAGCCACGGCCCGAGCCGCTGCCGCTGCCGCCGCGCGTTGCCCGCAGCGAGCCGCCGCTGATGCCGCGTCCGCCGCGCCAGAGCGAGCCGGTGAAAGTGCCGCCGGTGCGCGCCGAGCGCGCGGCCGCGCCGCCTCCGCCCTTGCCCCAGGCTCCGCCCGTTCCGCCGCCGGCACCTGCGCCTGCTGCGCCCTCCAGCGCCGAGCAGAATCTCGCCGAGATGGCGCAGCGGTTAGAGGCTGCGCTGCGCCGCCCAGCCGGCGAAACGGTCGCGCCTCCGGTTGCCCCGGAGCCGCCGGTCGCCCCCCCGCGCGTGGCGCGCAGCGAGCCACCGGCACCCCCGGCCCCGCCGCCGAAGGCTGCCCCGGAAAAGACCAGCTTTGAAAATCTCGAAGACGAGATGGCCTCGCTGCTCGGCCGTCCGAAGCCGTCTTCGTGAGGCTGCCGGCCCTCCCGCGTAGAGTTCTTTTTCTTTCTGTCCTGATCGGCGCGGCTTCGCTCGCAGGCCTTGCGCATGCGCAGGACATCAGCATCAATCTCGGCGGCGGGGGCCCTGGCGGTGGCGGCGTCACCGAGCGCGCGATCCAGCTGATCGCGCTACTCACGGTGCTGTCGATCGCACCGTCGATCCTGATCATGATGACCTCGTTCACGCGCATCGTGGTCGTGCTGTCGCTGTTGCGCACCGCGATGGGCACCGCGACCGCGCCGCCGAACTCGGTGATCATTGCGCTCGCAATGTTCCTGACCTTCTTCGTGATGGGGCCGGTGCTGCAGAAGTCCTACGACGACGGCATCCGCCCGCTCGTCGCCAACCAGATCGGCGTCGAGGACGCACTCCAGCGAGCCTCCGTTCCCTTGCGCGGCTTCATGCAGAAGAACGTGCGCGAGAAGGACCTGAAGCTGTTCCTCGACCTCTCCGGCGAGCCGCCGCCGGCGACGCCGGACGAACTCGCGCTGCGCATCCTCGTCCCGGCCTTCATGATCTCCGAGTTGAAGCGCGCCTTCGAAATCGGCTTCCTGCTGTTCCTGCCCTTCCTGATCATCGACCTCGTCGTCGCCTCCGTGCTGATGTCGATGGGCATGATGATGCTGCCGCCGGCGACGATCTCGCTGCCGTTCAAGCTGATCTTCTTCGTGCTGGTCGACGGCTGGTCGCTGGTGGCGGGGAGCCTGGTGCAGAGTTACGGGGGCTAGCGGGCTTGGGGCACGCTTCGCGCGGAACGCCCCCTACCCCTTCACGTCATACTGCCTGCTGAGGTGATCGCCGATCTGCACCAGCATGGCCACGCTTTCGGGGAAGCCGGGCCGGTCTCGCGTGGCCTGATCGGCGTCGGCGCGGAACTCCCAGCTGTCGCCGTCGCGGATGATCGAGATGACGAGGCCGTCGGGACCGTCGGCATGAACCTTCAACTCGGCCCTTGCCATCGCGATCAGTTCGGCTTCGGTCTTGGCAGACTTGCTCATATTCCTCTCCCGGCATGAAGATGCTTCAGGTTGCCGCCCCGGCGGGCACCTGTCGAGAGGTCCAGAAGTAGCAGGGTTCCTACCGCGTCATCTTGATCTGGCGCACGGCGGGGATCTTCGGCAGCGAGCCGGTGTGCTCGGCCTCGTCCTTGGCCTGCGGCGAGGCCGGGGCGCGGGCGGTGGCGTCGGGGAAGCGCTGCTTCATCTCGCGCAGGAAGCCGTCGAGCGTATCGACGCTGGCGGCCAGCTTGGCGATCTCGGCGAATTCGGCGCTGGAGGCCGCGGCCGGCTTGCTGGCGATGTCGAAGGCGAGACGGTCGGCGCTCTCGCTCATCAGCGGCGCGTATTTCTCGCGAAAGCGCGACAGGCCGATCGAATCGTCGGCGAGTGCATAGCCGACGGCGGCGCGGATGATGTCGCTCTTCTCCACTGCATTGAGCGGCTTGAAGTCGCGGAAGCGCTCGCCGTAATAGAGCTCGATCTGCTCGGCGGACTCGCGCCAGCGCCGCGCCGCCCAGAAGATGTCGGAGCGCAGGCGGAGCACCTCGCGTCCGGAGACGTTGGAGACGATGTCGAGCGCGAGATCGTGACGGCCGACGTCGCTCTGGGCCCGCGCCTCCAGCAGCAGACGCTGCTGCCTGAGTTCGCCCGACAGATCGCTGATGCGGCTCGCGCGCAGCGCCGAGATCGCCATGTCCGGCCTGCGGTTGGCGAGATAGATCATGGAAAGACGCGCGGCGACCTGCGCGCGCGCGGCACCTTCGAGGCGGTGGTCGACCTGGTATTGCAGGAGCTCGGCCGCCTGGTCGAGCAGGTCGATCGAGGCGAGACGGTCGGCCAGACGCCGGATCAGCTCGTCGCCGCGGCGGCCGATCGGCGTCAGTTCGCGGAATTCGTAGAACATCCCGAGCGCCTCGACCGGCGGCAGTTCGTCACCCTTGGGACCCAGGAAGATCTGCGTGAACAGATCGGAGGCGAGGTCCTGTGCCTGGCGCGAGGCTTCCGCATTCGGCTGCAGCTTCGTCGCGGTGCGCGCGGCCGTGAGCGCGTCCCGATAGCGCCCGTTCTCGGCATACATCTGCGAGAGCATCTGGAGCGTCTTGACCTCGATCGCGTCGCCGCGCCAGGTCATCGAGAGCGTCTCGAGCTCGCGCAGCGCGTCTCCCTTGCTGATCTCATCCCGCTTCTGCCGGAGCGCGATCTCGAGCTGCTTGGCCTCGGCCGCGGCCGGCCGGTCGCTGGAGGCGACCGCGAACTTGTAGTCGTCGAGCGCATCCTTGTCGTGGCCGAGCGCCTCGGCGAGCCTGCCGCGCAGCACGGCGAAGCCGGGCGCAGCCTCGGGCGATACGCCGACGATCTCGAGCTCGCTGCGCCGCTTGGATGCGCCGGCATAGTCCTTCACCTCGAGAGAGGCGCGCATCGCGTCCATCGTCACGATGCGCTGGATGTCGAGCGGCAGCGAGGCGATGGCGAATTCGACGTTCTTGAACCTCTCGCGGGCGTCCGCCCATTTGCCCTGGCGCGCATAGGCGAGCGCCTTCCAGAGCTGGGAATCGTGGCTGTTGCCGATCACGGGATTGGCGAGGTCCTTCAGGCCCTGCGCCGGCCGGCCGATCAGGATGCTCGCGATCGCGTGCATGATCAGCGCGCCGCTCTCCTCCTTGTTGAGCGGATCGGTCAGCATCAATTCGGTCACGGCCTTGGCCTCGTGATACATCGCGCGCGACATGTAGAACTGCGCGAGGTCGAGCCGCGGCAGCGAGCGCAGCGCCGGCTCGACGGCCGAGATCGCTGCGATCAGGTCGCTCTGGCGCGTCCAGAAGTTCTCCGACTGTCCCTTGCGCCAGCCATCGGGGCTGAAGATCGGGCGCACCGCGGTCGGCGCGCGCTCGGCGGAGATGTCGACCGGCGACAGCGTCAGTCCGCCCTTCTTGCCGAGAATGACCTTGTCGGATCCGACCTCGACGCCGACCTCGTCGGAGTTCGGGCGGATCGCGATGCCGTGCGCGGACTCCAGCAGCGAGAGATCGACGAGGTCCTGCCGCTTGATGAAGCCGCGCACCGGCCGCTGCGCGGTGACGACATAGAGCATGTCGCCGGCATCGGGATCGGTGAGCTTGTGCAGCAGGCCCGGATTGGCGAAGGGGATCGCGATGTTGGCGAGCGCGGGATCGGTGATGTTGCGCGACATCATCAGCGGCAACGGCGTCGCCTGGATCTTGTCGGCGAGCGTCAGGAGCCAGTTGGTCTCCTTGCCGACCTCCTCGCTGGTCAGCGAGTAGACCAGCGGCCGGGTGAGACGGATGCGTACCGCCTGCCCCTTGTCGAGCGGGATGCGGCCGACTTCGCCGATCATCGCGCCGCCTTTGGTGCGGATCGCCTCGACGTCGATCGGCTTCGGCGTATCGAACACTAGCCAGATGGTGTCGCCGCGGCGGAACGCCGCCGCAGGCGTTGCGACCTGAAGCGGGAACGTTATGCGCAAGCCGTCGCTGTCGCGGCGCGCATCGACGCTTGGTGCGGCCGGCTGCGGCGCGGCCGGCGCCTCGGCGGGCGCGGCCTTGACGGATTCCTTGGCGGACGGCTCCTGCGCCGCCTGCTTCACGACCTCCTTGGGCGCTTCGGCCATTGCGGGCTTGGCGGGCGCAGCCGGAGCCTCGGCAACAGGCGGGGTGGACTTCGGGGCCTCCTTGAGCGCTTCCGCAGCGCGCGCAGCCTCAGCCGCGGGAGCCGGCGCGGCCTTCGGCGCTTCGGCGGCGGGCATCGCGGCGGGCGCTTCGGGCTTGATATCGATCCTGGCTTCGCGCGCGATCGTCTCGGAGGTTGGCGGCACGATCTCGCGTTGGGCCTCCTTCTTCTCGGCCGCCGGCTTGTCCGCAGCCGGTGCCGGTCCATGGCCTTGGTTGACAGGACCTTGGCTGGCAGGACCTTGGCTGGCAGGACCTTGGCTGGCAGGCTTGGCCTGCGCGATCGCTGCCTCGGGCGTCGCGGCCGCCTTGCCCTTGTCCGGCTGGAAGGAGACGTCGACGACGTAGTTCTTCTCGTCGCGGAAGGAGTGCACGTCGGAATCGCCGATCAGCGCGATCTCGACATTGGTCTGGTCGATATCGGCCTTCTGCTTGATCGAGGCGACGTTCGGCGGCGCGGCGACGATCGCGTCGGCGAGGTCGAAACTGAGGTTGGCGTTGAAGGCGAGCGTGAGCTTCTGCTCGTTGAGCACCGAGGACACGCCGACACCGTCGGGCATCTCGAACACGAAGCGCACGAAGGTCGGCTGCACCGAGGCGCGCACACGGATCTGCGGGCGCTTCTTGGTCTCGGCCGCGGCGCGCTGGGCGCGCAGCGCACGTTCAGCGACACGCGCGCGCTCGGCGAGTTCCTTGACCACGTCCATGGGCAGACTGGGCGGCGGTCCCTTCCAGCCGTCCGGCAACAGGTCGATGAAGGTGCGCTCGCCGGCATTCATGGTGTTGACCGTGACGCGCCGCGCCAGCGACAGGCGGATGGCACCACCGTCGGGATCGCGGCGGGCGGAGTTGACGTAGTCGGGCGCGCCTTCCGGAACGCGGTCGACGGGAACGTCGACCGGCCGGTCGAAGCGGATGATCAGGATGGAGCCGGCCGTCGTCACCTCGGAGGGAACGTCCTCGCCAAGCTTGATGACGAGACGGGCAAAGCCGCCGCCGGCCGAGAAGGTCGCCTCGCCCCGGACCGTATCGGCGGCCCGGACCGGCGCACCGAAGCCGATCAGCAGACAGGCCGCCACCAGCGGCGCCGTGCGGACATGACGCGACAGCCCCCGCGCCAAAGCGCGGGCTCGCGACCACAATCCATCGGCAGCCTTCTGCGCCATTGGCGGCATGTCTTCCGTTTCGACGGCCCACGCCGGCACTGCTGCCGGCCCATGCCGTCGATTGTAGGTTTTGCCAATTAAGGGCTTCTTAAGTATGAGCCCTCAATTCGGCTTTTGCGTCGGCTTGCCGTCGATCTTGGGCAGATCCCCGGCTGCGGCGGACTGATCCCCGCCGCCATTGGCCCGGCGGGCCATTTCGACCGTCAGGCGCTCGGCAGCCTCCGGCGACATCACGCCCATGATGTCCGACATCTTTCGCGGCGCGATCGCCGAGGCGATCTCGATCAGCACGCCCATCTCGAGCCGGTCGAACACCCGCGCGGCGTCCTTCGGCTTCATGCCCTCATACATGGTGACGAGGCCCTTCATGCGCTGGGCTTCGGCGGCCTTCTGCTCGGCCTGGGTGGTGGAGATGCGGGATTCCACCGCCTTCATCTCCTCGACCTTGTTCTCGATGCGCTTCTCGGCCGATTTCAGCAGGCTCTCGCGGATGTCGATCTCGCGCTGGCGGGCCTCGATCTCCTGGCGGCGCGACTGCAGACGCTCGAGGATCGCGCGCTCCGAGGCCGAGACCTGCGGCTGGGCCTCCTCGACCTTGACCACGGTGCCTTCGGGCTTGGTCTCGGGCGCGGCCGGCTTCGGCGCCTCCTTCGGCGCGCCATGGGTCGAGCCGGTGATGTCGGGGTCTTCCCGTCCCGACGGAAAGTTCAGGTTCTCCTGCGCCCAGGATTTCTTGGCCTGGTTCGGCTTGTAGTCGAACACATAGCCGCCATTGATCACGAGGCCCGCGACCTTGAGCGTGGCAAGACCTGCGACGGCAATCAGGACGACCGGAATGACGCGGATGTTACGAAAAGATTTCATACCCTGACTTCATGCGGCAAGGCCGTTGGATCGTCGGCGCTCGGAGAAGGCTTCGGCTGCGGCCGCCACCGCCTTCGCGGACGAGGGCTTGGCCACGGGCACGGCAACCGTTTCCGGACTGGTCACCGGGCGCGCGGCGATCGCGATCTTGGACAGGCGCCGCACCACGTTGTCGGCTTCGCCCAGCTGCTTGTAGAGCTGGTCCGACATCTGGGTCGCCGCCGCAAGCTGGCTGCCGAGGTTCTCGTTGACGTCGCGCACGGCGAGCTTCAGCCCGCCGATCGCGCGCTCGGCGATCTCGGTCGCGGTGATCAGCTCGGCGATGACGGCCTTCAGCGAATGCTCGTCCGCCTTCAGCCGCGTCAGCCGCTTGTTCAGCAGGATACAGTAGCCGATCGTGAGCATCAGCAAGACAGCCACCAGCGTCTCGATCGCCATTCCAAGGGAGTGGTTCATGGGGCCTCCATCATCTTGTTCTGCTCGTCCACCTTCTCGAACATCGCAAGTGTCGTACTTGGCTTGCGCAAGGGTTTCGTCACGCGGATCGCGACGCGGTCGCCGACCCGGCCCATGCGCCCTTCGGTGATCGTGACGTCGCCGCAGCGCACGGTCACGTTGGCGTCCGCGCGCATGTCGAGCGGCAGGGTGTCGCCGACCTTGAGCCGCATCAGCTGCTTGAGCGGGATATCGGCCTCGTAGAGCACGGCATCGACGGCGATCTCGGCCTGGCCGATCTCGGTGGCGAAATGGCCTTCCCAGACCGGGTCGCGGCCGAACTTTTCGCCCATGAACATCTGGAGCAGGACGCCCCGGATCGGCTCGATGGTGGCATAGGGCAGCAACAGCTCGATGTTGCCGCCGCGATCTTCCATGTCGATGCGCAGGCGCACCAGGATGGCGGCATTGGCGGGACGGCTGATCGCGGCGAAACGCGGGTTGGTCTCGAGCCGGTCGATCGTGAAGGTCACCGGCGACAGCGGCCGGAACGCCTGCTCGGCATCGGCCAGCACCACCTCGACCAGCCGCTTGACCAGCTCGGTCTCGATCGTCGTGTAGGGACGGCCCTCGATGCGGAGCTGGCTCGAGCCGCGGCGGCCGCCGAGCAGTACGTCGATCATCGAGTAGATCAAGCTGGAATCGACCGTCGCCATGCCGAAATTGTCCCACTCCTCGGCCTTGAACACCGAGAGCACGGCCGGCAGCGGGATCGAGTTCATGTAGTCGCCGAAGCGCACCGAGGTGATGCGGTCGAGCGAGACTTCCACGTTATCGGAGGTGAAATTGCGCAACGAGGTCGTCAAGAGCCGCACCAGGCGGTCGAAGACGATTTCGAGCATCGGCAGACGCTCGTAGGAGACCATCGCCGAATCGATGATCGCGCGAATGCCGCTGTGGTCGTCGAGCGTGACGTCGCCGACGGTGAAGCCGAGGAGATTGTCGATCTCCTCCTGCGACAGCACCCGCTCGCCGGAATTCTTGCCGGCGCCGAGATCGCGGCTGCCGTCCTCGACCATGGCCGCCCATTGCAGGGCCATGGTCTCCGATAGTTCGTTTTCGGCAGCGGCCTTTGCCGCCTCCGCGGGATCCTCGGAATCGAGCGATGCCTCCCATTGGGCGGCAATCGCATCCTGGTCCATCTGCTCGTTGCCGGCCATGACGCTAGCCCGTTACCTTCCGCAGCATCCTCACTGGATGACGACTTCCTTGAACAGCACCGCGCTGACCTGGACCGGCGCGACCGCCGCGTTGACGCGCTTGGTCAGCTCTTCCTTGAGGCGGAAGATGCCGGCGGAGCCGTTGAGGTCGGAGGAGCGCAGCTCGCGCACATAGGTCTGGAAGATGTCGGTGACGCGCGGCATCGCCGGCTTGATCGCCTCGATCTGCTTCTCTTCCTTCAGCTCCAGCACGATCTTCAGCTTCAGATATTGCACGCGCTCGCCCGGCGCGCCGGCGAGGTTGACCATCATGTCGGGCACCTCGACGAAGGACGGCGGCTTCGGCGGGGGCGCGGCCTCGGCATGATGCTCGTCGTCGCCGTGACGGAAGAAGAAGAACCAGGTCGCAGCACCGCCGCCGAGGACGGCGAGCAGGCCGACGGCCATGATGATGAGCTTGAGCTTGTTCTTCGGGGGAGCGGCTTCTGCGCCCTCAGCGGCTGCGCCGCCTTCCGCTTCATTCTCTGCCATGGTCGCCCGGCTCGCTCATCTCTTGAAGGTGTCGAAAGAGCGAAGCCCCCTGGCAGACAATGACGCGATACAAATGCCCCAGCGCAATGCGCTCCTCTTGCACGCAAACGCTACGGTAATAATGGTTAACGGAACCTTTCGATTGGGCCTCCACTAGGAAAAATCTGCCGGGCAAACATGGCTAACAGAACCTTTCTGCCGCCCTCCCGCGCCCTCGAAAAATCGTCAAGACATTGATATTAAACAACTATCTACGTTGGCACGGCTTTCGCTGAGAAAGGACCGAGACCGAAGGGTTTGGGAGAACCTGACGGCCTCGATCACGGGGTCCGCCAAGGCGCTTGGGAGAGCGAGGTGGCAGATCTCACTCAGGGGAGATCTTCCGATGCAGAACGCGCTTCTGATCGGCTTGTCACGGCAGATGACGTTGGAGCGGCAGATGGATGTCATCGCCAACAACGTCGCCAATGCCAACACCAACGGCTTCAAGTCCGACCATTCGCTGTTCGAGGAGTATCTCAACTCGAACGCGCGTGAGGACAATTTCATCGGATCCGACCGCCGGGTCTCCTATGTGCAGGACCGCGGCACCTTCCGCGACGTCGGCCAGGGGCCGATGGAGGCGACCAACAACCCGCTCGACATGGCGATCGACGGCAACGCCTTCTTCGCGGTGCAGGCCAACGGCGCCGAGCGCTACACCCGCGACGGCAAATTCTCGCTCAGCAGCACCGGCCAGCTCGTCACCTCCGACGGCAACCTGGTGCTCGGCACCGGCGGCCCGATCACCTTCCAGCCGACCGACCACGACATCAACATCGCGCCCGACGGCACCGTCACGGTGCTCGAGGGCACGGCCAAGACCGACTCGATCCGCGGCAAGATCCGCATGGCCTCGTTCGACGATCCGGCCCGGCTGACCAAGCTCGGCGCCAACCTCTACAGCGCCGGCTCCGCGACCCAGCAGGCCGACACCAAGTCCGTGGTGCGCCAGGGCTACATCGAGAAGTCGAACGTGAACTCGGTCGGCGAGATGAGCCGCATGGTCGAAGTCATGCGCAGCTACACCGCCATCGCCAATCTGCTCCAGCAGCAGAGCGACCTCCACAAATCGGCGATCGAGAAGCTCGCCGACGTTCCGGCCTGATTAGGGGATCACTGACATGCAAGCGCTCCACACCGCTGCGACCGGAATGGCGGCCCAGGAACTCAACGTCCAGGTCATTTCCAACAACATCGCGAACCTGCGCACCACCGGCTTCAAGAAGCAGACCGCGGCGTTCCAGGACCTGATCTACGAGCACGTCCGCCGCGTCGGCGCGCAGGCCTCGGACCAGGGCACCATCCTGCCTGTCGGCGTCGACATCGGCGGCGGCGTCAAGACCGTCGGCACGCCGCGCAGCATGACGCAGGGCACGCTGTCGCAGACCGGCAACGATCTCGACCTCGCGATGTCGGGCGAAGGCTTCTTCAAGATCCTGATGCCCGACGGCACCTACCAGTACACCCGCGACGGCACCTTCCAGATGGACAATCAGGGTCGCGTCGTCACCGCGCAGGGCAATCCGGTGCAGCCGACCATCACCATCCCGAACAACGCGTCCGGCATCACCGTGAGCGAGCAGGGCCAAGTCTCGGTGACGCTGCCGGGCTCCTCGACTTCCTCGATCGTCGGCCAGATCGGCGTGACGCGCTTCATCAACAAGGCGGGCCTCCAGCCGGTCGGCAGCAACCAGTTCACCGAGACCCCGTCGTCCGGCGCGCCGCAGGACGGCACCGCGAACTCCGAAGGCTACGGCAAGATCACGCAGGGCAGCCTGGAGCAGGCCAATGTCGACGTCGTCTCGGAGATGAGCGACCTGATCGCCGCGCAGCGCGCCTACGAGATGAACGCCAAGGTCATCAGCGCCGCCGACCAGATGATGCAATCGACCACGGCGCTGTTCCGCTGAGGCAATGACGATGATCCGCACCACCCTCGCCACGATCTCCGCTCTGCTGCTGCTGGCGCTGCCGGCGCAGGCCGCCGACGATTTCATCGCGGCGCCGACGCTGCGCGCCAGCGTCACCGTGACCTCGGACGTGGTGCGGGTCGGCGATCTCATCGACAATGCCGGCTCGGCCGCGCTGATCCCGGTCTACCGCTCGCCCGATCTCGGCACCACCGGCGCTCTGCCGGTCGCGCAAGTCCTGTCGGTGTTGCGCGCAAAGCAGGTGATCGGCGTGATGACCGGCGACATCAAGGAAGTCCAGGTCACCCGCCTCGCCCGCACGCTCGTCAACAAGGACCTCGAAAACGCGGTGGCTTCCGCGCTCGAGCGCCGCTTCGGCCTTGGCGATGCCGCCAACATCACCGTCACCTTCGACCGCGGCGTCGCCGACATGCGGCTGGACGCCTCCAACACCGGCGCGCTGCAGCCGGTCGCAACCCGCTACGATGCGCGCAGCGGCCGTTTCGACATCGCCTTCGAGATCAACAACGACAGCAATCCGGCGCCGACCAAGCTGCGCTTCACCGGCACCGCGATCGAGACGGTGGAAGTGGCGGTGCTGACGCGCGACATCGACCGCGCCGACCTCCTGAAATCCTCCGACGTCGCGCTGGAGCGCCGGCCGAAGGCCGAAGTCACCGGCGAGCCCGCCTCGCGCGACCGCACCGTCGGGATGCAGCTGCGCCGGCCGATGCGGGCGGGCACGCCGATCCGTGTCGCCGACATCGTCAAGCCCGACTTCGTGCAGCGCGACCAGAACGTCACCATCATCTACCAGGTGCCCGGCCTCTACCTCACCACGCGCGGCAAGGCGATCGAGAGCGGCGCCGAGGGCGACACCGTCAGCGTGCTCAACCTGCAATCCAAGCGCACGCTGACCGGGATAGTCACCGGCCGCGGCCAGATCACGGTCCTGGGCGCGAGCCAGTCCAGCCCGATGGCGCCGGCGGTCGAGCAGACCTCTTCGCTCAAGCGCGACGAGGTGCCCGCCCCCGTCAACACTGATGCCCTCGTCCGGAGCCTGGTCCAGGCCCCCGCGTCGCCGGCGCAAGCCGCTCAAGCTCAAGTCGCACAAGCCCAGATCCCGCAAGTTCGCGCCTCGCAAGCTCCAGCCAAGTCAGAGTAACTCATGTCCACGTTCAGTTCGGCTTTCCGTTTCCGTCGCATCGCGATCTCTGGCCTGCTGCTGGCAACTTGCGCGCTCGCAAGCGGCTGCTCCTCGATCGACCGTCTGTCGCAGATCGGCGAGCAGCCGAAGATGTCCGCGATCGACAATCCGACGACGCAGCCCGGCTACAAGCCGGTGCAGATGCCGATGCCGAAGCCGGAAGTCGCCTCCTACAATCCGAACTCGCTGTGGCGCAGCGGCAGCCGCGCCTTCTTCAAGGACCAGCGCGCCCACCAGATCGGCGACCTCCTCACCGTCACCGTGAACATCACCGACAAGGCGAACCTCTCCAACGAAACCCAGCGCAGCCGCACCAATTCGGAAGACTCTGGCATCACCGACTTCATCGGCGCCAAGACGCTCGGCGCTCAGGCCCAGAAGGTGCTGCCCGGCCGCATACTGACCGCCGACTCCAGCGCTTCCAGCGACGGCAAGGGCTCGGTCAACCGCACGGAAGCCTTGCAGACCAACGTCGCCGCTGTGGTCACGCAAGTGCTGCCGAACGGCAACCTCGTGGTCGAAGGCAAGCAGGAGATCCGCGTCAATTACGAGATCCGCGAGCTCGTGGTCGCCGGCATCGTCCGTCCCGAAGACATCCAGAGCGACAACACCATCGATTCCACCAAGATCGCACAGGCCCGCATCGCCTATGGCGGCCGCGGCCAGATCATGGACGTGCAGCAGCCGCGCTACGGCCAGCAAGTCATGGACGTCCTGCTGCCCTTCTAAGCTTCTTCAAGAGCTCCCACATCGTGTTCGCGAACCTAGGCGCGAGCGACGATGTACTACGCGGCCTCCGGTAGCTCCCCTGCCGGAGGCCGCATGTATTTTGCGGTGGTGCGAGCACGGGCCGCGAGCTGCGGCTCAGGTCCGCGCAATCGTAACGACGCGGCCGCACCGAACTCCGACATTGCGAGCGCAGCGAAGCAGTCCAGAAATGCGCCCGCGGAAAGACTCTCGGTCGTTCAGGCAACTGCTTCCCGCGACGACGCGCGCCGCGGCTTCTGACGAACGATCAAATCGACCTTGTAATCCAGCCGATCCAGACAACGCACCATACGTTCGATCGAGAACTTGCCGACACGCCCGGTGACGAGGCTGGAAACGTCCGGCTGCTTCAAACCCAGCAGAGTTGCGGCCTTTGCCTGAGTGAGTTTCCGACGCTTGAGAATATCTCGAATTTCGCGAACGAGCTTGGCCTTGAGCAGTTCTTCCTCGGGATTGGCAAAGCCGAGATCGGCAAACACATTATCGCTGCCGACCGTGATGCTCTTGTCATCGCTCATCTGCGATCCTCTTGCCGTAATTCTCATGGTAGTGAGCCTCCGCGAGATTCAAACGCCTCTTGATGAGATCGACGTGATGCCTGGGCGTCTCGATCCCTCTCTTCGACTTCTTCTGAAAAGCATGCAGGACATAGACCATGCCTGCAAAGCGAACCGTGTAGACCGCCCTGAAGGTATCGCCGTCGAAGTCGTCAACCACTTCGAGTACGCTCCGCCCGCCAAATCCTTTCAACGCCTTGACGCGCGGATGCTCCAAACCGTTCTGCGCATCGTCGATCGCAAATCCCATGACGCGGCGAACCTCGTCCGGGAATGCCCGCAGATCCTCCAGCGACGAGCCAATCCAGATTGTCGGCTTGCGACCGGGCATTTCCCACTCCATGAGTTATAGTAGTTTTGCTATCAAAATTCAATCCGCGCCGGCAATTTTCAGTTTCAGAATTTTCGGATTTTAGAAATTCCTGTTGACACGATCCGATCACCTCATTATGTTCCCGTTTCGTTCCATTCCACAAGAGGGCGTATCGCGATCGTCACGGAACGCGGGATGGAATGCGGTGGCCGCGACGGCGTCGGCGCGCGAGGTTGGCTGCAGGGCGGGAAACCGTGAGCAGCACGCTCGCGCGGTACGACACGGCGCTGACAGCGTCTTCGCATGATCTCGACGGTGAGCGCACGCCAGCCGTGGAGAGCCCAGCGAGGATGTGCGCGGACGGAGAAGTCGTGTGGTCCTGACGTCCGGGGTCTGTGCGTCAAGTCTTGCGGTGATGCGGCGATCCAACCGGACACGCACATCAGCCATCCGCAAGGCGACGGGGGCAATAGTGCATCGCTCCCCGGGGAGAGCACGAAGGACACCGTGAAAACCATCGCGCAGGGAAGGCCGGGCGACCGGTTCACCTGTTGTCCACCCCGTGCGCGTTCTCCAGCACACGCGGGACTGCGGGTGCCAGCCGGCGCCCGGCCTTCCCTGCGCCTTCTTGATCTTCAGGAGGGGCGGATGATTGCAAAACTCGGGCAGAAGATGCCGCGAGGATGTGAGGGTGTGTCTGCGATTGCGATGTGATTTGAAAGAACGAGGTAGCTCCTCACACTCCGTCATTGCGAGCGTAGCGAAGCAATCCAGACTGCCGCCGCGGAAAGATTCTGGATTGCTTCGCTACGCTCGCAATGACAGCGGAGAGAGCTCACTTGAACTCCGCCTCCACCACGCCCAGCCCGTCCAGCTCCATCCGCACCTTGTCGCCGGCATTCAGCCACAGCGTCTTCACCAGGCTCCCCGTCAACACGAGCTGTCCCGCATGCAGCCCCTTGCCCTCGGCGGCGAGATGGTTGGCGAGCCAGGCGAGTGCGTTGTGGGGATGGCCGAGCACGTCGGCGCCGGTGCCATGGCTGACCTCCTCGCCGTTGACGATGGCGCGGCCCTTGACCGATTTCAGATCCGGCACCGACGAGCGCGGCACGGACGGGCCCAGCACGCAGCCGGCGGCGAAGAAGTCGTCGGCGATCAGCGTCGGTGCGCCCATCGTCTCCCACTTCACGTAGCGGTCGTCGACGATCTCGATCGCGGGATGATAGGCCTCGACGGCCTCGCCGACCCATTCGGCCGTGAACGGCGCCTCGCCGGCGGCAAGGTCACGCTTCAGCCGCACCGCGATCTCGCATTCGACGCCGACCCGGACATATTTGGAAGCGGCGAGCTTCACCCCGCTGTCGTGCACGCCCTTCTGGAACACGCCGCCGCCGCAGGGATGCGGGATGCCGATGTACTCCTGCATCACCTGGCTGGTGCAGCCGATCTTGTAGCCGACGAGTGGGCCGACATGCGGCAGCAGGAGGTCGTGCAGCGCGCGCTGGACCTGGTAGCCCTCGGCCTCGTCGGCCGGTGGAACCTCGAGCGCGGCAAGCGGCGCATGGTTGCGGCGCGCCAGCGCGATCGCCTTTGCGGCTTCGAGAATGTTGTCCATCGGCGCCGCCTCCCACGCTACGCGATCATACGCGGCAGTGGAGCATCCCCGCCCAAACCTGACAAGCTGCCTGACAAGCGCGGGCGGCGAGTGACCTCACGCCTTGACCAGGCCGAGCCGGATCAGGCTCTCGGCCGTCGCGAGGATCGCCTCATCATTGGAACGCGGCTGCCAGCCCAGCATCGATCGCGCCTTGGCGCTGGTGGAATGCCGCACCCTTCCGAGCATCGGCACCACCGCGCGCAGCAGCGGAATCCGGTTGGCGGCGAGCCGCACCAGCCAGTCCGGGGCCTGCAATCGAGGAACCCGGCGCGCCCTTGGCCCGAGTTCCCGCCGCAGCACCCTGCCGATGTCCAGGATCGACAGCGCTTCGCCCGAGACGGCGATGAAGCGCTCGCCCTTGGCCTCCGGCGCAGTCATCGCCCGCAGATGCAGATCGGCGACGTCGCGCACGTCGACCACGCCGAAATAGACCCGCGGCACCGCCGGCATGGCGCCGTCGAGCAGCGATTTGACGATCTCGATCGAGCCGGAGAAGTCCGGCCCCAGCACGGGACCGAAAATGCCGGCGGGATTGACCACCGACAGCTCCATCGCGCCGCCCTCGCCTGCGACGAAATCCCAGGCCGCCCGCTCGGCCAGCGTCTTGGACTTGATATAGGGCTGCACGTCGGTGCCGCCGAGATTGGTCCAGTCGGTCTCGTCGAACGGTTTTGCCCGGGGCGGATGGCCGTAGCCGATCGCCCCCAGCGACGAGGTGATGACGACGCGCCTGACGCCGGCCTCGCGCGCGGCGCGGAGCACCCGGAGCGTACCGTCGCGGGCCGGGATGATCATCTCGTTCTCGTCCTTGGGAACAGTGGTCGAGAGCGGCGAGGCGACGTGGAGAACGTAGTCGCAGCCCGCGACGGCCTCACGCCACCCCTCGTCCCGGACGAGGTCGGCGATGAAGAAGGCCAGGTCCTCCGGCGAAGCCGCCCCGCCCTCGTGCAGCATGGCCAGCACGTCGGCCTGTCGCTCCGGCCGGCGCACCGTCGTCCGCACCGTATGGCCGGCGGCCAGAAGTTGCAGGATGACGTGGATGCCGACGAAGCCCGACCCGCCGGTGACCAGAACAGTGCTCATTGCCAAATTCCCTCGTTGCACGGGCCGGCGAATTGGTCCGCCAAGCCCTGCTCAGGGGCGCATCTGGTCACTATCTCCCGGGGAGCAAGTAGAATGGATTTCGAGACCGGTATGGAAAACCTGACAAGCGTTTGCGACGACGACTGCGATTGCAGCCCCGACCCGGCCCTGCTCGCCGACTTCAAGCGGGCCATCCATGCCCTCGGCGGCAAGTGGAAGCTGGAGATCCTGTTCGCTCTGATGAACGGTGCGGTTCGCTTCGGCGCGCTGCGGCGCTCGATCGGCGGCATCACCCAGCACATGCTGACCATGCAATTGCGCGAGCTCGAGCAGGACGGACTGGTGTCACGGACCGTCCTGGTGGAGAAGCCGTTGCGGGTGGAGTACGAGCTGACGGATGCGGCCTACGGCCTGTTGCCGGCGTTTAAGGAAATATTGAGCTGGTCGAGGCTTTATGGGGATGCGCGCCTCGTGGCGTCGCAGCAGGCCTGATTGCAGCGCTGCTTGATGCAGCTGGATCGGTGTCTCAGCATTCCAGTCGATGTCGTTGATGCGACTCGCAAAACCTCCCGCACCTGAAGTGAAGGCTGCTTCTCATCCGAACTCACGTGAGCTCGGAAGAACCGAGTCTAGCCCATTGATCACGATTCACTTTTCGCGATTCCGCTCGCGCGCTGAAGCGCGCGGCGGCAAGCGCCGGGCAAAATGCTGATCGCGGCGCGAAATGGCGCCTTGCGTCCAAAAACAAAGAGCCGCATCGCTGCGGCTCTGTCTCTATTCGTCGCGGTAGACCTTCTCGCGTTTCTCGTGGCGCTCCTGCGCTTCCACCGAGAGCGTCGCGATGGGCCGGGCCTCGAGCCGCTTCAACGAGATCGGCTCGCCGGTGTCCTCGCAATAGCCGTAGGTGTTGTCCTCGATACGCTGGAGCGCGGCGTCGATCTTGGCGATCAACTTGCGCTGGCGGTCGCGGGCGCGGAGTTCGATGGCGCGGTCGGTTTCGGACGATGCCCGATCGGCGAGATCGGGGTGGTTCACGTTCTCCTCCTGCAGGGCTTGCAGGGTGAGCTTGGACTCTTTGAGGATCTCATCCTTCCAGGCGAGGAGCTTCATACGGAAGTACTCCTTCTGCCGGTCGTTCATGAAAGGCTCTTTTTCGGTCGGTCGGTAGTTTTTCAACTTTTCCAAGGGCGGCCTATCTGTCTAAGCAACGACTCGCAACGGAAACAGGGTCCGTTAAGCCGGGCTTATATAGCGACGCCCTGTGACAGACAATATTTCCCTGATCGCCCGGGTGGCGCCCCCAAGCCCTTGCACAGGAAGGTTTATCCTGGAGGGCTCGGGAGCGCCGAAGGCCTAGTAGCCGACCGTGAAACGCTGCTTCAGATGGGCCGGCCGCTCGATCTCGTCGGCCAGTGCAACGGCGTAATCGGCAAAGCTGATCCAGCTTTTCCCGCTCGCATCTGCGAGAAGCTGATCGGTCCCGAGCCGGAACTTGCCCGTGCGCTCACCCTCGACGAACAGCGCCGATGGCGAGATGAAGGTCCAGTTCAGGTCCTTTTCCTGCCGCAGCAGGTCGAGAAAGGCAGAACCCGCCTCCGCCTCGGCCTTGTATTGGGCCGGAAAACCGGGGGTTGTGACCAACTTGACGCCGGGAGCGACCTCCAGGCTGCCGGCTCCGCCGACGACGAGGTAACGGCCAACCTTGGCATCCTTGGCCGCGCCGATCAGCTTGTGCGCGTCGCTGGCCAGGAAGTGCACGGAACTCACGGCGACGTCGTGCCCGGCCCACAGCTTGGCGAGGCCCGCCTGGTCGAGCACGTCGCCCTTGGTGGGCGTGACGTTCGGCAGGGCCGCGATCTTCTCGGGGTTCCGGGCGATGGCCGTGACGCTATGGCCGCGGCGGGACAGTTCCTTGGTGATCTCCGACCCGGCCCGCCCCGAGGCGCCGGCGACTGCGATTTTCATGGAAGGCTCCTTTGCTTCTGTGGTAACTAACAGGTACTAGATATCGCAAAGGGTGCTAGTGTTAAGAGAGCACTTTGTGCTTACCTGATTACGCAGGAGTAACCCACGCGCGTCACCGGTGGCGCGCCGACAAGCGAACCGAACGGATGGTGAGGACCCGACGATGAAGCCAGACGTCTATGCAGCGAACTGCCCCACCCGCCAGATCCTCGACCGCGTCGGCGACAAATGGGCGGTGCTGATCCTGTTGCTGCTGCGCGAGGAGCCGATGCGCTTCAATCAGTTGCGCCGCACGATTGAAGGCATTTCGCAGAAGATGCTGAGCCAGGTTCTCAAATCACTCGAACGCGACGGCCTGATCAAACGCCGCGCCATCGCAACCGTGCCTGTCACGGTGGAATACTCCATCACACAGCTCGGGCTGACACTCGCCGCCGCCGTCGATCCCTTGCGCGATTGGGCCGAGCAGAATCTGAAAGACGTGCTCGCCGCCCAGCGCCGCTACGACGCGCAGAAGCAGGAGGAAGCGGCGTAGGGCCCTCTCTCAAACGTACGCGGCGCGCTCACACCAAATTCCGCTGTCATGCCCCGGCTTGACCGGGGCATCCAGTACGCCGCGGCTTCTCGGCTCAATTGCTGCTGTCTCTGGAATACTGGATCGCCCGCCCCAGTGCGCAAGTGCGCACAAGGCGGGCGATGACAGCTTGATATGCCTGACTACGCCTGCCCGGCCTTGGCGAGTTCGACCTCGACGCGCAGCTCGATCTCGGACAGCACGGAATCGAGACCGGGATCGCCCGAAGACGATTTCAGGTTCGCCGCAGCATCGCGCAGCCGCATCACGGTGGACGCGTCGAGATTGCCCGACAACAGCCCCATCTTGAGATCGTCGAGCACGTCGAGCGCGGTCTTGCCGCGGGCGACCGAGCGCTTGCGCCGCTCGACCGGATCCTCCTCGATGCCTTGCAGCGCGAGCAGCCCATCGATATTGGTGGCCGCCTTCGGCGCTGCGGCGCTCCGCGTCTCCTGTGCCGACGAGGTGTCAGGCAAGACGAAGGTGCCGGAGCTCGTCCGCTTGGCCTGGCTGGCCGGCGTTCCAAGCGTGGTGCCGTTCGGTCCGTAGATGCGCATCGGAAGCAATCCGGGTGATCGATGCCTCACCTTCGCTGTTTTATGGTTAACGACGCGTAAACAGCCCGGCAAAATCTGCCGACAGGCGGCAGTTTCGCTCCTCAGGGACAACGTCCGCTGACATCGGTCGAAACAGATTTATTCAACCTATTCAGCGATCTAACCCTGCTGCCCCGCGTTGGCACAGCCCTCGCAAGGAAAGCGTCGGACCAGCTCGTCATGGGAGTGTCGAGGATGGTCCATCGATTTGAGGAGCCTCGGGGAGCAGAGGATGCCAGGCGTTCGTTGGGTGAGGATTGTTGGAGTGGCCTGCGCCGCGCTGTCAGCGCTGGCGCTGTCGGTCACGTCCGTATGCGCGACCTCGCGCATCAAGGACCTCGCCAATATCGAAGGCGTGCGGCAGAACCAGCTGATCGGCTACGGCCTCGTGGTCGGCCTCAACGGCACCGGCGACACCCTCAACAACATCCCCTTCACCAAGCAGTCGCTGCAGGCGATGCTCGAGCGCATGGGCGTCAACATCCGCGGCGCCACCATCCGCACCGGCAACGTCGCCGCCGTGATGGTGACAGGCAATCTGCCGGCCTTCGCCACCCAGGGCACGCGCATGGACGTCACCGTCTCCGCGCTCGGCGACGCCAAGAACCTCCAGGGCGGCACCCTGCTCGTCACGCCCCTGCTCGGCGCCGACGGCAACGTCTATGCGGTGGCGCAGGGCTCGCTCGCGATCTCCGGCTTCCAGGCCGAGGGCGAGGCGGCGAAGATCGTGCGCGGCGTTCCGACCGTGGGGCGCATCGCCAACGGCGCCATCATCGAGCGCGAGATCGAGTTCGCGCTCAACCGGCTGCCGAACGTGCGGCTCGCGCTGCGTAACGCCGACTTCACCACCGCCAAGCGCATCGCGGCGGCCGTCAACGACTATCTCGGCGTCAAGACCGCCGAGCCGATCGATCCGTCGACGGTGCAGCTGTCGATCCCGCCCGAGTTCAAGGGCAACGTCGTCGCCTTCCTCACCGAGATCGAGCAGCTCCAGGTCGATCCCGATCTCGCCGCCAAGATCGTCATCGACGAGCGCAGCGGCATCATCGTGATGGGCCGCGACGTTCGCGTCGCCACCGTCGCGGTGGCGCAAGGCAACCTCACCGTCACGATCTCCGAAAGCCCTCAGGTGAGCCAGCCCAATCCGCTGTCCCGCGGGCGAACCGTGGTCGCGCCGCGCAGCAGCGTCAGCGTCACCGAGGACGGCAAGAAGCTCGCCCTCGTCAAGGATGGCGTCTCGCTCCAGCAGCTCGTCGACGGCCTCAACGGCCTCGGCATCGGCCCGCGCGACATGATCAGCATCCTCCAGGCCATCAAGGCCGCCGGCGCGATCGAAGCCGACATCGAGGTGATGTGATGCAGACGAGCATGATCAACACCCCGCGCGCCGCAACCTCCTCGGCCTTCTCGGTCGAGAGCCGCAACGGCCGGCCCGACTTCGAGCTCGCTGCCGCGCTGCAAAAGGTCTCGCCGCAGCAGCAGGCCAGGGCGCAGAAGACCGCCACCGATTTCGAGGCAATGTTCCTCAACAGCATGTTCTCGCAGATGACCTCGGGCCTGAAGGGCGAAGGTCCGTTCGGCGATACGCCGGGCACCGGCGTGTGGCGCTCGATGCTGACCGAGCAATATTCCAAGAACTTCGCCAAGGCCGGCGGCGTCGGCGTCGCCACCGAGGTCTACCGCACCCTCATCATGCAGCAGGCGAAAACCGTCCGCACGGCATAAGGTCAACCGACATGAACCAGTTCAACGCCTCACGTCAGCCGATGCAAGCGCAGCGCCCGAACACCGCGCCCGGCAGCGCCGAGGCGCGCAAGCTCGCCGAAGATCTGATGGACGCGATGAACGCCCTGCTCGACCTGATCGAGCGCGAGACCGAGCTCGTGCGCGCCGGCAAGGTCCGTGAGGCGATGACCCTCGAAAGCAGGAAGCAGGAACTGTCGCGAAACTATGTCGGCGCCGTCAGCCAGTTGAAGGCCAACCAGGCCCAGCTCGCGAAATCGGCGCCCGAGCTGCTCTCGACGCTGCATCGGCACCACGATGCGTTCCGCGCGATGCTCCAGGTCAATCTCACCGTGCTCGCGACCGCACACGCGGTCTCCGAGAGCGTTGTGCGCGGCGTCAATGCCGAGATCCAGAAGCGCAACGTGCCGAATACCTATACGGCCGCGGGACGCCGCGCCACTCCGGGCCCGCGCCACATCACGCCGCTCACGGTCAGCCGTTCGCTCTGAGCGCGCGCAGAAACAAGCGACAATTTTACGAAAAACCGCGCGGCGATATCGCCGCGCGGTTAGGCACGTTTCCTTACCGGGTCTTCAAACCTGGTGTTCCATGGTTGCGTATTGAGAGGGGTTGGGATTTGACTCGGACTAGGCAACCAGGAGGCTGCCATGAGTACAGATTTCAGCATCAGGCCGGTGGGGATACCGGCCCCTGCGCAGATCATAACGACGTCGAACGCGGCGGCGAACGAGGCTGTGCAAACCGATTTGCCGGTGAGCCAGACGGTCGCCGCGAGCGATACGAGCGCGCCTGTGCGCAGTGATTTGCCGAACAACGAGAATATCTCGCGGCAGGTCGTGTTCGACCAGGCAGCCGCATCCTTCGTCTTCCAGGTCGTCAATGACAGGACCGACGCCGTGGTCAATCAGTTCCCCGACGAAGCGATGCTGCGCCGGCGAGCTTATTTCCATGCAGAGGATCTGAAGTCCCAGCCCTCGCGTCCGCCCAATACGGACCTCAGCGCCTGACAATCAGGTTTCGCGCGTGGCCGCTGCGTTGTCGAGATAAGTCGAGCCGGTCGATGGACCGGCGACGACGTTTTTGATCTGGGCCTTGCCGACGTCAGTCAGCGAGAACTTGGTATTCCCGAAGCCGAACGAGCCGTCCCTGATCAGTACCTGCTGGTATTGCGAGGTATCGCCGCTCTGATCGTCAATTTGCGCGCGCCGTCGACGGAATACCCATCAGGCCCGCAACGACGCCCGCATCACGGCCGTCCGGACAGACCGGCAGCGATATTGCGATTGATCTCGATCAGCGGGCGGAAGTGATCGAACTGCGGGCTCATCTGGAGCGCCGCGGTCTGGCTCAGCACGAACACGCTGATGTTGGCGATCTTCTGGCGGACGTCGATCGGCTGCGGATTGTTGTCGCGCATCGCCTCGCTCAGGAAGATCGTCCAGAGCTTGCGATTGAACATCAGCGCCTGCATGGTCTGCTCGCTGAGTGGATCAGCGTTGTTCACCGCATCCTGGAGCTTGTTGGCGGCCTTGAGCAGCGTCTGCGCCTCGATGTCGCGAGGAGATGCAGTGGTCGTTGCAACACGCGCGTAAGCCGAGGCAGCGGAATTCGACATCAATCACACCCTTGGAGGTTACCTAGCCCGTTGAACGCGCTTAAGGATTTCTTTCCCAACCCTAGGCAGCACCGCTTAAGATTTGCTTACGTGTGCGCTTGGAAGCACTCCGGATTATTACGGGTCACGGAGTTCTTCGTCAGTGCAACGCTAGATGCACGCACGCACGCTGTAAACTTGCTTCGCGTGACGGGCATCAATCTCGGCTAATCCTGCCTTAGCGATCTCCGTAAAAAAAGAACGGCGGAGCGTTAGCCCCGCCGCGATATCGCGCGTAGCGATCTTGCGCTGCGAAATTAGCGGAGCAGCTGCAGCACGCTCTGCTGCGACTGGTTGGCGAGCGACAGCGCGGAGACCGCGATCGACTGGCGGGTCGACAGCGCCTGGCTGTTGGCCGCTTCCTCGTTGGTGTCGGCCAGCGTCAGGTTCGACGAGCCGGTTTGCAGCACGTTGATCAGGTTCTTGGAGAAATCCTGACGAACCTGCACGATCGACAGGTTCGAGCCGAGCGAGGATCCTTCGGAGCGCAGCGTGCTCGACGCCGCGTTCAGGCTGGCCAGCACCCTGTTGGTGGCGCCGTTGTCGATGAAGTCGACACCGTTGACGAGGTTGCTGAGGCCGAGGCCTGCCGCGTTGAACACCACGCCGTTGATGCCGAGCGTGGAGCTGCCGGTCTCGTTGAAGACGAGCTTCAGCGTGTCGCCGTTGAGCAGGTTGACGCCGTTGAAGGAGGAGTCCTGCGACGTCGTGTCGATCTGCGCCAGAATGTTGTTGAACTGGTTGACCAGATTCGAGCGCGCCGTCTGCGCGACGGGATCCTGGACCGGCGGCTGCGCGGTGGTGAAGGCCAGAACACCGGTGATCGTGCCGCCGACCGTACCGCCCGCGGTCGTCGAACCGAGCGTCGAGGAGGCGTATTCGTTGACAGTGGTCACCGTGAGCACGCCGTTGGCGTCGATCGTCGCCGTCAGGTGGTTCGCCTGAAGTTGAGCGTTGAGCTGGTCGAGCGTCTTGACGGTGCCGTTGGTGCCGTCGCCGAAGGTGACGTTCACCGGCGTGCCGCCGTTGAAGGAGGTGAAGGTCAGCGTCTTGCCGCTGACACCGCCGACACCGGAGGTGCGCGCTGCGGTGAAGGCTGTCGCCGTTCCGGTGTTGCCGCTGAGGCCGAACGCGCTGAGCGCGTTGCCGGTGCCGGTGATCGAGAGATCGGCGTTGACGCCGGTGGAGAGCGCAAGCTGGCCGCTGCTGTTGACCGACGACGGGATCTGGCCCGCAGTGGTCGTCAGCGACGCGGCGCCGTTGAAGATGCTTGCGGTCTTGACGCCGGTGGCAAGGTCGATCGAGTTGAGCAGGTCGGTGAGCGTCGCGCTCTGGATATAGACGGTCGAGTTGCCGTTGCCGTCGGTGACGACGTTGCCGTTGACGCCATAGCCGGTCGCCACGCTCGCCGCCGATTGCGGCGTCTGGGCGTTCTTGAAGGTGATGGTGTGGCCGTCGATGTTCAGCGTCGAGCCGTCTTGGACCAGGGTGCCGAGCGAGCCGGCGGTGGTCGACCGGTTCGCGGTCACGTTCGCATTGCCCGCACCGGTCGCCGCGGTCAGACCGAGCTTATTGAGGAAGTCGGCCTTGCCCGTCACGCTCAGATCAGCGCCGGTCGAACTCTTCAGCGTGATCTGGCCGCCGCCCGAGATGGACGATGCCACCTGAAGCGTGCCGATGGGACCAGCCGAACCGCTGACCGCGATGGTCGCCGCACTCGCGCTGATGGTCGCAGTCTTGACGCCGCTGGCGAGATCGATCGCGCTGAGGACGTCGCTGATCGTCGCCCTGGGTGCAGCCGCGGTTCCCTCATAGACGATCGAGTTGCCATTGCCGTCGGTGGCGATGTGTCCACTGCCGTCGAGACCCCAGCCGGTCGGCTGCGTCGTCGGCGGGATACCGGTGCGGAAGGTGATGGTCTTGCCGTTCACCGTGATGGTGTCGCCGTCCGCGGGAGGCGCGCCGAAGGTGGTGGATGCCGTGGTGCCGAGCAGCGTGGCGGTGCCGGACAGCGCGGTCGTGCCGTCGGCGGCGAGGGCTGCCGTGCCGGTAAAGGTGCCGGCGCTCGAGCCCAGCGACGCACCGAGTGCGGCGGTGCCCGTGACCGGGGTCACGCCGCCGGCGGCGCCGGTATAAAGCACGTTGCTGTTGGCGGTCGCGCTCGCATAGGAGGTCGTGCCGCGCAGGTCGGCGGGCGTCGCACCCGGAATCGTGGTGGAGACGTTCGACTTGGTGGAGTAACCGACCGTGGTCTGGAGCGCCTGGTTGGCGATCGACTTGGCACTGTCGATCAGCTTCTGCAGCGAGGTGATGCCGGTATTGGCAGCCTGCAGCACCTGCACGCCGTTGTTGATACCATCCAGCAGGTTGCTGATGTCGCTCGCCCGGTTGTCCAGCCCCTGCGCGGTGAAGAAGTTGGTGGGATTGTCGAGTGCCGTGTTGACCTTCTTGCCGGTCGACAGCCGCTCCTGCGTCGTGGCCAGCAAGTCGGCCGTCGACTGCAGCGACAACAGGTTCTGGCGAACGGACGCCGAGAGAACGATGTTGGACATTGGCGAGTCTTCCTCTTGAACCGGATACGAATCGGCCGCGCGATCTCGAAAGCGGGCTTTTGTCCAGTTTTAGGAGGTGTCCTTTAAAGTATGGTTAACGCCGGTTTAAGCGATAGGGTTAATGGCCGGTATACGCCCCTGCCCGCCTCCGGACGCAAAAAAGAGCGGCGGGGCACGGAGCCCCGCCGCTCGATTTTATTCAGTGATTTCAGCCGCTTGTTAGCGGAGCAGCTGAAGCACGCTCTGCTGCGAGGTGTTGGCCAGCGACAGCGCGGAGACCGCGATCGACTGGCGGGTCGACAGCGCCTGGCTGTTGGCCGCCTCGACGTTGGTGTCGGCCAAGGTCAGGTTGGCCGAGCCGGTCTGCAGCACGTTGATCAGGTTCTTGTTGAAGTCCTGACGGATCTGCACCACCGAGAGGTTCGAGCCGAGGCTCGAGGCTTCCGAGCGCAGCGTGCTCGAGGCGGCGTTCAAATTGGTCAGCACCCTGTTGGCGGCGGCGTTGTCGATGAAGTCGACGCCGACGGTCAGAGCAGCGAGACCGAGACCCTTGGAGTTGTAGGTCACGCCGGTGATGTTCAGGCTCGACTTGCCGGTCTCGTCGAACACCAGCTTGAGCTGGTCGCCGTTCAAGAGGTTGACACCGTTGAACGAGGAGTCCTGCGAGGTCGTGTCGATCTGGTTCAGGATGTTGTTGTACTGAGACACCAGGTTGGCACGCGCCGTCTGGGCAACACCATCCTGGACGGGGTTGGAAGCCGTCGAGAACGTCAGCGCCGAAGTGAGCGTGCCACCGATCGCACCGCCCGCCGCCGTCGAACCGAGCGTCGAGGACGCATAGTCGTTGGATGCGGTGATGGTCAGCAGGCCGTTGGCGTCGATCGTTGCGGACAGGTTGTTGGCCTGCAGCTTGTTATTGAGCTGATCGAGCGTCTTGACCGTGCCGTTGGTGCCGTCGCCGAAGGTGACGTTGACCGCCGTGCCGCCGTTGAAGGAGGAGAAGGTCAAGGTCTTGCCGGCGATGCCGCCGATGCCGGAGGTGCGCGCCGCGGTGAACGCGGTGGCGTTGCCGGTGTTGCCGGCAAGGCCGAGCACGTTCAGCACATTGCCGGTGCCGGTGATCGCCAGGTCGGCGTTGACGCCGGTCGAGATCTTGAGCTGGCCGGACGTGTTGATCGTCGAGTTCGATTGGCCGGTGGCGGTCGCAAGCGTCGCGGTGCCGCTGGCGCCGATCGTCGCGGTCTGCACGCCGGTGGCAAGGTCGATCGCATTCAGCACGTCGGCGACCGTGCCGTTCTCCAGATAGACCGTCGAGTTGCCGTTGCCGTCGGTGACGACGTTACCGCTCGCACCATACCCGCTCGGAACGCTCGGCGCACCGGTCGTGCCGGGGGTCGGCGCGTTCTTGAAGGTGATGACGTGACCGTCGACGTTCAGGGACGAACCGTCCGCGATCGTTGCACCCAGCGAGGTCGCGCTCGTGGTCCGGTTGACGGACACGTTGGCGTTGCCGGCACCCGTCGACGTGGTCAGGCCGAGGGCCTTGAGCAGGTCGGCCTTGCCGGTGACGCTCAGATCCGCGCCCGTCGAGCTCTTCAGCGTGACCGCGCCGCCACCAACGCTCGAAGCGGTCTGGTTGAGGCTCGTCGCGATCGTCGCAGCGCCCGAGCTGATCGACACCGTTTTCACGCCGCTGGCGAGATCGACGGCGGTCAACAGATCGGCGACCGTCGCAGTCGGGGTGCCCGCGGTGCCGAGATAGACGGTGGTGTTGCCGTTGCCGTCGGTGACGAGGTTGCCGCTGACGCCCGAACCAGACGCAACCGCGGTCGATGCCGGAGCAGAGCCGCTGCGGAAGGTGATGGTCTTGCCGTTGACGGTCAGCGTGTCGCCGTCGGCGGGCTGGGCGTTGGCGGCCAGGCCGGTTGCGGTCGTGCCGTTGGTGGCGATCAGGGTGATGGCGCCGGTCAGGGCCGTGGTGCCGTTGCCGGCCGTTGCCGCCGTGCCCGTGAACGAGCCGATGGTGGCGCCGAGCGTCGTGGTGCCGGTCGCCGCCGTGGTGCCGCCGGCGGTGCCGTTGTACAGCACGTTGCTGCTCGCGGTCGCACTGGCGAAGCTCGTCGTGCCGCGCAGGTCGGCCGCCGTCGCACCGGAGATGGTGGTGGAGACGTTCGACTTGGTGGAGTAGCCGACCGTGGTCTGCAGCGCCTGGTTGGCGATCGACTTGGCGCTGTCGATCAGCTTCTGCAGCGAGGTCAGGCCGGTGTTGGCAGCCTGCAGCACCTGCACGCCGTTGGCGATGCTGTCGAGCAGATTGTTGATGTCGCTGGCGCGGTTGTCGAGCGACTGTGCCGTGAAGAAGTTGGTGGGATTGTCCAGGGCCGAGTTGACGCTCTTGCCGGTCGACAGACGGTTCTGTGTGGTGGCGAGAAGATCGGCGGTGGACTGGAGAGAGAGCAGGTTCTGGCGAACCGACGCAGAGAGAACAATACCGGACATGACTCTTACCCTTCTGGCTTACGCGTCTTCGTTCGATCGCTTCGGATCGAGTGACGGGGCCAGCGTGCCGCGACATGGCTAACAAAGGGTGAAACGAACCTCGCCCGCATAAGCGCCGGTTCACCATAAGTGCGCGGAAGGCGCACGCGGGCTCGGCAATCCGGCTGAAATCATTGGCGTTTCTCGACGCTTACGCTCCATTAACCATAACCGCTGGTTACTTTTCAGAGTGTCGCCTGCCCTCTCGAAACCTCACGTGACGAACGAAAAAAAGCGGCGGGGCCGAAGCCCCGCCGCCATGATCGTCTTGCGATGTCGTCCGCTTGTTAGCGGAGCAGCTGCAGCACGCTCTGCTGCGACTGGTTGGCCAGCGACAGCGCGGAGACCGCGATCGACTGGCGGGTCGACAGCGCCTGGCTGTTGGCCGCCTCGACGTTGGTGTCGGCCAGCGTCAGGTTGGACGAACCGGTCTGCAGCACGTTGATCAGGTTCTTGTTGAAGTCCTGACGTACCTGCACGATCGTCAGGTTCGAACCGAGGCTCGAAGCTTCCGAGCGCAGCGTGCTCGAGGCGGAGTTCAAATTGGTCAGCACCTTGTTGGTGGCGGCGTTGTCGATGAAGTCGACACCACCGGTCAGCGCGGCAAGACCGAGACCCTTGGAGTTGTAGGTCACACCCGTGATGCTCAGGTTCGACTTGCCGGTCTCGTCGAACACCAGCTTGAGCTGGTCGCCGTTCAACAGGTTGACGCCGTTGAACGAGGAGTCCTGCGAGGTCGAGTCGATCTGGTTCAGGATGTTGTTGTACTGAGACACCAGGTTGGAACGCGAGGTCTGGGCAACCGTGTCCTGGACGGGGCTGGAAGCCGTCGAGAACGTCAGCGCCGTGGTCAGCGTGCCGCCGATCGCACCACCCGCGGCGCTCGATCCGATGGTCGAGGACGCGTAGTCGTTGGTGGTCGAGACCGTCAGCAGGCCGTTGGCGTCGATCGTCGCCGTCAGGTTGTTGGCCTGCAGCTTGGTGTTGAGCTGGTCGAGCGTCTTGATCGTACCGTTGGTGCCGTCGCCGAAGGTGACGTTGACCGCCGTGCCGCCATTGAAGGAGGAGAAGGTCAAGGTCTTGCCGGTGAGACCGCCAACGCCCGAGGTGCGTGCCGCGGTGAAGGCGGTTGCCGTCCCGGTGTTGCCGGCGAGGCCAAGCGCGTTCAGCGCGTTGCCGGTGCCGGTGACCGCCAGGTCGGCGTTGACGCCGGTCGAGAGCTTGAGCTGACCCGAGGCGTTGATCGACGAGTTGGTCTGGCCGGTGGCGGTCGCAAGCGCCGCAACGCCGCTGGCGTTGATGGTCGCGGTCTGCACGCCGGTGGCAAGGTCGATCGCATTCAGCACGTCGGCGACCGTGCCGCCCTGCAGATAGACCGTCGAGTT